>NZ_JBALVR010000014.1:29137-85861 GCF_036960315.1 Psychroserpens sp. | reverse complement strand
TTGTTACCTGTAACCTCTACATTCTTTAATGTTAAATCTATACTTGTTATGCCATCTGGTGTACCATCGTCACAAACCGCTAAAGCGGTTGGAGCAATAACGATAGGCTGAGAAAAGACTATCACTGATTGCGTTGTTGTTGTAGGACATATACCATTTGTGGTATATTCTACAGTATAAGTTGCATCAAATTGGCCTCCTGTTATGGTTCCTGTAGATGGGTCAATAACTGCTCCATCACCTGGATTTGGATTAAATGCAAATGTTCCACCAGGTAATCCTGAAACTGTTGCAGTACCTCCATCACAAGTAGGTGATATTGTAAAACTTGAATTATCCTCAGGGAAAACAGTTACAGATACAGACGTTGTTGAAGGACATGCTCCCGAAGTTGTATATTCTACAGTATATGAAATACCAGAAACTCCATTAGTAATTTCTCCTGTTACCGCGTCTATTGTTGCTCCATCAGTTGGAACTGGATTGAATACAAAAACTCCTCCAATATCTCCAGTAATAGTAGCTGTCGCACCTGTACAACTTGGAATCAATGTAAATAAAGAATCTTCCGAAGGTAAAACAGATACACTTTCGCTAGTTGTTTCTGGACATGGTCCTGATGTTGTATATTCTACTGTATAAGTTGTCCCTGATACTCCAGAGATTAACCCTGTAGAAGCATTGATTGTAGCCCCATCTGTTGGAACTGGATTAAAAACAAAACTTCCACCAGCATCTCCAGTAATAACTGCAGTTGCGCCTTCACAAGTAGCAGTCAATGTAAAACTAGAATCTTCAAAAGGTAAAACTGTCACTGTTTCTGTAGATGACACTGGACAAGCACCAACTACTGAATACACAACGGTATAAGTAGCTCCTTGAGTACCATTAGTGATTGTTCCTGTTAACAAATCTAAAATCGCACCATCAACAGGTATTGGGTTAAAAGAAAATGTTCCACCTAAATCACCTGTTACTGTAGCTGTAGCCCCATCACATGTTGGTGTCAATGTAAAGCCTGCGTCTTGAGCAGGGAGAACGGTAACTGTTACCGTATTTCCTGGGGTACAAGAACTTACAAATTCATACAAAATCGTATAAGTTGTTCCAGAAACACCATTTGTAATTGTACCTGTTACTGGATCTATTACAGCTCCATCAGTGGGTTGAGGGTCTTCAAAAGAAAATACACCTCCAGCATCACCAGTAATTGTTGCAGTGCCACCATCGCAAGTTGGCGTCATCGTAAAGGAAGTATCAAATACTTGACCAACAAGGATTGTTTCACTATCGTCACTTAAAGTAAGTGTACAAGCTCCGACAGTAATATCAATAAGACTAAAAGTTTGATCAACGGCAGGAACCCCTAAGGTAACTATAGCTACACCTGAAGCATCCAGAACTACTGTTTGTATAGCACCTGAATTAATGGTATAACTTACTGTTCCGTTTGGAGAGCCAGTAATTTGGAATTGAGCATCTTCGCCATTACAAATTGGATTTGTAACTGCACTAACATCTGCCAATAATTCTTCTTCCATTGTGATACAAACCTCTTCGGTATATTCACAACCAAAGTCATCAACTGCTCTATAAGTATAACAATGTGTTCCAGCTGTTAATGGTGCAACAGTAATTGTATTTCCAGTAACATTAGTTATCGAAGGATCTGCATCCCAAGATTCAGATACGGTTACAGGTGTAAATGACAATTCTGGTGGTTGAATATTAGGATCAAAATTTAATCCCCAAGAAAACACATATCCGTTGTCAATAGAAAGGTTATCAACGATTTCTATACACCAATCTCCATTTAACGGACTTCCAACTAAATCATTGAAAGATTCAACAGGCAAATAAGTACCAGGTTCCCATGAATTATTTGGTGGATTTGTACCAGCTGTTACTGTAGGTGCATTTGACAGTAGTGTTGTTGCAGACATAGAAAAACAATAATCTGCGCCAATTCCAGGCGTATTAGAATTATCATCATTAGCGCCTCCAAAATACGTTCCTCCACCAGCTTGAGTAAATAAATCGGCCTCTTGGCCATTTGGTGAAATAATTTTTATATCTAAATCTCCAGAATAAGAATGTTCCATATTCACACATATCTCAATAAGCTGTGCTGGATCAGTTAGTAATTGGTCAGATTCAAAACAATCTACTGTAATACAAGTTGTATAAACTGCTCCTGAACCATCTGGCAAGAATGTTGTTCCACTAACTGGTGGTGTACAATCATTCACAAAAGGCACAGGGCTTACTACACCTTCAATCGTTGTGGTTTCTCCAAAACACAACGTATCATCTGCAGCTTGAGTTCCTGTAAAGTCAGGTTCTGTAGCCACTTGTATCACTTGATTAATTAAATTCGTATTTGCACATCCTAAAGGATCTGAATCTGTATTTGCATCTCTAACGCTTAAATTAACGATATATACTCCCGGAGTATCGTATGAGAATGTTGCTGTTTGTCCATCAACGAAATTTCCATTATCTAAATCCCACTCATATGTTGCTCCTGTGCCATCAAACTCAAAATTACCACTACCGGTAAGTGTGATTTCTTGATTTGGACAAACTCTTATATAACCATCACCATTTGGTGCTGGACTAGCTGAGTCTAATTGTGAAGTAATAACTTGACAAGGTGTGAAACAAGAAATATCTGCAGCCCACCCTGTTATTGTACCTGCTCCATCTGAAACAAATTGAATGGTTATACAACCTGATCCATTGTCTTCTGTAGCAGTTACAGAACCTGGTGTATTAGCACCATCATAAGTACCAAAAGGCGGACTTGCCACACTATCACCATTATAAATGGTCATGACATCCGCTCCTAATTGCGTACTAAATTCTGTGAAATTTAATTGCACCAACTGTCCTGGGTTTTCAGGACAAATAGTTAAAACTAAGTTTTCATCACTTGAATATGGAGCTCCTGAACCTCCTGTATCAAAAAAAGTTCCTGAACAGGTTGTTACAGTTCCATCTTGCATAAGAACATCCTGCGCATAAGTTTGTAATGAAAATAATGTGAAAAATATGAGTAGTGCTTTTTTCATAACTGAAAATTATAAATGGCTAATTAATATTTTATTTATGTTGAGATTTGATAACAATAAAGTAACTGGTATTATCTACTCTATACATATGTGTTCCGCCGTTGGAATAAAAATTGAATAAATATTTTAACGGATTAAAATTCTGTGGATTAAAATTCGTGTCTCGTTGCAAATCATTAACATAATAATCCATTAAAGGCACATCAGATAATAAAGTACATGCCTTTTGATCGCTTGGATTTGGGATATTTTTTATTTCAACTCGATTACGCAAAATATTTTTAATATCCTTTAATCGCTGTGGAATGCTCAAGACATTTATATTTGCTGTGCTTCCATAAACCTGATTAATTTGGGCTAGCTCGGAGCTATTTAAAGGGTTATTTACATTGATGTTATAGTTAACTGTTTTTTGTTTTCTGGATTGATTTGAAGATTGAGAAAACATTGTAGGTGTTGCCAGTAAAGCACAGAACAACATTAGAGGGAACAGTAATTTTGAGTTCATGATTATTTATATTTATTGGATGCGGAATTTAAGAAAATTTTAGTAAACAAACTGTTAAATTGGATATCATGTACATACATGCCGATTATAGGCATATAACATCTTAAATTAAAAAACACCTACCCTATTATCATTTTTTTTTATTGCTTATCTTTGCACTCTCTTTTTAAATAAAAGAACTATATTTTAATTAAAATGAATTTCCGTTTTTACGGAATATGAAAAATGAAAATAGATAAACACACACAAGATATTGATGCTGTTGGCGATAATCATGTTGGGACTTCTTCAGAAACACCTCTACGTCGTGATGCTTTTAAGTTAACCTCTTCTGAAAAAGTAGACCTTATCAAAGATGATGTGAGACACATCTTAGAAACTTTAGGTCTTGATTTAACTGACGATAGTTTAAAAGGAACACCAAATAGAGTAGCAAAGATGTTTGTAAATGAAATTTTTGGCGGACTCGATCCAGACCAAAAGCCAAGCGCATCAACTTTTGAAAATAAATATAAATATGGAGAGATGCTTGTTGAGAAAAATATCACGGTATACTCAACTTGCGAACATCACCTTTTACCAATTGTTGGTAAAGCGCATGTAGCTTATATTTCTAACGGAACTGTTGTTGGGCTCTCTAAAATGAATCGAATCGTAGATTATTTTGCAAAAAGACCTCAAGTTCAAGAACGCTTGACTATTCAAGTTGTAAAAGAACTCCAAAAAGTATTAAACACCGAAGATGTTGCTTGTATTATTGATGCTAAGCATTTATGTGTCAATTCAAGAGGTATAAGAGATGTTGATAGTAGTACGGTAACTTCAGAATTTGGTGGGAAATTCAAAAATAAAGAAACCAAAAGAGAGTTTTTAGACTACATTAAAATGGATACGTCTTTTTAGGTTTCCACTCTTCCGAAGAAAAAATAAAATGTTAGCTTTGAATATTAAAAAATTTTAATCTAATCAACGCATTTTTAAATCGTCACTTTATGCATTTGTACAAAGAGCAAAAGATTCAAATTTATAATACGCTAAGCGCAAAAAAAGAAACGTTTCAACCTATTGAAGACGGTTATGTCGGCATGTACGTATGTGGCCCTACGGTTTACAGCAATGTGCATCTAGGAAATGTAAGAACGTTTATGTCTTTTGATATGGTGTTTCGTTACCTGA
Organism: Psychroserpens sp.; assembly: GCF_036960315.1. Lineage (NCBI taxonomy): Bacteria > Pseudomonadati > Bacteroidota > Flavobacteriia > Flavobacteriales > Flavobacteriaceae > Psychroserpens > Psychroserpens sp. The sequence goes on along the minus strand of NZ_JBALVR010000014.1, from coordinate 81,106 downwards.
AGTATTTAGGTTATAAAGTGCGGTATGTGAGAAACATTACAGATGCTGGACATTTAGAAAATGATGCTGATACTGGTGAGGATAAAATCACAAAAAAAGCACGTTTAGAGCAAATTGAACCGATGGAAGTTGTGCAACGCTACACGGTCGATTTTCACAATGTTTTAAAGACGTTTAATTTTCTACCACCTAGTATAGAGCCTACAGCAACTGGACACATTATTGAACAAATAGAACTCATCAAAACGATTATTGATAACGGTTTTGGATATGAGGTTAATGGGTCTGTATATTTTGATGTTCATAAATTTAATGAAACTAACGACTACGGAAAACTAAGCAAGCGTAATCTGGAGGATTTAATACATAATACAAGAGCGCTTGACGGACAGACTGACAAGAAGAATCCACAGGATTTTGCACTTTGGAAACGCGCCGAACCTCAACACATTATGCGCTGGCCTTCTCCTTGGAGTGACGGGTTTCCAGGTTGGCACCTAGAATGCACTGCTATGAGCACCAAATATCTTGGTGATAATTTTGATATTCACGGCGGAGGAATGGATTTAAAATTTCCGCATCATGAATGTGAAATCGCACAAAGTGAAGCAGCAAAAGGACAATCGCCTGTCAATTACTGGATGCATGCTAATATGCTACAACTTAATGGACAACGCATGTCTAAATCCACAGGAAATACGGTTAATCCTGATGAATTATTATCTGGAAACAATAGTTTTTTCAGCAAAGCATACGCTCCTAGCATAGTTCGCTTTTTTAATGCACAATCCTCTTACAGAAGCGTTTTAGATTTAACTGATGATGGTTTACAGGCAAGTGAAAAAGGCTTCTATCGTTTAATGGATGCTATTAATTTGTTAGATGATTTGAAATCTGGAAGCACATCCACATTTAATGTTTCTGAATGGCGTCAAAAATGCCATGATGCAATGAACGACGATTTTAATTCACCGATTTTAATTGCACATCTTTTTGAAGCTGCAAAACAAATGAATCAAATTAAAGTTGGAGGTGCATCATTAACTTCGGAAGACTTAGAGCTCTTGAAGAAAACCATGTATGATTTCACCTTTGATGTTTTAGGATTGGTTAATGTTACCAAAGCCGACACAGGAAGCGATAAATTAGCTGGAGCTGTAGAACTACTCATACAATTAAGACAAGAAGCAAGAGCAAATAAAGATTTTGCTATGTCTGATAAAATTCGTGATGAGTTAGCAGCAAAAGGCATTCAGTTGAATGATGGCAAGGATGGAACTACTTTTACGACCAACTAGTCATGAAACGCATACTAGTTGCTCCTTTTTTATTTCTAATCAAAGTTTATCAAACTTTAATCTCTCCATTGACTCCTGCAACATGTAGGTTCCAACCAACATGCTCTCACTATTCTAAAGAAGCTTTAGAAAAACACGGGCTTTGGAATGGTGGAAAATTAGCCTTAAGACGTATTTTTAGTTGTCATCCTTGGGGAAGATCTGGCTATGATCCAGTTCCTGAGAAGGATGACAACTAAAAATTACCAATGCGCCAGCTCGCACGTTCTCTAAAAATGTACACTGTACATTTTCTATTTCGTTCCGTCGCCTTGGGGAAGATCTGGCTATGACCCAGTTCCTGAGAAAGAAGATTAAAACTATCCTAATGCGTATTGTATTTTATTCATAAATACTATCTTTAGCCCAACAAAAACCAATTTTATGCTTGCTCTCGAAATGGTCTGGAATCCATCTAAAGGATTTGACTTAGGATTTTTCACACTTCACTTCTATAGTCTAATGTGGATTGTCGCATTTATACTTGGGTTCAACATCATGAAACGCATCTATAACAACGAAAAACAAACTAAAGAGTCTTTAGATTCTTTATTTATTTATTCGGTTATCGGGATTATGCTCGGCGCACGTTTAGGTCATGTGCTTTTTTATCAACGTGAACTGATTACGCAAGACTTTTTTAGCATCTTTCTTCCTTTTAAATTTGCAGGCGGATTTGAATTTACAGGCTTCCAAGGACTTGCGAGTCATGGTGCAGCTATTGGGATGATTATCTCTATGTATTTATACAACAAGAAAATCTTAAAAAAACCATTGATATGGATATTAGACCTTGTTGTTATTCCTGTGGCATTGGGTGCTGTTTTTGTTCGAATAGGAAATTTTATTAATTCTGAAATTATTGGAAAAATCACAGAATCATCTCTAGGCGTTCGTTTTGTGCAAGACCATTATAATAAGTATGAAATTGTAAAAGCTACTGGCATCGAAGATGTTAAACAAGCTTATGCAGCTGTAGGAAATAACTCTAAATATGCTGAACTTCTAGAGAAAGTTCCTTTTAGACATCCAGCACAATTGTATGAAGCAGGTAGTTATATCTTCGTATTTCTAATTCTGTTATATTTCTATTGGAAAACCAATAAAAGACAACAATCAGGCTTTTTGTTTGGATTATTTCTTGTCTTACTTTGGACCGTTAGATTTTTTGTTGAGTTTGTAAAAGAAGCACAAGTAGAAGGCAGAGATGATTATGTCTCATTTATGAATACCGGACAAGTGTTAAGTATTCCGTTTATTTTAATCGGTTTGTATTTTATGTTTGTTTATAAGCCTAAAACGAAACTGAGCTAATAATGAAACGTCCATTTTTAAAAATCGTTTCTATAAGTGTCTTCGGAATCGCTGCTTTGCAACTCTCATCATGCAAGGAAGAGCGTCAATCTTCCGAAGTAAAGGAAGTGAAGATTATATTTGAAAAGGAAGGTGAGCTTCAGTTAAGAAAAGCGGCGTCAGATTCACTTTTAGTCAATTTGGATATCGAAATTGCAGATGACGAATACTCGACTCAAACAGGTTTAATGTATCGTAAAAGCATGGCTACCAATCAGGGGATGCTGTTTATTTTTCCTGATATAGATTACCGTTCGTTTTATATGAAGAATACTGAAATTGGATTAGATATTATCTACATCGCTGAAGACAAAACTATCGTTAGTATTCAGAAAAACGCTAAGCCTTTTGACGAAACGTCTTTACCTTCTGAAGGCCAAGCAAAGTATGTTCTTGAAGTTAATTCCGGATTGAGTGACGAATGGACTTTAGAAAAAGGAGATAAAATAGAGTTTTCTGATCATTAGTTTATAAGTGATCCATTCCCCGTCTATCAAGATTAAAGCTTAGTCCTACTTTGTGACAACTCACATTATTCAAGTTTCCGTTGTTAAAAGGAATTCCATAATCGTAAGTTATATTAATCCCGGTAAAAAATAATGTCTGTATATTCCTTTTAATATGTTACGGGTTTTTGTTATTCTCCCCTTTGAGTCTAAGTCATTGAAAAAAGTAACATCAATAAAACAGTAAGCGTTTTTTTCAGCATAAGAAATTTTGTATATCTCTAAAGTGATAAAAATTTCTTACTCGTTACAGTTTAATTAATTTTTTAATTACAGTGAATCCAATTTCGTTATCTGATATTTTTATAAAATATGGAGCTTTAGCCAAATCATTTAAGCTAGTGATTGTTATTTTACTATCGACAATAGCGTGACTTTTATTGTAAACTATACGACCATTTAAATCATAGATATTGATATCGATTTTATTTCCAGTCAAACCTAAAGGCAAATTGATTGTTATGTTTGCGTTAAACGGATTTGGAAATACAGATATATTGGCCAAAATTTGGTCTTCAATACTTAAAGCAATCCCATCTACACCATCACAGTTTTCATCTACGCCATTTCCCTCTGTATCTGGTGCTCCAGGATTAACTGTATCACTAGTATCATCACAATCTAAATTATTTAGTGCATATCCTATTGGCGGAAAATCAGAGCACTCAATTATAAAATTACCAGTATCACCATAGCCATCACCATCAGTATCTTCATAATAGGTTACAGGCGGTTGATCTTCATCGGCGATAGTAATGCAAATTTCTTCAGTAAACTCACAACCAAATATGTCAACAGTTCTATAGATATAGCAATATTCTCCTGACGCATTTGGAGCTACTGTAATGGTATTGCCATTTGTTTCAGTTATGCTAGGATTGGGATCCCATGATTGGGACGTAATAGAAGGAATAAAAGAAAAATCTTGCTGCGGAAGATCTGGATCAAAATTTAATTCCCATGAAAATATATAACCATTATCTATAGCAAGGTTATCAATAATTTCAATGCACCATTCTCCATTAAGCGGGCTTCCAACCAAAGCATTAAATGATTCGACAGGCAAATAAGTTCCTGGTTCAAATGAATCACCCGGCGGATTAAACCCAGCAGTAATGGTATTAGCCTCTGCTAATAATGTGGTAGCAGACATAGAAAAGCAATAATCTGCACCTATTCCAGGAATATTACTAGCATCATCGTTTGCACCCCCAAAATAAACATTCCCACCACCTTGAGAATATAATTCTGCTTCTTGACCATTAGGAGAAATGATTTTGATATTTAAATCACCTGAATAGGAGTGCTCTATGTTCATACATATATCCAAAAGTTGTGACGCATCTATTAATACCTCATCAAATTCAAAACAATTTACGGTTACGCAAGTACTATAAACTGCGCCAGAGCCATCTGGTAAAAAAGTTGTACCACTTACAGGTGGAGGGCAATTATAAATCACAGCAAAAGGGTTTACAATACCTTCAATAGTTGTTGTTTCTCCAAAACAAAGCGTATCATCAGCAGCTTCTGTTCCTGTAAAATCAGGCACGCCAGACACTTGAATCACTTGGTTTATTAAATTGGTATTAAAACAGCCATTAGGATGAGTACTTGTATTAGTATCACTGATCCTCAGATTGACAACATATATCCCAGATGTATCATATGAGAATGTAGCTGTTTGTCCAGACACTGTATTTCCATCACCTAAATCCCATTCATACGTTGCTCCTACTCCGTCAATTTCAAAATTACCACTACCACTTAACGTAATATCCTCACCTGCACACACTTGAATAAAACCATCTGTATTTGGTATTGGTGTTGAAGTATCTAATTGTGATGTAATAATTTGACAAGGAGTGAAGCAATAAATATCTGCAGACCAACCTGTTGTATCCCCTATACCATCTGAAATAAATTCAATAGTTAAACACCCAGAACTTGTACTATCGTTTGCAGATATTAAACCTGGATTGTTTGCTCCAGAAAAAACGCCTAAAGAAGGACTTGCAATATTATCTCCATTATATATAGTCATACTATCTGCACCGAGTTGCGTACCAAAACTTGTAAATGAAAGTTGTACAAACTGTCCTATTTCCTCAGGACATATTGTTAATACAAAGCTTTCATCATTCGAATAATTCTCAAATTCTCCTCCAGAATCTGTAAAAATCCCAGAACATGCATTTATTGTTCCATTTTGCATAACCACATCCTGTGCATACGTATGAATTGAGACTATCGTGAAAATTAAGAGTATTATTTTTTTCATGTTTACAGACTTTAACAGTTTTTATTAAAGATACAGGAATTAACAAAAGTTTGCGCGAAAAAACATACAAACTGATAAATACTCTGAAGAAAAAACTTAAGAAACAAAAAAACCACTTCAAATGAAGTGGTTTTTTTAATATATGTGAATGACATTTATTTTTTGTCTTCTTCCTCTTTTGGAGGTGCGATACCTTTATTCTTTAAAGTATCATACATTAATGGAGTTGCGATAAATACTGAAGAGTATGTACCAACAACAACACCAATAATTAAGGCGAATAATAATCCTCTAAGCGATTCTGCACCAAAAGTGAACATTGCCAATAACACCACTAAGGTTGTTAACGACGTATTTAATGTTCTACTCAATGTACTATTAATCGCAGAGTTGATATTTACACCACCTTTAAATCCTGCACGTTCTGCAAGCACCTCTCTAATTCTATCAAATACAACAACCGTATCATTCAGGGAGTAACCAATTACGGTCAAAATCGCTGCGATGAATGCTTGATCGATTTCCATACTGAATGGCATGAATTTGTATAATAATGAGAAGATCCCTAAAACGATAATCACATCATGGAATACTGCAGCTACAGCTCCTAATGAGAATTGCCATCTCTTAAAACGAATTAAGATATACAAGAACACTACAAGTAGTGATCCTAAGACTGCTAATAACGATTCACTCTTGATATCATCGGCAATTGTTGGACTCACCTTACTAGATAATACAATACCAATATCGCCTTTTGCTTCGGAAAAGTCTTTAAACGTTTCACCGCTTGGCAAGTATGGTTTTAATCCTTCGAACAACATCGTTTTCACTTCTTCGTCGGTTTCAACTGAATTTTCATCAACCTTATATTTCGTAGAAATCTTTAATTGATTTGCACTACCAATTGTTTTTACTTCAACACTATTGAATACTGCAGTTAAGTCTTCTGAAACTTTCTCAGCACTTACAGCTTCACCAAAACGAACTTGATAAGTTCTACCTCCAACAAAGTCAATACCTTGGTCTAGTTTATTAGTAAATAACGATCCTAAACTCACTAAGATTAAAATACCAGAAACCACATAAGCAACTTTACGTTTACTAATGAAGTTGATATTATTGTTCTTAAATAAATTCTTAGTAATTGATGTTGAGAAATCTAAGCTCTTTCCACTGTTTACATACCAATCTACCAATAAACGCGTGATAAAAATTGCTGTAAATAATGAAGTCATAATACCAATTAATAAGGTTGTTGCAAAACCTTTAATTGGACCTGTACCAAATACGAATAAAATTAATGCTGTTAAACCTGTTGTGATATTCGCATCTAAGATTGAAGACAATGCATTAGCGAAACCATCTTTAACGGCTTCTTTTTGCGATTTCCCTTTACCAAGCTCTTCCCGTATTCGTTCAAAAATAAGTACGTTGGCATCAACCGACATACCAATGGTTAATACAATACCAGCTAAACCAGGAAGTGTTAATACAGCTCCCAATCCTGAAAGTACACCAAAGATTAATAAGATGTTAAACGCTAAAGCAATATCCGCAAAAATACCAGCTTTACCATAGTACATAATCATCCATAGTAATACTAAAGATAATGCAATTAAGAATGACTTCGTACCACTATCAATTGCTTCTTGTCCTAATGAAGGTCCAACTTGATCAGCTTGAACGATTTCAGCTCTAGCAGGTAATTTACCGGCTCTTAAAACGTTTGCTAAATCTTCAGCTTCTTTTACTGTAAAGTTTCCAGAGATTTCAGTATTTCCACCAGAAATTGCTCCACTTGAAGCAGTAGGTGCAGAATAAACAATACTATCTAAAACAATGGCAATCTGACTTTGGTTTTGATTTGCACGACCAGTCATTTCTTCCCATACCTTAGAACCTTTAGCGTTCATTTGCATAGAAACCGATGGCCTATTCGTTTGCGTATAAGCTTGACGTGCATCTGTAACCACACCACCACTTAATTCTGGTTCTTGTGCCTTGTTACCTTTAAGGGCATATAAATCGATGTACTCTGCTCCTGTATCTGCATTTGCGAAAGGTAAACCAAAAGCAAACTTAGTATAACGCATATCTGCTGGAAGATTAGCCAATACATCTGGCATTTTTAAATACTCTAGCAACTTCTCTTTATCTTCTAATCGAAGCGTAAATAAGCCTTGGCTATTTGGATCCACAATCATTTCTAATAATGGATTCACTGAAGTTATTGCAGTAGAATCTGTAGATGTTTCTCCTAATAAATCATCAATAGTACTATCAGTAGCTGAGCTATCTTGAGCTTCAACTGTTTCAACTTTTTCACTAGTATCTAATTTCGCTTTAAGCGTTTGATTCGCTTTAACGATAAAATCATTTAGGTCTTGAGCTTTAACTACATCCCAAAATTGTAATTGTGCAGTCGTTGTAATTAACTGAGTAGCACGTTTGATATCCTTTACTCCTGGTAATTCAACTAATACACGTCCAGAGTTTCCTAAACGTTGAATATTTGGAGATGTTACACCAAACTGATCAATACGTTTACGTAATACTTCGAAAGCAGAAATGATTGACTCATCAACTTTTTCTGCTAATACTTTTTCAACATCAGAATCAGTCATTGTTAATTTAACATCATCCTCTAAGTCTTTGTTAGCAAAAATATCTGGAGACGCTAATTTTTGAGACCCTTTAACGGCATCCCAAGCTGTAAAAAAAGATTCTAAGTAAGGTTCTTGTGCATCTTTCTGAATTTCTTCGGCATCTTCTAATGCTTTATTGAATGCTGGATCTGTACTTTTATTTGATAAACCATATAGAATGTCTCTTACTGATATTTGAAGAATCACATTTAATCCTCCTTTAAGGTCAAGACCAAGATTCATGGCTTTTTCCTTAACTTCTTTTCCTGTGAAGCTTGCAATACCCAACATGCTATAAGCTTCTACATTAGAAATGGAATCTAAGTAGCGAACTTGCGCATCATTAATCTCATCAGGCGTTTGAAATTTACTTTCTGCATAAGTTTTTGCAGCGTTGTCGATTTGGTTGTTTTTGAATGTAAATGCTAATTGGTAAATACTTACCAATCCAAATAACACTGCAAAAAGCTTAACTAATCCTTTGTTTTGCATTATTTTATTTTTTTTAGGTCAAATGTTTTATTCCGAAATTTCGGAAGGGCAAATATAGAATTTACCGTTGATTTGACAATTGTTTTTATAATTATATATGTTGTTTGTATAACTTTTCGATGACATTCAAAAAGCTAACTTTAATGGTGAGACATACCAAAATTATATCGGTGTCTCAGTACGTACTGTGAAAGTATAATGGGAAGTATAAGTATTTAACCAAAATTACAAATCCCATAAAATTCTGGGCCTGCTCTAACTTCTGGAATTTTTCGTGATCTATTATCAATTGCAATATCCTTACGGAATTTATAGGTCACTTTAACAGTATGATCTAATTCCGTAGTATTGATATCTTCAGCAGATACAAATACATTAGGGTTTAAGAGTCTATCAGTTTCTGCTTTAGCTTCTAAAGCTAGTTTTCCGTTTGAAGCTGAAAGGTCATCACCATGCTGAATCTCATAGATATCAAGATCGTAGGCAATTGTATGGTCTTCGGAAGGAATTTTGCTTTGGTTATTATCTTGAGAGACATAACCAATTTCTAACGCCGCTTCTTTCGAAAGTAATTTTTTTATACGATTAACATCTGAATTACTGTAGTATGTAATCTTTAGTTGACCGTCATTTTGTTTTTGAACTTGAATATTCTCAACACCTGCATCTTGCAATTGTTGTTTAACAATATTAATCGCCTGCTGAGCATCAAGACTATTAACCTCATCACTGGCAAACTGTAAAACGATTTCCTGATTAGGCTCAGAAAACTGTTCTTTATTAGCTATGCCACCTAGTAAGGTGAAGATTATAATTAAAGTACTAATGTACCATCTCGAGTTCATGCGCCAAATATAACAAAAATTCTAGATTGACCTGCCCTCATTCGTTGAACTGTTAGTTTTTAAGAACAATGCAAAAAAAAAGAGCAACTTGATGTTGCTCTTTTTTTTGTTTACAGGAAAGTATCTTATTGACCTGGTCCTTTTGTATAACCTTCTGGAGGAGTCATGTTAAATTGATCATCAGACACCTTGGCTTTCTTGATTTCGGTTACCTCAGTAGTGATTAACATTTCCATTCCTTGTTGATTCATAGTCATGGTCATAAATAAAGGGAATCCTTTTAATTTATCGCCTAACATAGCTGTTTGTTGTGATGATACAGGAATAGCTTCAGTGGTATACATATCCAACGCCATTTCTACACCTTCTTGCTTGATAGTCACTGTATATTGCTTACAGTCATATCCTAAAAACATTTTGGTTTTATCACCAGCAACAACTTTAATGTCCTTTATTTTCTCTTCTAAACTATCTGTTTTTTGATAGTTATACACTTTACCCATCATATTGTCCATGAGTGTCAAAACCTCATTAGTTTCACCATTTGCTATTGTGATAACACTTCCAGTCATTGGGTTTTCAAGTTCTGTTCTGGATTTCTGACCTTTGAAATATGTAGTCGTTTCCATGTCACCCATCATCTCCAATTGTGCTTGAACTTGAGCATTTTCACTTGTTATAGTTTGCTTAGCTATAACAATACCTTCAATTAATTTGTCTTGCGCTACAAGTGTCAAACTAAAAGTTGCTAAGAATAAGAATAAGAATTTTTTCATTGTTTTAAATTTGTTATGATTATGAACTTATTTGTTATTAACTCATTACAGACAAATATCTTGCCATAACAAATTTTTCAACTGTAATATGCTTAAAGTTCTAACAATCCATTAGTTTTTTTAACGCCTTCAGCACTTTCTTTTAGGTGCGCTTCTTCAGCATCACTTAATTTGATTTTTACAATCTCTTCAATACCATTACGTCCTAAAATTACAGGAACACCTATACAAAGGTCATTTAGTCCGTATTCACCTTCTAATAATACAGAACAAGGGAACATTTTCTTTTGATCACAAGCAATAGCTTGCACCAATCCACTTACTGCTGCTCCTGGTGCATACCAAGCAGAAGTCCCTAGAAGCTTTGTTAATGTTGCACCTCCAACTTTGGTATCTTCTTTAACTTGATTTAAACGTTCTTCGGATAAAAACTCAGAAACCTTTACACTATTTCTAGTAGCATGTGCTGTTAAAGGCACCATACCTTTATCGCTATGTCCACCTATTACCATTCCGTCAACATCACTAATTGGAGCACCTAACGCTTCAGCTAGTCTAAACTTGAAACGTGCAGAATCTAATGCGCCACCCATTCCAATAATTCTACTTTTAGGCAAGTCTGTAGTTTTATGAACTAAATACGTCATGGTATCCATTGGGTTACTCACCACAATAAGAATTGTATTTGGAGAATGCTCAATGAGGCTCGACGATACCATTTTCACAATACCAGCATTAATCCCAATTAATTCTTCACGAGTCATACCTGGTTTACGTGGAATACCAGAAGTAATCACACAAATATCACTATTTGCTGTTTGAGAATAATCGTTAGTGACACCAGTAATTTTAGTATCAAAACCGTTTAATGAAGCCGTTTGCATTAAGTCCATTGCTTTACCTTCTGCAAAACCTTCTTTAATATCTAATAATACAACTTCACTCGCAAAATCTTTGATGGCAATATATTCTGCACAACTTGCGCCTACTGCTCCTGCTCCAACTACTGTAACCTTCATATGTTTTATATTTTAAATTGTCTTGTTAATTGAGAGTGCAAAATTACGAATTTTTAAGGTTTTAATGAAAAAAGCGTAAGATTAAATCTTACGCTTTTTATTACTTATTTGACGTATTATATTCTATCTAAAACTGAAAGCAATTCCAGCAGAAGCCGTATTGTATTCTTGCAACGTATAATCAGCAAAGATCTTAAAAAACCCGAGATTTAAACGCGTCCCTATAGTTGCTCTCATACCATTTGCTTCAAAATCTAAGTTTATTGGATTACTTATTGATTCATCAATAGATCCTATAACATTACCGCTACTATCTTCAATATCATAAGTTAGGATATAATCACCTTTCATTTTAACGGTGGTTTTTCCGTTATTATAACCAACACTCCCATAAAACGTAATAATCTTAAAATCTAACGAAGCAATTGCTTGGATAGTCCATGTATTCATTTTAAATGTGGCTTCACCATTATTCACCGAAACTTCATCCTCTGTATTTTCATCTTCAATAGCATAGCTAACTTCCATATTAGTAAAGGCTCCTAAAACTGAAATACTTAAAGGCAGCTTATCTAATGGTCCTAAATACTGCATTAGATCATGCTGTAATCCAACACCAAAAAGATTAGCTTCAACGCTATCATCAAAGTTTAATTTTGGCACTAATCTAATTTTTATATCAGTCTTGAATGGCAATCCAAGTCCCAATTGAACCATTGGTGTAGGAACGGCATTGATGGGCAAATCTTCAGTGATACCTCCTGGCATATCAAAACTCGCGACTTTAAAAGTACCATCATTAAGAGGAATACTTATATCAATCTCAGTTTCTGAATCATTTTCACTCATAACTGTATTTAAAGAGGTTTCTCCATTTGGCAATGATGAATAAGTATAATCACTAGGTATGAACGCAAACATTTGATCTTTACTTGGAACAAAAGAAGCATTAGCAGTGATGGTAATATCAAAACCAAATTTTTTATGGGTTTTGGCAGTTGTATACCAACCACCATTCATACTATACATCAAACCTTTCATGGCAGGATTTAAATAGTTTTGGGTAAGTAAGCTTGCATCATCTGCTGCTAATAGAATTGTTTCCAATTCTTGTGATTTAGATTGCTGTACCGAGACAAATAATAGTAACACAATTATAAGCTTTTTCATAATATGCTTGGGTTATAGTTTGGTATAAATGTAGTAAAAATACTTAATTATACGCATTTAATCGTTGAAAACTACTTTTAATCGGTTTTTAGTATCGTTTTAAACATAAAAAAGCAGCTAATAATTAGCTGCTTTTTTATATCAAACGAAGTATAACCTTTTAGTTATGCATCAATATTTGCATAGATAGCATTCTTCTCGATAAATTCTCTACGAGGTGGCACTTCGTCACCCATAAGCATTGAGAATACACGATCAGCTTCTGCACTATTATCGATTTGTATTTGACGTAATGTTCTAAACTCAGGGTTCATTGTGGTATCCCAAAGTTGTACAGCATTCATCTCACCAAGACCTTTATAACGTTGAATTTTTGCGCCATCTCCATATAGTTCCATTAGAGCTAAGCGTTCTTCGTCATTCCAAGCATATTCCTTTTTCGCTCCTTTTTTAACTAAAAATAAAGGTGGCGTTGCGATAAAGATATGACCGTTTTCAATCAACTCTTTCATATATCTAAAGAAGAAAGTTAAAATTAAAGTTTCAATGTGAGACCCATCTATATCGGCATCACACATAATCACAATTTTATGATATCTTAATTTTGAAAGGTTAAGCGCTTTGCTATCCTCTTCAGTTCCTATAGTTACACCTAATGCGGTAAATATATTTTTGATTTCTTCGTTTTCAAAAACCTTATGGGTCATTGCTTTCTCCACGTTAAGAATTTTACCTCTTAAAGGCAAAATCGCTTGAAATGCTCTATCGCGACCCATCTTTGCAGTTCCACCTGCCGAATCTCCCTCAACAAGATAAATTTCACATTTTGAAGGATCTTGTTCTGAACAATCACTTAGTTTACCAGGCAAACCTCCAATACTCATGACTGTTTTACGTTGCACCATATCACGTGCCTTTTGCGCAGCGTGACGTGCTTGAGCAGCAAGAATTACTTTTTGAACAATGATTTTAGCATCATCAGGATTTTCTTCTAAATAATCAGTTAACATTTCAGACACTGCCTGACTTACAGATGCAGATACTTCTCTGTTACCTAATTTGGTTTTTGTTTGTCCTTCAAATTGTGGTTCTTGAACTTTTACTGAAATAATAGCAGTTAATCCTTCACGGAAATCATCACCAGCAATGTCAAATTTTAATTTGTCTAACATTCCTGAGTTATCAGCATATTTTTTCAAAGTATGCGTTAAACCTCTTCTAAAACCTGATAAGTGCGTACCACCTTCGTGTGTATTAATATTATTTACATACGAGTGTAAATTTTCAGTATAAGACGTGTTATAGATCATAGCCACCTCAACAGGCACACCATTTTTCTCACCTTCAAATGCGATAACATCTTTCATTAAAGGCACTCTTGTTGCATCTAAAAATTGGATAAATTCTTTAAGCCCTTCAGTAGAATGAAACGTTTCACCTTCAAATTCGCCATCTTCTTTTTTAGAACGCCTATCCACTAAATGAATAGTTATTCCTTTATTTAGATATGCTAATTCTCTCAGTCTACTCGCAAGCGTATCATAACTATATTCTAATGTTAGGGTGAAAATAGTTGGATCTGGTTTAAACGTTACTGTTGTACCTCTTTTATCAGACTCTCCAATTTGTTTTACAGGATACATGGCTTTCCCACGTTCATATTCTTGCTCCCACACTTTGCCATCTCTATAAACAGTTGCTCTTAAATGATCTGATAGTGCATTTACGACACTCACACCAACACCATGCAATCCACCAGAAACCTTATAAGAATCTTTATCGAATTTACCACCAGCTCCAATTTTAGTCATGACAACTTCAAGAGCAGATACGCCTTCTTTTTTATGAAGATCTACAGGAATACCACGACCATCATCTTCAGTAGTAATAGAATTGTCTTCATTAATAATTACCGTAATATTATTACAATGTCCAGCAAGTGCTTCATCAATCGAGTTATCAACAACCTCGTATACTAAATGGTGAAGCCCACGAGCACCAATATCTCCAATATACATGGATGGACGCATACGTACATGCTCCATACCTTCTAATGCCTGAATACTATCAGCCGAATAATTATGCTTGTTAAATTCTTCTTTTTTCTCGCTCATAAATTGTTATTTATTTTGAAATGTCTAGTTCTTATTTTTATGCAAAATTTCAATTTTACATGTCACAAAAAAAGATGCATGTAGCATCCTTTCGAGTACAAACAAAGATACGAAATAATGAGGCTTTTTAAAAGCTTTTCATGGATTGAATTCAATAATTATCAACATTTGTTAATTACAGGAAACAGTCTTAAATCAATTAAAAAGCAGCTTAAAATAGATTTTTGTTCTTTTTAACATCTTCGGAAATTCACAATAAACACAAAACGCTTTACAGGTGATATTTTGAATCTTGAATAGGAATGAAAGGCCCTGAATTTGAATCTATTTATTCTGTTTTTTTGTCCATGGAAAATCATTCCATTTCCAAATTAAAAACGCAACAAATAGGAACACACCATTAAAAATAAGAATAAAACCAATAAACGACGGCCAAGTATCAAATGACGTGTTGTTTACCGTGTACAAGAAACTATTCCCCTCATCACATGAAGTAATTAAATGTCGTGTCGCCCAATTGTTACCTAAATGAAGACCGATAGGGAAGAACAGTGTTTTCGATTTTAATAAAGCTGTTGCAAATAACAAATGTCCAACCGGAATACTAATGATTAAAAGAATCATCAATCCTCTATTATTCATCGCATTTTCATCAAAAACGTGAATAAGCATAAATAGAACAGAAAAAATGATGTTTGCGATGACGACATTAGTAATTTCGATGGTTTTCTTAAACAAATAGCCTCTAAACAAAAACTCTTCAACCGCCACGGTTGGCAAAATAAAATATAGCGCATACCATATAGTTGAATAGTTTATAGACTCACTTATGGCAAACGATTCTCCAGCGTATAATGCTCTTGCGTATTTCGCGCCTAATAAGGCAATAGCGCCAATTAACAAACCTAAAGGCAAAAAAGATAAGTTTCTTAAACTCAAGTTTAACCCAATAGCACCTAATGATTTCTTTTCGGTTTTATATAATAGCCAAGTCGCAACACCCAATAAGATAGCAGAAGCATAAGGAAAATACGTCTTTAAAAATGGCGTGTCTATTACGGTGCTTAATACAAGAGCTAAAACAAAAAGCAGGATTGCCAACACCAAACGACATCCCGTTGGATATTTATTTAATAGCGTCTTCAGAATAGAGTTTTTCATTGTTATTAAATATTTTAAAGCTTGATTTAAGCAAGAGTTTCAAAAAAATAAAGGTCATTATTGACGGAAACAAACCTTTAAATAACGAATAATATAATTCATTCCATTGCGAAAGAACAACTCTAGATTGTTCCGCAAACAGTAATTCGCCATAAGGTTGTAATTGGTAAAAGAAGGTCATCATTAAATTAAAACCTAAATGAAGCCCTAAGCCTAATGCTATGGATTTAGTCTTTTCAAATGCATACGCCCAAACGTATCCAGTGAAACCAGTTACAAGAATAACGTATAGCACAGGAACAATTCTGTCTCCAGTCATTTCATAGGCAAACACATGATATATTCCGAAGGACAAAGCAGATATCAAAATCGCTGTTTTAGCTCCTATTTTACTTATTAGTATGTACAGAATTGCGCCTCTGAATACCAGATCTTCCGTTAAAGCAGATTTAAGATGATATATAAATGTTTCATAGATTACCCTATAGTTAATAGGTTTCGTTTCCCAATGAACTGACTGAATTAGTGTTTCAATATAAATCGATAAGAGATTTATTAACGCTATAAATACAAAGCCAATTAAAAACTGGATCATGTGCTTTTGGTTAGGAATGATTCCTAAAACCTTTATGTTTTATTTCTCAATGAAATGCAAGAGCACCCCAGAGACTACTATTATTACTAATAATCCTACCATTTGTAAAAAAAATTAAAAAAGATTAAACGTGTTTAGGCTTTAAAAAGGGAATAGAAAGTGGATAATAACAGGTGCCAGAACCTAAAGCAGACATCGTGTTTTTAATACTAAAAATGATACCGAAAAGAAAAACTGCGCCTGTACCGAAAAAATTAATACCAGGAAAAGGAAAAAACAGCAGTAGTGATATTATTAGTAGCAGATTTATAGTACAATGAAAATTAATCACTGCACGACCATGCACATCATATATTTTATTGTCTTCGGCTTTACTAATCCATACAAAAAGCGGAAATAAAACGTTCCCAAACGGAATGATTAATCCGAAAAATGGTAATGCATGCAGCAAAAGCATCCATTTACGTTGTATAGTTTCTTCTGTAGGATCATCAAGTACAATTAAATCCTCTACATCAATATCTAATCCGACGGCTAATAATTTCACAGTCTGTAAATGCGGCTGAACTTCACCTTTTTCGATACGCTGAATTGTACGTACACCAACAGTAGTTCTTTCTGAAAGTTCATCTTGCGTGAAGCCTTTTAACTTCCGCTGATATAATAAATTATCTTTAAGTGTTTGCTGTTTCATGTGTTTGTATTTATTGCTTTTAAATGGACACATGGAACATCCAAATAATCTTCATTGTTGAGTGATTAGGTTTTAATAACGGATGTTTCATTTTGTATCATTTTTGTTGGTACAAATCTAAAGAGTTATCTTGGTTTTTAACACGCCATTTAAATGTCACCTATCTGTCATTTACAACCTTTATAGGGGTTTAGAGGCATATATGGGCTTTTAATCTTAAATTTCAATTGCGAACTCTCTTTTGATACTTGAAAAATCGCTTTTTAAAAATCTTATATTTTTTCTTTATGTTATCGTTATTATAAACCAGAAATTCGACCTTGTTTTCAATTAGTCCTAATCTACCAGACATAAACTCTCTCCATAAAATATTAGACAACATGTTAGGTTTACTTTTATGAAAAATAGAACAACTCAATGCTTGCTTTTTATACGATCGTTTAATTTTAAAATTAAGTGTATCCCCTAAACTCACAACAAAAAAGCCACTTGGCCTAGTTGCTATTCCTCCAAAATCACTTTCAAAACCTTGATTTACATTAAAAAAAAGAACTAAAGATGCCTTAGATAAGGACTGTCTTTGAGCCCAATCGGTTACTCTATATTCTGCCCAGTCTTCTTTCATGACAAAATAATGAAGTTCTTCTTCTTCATCAGTTCTATTCTTCTGAAGGTCATCATATTTAGCTTGATGGATATTACAAAATACTTCTTCGGTATTGTATAAACAGAATCCGACATTATGAGCAGATTCAATCAGTTTTTCCCAATGAGAATTATTTTGAGCACAAAGAGACACAGAAAACAAAAGAAGAAAGCAGAAGTATCTCATCATTGGGTTTAATTTACTATAAATATAAAAATTATAAAAAAAAAGACCAATCGTATGATTGGTCTTTTTTAAAAAAATTGATACTATGCTTTCACATAAGCATCATCATGAACACTCGCTACTGCTCTACCAGAAGGATCATTCATATTCTTAAATGCTTCATCCCATTCCAACGCTATTTGTGTGCTACAGGCTACACTAGCTTCTTGAGGCACACATAGAGCTGCTGCATCACTAGGAAAGTGTTCTGCGAAAATAGAACGGTAATAAAACTCTTCTTTGCTTGTTGGTGTTTGTATTGGGAACTTGTATTTAGCATTTGCTAATTGTTCATCTGAAACTTCTTCAGCTACAACTTCTTTTAAGGTATCGATCCAACTATAACCAACACCATCACTAAATTGTTCTTTTTGTCTCCATGCTACACTTTCTGGCAACATATCTTCAAAGGCCTTTCTAACAACCCATTTTTCCATACGCTCACCATTAATCATCTTATCTTGGGGGTTGATACTCATGGCTACATCCATAAACTCTTTATCCAAGAAAGGCACACGTCCTTCAATTCCCCATGCTGCTAAACTTTTGTTCGCACGTAAACAATCATACATATGAAGTTTACTTAATTTTCTAACGGTTTCCTCATGAAACTCCCTAGCGTTTGGTGCTTTATGAAAATACAAATAACCTCCAAACAATTCGTCTGCGCCTTCACCCGACAATACCATTTTTATTCCCATCGATTTAATAACTCTTGCCATTAAATACATTGGTGTACTGGCTCTAATGGTTGTGACATCATAAGTTTCTAACTTATAAATAACATCACGAATCGCATCTAGACCCTCTTGAATTGTGAATTTAATTTCGTGATGAACCGTTCCTATGTGATCTGCTACTATTTGTGCTGCGGCCAAGTCTGGCGATCCATCTAACCCTACAGAAAAACTATGTAATTGTGGCCACCACGCTTCCGAAGTATCGTCACTTTCTATTCGCTTTTGTGCATATTTTTTAGCAATGGCAGACGTTACAGATGAGTCTAATCCACCAGATAATAACACACCATAAGGCACATCACTCATTAATTGTCTGTGCACTGCCGCTTCTAGAGCTTCTTTAATTTTTGCTATGCTTGTTTCATTGTCTTTTACGGCATCGTATTCTGTCCATTCACGCTTATACCATTGTACAAATTTTCCATCTTTACTGGACATATAATGTCCTGGAGGAAATAATTCAATTTTAGTACAAACGCCTTCCAATGCTTTCAATTCTGAAGCGACGTAGAAGGTTCCGTTTTCATCCCAACCAATATATAAAGGAATAATTCCCATATGGTCACGCGCAACGAAGTATTTATCTTTTTCTACGTCATAAATCGCAAATCCGAAGATACCATTCATATCGTCTAGAAAATCAACACCTTTTTCTTGGTATAAAGCTAAAATAACTTCACAATCACTTTCGGTTTGAAACTGATAAGTATCCTCAAATTGCTTACGCAACTCTCTATGATTATAAATCTCACCATTGGCAGCCAAAATGAGTTTTTTATCTTCACTTAACAAAGGTTGCTTTCCTGATGCTGGATCTACAATGGCTAAACGCTCATGTGCCATAATCGTTTTATCATTACTATAAATTCCACTCCAGTCTGGACCTCTATGTCTAATGGTTTGAGACATTTCTAATATTTGAGGTCTTAAATCTTCTGATTTTTGTTTTAGGTCAAACGCACATACAATTCCGCACATAACTTTAATCTTTATATTATTTTTAATTCTTTATTCAAATTGATAAAGCAAATATGCTGCTAACATTACAATTATAAAACATAAAATCAAATATCCGTTACAAATTAAAACTAAAAATCACAATTTAATATATATATGTAATTTCAATAAATAAAATTTTATTATTTTACTCGAAAATTGTAAACTTTAACATCCGATTTCGACATTTAATATAATATTAAGACCATTGGGTTTTACCTTTATTAATTTCACATAAACTAAAAAACAATCATGAAGACAAAATCAATTATCTCAACTATTGCCATGGCATTTGCAATGCTTATTTCAGTAAATATGAATGCTCAAGAATTTAGCGGCTTAGATAAGAGTCCGATGGATGCTGCATCATTTCCAACGAGTTACAAAGAATCTAACAAACTCATTAAAATAGTATACGGTAGACCACAACTCAAAGACCGTTCGTTAGAAAAACTAGCTCCTAATGGAAAAGTATGGAGAACTGGAGCAAATGAAGCTGCCGAGTTAACGCTTTATACACCTATGATGCTAGGAAAGACTAAAGTTCCCGCAGGCACTTATACATTTTATGTGATTCCTGGAGCAAAAGAATGGACTGCAATCATTAGTAAAGACCTTAATGTTTGGGGAAGTTATTACTACAAAGAAGCTAATGATGTTGCAAGAATAACAGTTCCGGTAACGACAGGAAAAAAATCATTAGAAGCATTTTCTATTGCTTTTGAAAAATCTGATGATGGTGTTCATATGCATTTAGGTTGGGGAAATGCCAGAATTGCAGTTCCGTTTACGAAATAAACACAACTTACAACACTAAAAAAGCCTAGATAGACATCTAGGCTTTTTTTTATATCTATACTAATTAGTATTCCCTAATTATTGTCTTTTATGATTTACGTTGGTACAAGTCATGAAGTTCTACAATGTATACACCACTTTCTAATCGAGAAACATTGATTTGATTGTTAACAGCAGCCCTAAACTTGTTGTAAACTTTAACATCCGATTTCGACATTTAATATAATATTAAGACCATTGGGTTTTACCTTTATTAATTTCACATAAACTAAAAAACAATCATGAAGACAAAATCAATTATCTCAACTATTGCCATGGCATTTGTAATGCTTATTTCAGTAAATATGAATGCTCAAAAATTCCCTGGTTTAGATAAGAGTCCATTAGACTTAGCATCTTTTCCAAGTAGAGGAGCAGACAAAGCCATTAAAGTGTTTTACAGCAGACCTCAACTCAAGGGAAGAACCCTAGGAAAAGAGTTAGCTCCATTTGGAGAACTATGGAGAACTGGCGCTAATGATGCCACACAAATTCAATTTTTATCAGACATGAAATTTGGAGGCAAAACAATTAAGGCTGGTGCTTACTCTTTATTCACAATTCCTGGAGAAAAAGAATGGACAATTATTATAAGTTCTGATGTCGATAATTGGGCTACACGAGGCTACAAAGAGTCTAATGAGGTCGCTAGAGTTACAGTTCCGGCAACAGAAGGCTCAGAATCTTTAGAAGCATTTTCAATCACATTTGAAGCAACAGACGCTGGAGCTACAATGCATTTGGGTTGGGACAAAGTTCGTGTTGCAGTTCCTTTTACGAAGTAAACACAACTTACAACACTAAAAAAAAGCCTAGATAGATATCTAGGCTTTTTTATGCCTATATAACGAACTCTAAATTTTCTTTTGCCCAAATGGTGAGTATGTCTTTCTCTTTAATGAGACCCAGTTTTGCTATAATATTTGAACGGTGTTTCTCAATGGTTCTCGGAGATACTGATAAAAATTCACCGATATCTTTTGAGGATTTCCCTTGGCCTACTAACCTAACAATCGTTCGCTCTGAGGGTGACAATAATTTCATTTTTTGCAATTGTGGGGATACTTCGTTTTCTAATACCGAATTAAAAACAGCACTAAAATAAGGAACGCCATTACTTACACTTTGTATACAGTTGTGTAATTCTTCAAAAGGTTCGTCTTTTATGATATAACCTGAAATATTTAATTTTTGTGCCTTATAGATAAAGCTTTTTTCTTTGTGTGAGGTGAGAATAATAAATTTGGTATCCAAACTTTGTTCTCTACCTTTTTTTATCACTTCAAAACCTGTGAGAAAAGGCATCTCTTCGTCTAAAATAGCGATGCTTGGCTTTAAGTCTATAATGAGTTCTAAAGCTTTTGCTCCATGCTCTGCAGTCGCTAAGATATCATAATTATAATCCTTTAACTGACCTACTAAGCCACTTAATAATAAAGGGTGATCATCTGCTACAACAAGTGTGATATTATTAATCATTTTTACACTGGAATTTGAACTAATATAGACGTGCCTTCTTCTTTTTTACTTTTTATCGACAGGTTTCCTTTTAGCATACTAATACGCTCGGCCATCGTTTTTAAACCCAAACTATTTTGATTAATCATTTTACTAACCTCAAAACCTTGGCCATTATCCTTAATTAAGACTTTAATTCCATCACTTTGCTTTATTATATTTACAATTAATGTTTTGGCATTGGCATGCTTTAAAACATTATTTACAGATTCTTGTATAAACCTGTAAAAATTAAGCGATTCGTTTTCATTAAAATTAGTATTCACATCATCAATTTCTATCGATATGAAAAGGTCGGTTTCTTCATCCAAATCTAATAGTAATTGTTCAATACTATCGGTTAGTCCTAACTTTTTTAAGGTGACAGGATATAAGTCTCTTGAGATACTCCGCACTTCTTCTAAGGCATTATGAGCTAGACCAGATAATTCTTTTTGATCTGTATTCTGAGCCTTCATTTTAATAAGTGTTATTTGCTGCCCAACACCATCGTGTAAATCTTTGGCAATCCGCGTTCGTTCTTCCTCTTGAGTTTTAATAAGCTGTTGAGAAAACTCTTGTTGCGCTAGTCCTCGTTTCTTAGCATTTATAAAGGAACGATACACTATAATCCCACCGAATAGAACTAAAAGCCCTAAAGATCCAAAAATCAAAAATTGGGTTTTGCTTTTATTCTGAAGATTTAATAGACTGATATTTGCTTTTTGGTTTTCAATCTCCAAATCCCGTTTTTCGGTTTCGTAGAGCGTTTGATAATAGGCTAAAGATTTTAACTTTTGAATATTTGAAAGGGAATCTTTGAGGGTATAATGATTCAGAAGATGTGTTTTATAATTGATATCATCTCCATTTGCTTTATATGAATCTGCTAAAAACTGTTCTGCTACAACAATATCACCAAGATGCGTTTTTTTATTTTGTAATATTGACAACCACTGAATACTATATTTTATGGCGTTTTTATAGTCGCCTTTGGCAAAAAACAATATACGTTTTGCTTTTACAATTTGTTCTTTAATATCTTCACTTTCACCCTTTACATATATAGCATTAAGGTCTTCAAAATAGTTTTCAGCCAGAGGTATACTATCGTTTTTACAATAGGCATTAATCAATTGTGATAAAATTTTAGGCTCCACTAATGATGCATTATTTGTTTTACTATTTGCTAAATAAGCTGCTTTAATATTAACTAATTGCTTTTCATATTCTCCTGTTCTTTTATAATCCTCAGCAGCATTAAAGTGCAGATTTGTTAACGTTCTATATCTATTCGTTTTTCCAATCAACAAAATAGATTCACTACGCTCTTCTTCGGCCTCCTCATAAAACGCATTTCTGCTATATAGAATCGCTAACGCATTTTTAGCACCAAGAATATTAGTGGTATCCTTCAGTTTTATAAAAATGTCTACAGCTTCCTTTAAACTTTGAGACGCTTCTGCAAACTTGCCGATTTCAGATTCATTATAACCGGTATACATTGTTGCCCAGCCAAGCAGTTGCTCATCTTTTGCTTTTTTGGCATATGTTTTAGTAATGGCATAATACTCAAAAGAGGTGTCGATGTCATCTGTATAGTAATAACTATCAGCTGCATTTAAATACATGTGACCAATTGCGCTTAAATCAGTTCCTTTATTTAATTTTTCACTATAGGTATTGAACAGCTTGAGGCCTTCCTTAGGCTTACCCAAAAAATTATTTTGAAAGCCCATTAAATCAGCGACTTTTTGAGCTGCAAAGTTTAAAGAATCTAATGCAATAGCTAAATCAATAGTTTGACGAAGTGCAGCATCGTATTCTAATTTCGGATTTCGATAGGTGAGTTCTGTTAAACTATCTAACCATTTGAGGCGTTCGCCTTTTGCGGTTTGCTGAATCTTCGAATTGACAAATTCTATTTTACTTTGTAATTCTAAATCTTGGGCTGCTATTTGAAATCCAAATAACATGGAAATGACTAAAGGGATAAATTTCATAAGGACTTAATGTAACAATGTGCAAAGGGTCACATCAATCATGTTTTTCTGATTAATTAATTTTTTCTTTATTATATTTTGTTCAACATATTCGTCACGAAGTTAGACAAAATATTTGATAATACGCTAATGAATATGAAAAGAACAATTTAGCACTAAAAGTCAGCCCATATTAATCTATAATTACGGCTTATATTGCTTTAATTTACTAAGCGCCAAAACACAAAAATAGTCTTCTGTATATTACGGAATATTCAAATACTTATGGGTTTGTAGCGATACTTTCCATTTAGGATTTGCCATGACATAATCCACAATTTGCGGAACCACTTTATCGCGTTTACTCCACTCAGGTTGTAGGTATAAAATGCAATCTTTATTTACTTTAGCGGCTTGCTCTTCAGCAAACTTAAAGTCGTCTTTATTATAGATGATGCACTTTAACTCGTGTGCCTTTTCATAAACCTTTTCGGTTGGTAATTTCATCTTTTTAGGAGAGAGACAAATCCAATCCCATTCTCCAGTCAACTCATATGCCCCAGACGTTTCAATATGGGTTTGTACACCTTTGGCTTTAAGCTGGGCTGTTAGCGGTCCCATATCCCAAGTCAATGGCTCACCACCTGTAACGACAATAGTTTCACTATACTTTACGGCATTCTCAACAATCTTTTCTGTTTCGGTAGGCGGATGTAATTCAGCTAACCAGCTTTCCTTTACATCACACCAATGACAACCAACATCGCAACCACCAATTCTTACAAAATAAGCTGCTGTACCTTTATGAAAACCTTCACCTTGAATGGTATAAAATTCTTCCATTAGAGGAAGCAACAATCCTTTGTCGATGCGTTCTTGTCGTTCTGTTCTTGTCATAGCCTGCAAATATATTAATTAGTAGACAGTAATTAGTAGACAGTAAGCAGTAAATTTAGATAGACCAGAAACTCTTTTATGTTTTTAATTTAGACAACAACTGCGATTGTAACTGTGACAGAGACTGAGACTGAGATGGAACACTGTAAGCTACTTCACAGCTACAACATCAATTTCTATATTAGCTCCAACGGCTAATCCCGAAGCCGCAAAGGTTGTTCTGGCTGGTTTGTTGGGGAAATAGGTTTTATAAACGTCATTAAATACAGTAAAATCGTTGATATCTTTTAATATGACCGTACATTTTACAACGCGATCTAATGACGATTCATGTTCCACTAAAACTGCTTTGATATTTTCAAGGCATTGTTTGGTTTCGGCTTCTATTCCTCCTTTAACTAATGTTCTCGTGGCATGATTCATCCCAACTTGACCCGCAAGAAACAGAAATCCGTTAGCTTCAACCACATCACTAAAAGGTGCTTGTGCCTTTTTAGGTTCGTGAGATTTATGAAAACTAATGTCTTTGTTATTTTGTTGGCAAGAACTCATTCCGAAGAGAAATAAAATAATTATGAAAAGAGATGCATTTTTCATTTTAGTTGATTTTAAACTTGACTAAAATTACACTATTTTTATACAAATTTTGAAATATGAGCAGAACGGACGATTTTTTAAAAGAAATCACAGATGGAAACACTAACAAAGGTGACTATATTACTCTAGGCTCTGCTATGTTAGATGGAGAAACCTTAACAAATGCCTATATAAATATACCTCTTAAGACCATGAATAGACATGGTTTAATTGCTGGTGCTACTGGAACTGGAAAAACAAAAACACTTCAAGTTTTAGCTGAAAATTTAAGCGAAAAAGGGGTTCCTGTTTTATTAATGGATATTAAAGGCGATTTAAGTGGATTGGCAAAGCCTAGTCCTGGTCATCCAAAAATTGATGAACGTCACGAAAAAATCGGAATTCCATTTAATCCAAAATCATTTCCTGTAGAAGTTATGACGCTTTCTGAACAGGATGGTGTAAGACTTCGTGCAACCGTTAGTGAGTTTGGTCCAGTTTTACTATCTCGTATTCTAGATTTATCTGAAACTCAATCTGGTGTCGTTGCAGTCATCTTTAAATATTGTGATGATAACAAACTACCACTACTAGATTTAAAAGATTTCAAGAAAATATTACAATATGCAACACAAGAAGGTAAAAAAGAATTTACCGAAGCTTACGGAAGAATTTCAACAGCATCAACAGGAGCTATTCTCAGAAAAATAGTAGAAATTGAACAACAAGGTGGTGAACTGTTTTTTGGTGAAACATCCTTTGAAGTTGACGATTTATTACGAGTTGATGATAATGGTAGAGGTTATATTAATATCATTCGTTTAACAGATATTCAAGATCGACCAAAGTTATTCTCAACATTTATGCTGAGTCTTTTGGCAGAAATATACTCTACATTCCCAGAGCAAGGTGATAGTGGTCGTCCAGAACTCATCATGTTTATTGATGAAGCACATTTAATTTTTAATGAAGCGTCAAAAGCCTTACTCAACCAAATTGAAAGTATTGTCAAGTTGATTCGTAGTAAAGGTGTTGGATTATATTTTGTAACCCAAAATCCGACAGACGTTCCCGAAGCTGTTTTAGGTCAGTTAGGTTTAAAAGTTCAGCATGCTTTAAGAGCTTTTACGGCTAAAGACAGAAAAGCCATTAAATTGACTGCTCAAAACTATCCAGATACTGACTATTATGATACTGCAGATGTATTAACTTCTCTCGGAATTGGTGAAGCCTTAGTTTCAGCATTAAATGAAAAAGGGAAACCAACACCATTAGCGGCAACCATGATGCGTGCTCCAATGAGCAGAATGGATATCCTTACAGATGTAGAACTAAGCGGTTTATTAGGAAAGTCTAAACTCGCAAAAAAATACAACGAGGACATAGACAGAGATAGTGCTTACGAAATGCTGAACAAAAAAATTGAAGTTGCCGAAGCCGAAGAAGCCAAAGAGAAGGCACAAAAAGAAAAAGAAGCACTCAAAAAAGCTGAAAGCAAACAACGCACTTCACGTTCTAGAAGTAGAAGTACGCGACAAAACCCTATTATTAAAGTTTTGACAAGCCCAACAGTAATTAGAAGTGTTCTTGGTATTTTGACCAAATTGCTTAAATAAAAATAAATTTTAACTTTTAAATTAATAACTACGCTCTTGAATACAATTTTAAAAAATCTATCATTATTTACTATCGCAACTTTAATATTTGCGAGTTGTTCTTCAGAAAAAAAACAAGATCCATTTCAGATTGGTAAACAAAACATCGGCTTATTAACCGATTCAACACAAGTCAAGAATTTGCAATTAGCATTTCCAAACGACTCCATTGCTCGATTTGCGATAAAAGGGGATGAATTCACAGGACAGAACAGTGATATTGATATTTATTCTTCCGAAGGAAAAAAATTATTAAGTCTAACACCTCGTCAAGCTCTTGATTCTACATCTGTAATAGAGAGTGTTCAGATTATAAGTGAAACCTATAAAACGAATCAGAATATTTCGACCTTAAGTACGTTTAAGGATATTAATGCCAATTATAAAATTTCGAGCATTAATAACCTTATCAAATCAATTGTGATTTCGGTTAATGATATCAATGCATCGTTTACAATTGATAAAAAAGAATTACCTGCGAATTTAAGATATGATATGAGCTTAAATATTGAAGCTGTTCAAATTCCGGATAATGCAAAAATTAAATTTTTTATTTTGCATTGGTAAAACATCCTAGAGCAATTTCACAGATGCTATATTGCACTATATATTATATTAATAATTTAGGGAGAATAAATAATGAAAAAATACACCATACAAAATTCCCCATTTGTTGTCCCCACAAGTGACGGCAAACTCATTGAAGAACACTTTGGAAATGCTACAGATGGCAACTCACAAATAAGTATTGCACATATGGTTGCTCCTGCTGGCTGGAGCGAGCCTTTTCAAACTCCAAAATTTGAGGAATACACTTATATTATAAGAGGTCAGAAACAATTTGTTATTGAGAATGAAACCATTATTTTGGAAGCTGGTCAATCAATTAAAATTAAAAAAAACACAAGAGTTCAATACTCTAATCCGTTTACAGAAGTATGTGAATACATCTCAATTTGCACGCCAGCTTTTTCTATGGATTTAGTAAATAGAGAAGATTAAATGAAAGCAATAATAGTTAAACTTATTGGTGCGATAATTAATCTTATCAGCCTTTTTTCTTCAAGATTAGCAGGGAAAATGGCGATTAATTTATTTTCAAAACCTCGAAAAATAAAACTCAAAGAACTTGAAAAAGATTTCTTGATGACCGCTTTTATTGAAGATATCCAGTACGAACATCTCAATATTATGACCTATCGTTGGTTAGGCAAAAAAGACACCATTTTATTAGCCCATGGATGGGAAAGTAATTCCTTTAGATGGAAAACGTTAATTGAGGAATTAAAAGTTCATGACTACAATATCATATCTCTAGATGCACCAGCTCATGGCAGATCTAGCGGCAAACTCTTTAATGCTGTTATCTATTCTGAATGCATTAATGTGGTTGCTAAAAAATTTAAAGCCAAAATCATTATTGGTCATTCTGTTGGTGGAATGGCAACGGCACTTTTTCAACATAAATATCAACTCCCATCCGTAGATAAATTAGTATTACTTGGAGCTCCTTCAAATTTTGTAGGTGTTTTTGATAGATACGTTGATATGATGAGCTATAATAAACGTGTATCAAAAGTCATGGATGATCTTGTACTAGAACGTTTTAATGAAAAACCAGACTATTTTAATGCCGCTCGGCTTTCAGAAACCATAGACGCCAAAGGACTTATTATTCATGATGAGTTAGATAAAGTTATTCCGTATACCGATGCTAAAGATTATGAATCCTTCTATAAAAACTCAAAGCTTGTTACAACTAAGGGATTTGGTCACGGATTAAAATCTGAAGAAGTCCACAATCATATTCTAGCTTTTGTTAACGCTTAGTTTCGTACTTTTGAAACATGTCTGAAAACCTAAAACGCATTAACAAATTCCTCAGCGAAGTTGGCTACTGCTCGCGTAGAGAAGCCGATAAACTCATCGATGCTGGACGTGTAACTATTAATGGAGAGATTCCTGAAATGGGCACGAAAATTTCTCCAACTGATGAAGTGCATGTCGATGGAAAACGTATTGAAAACAACAAAGAAGAGTTTGTCTATCTCGCTTTTAATAAACCTGTTGGCATCGTCTGCACAACTGATACACGCGTAGAAAAAGATAACATCATAGACTTTATTAATTATCCTAAACGTGTTTTCCCTATCGGAAGATTAGATAAACCGAGTGAAGGGTTAATTCTGCTAACTGATGATGGCGATATCGTTAATAAGATTCTTAGGGCAAGTAATAATCATGAAAAAGAATACATCGTTACGGTAGACAAGCCTATTTCTCAAACCTTTCTCATACGAATGTCTGGAGGTATTTATCTGAAAGATTTAGAAAAAACCACAAAAAAATGTGAGGTTAAACGAATAGGCTCGCAGACTTTTAGTATCATTCTAACACAAGGTTTAAATCGACAAATTCGTCGTATGTGTGAGTATTTAACTTATGAGGTGGAGACGTTAAAACGTGTTCGTATTATGAATATTCCTCTAGATATTCCTGTTGGTGAATATCGAGAGCTAACCTCTGAAGAGTTTAAAGAATTAAATACACTGCTCGAAGGCTCAGATAAAACGTATAATCAAAACAAAAAACATAATCGTTAATGACTACCGCCTCTCCTTTTCATATTGCAATTCCCGTTCATAACCTTGATGAATGCCGAAGCTTTTATAGAGACATTCTCAACTGTGAAGAAGGACGTAGTAGTGACCATTGGGTCGATTTTAATTTTTTTGGTCATCAATTGGTGATTCATTATAAACCAAAATCTGAAGATGCAGTCCACACTAATGCTGTCGATGGAAAATCTGTTCCTGTGCCACATTACGGAGTGATTTTACCTTGGGATACGTTTCATGATTTCGCAAAAACTATAGCTAAAAAAGACATTAAATTCGTTATTGAGCCCTATGTTCGATTTGAAGGTCAGGTTGGCGAGCAAGCCACAATGTTTTTTTTAGATCCAGCTGGAAATGCACTAGAGTTCAAAGCCTTTAAAGATATGAGTCAGATATTTGCTAAGTAGTTGTTCTTCGGAAATGAAACGGCAAATAAATAATGAGAAATAACGGAATAATTATCAACTGGCCAACGATGATATAATAAGGCCATTCTCCAAAATAATCTAAGACTGAAGCTGATGCTGGTTTTTTATTTAAATAAAAATAGTTAGCCTCTAAAAGATAGTTTACGACGATCATAATTACAACGTAAATCTGCAATGCCAAAAAGGATTTAAATACACTTTTGAACTTAGGCCTCAGTTTAAAAACGAAGATATTATAAAAGATTACAATAAGTAATCCCAAGTGTACTATCCAATATCTAAAATAATCCAAGCTTGGAAAACCTTCAGCAATATCTGGTGTAATTACGCCTTGTAGTGTTCCAGCGATAATCCAAAAGACTAAAATTTCGAACATCCAGTATTTTCGATAATACGTAAAAATAGGAATCAAAATCCCGAGGAGACTACACAAATACAATGGTAAATCCGTTCTTAAATCATAATCTCTAAATAGGATATTATACACATGAAATGCTATAACCGAAACCGAAATAAATATGGCGAAGTAATGAATTAAGCCTTGCTGTTTTTCCTTAGAAATAGTTTTAGCATATCTGATTAAAACTATTGCAAAAATAATGGCAATACTAAGAGGTAAGAGATGTTCCCAACTTAAAATTAAAACACGATCTAAATCAGCAATGAGTTTAATCATCCTGCAATATAACTAAATATGAAGATTACATACGTTGCTCGCGAGCCAGTAATGTGTTTTTAAGTAGCATAGCAATTGTCATTGGACCAACACCTCCTGGAACTGGTGTTATATAACTAGCCTTTTTACTTACGTTCTCAAAATCTACATCGCCTGTGATGATATAACCTTTTGGAGAATTCTTATCTTCAACTCTTGTAATTCCAACATCAATGATGACAACGTCATCTTTAACCATTTCAGCTTTTAAGAAATTAGGAACGCCTAAAGCAGAAATAATAATATCGGCCTGAGAGGTAATTTGTGTGATATTTTTTGTGTGACTATGCGTCAAGGTAACCGTTGAATTTCCTGGAAATCCTTTTCGTCCCATCAAAATACTCATTGGTCGTCCAACAATATGTGATCTACCAATTATGACAGTATGCTTACCATCGGTTTGCACACCATAGCGATCTAGTAATTCTAAAATCCCAAAAGGTGTAGCTGGAATAAAAGTACTCATATCAAGTGCCATTTTTCCGAAGTTTTCAGGGTGGAAACCATCAACATCTTTACTAGGATCAACCGCCATCAACACTTTTTGAGTATTGATTTGTGGTGGTAATGGCAACTGAATGATAAATCCATCGATATCATCATTCTGGTTCAATTCTTCAATTTTATCTAGCAATTCTATTTCGCTGGTAGTATTAGACATACGTACCATTGTAGACTCAAAGCCAACACGTTCACAAGCACGAACCTTACTTCCAACATACGTTAAACTTGCACCATCATTTCCAACGATAATAGCAGCTAGATGAGGAACCTTCTCGCCTTTAGCTTTCATTCTATCAACCTGTTGCTTGATTTCGTTTTTAATGTCGTTGCTTACTTTTTTACCGTCTAGAATTGTCATATTATTTAGTTTTCTGCTGCTTACTTGTTAATCTTAACGCGCTCCTTTCATAGCCTGCATCATTGCTTTTCCTTTTCCGCCTTGCATCATCTTCATCATTTTGCTCATTTGGTTGAATTGCTTTAGAAGTTGATTCACTTCTTGTACCGAAGTTCCAGATCCATTTCCTATTCGTTTCTTTCTACTTGCGTTTATAAGTGATGGATTAGAACGTTCATCTGGTGTCATCGAATGAATAATTGCTTCAATACCTTTAAAAGCATCATCATCAATATCGACATCTTTCATCATTTTACCAGCACCAGGAATCATTCCGATAAGATCCTTCATATTACCCATTTTCTTGATTTGCTGAATTTGCTTCAAGAAATCATCAAACCCAAATTGGTTCTTGGCAATTTTCTTCTGAATCTTACGAGCTTCTTCCTCATCATATTGCTCTTGCGCTCTTTCAACAAGAGACACAACATCTCCCATTCCTAAGATACGATCTGCCATACGTGACGGATAGAAGACATCAATCGCTTCCATCTTCTCACCTGTACCAATAAATTTAATTGGTTTATTAACCACAGATTTAATAGAAATCGCTGCTCCACCTCGTGTATCACCATCTAATTTGGTAAGAATAACACCATCAAAATTTAAGATATCATTGAAGGCTTTTGCTGTATTAACCGCATCCTGACCTGTCATAGAATCGACCACAAATAAGGTTTCTTGTGGTTGAATAGCACTGTGGATGTTAGAAATTTCATCCATCATCGCTTTATCAACTGCTAAACGACCTGCTGTATCAATAATGACAACGTTAAACCCATTAGCTTTTGCATGTGCTATACCAGCTTGTGCTATAGCCACTGGATCATTATTTCCTTTATCACTAAAGACCTCAACATTAATTTGATCACCTACGACATGTAATTGATCAATCGCAGCTGGACGATAAACATCACAAGCTACTAATAATGGTTTTTTAGTTTTCTTAGTTTTTAAGTAATTCGCTAATTTACCAGAGAACGTTGTTTTACCAGATCCCTGCAAACCAGACATCAAAATGATGCTTGGATTACCAGAAAGGTTAATTCCTTCGGCATCGCCTCCCATAAGTTCTGTCAGCTCATCCTTAACTAACTTCACCATGAGTTGTCCTGGCTGCAAGCTTGTTAATACGTCTTGACCTAAAGCTTTTTCCTTAACTTTATTGGTAAATTCTTTAGCTATTTTAAAGTTAACATCGGCATCTAATAGGGCTCTACGAACTTCTTTTAAAGTTTCTGCTACATTGACTTCGGTAATACTGCCATGCCCTTTTAAGACGTGTAATGCCTTATCTAACTTTTCACTTAAATTATTAAACATATTCTTTTGGAATTTAAAGACGCAAATTTAACGATTTGTGATGTATTTATGAAGCGAAGTTTGAAATTATGCCATAAAAAAAGGATTGCTATGACTAACAATCCTTTTTAACCAACTAAAAACTAAAACTAACGGTTAATTTTACTTAACAATTACTTATATTTTTAATAGAACAACTAAAAACATGAAACTCCTACCTTTATCTTCCACATTTAATTTTATAACTTAGCCACAACCAAAAATAAAAATGTCAAAACCGCTTAAGGATCATATCTGTGAAGAACAATTATTTTCTTCTATCTATAGGAAATACTCCAAAGATTTGCATAATTTCCTCTATTACAAATTTGGCAGTCAGTTAAATCCGCAAGACAAAATGCAGGAAGCTTTTGTGAAATTGTGGGAGAACTGTGCAAAAGTTCCACAGAACAAAGCCAAAAGTTTTTTATTTACGACTGCAAACAATTTAATGCTGAATGAATTTGCGCATCAAAAAGTAGTTTTACGACACCATCAAACAAAACCAAAGCACAGTACTAACATAAATCCGGAATTCCTGCTTCAAGAAAAGGAATACAGAGCAAAACTAGAAAATGCTATTGCCAATTTAACCGAAGCACAACGCGTCGCATTTTTAATGAATAGAGTTGAAGGAAAACGCTTTAAAGAAATTGCAGCACTACTAGATATCTCTACAAAAGCTGTAGAAAAACGAATTTATGGTGCTTTGAAAAAGTTGAGAAAAGATATTGACGAATTATAAAAGGTAGGAGTTTTTAACATTCAGCTGTTTTATATGTGAATTGAATACGATGAACCGAGAAGACCTCATACAAAAATGGTTAGATCATAACCTAAACCCACAAGAGCTTGAAGCATTCAAGCAACTTGAGGATTATAATGATTTAATCCAATTAGATATGCATCTTAAGGGTTTTAAAGCTAAAACTGTTCATACAGAAGACACTTTAGAAACCATATGGAGTTCTATTAATTCAACATCTAAAAAATCAAATACACTTTTATCTACCTTATCCAAAATTGCAGCAGTATTAGTGATTTGTTTTGGTCTTTATTATTACACAACAACCCTAGACACCACAGTACATACTATCGCATCTCAGCATGAAACTATACTGTTACCTGATGCATCAGAAGTTGAATTAAATGCGATGTCTACTATCAGTTTTAACACATCTAGCTGGAACGATAGTCGAAGTGTAACTCTAAATGGTGAAGCGTTTTTTAGAGTCGCAAAAGGTGAAACATTTGATGTAAGCACCAACATAGGAAACGTTACAGTTTTAGGCACTCAATTTAACGTTAAGCATCGTGGAAATTACTTCGAAGTCACTTGCTACGAAGGAAAAGTTAGAGTTAAGACAACTACAAAAGAAACCATACTCCTAGCAGGAGACACCTTTTTAATTATTGATGGGAAATATATTGCTACTGAAAAAGAAAATCTATCCGCTCCATCGTGGTTAAACAATAAGAGTATCTTTAAAAGTATTCCTTACAGAGAGGTCGTTGCCGAATTTGAAAGACAATACAATGTCTCTATCGAATTTGAGAACATAGACGATTCTCAAAGTTTTACTGGAACTTTTACGCATAATAATATCGAAACTGCTTTAAAATCCATTACTTTACCATTACAATTAAAGTATAGTAAAACGGATAATATCATTAGGCTAAAACGTGACTAGAAAAGCTTTACGCTTATTTTTTATAATCGTGTTTTTTTTGAACTTAGGATGTGTTTTTGCACAAACAAATTCAAAAAGCAAACTCCCTCTTGCCGATGTGTTAACGCAATTAGAGGTTAAATTCAACATTAACTTTACGTATTTAGATCAAACCATTGAGAATAAAACTACTGTTTTACCTAATGAAGATCTAACCTTAGAAAAAGCCTTAGAATTCTTGAAATCTGAAACCAATCTCGATTTTATTATTCTAGGTTCTGGAAATGTAGTCATCTCAAAACGCACAAATCCGTTTAGTAGTTTCATAACTCAAAAGCTTGAGGAAGTTGTTATAACAAATTTCTTAACTAAAGGCATTTCTAAAAAGAGTGACGGTAAAATCAATATCAAAACCGAAGATTTTGGAATTCTTCCAGGACTTATAGAACCTGATATTTTGCAAAGCATACAGGCTTTACCTGGAATTATAAGTGTTGATGAACGCGTTTCTAATATTAATGTAAGAGGCGGAACACATGATCAAAACCTTATACTGTGGGATGGCATAAAAATGTATCAATCTGGGCATTTCTTCGGATTGGTTTCTGCATTCAATCCGTATTTAACCAAAGAAGTCAACGTCTCAAAAAACGGAACCAGTGTGAAATTTGGTGATGGCGTATCCAGTGTTATAGATATGCAACAATCTAACAGTCTTGATCAAGATTTTAAAGCTGGAGTGGGTTTTAACCTGATTCATGCAGATGGTTTTGCTAAAGTTCCATTAAATGAACAAGCCGAAATTCAAGTATCTGCCAGACGATCTGTTACCGATTTCATTTTCACACCTACCTATGACCAATATCTACAACGTGTGTTTCAGGATAGTGATTTTTCAAATACGCAACAAGGAAATTCTGAAGTGATATCAAATAATGAACGTTTCTATTTTTACGATATTAATACAAAATTTCTTTACGATCTGACAGACCAAGATCAATTTCGATTTAATTTTTTGACTGTTAACAACCGACTAACTTATGATCAGCAATCTAATATTAATCCGCAAATTCCTTTAAAAAATGAGTTGGAACAAACCAATTTTGCTACTGGAGTTGAGTATTTAAAATACTGGAATAGTAAGTTAACCACTACAGCTCAAGTATATTTTACGACTTACGATTTAAAAGCCACCAATTTTGACATCATCAACGATCAACGTCTTAATCAGGATAATCAAGTTGATGATTTTGGCATAAAGCTAAATGCCACAAACCATATCGATGACAACTTAAAATTGCATGGAGGTTATCAATTTAGCGAAGTGATTATAAGTAATTCTGAAGATTTAAACAACCCTAGCTTTGTAAGTTTTATTAAAGAAGTCGTTAGAACACATTCCATTTATGGTGAAGCCGAATTTACTTCAGCTAATAAAAACACCTATGCTAGAATAGGTATAAGAACAAACTACATTGAAAAGTTTTCTGAGTTTTTCACTGAACCACGACTGTCCTTAAGTCATAAACTAAACAACGATTTTAGATTAGAATTTTTGGCCGAATTAAAAAGTCAAACCACATCTCAAATCATTGACTTACAAAATGACTTTTTAGGCATAGAGAAGCGGCGATGGATTTTGTCTAATAACGAGGATACTCCAATCATAAAAAGCGCACAAGGTGCTATTGGGATTCATTACAATAAAAACAAACTCCTTATTAGTGCCGAAGCTTTCATTAAAGATGTTGAAGGTATTACAGCACGAAGCCAAGGTTTCCAAAACCAGTTTCAATTTGCAAATGCTATTGGCAAATATCAAGTGAAAGGGGTCGACTTTTTAGTCAATAAACAGTTTGATTCGTTTAGCACCTGGATGAGTTACTCTTATAGTAAAAATGATTATGTGTTTGAGGATCTAAACGAAGGTGAGGCTTTTGCAAATAATATAGACGTTCGTCATGCGGCGACCTTTGCGAGCACCTACTCTATAAATAATCTAAAACTAGCGCTAGGTATCAATTGGCACTCAGGAAAACCAAAGACTCCTCCTATATCTGAACAGGATAATTCTAACAATCAAATCGCGTATGAATCTCCTAATAATAGTCGACTGAGCGATTATTTCAGAACAGACATATCTGCAACTTATCAATTAAAATTCACTAACAAACTTAATGCATCCATAGGCGCATCTATTTGGAACCTGTTAGACAGAAAGAATGTGATTAATACCTATTATGCAAAAAACACAGATGGCGACATTATAACTATAGACAATTTATCCTTAGGCATTACACCAAATATTAGCTTTAGATTACGATTTTAATACTTTAATTATGACTTCAGAAGAACTTTATAAATTACGTTTTCCAGTGGGAGAATTTCAAGCTCCAGATTCTATATCATCGGAAATGATTAACTCATGGATTAATGATATTGAACAGTTTCCTAGGTCGATAGAAGCAGCTACAAAAGATTTAGATTCTGAGCAATTGAAATGGCAATACAGACAAGATGGCTGGTCTATTAAACAAGTGGTTCATCATTGTGCAGATAGCCATATGAATTGCATTATTAGATTCAAATTAGCATTGACTGAAGATTCACCAACTATAAGACCTTATCACGAAGATCGTTGGGCTACATTGATTGATGGAAACGATGACAATCTTCAGGACACACTCTATTTACTCAAGGGACTACACGCCAAACTTGGCAAGCTACTACGTAACATTTCCGAAGATCAACTATCGAGAGAGTTTGTGCATCCAGAACATGGCAAACGTTATAGATTAGACGAAACCATTGGTACTTATGCTTGGCATAGTAACCATCATCTAGCGCATGTAAAGCAAGCGATTAAATATAAAGGTGAATTTTAAGCTTTACTCAACTTCAAAATCGAAATAGGTTTTAGGGAAAGGTTCCCAGCGCAACGTAAAATGCCACCATTCTTTAGGGTAGTTCCTGAAATTATTTTTCAGCATCACTTTTTGTAATAATTGTCGGTTAGCCTTTTGTGTTTCTGTCAAATCTGGATTATCCACCCAAGATTCTAATCCGAAGAAATCATACGGACTTCCCATATCTAGAGGCACATTGGTGTTTCCGTCAATAATAGTGAGATCGAGTGTACTACCTCGACTATGACCAGATCGTGAGGCTATATATTCTTCTCTAAATAAATGTCGCTTTTCTACATCTGGATAGAATTGCTGTTTATTAATTGTATCATTTAAATCTTTTGCCCAACTCATAAAATGATTCACTGCACGTTGTGGTCGATATCCATCATAAACACGCAAACATAAATTTTGCTCTTGCAATTCATCTTGTACCTTTTTTAAAGCTTCGGCAGATTCCTTTGTCAAAATGAGTGTGTTGACTTTGTAACCAGCAATAGTATCTCCAACAAAATTGTTATTTGAAAAATAGCGCAAGTCCACGTCGATATCTGGAATAATATCTTTTACATGAACAAATCCATCTGGTAATCCGTTTTTATCCTGCTTAGAGAACGAAAAAGCAACAACAACACATAGGAGAATTAATATTTTGTGAATCTTCATGATATAGCTAATTTAGATAAAATTTAAGTGATGGACTTATTTTCCGAAGAAAAAACAATAATTAAGCTTCCAAATGCTGAGCTGTTATACATAGCGGGTTTTTATAATCCGAAAACAGCCAATCACTATTTTGAGGTGCTCAGAAAATATACAAAGTGGCAACAAGATGACATTACTATCTTTGGAAAAACACACAAGCAACCTCGACTTACTGCTTTATATTCTGAAAACGACAAACCCTATTCGTATTCTAATATTATGATGAATCCCCATGTATTTACTTCAGAATTAACAGAAATCAAATCAGATATTGAAAAAGAAATACATCACAAGTTTACATCAGTCCTACTTAATCTCTATCGTGACGGAAATGACAGTAATGGTTGGCACTCAGATAATGAAAAAGAACTTGGACAAAATCCTGTGATTGCATCTGTTAGCTTTGGAGCGACTAGACCATTTCATTTTAAGCATCGACATATTAAAGAAGAGCGACATAAAATAAATTTACATCATGGTAGTTTATTGGTTATGAAAGGTGAAATGCAGCAGTATTGGTTGCACCAAATTGCAAAGACAAAGAAAGCTATTGATGAACGCATTAATCTAACCTTTAGAACGATTATATAAATACGTGACTATATAAAACGAAAAAACCAAGGTCCCTCAACCTTGGTTTTCCTAATTTGCTTTTTATATGTGATAGATTTAGGGTCTCTAATTCATAACACATGCAAATATTAATTAATTAATCCATTGAACTAAAAACTAAATTTTAGTACACTTCAAATATATAACTCTATTTCAATTTACAAGTTTAAATACATAATTAATCGATGAAATACATCTAATTTTAACATTTACAGATGAAATATTGTATTTCACCGATGAAATGCATCATCAGAAATCATATCTATTTAAAACTTAAACATTAAAATGACATAATATTCGTGATTATTTTTAGTTAACTTTGGTACATCGATTGCATAGAATAATCAAAATTATGATCATGAAATATTGTTTAAGCGCTTTACTCTTTTGTTTTTTTATAAATTCATCCAGTCAAGAAGTCACATATACATCAGAAGAGCTTGCCGTAAATAAACTCATTGATGGTACATTATTATCACCAAATGATCAAAGCAAACCAAAATTAGCCATAATTATTGCTGGTTCTGGTCCTACCGATAGAAATGGAAATCAAAACTTCTTAAAAAGTAATTCTTTAAAAAAATTAGCAGAGTCACTTACAAATAAAGGCATTGCTACTTTTAGATATGACAAACGCATTGTAAAACAAATTCTAAAAAATAAAGTAGACCCGAATATAACTTTCGATGATTTTGTTACCGATGCTATATCTGTAGTCGATTATTTTAAGACAAAAAACAAATACGCCACAATCTATGTTATTGGTCATAGCCAAGGAAGTTTAGTTGGTATGCTCGCCGCTAAAGACCGAGCAGACGGGTTTATTTCTTTAGCTGGTGCTGGGCAATCAATTGATGAAGTTATTACCGAACAAATTAGCACTATGGATCCGTCACTTGTTGACGGCACAAAAAAAGCATTTGAAAGTTTAAAACAAGGCAAAACAACTACCAACTATCCACCAGCACTTGCTTCAATTTTTAGAGCTGATGTCCAACCGTTTATCATGAATTGGATGCAATACAATCCACAAGAGCTTATCAAATCACTAAGTATTCCAACGCTTATAGTAAATGGCACAAAAGATCTTCAGGTATCTGTAGATGAAGCTAAGCTTTTGAAAGCTGCTTCAGAAAAAGCCGAATTAAAAATTATAGACAACATGAATCATGTCTTGTTTATTATTGAAGGTGGTCAACTAGAAAACTCAAAATCCTATAATGAATCTTCAAGGAAAATTTCCGAAGAATTAATAACCACTGTTTCAAATTTCATTTTGAAATAATTCAACTTAAAACATTCTAAAAATTAAAAACGCATCTCAAAGTTTGAGATGCGTTTTTACTAACTAACCAACCAAATGATAAATGTTACTCCGTTATGCGAGGTAATCACTCCTCTACTAACATCATCATAAACATTTATATTTATATTTTATATAATGCAAATGGCGTGCCAAACTCAATTTGCAGGTTAAAAATTTTTGATGTAAATTTGATATCAAAATAATATCATATTGAATTATTTAATTAAAACCTAAACCAATGAACGAAGAAAAAATAATAGTCCCAGCAAACGGATATATAATACTCTTTGCATTCCTCATATTATTTTTTGGCCCAATAGCAACAGCAATAGCGACCCAAAATGGAGAATTTCTATTAATCATCCCAATTGCGATCCTCATTTCACCAGGATTTATCATGGTACAACCTAATTCGTCTCGTGTACTACTCTTATTTGGTAAGTATATTGGTACAGTTAAGAAAAATGGTTTCTATTGGGCAAATCCCTTTTATACTAAAAAGAAAATATCATTAAGAGCAAGAAACTTTGACAGTGAACGCTTAAAGGTGAATGACAAACTTGGTAATCCAATTATGATAAGTACCATTTTAGTATGGAAAGTAAAGAATACTTATAAAGCAGCATTTGATGTTGACGTTTACGAGAATTTTGTACGTGTTCAAACGGATGCTGCAGTGCGTAAATTGGCAAGTATGTATCCTTATGACAATTTTGCAGATGAAGGTGTTGACGAAGATATTACCTTAAGATCAAGTGTAAACGAAGTAAGTACTGCCTTAGAAAGAGAAATTGACGAACGCTTATCTATTGCAGGAATTGAAGTTTTAGAAGCACGAATTGGCTACTTAGCTTATGCACAAGAAATTGCAAATGCGATGTTAAAGCGTCAGCAAGCCACAGCAATTGTTGCTGCAAGACATAAAATCGTTGAAGGTGCAGTTAGCATGGTAGAAATGGCTCTTGAAGAGCTAGGCAAGAAACAAATAGTAGAGTTAGATGATGACCGTAAAGCTGCTATGGTAAGTAATCTCATGGTGATTCTTTGTGGAGATAAAGACGCATCGCCAGTTTTAAATACGGGAACCTTAAGCCATTAAAATGAATAAAAACTAAACATATAGCATCGCTCTTGGTGTAGCATTAGGAAGCAGTTTCGGAACTACGATTGGAGCTGTAACAGGTAATGTCGCCATGGGGGTTGTGTATGGGTCGTTAATAGGAACTATAATAGGTGTTATTCTAGCTTTAATAATTTTTAAAAACGATAATGATAAATCAAATAATGAACCGCTATGAAAGAATATAAAGTAATTGTCCCAAAACTAGGGCTCAGAAATAGACAGCAAAATTTTGAAGATTTACTCAATCAACATGGTCGCGAAGGCTGGATTGTTAACCATATCGCTCCAGGTTGGGCAAGTGTTGTATTAGAACGTGACAAGAATAGATAACAATGAAAACAAACAGACCAAAAATAAATGTGCCTTGGGAACCTCTGGACATTATTGTCGATCTAATATCTATAACCTTATTCATATTGATGTTAGTTTATACAATCATGTATTATGGTGATTTATCAGGCAGTATCCCAACACATTTTAATGTTTTGGGAGAAGCTGACAGTTTTAATGACAAGATTTATATTTGGTTATTACCTATCATTGGTACTGTTACATTTTTACTGTTATTTTTTTTAAATACGAAACCGCACATTCACAACCATATGGTCAACATTACTAAAGAAAATGCCTTAAAAAATTATAGCTTTAGTACACGAGTATTGCGTTTTACTAATTTATTCATAGCTATAATTTTTGCAATCATACACTATGTAATGGTAGAAAAAGGCAGAGGCAATGCTACTAATATTGGTGGATGGTTTATGCCTATTGTTGTTGGTATCAGTATAGGATTACCACTATTTATATTAGTGTATAACAAAAAAATTAATAAGCAATAATGCTAACCATTGTATATCTATATTTAGTGATTATATTGACTATTATAATTATACTATTTACAAAGTAAAATGTCTAAAAAGAAAGCATTTGCATTACGCATAAATGAAGATATGATTAAAGCAATCGAGAAATGGGCTTCTGACGAGTTTAGAAGTACTAATGGTCAGATTGAGTGGATGCTTATGCAATACCTCAAGGAGAAAAACAGACAACCCAAACCTAAAAAAACAGATGAAAGCGACTCTTAATTGAGTGGCTTTTTTTATGCAGGTATAAATACTACTTATTATTTTGTTATTTTGCAGGCACTAACGTATTTTGAATATGGACACAACACCCCTTTTTACTAACGACACCATAGTTTTTGGACTCCTAATGCTCTCATTAGGATTTGTATTTTTAACCGAATCGATTAAAACCGGTTTTTGGTCAAAGTTTTATAAAATAGTCCCTGGCTTATTTATGGCCTATATGATTCCCGCTATTCTAACTACTACAGGACTTATTTCCCCTGAATGGCAAACGGTTTCAGAAGCAGGAGAAGTTACAGAGCATAGTTCTAATTTATATTATGTGTCCAGTCGTTACCTTTTACCCGCAGCTTTGGTATTAATGACACTAAGCATCAATTTAAAGGCTGTCTTTAATTTAGGCTGGAAAGCATTGGTGATGTTTTTCACAGGTACTTTAGGAATCGTCATTGGAGGACCTATTGCTATTTTGTTAATTGCTGCTGTTTCACCAGAAACAGTTGGCGGGTTTGGACCAGATGCCGTCTGGAGAGGCTTATCTACGCTCGCAGGAAGTTGGATTGGTGGTGGAGCCAATCAAACTGCTATGCTAGAAATATATGAGTACAATCAAGCAAAATATGGAGCAATGGTCTTTGTAGATATTGTAGTCGCTAATATTTGGATGGCAATCATATTAATTGGTATAGGAAAACGTGATCGCATTAATAAGTGGTTAAAAGCAGACACATCTTCTATTGAAGAATTAAAAGAAAAAGTATCGACATTTTCAGAAAGCGTAAAACGAAACCCATCGCTTACAGATCTTATGATTATTGGCGCGATCGCCTTCGGAACGGTAAGTATTGCACATTTATGCTCTAACTTTTTAGCTCCTTTCTTTGAAGACTTAGTTGCTGGTATTGAATCGCTTACCACACGTAATTTATTTACTTTTTTAGGTTCAAAATTCTTTTGGATGATTAGTATCGCAACCCTAATTGCCATTTTACTATCAAACACCAAAGCAAAAAACTTCGAAGGAGCTGGTGCAAGTAAATTTGGGAGCGTTTTTATTTACATACTTGTAGCTTCTATTGGTATGAAAATGGATTTAACGCTTATTTTTGATAATCTTGGGTTGATTGCTATAGGCGTTGTTTGGATGACCATTCATGCCTTGTTACTCATTGGAGTTGCCAAACTTATCAAAGCGCCTTATTTCTTCTTAGCTGTTGGGAGTCAAGCTAACGTTGGTGGCGCAGCTTCTGCTCCTATTGTTGCCTCGGCGTTTCATCCTTCATTAGCAACTGTAGGTGTTTTACTCGCTGTATTTGGTTATGCGATTGGTACAATCGCTGCGATTGGATGTACAATTTTAATGGAATTAGCAGCTGCTGGCTAGTATTTGAAAAATAATTATGTCATATTTGCGCTCATAAAAAATCAAACTTAATGAAGCAATTTATTATTGTATTACTCGGACTTTTATTGTTTTCCTGCGGAAAAGAAGAACAGCATGATTTCACACTTAAAGGCCATGTAAAAGGTTTAAAAAAGGGAACGGTTTATCTCCAAAAACAACAGGATACTATAATGGTAACTTTAGATTCTTTGGATATCAATGGAAGTTCAAATTTTGAATTGCATACAAATCTCGCCGAACCTGAAATTCTATTTCTAAAACTTGATAAGAAAGATAATGAAGAAGGCACCGTTGTCTTTTTTGCTGATAAAGGTATCACCGAAATCAATTCGACTTTAAAAAACTTCAACTTTGATGCTGTCGTGAAAGGCTCAAAACAACAAGAGGTTTTAGATGAATATTTACTTATGATGTCTAAATTCAATAATAAAAATCTAGACATGATTAAAGAGAGCTTCGAATCTCAAAAAGCAAAGGACACAAGCAAAATTGCGGCATTAAAAACAGATTTTGATAATCTATTAAAAAGAAAATATCTCTATACTATTAATTTTGCAGTAAACCATCCAGATAGCGAAGTGTCACCTTATTTAGCCATTAGCGAAGTACCTAACACGAGTATAAAATTCTTAGAAGAAATTTACACTAGTTTAAATGATAATATCAAAGCCTCTAAATATGGCGAACAATTAAAAGCGTTTATTGAAGAACGAAAATCCGAAGAAAACCAGTAGGCGTATTCTAAATACATAAAAAAAGTCTCCATTTAAAATGGAGACTTTTTTATTTATGTATAGAGCCGATGGAGGGACTCGAACCCACGACCTGCTGATTACAAATCAGCTGCTCTAGCCAGCTGAGCTACATCGGCTTTTCAGAGGTGCAAATATAGCATTGCTCGCCACATATGCAACTACTCCTAAAAAGATTTAGCTCAACTTATTTAATTTATCGATTAACGCTCTTCCTTTCTCTTCGAGTTCACTATTAATTGCTTT
Source organism: Psychroserpens sp. (assembly GCF_036960315.1). Taxonomy (NCBI): domain Bacteria; kingdom Pseudomonadati; phylum Bacteroidota; class Flavobacteriia; order Flavobacteriales; family Flavobacteriaceae; genus Psychroserpens; species Psychroserpens sp. The sequence continues at coordinate 36,245 of NZ_JBALVR010000014.1, read as the reverse complement.
AAAGTGCGCTTTTTTATTCTCTACACTTTTATCATTAACCTTTGCAATCAATTCATCAAAGTTTGAGATAGCTTCGTCAATAATCGCTTCACTCTTCTTTGTGTCTTTGTCTGTATTACTATATTCCCAAACATAAACCGCTTCAATAATATCTCCTAAAACAAAATTGATGTCTTTTTTCAGGTCTCTAATATTTGCCATAATTTTAAAATTTTATTTGCTACAAAATTAAACATAAACTTCTAATAGCTTTGCATTACTAGAAGTTATTTTATAGGTTTTTATTGCTGCTGGAAGCAGTAAGGTTTCGCCTTTCTTAATAAATTCGGAAGCATCCTCTGTTTCAATCATTGCCTCACCTTCAACACACATATAAATAAAGAACGAATCCTTAGTGTTGAGTTTTAAAATGGATTCTGTCACATGAAGAAAGCTCGTCTTAAAATAAGGACAGCTTACCAAGTCATTAGACATGTTCGGTTCTTTTTTATAATCCACTCTGAAATCGTCTTCCATTTCAAAATTGAATGCATCGATTGCAAGATCGTTATGCAGCTCCCTTTCGTTCCCTTTATCATCAACTCTATCCCAATCGTATACTCTATAGGTAATATCACTTGTTTGCTGAATTTCGGCTAACAATACTCCTGCACCAATGGCATGAACGCGACCAACTTCTATAAAATAAGAATCGCCAGATTTGACTTTATCAAAATTAAGAATCTCGGTCAAGGTTTTATCTTCCAGGTGTTTTAAATAGGTTTCTGAATTCATTTTCTGATTGAAACCAACAATCAGATTTGCATCTTGGTCAGCTTGCATGACATACCACATTTCTGTTTTTCCGAAAGAGCTATGACGTTTTGCTGCTAATTCATCATTGGGATGCAACTGAATAGACAAATCTTCTTTTGCGTCGATAAACTTTATGAGTAATGGAAATTTATTTCCGAAGATATCATAGTTTCTTTTACCTAAAACATCTGCTTTATACGTTTCTAAAATAGCTTTTAAGGTTTGCCCTTTTAAGCTGCCATTTACAACAACCGAAGTATCACCTTCTACATCACTAATTTCCCAACTTTCACCAATATTTGGTAAATTAGATGCTTTATTTAGCAGTGCTTTTAACTTCTGTCCTCCCCAAATCTTTTCTTTTAGAATGGGTTGAAACTTTATGGGATATAAATCATTTTTCATTATCCTGAATACGTTACAAAATTACGAGGCGTCTCATATAAGGTGATTTCAACATCAAAGTCTCTATTTAGTTTTGGTTTAATTTTGTTATATATAACGACCACTATATTTTCGGCAGTTGGATTGAGGTCTTTAAATTCTGGGACTTCAACATTGAGATTCTTGTGATCAAATGCATCTTCTACTTCAGCTTTTATAATGTCTTTTAATACTTTCATATCGATAACATAACCTGTTTCCTTATCTATTTCACCTGTAACACTGACAATAAGTTCATAGTTATGACCATGAAAGTTTGGATTATTACATTTTCCGAAGATCTCATCATTTTTCTCAAAGCTCCAATCATTACGATATAAGCGATGTGCTGCATTGAAATGTGCTTTTCTACTAACCGTTACCTTCATGACTTTGAGATATTTATATGTTCGTAAAATTTATCAAAAATAATTTTAAACCAAGCTGTGTAGATTTCTGGATGTAACTCAATGTCAACTTTCACAGCTTCAATTGTCATCCATTTCCAAGATTCTACTTCGTCTGGGTTGATAATGGGTTCATTATTAAAATGGCCAATCATTACATGATCATATTCATGTTCTGTTAAACCATTATCAAAAGGTGCTTTATAGATAAATGAAATACTTTCTTTTAAATCTGTGACAAACCCCATTTCTTCCATCAAACGACGCTTACCGGCTTCCAAATTGGATTCTCCATCTCTTTGATGGCTGCAACAGGTATTGGTCCACAATAGTGGTGAATGGTATTTATGTTTGGCACGCTGTTGCAACATTAGCTCGTTATTATCATTAAAGATAAATACCGAAAATGCACGATGTAAAACTGCATTTTCATGAGCTTCCATTTTAGGCATTGTGCCTATCTGTTCATCGTTCTCATTTACAAGAATTACAAGTTCTTCTGTCATAACAAACAAAAATAACAACTCATTATCAATTTAACTATCAAAATACACTAGAATTAAAAAAGCTGCCTTAAAAAAGGCAGCTTTTAACTTTTATTTAATAGATGCGCTTACATCTTTACGATAATAAACTCGCTACGTCTGTTGAGTTGGTGATCTTCTTCAGAACATTTTACACCATCGCTACATTCATTAAGCAATTGTGATTCTCCATAGCCTTTTCCTGTAAGTCTATCTGCAGCAATTCCTCCTACTTCAACAATATATTTTAGTGTGGATTTATTTCTTCTGTTAGACAATGCATCGTTATACTCAAACGTTGCTCTACTATCTGTATGTGATCTTACATCAATCATCATGCTAGGATATTTTTTCAAAACTGCGATAACTTTCTGTAACTCTACTTCAGCATCTGGACGAATGTTTGATTTATCAAAATCGAAGTAAATAATTGGAATACCTAAAGTTTCAGCTAAATCTGTACCTTCTCCAATTTCTTTTTCGTCTTTTTCTAATAATAATTCGATGTTTAGTTTTTGCTTTTTCTTAGGTGTTGTAAAACGTCGCTCATCTGAAGCATATGTATCTTTTTGACCTCTTATAAGATATTCCATTTCACAAGCTAAATCTTCGAACTTAAAGATTGCGTCGTCACCTACAGTGACTTGTTGCAATGCAGTGCCTTCTCCATCAAATAAGGTCACGATTGCGCCTGGAAGTAATTCAAGTGTTTCTTTGTCTTTTACTGTTCCTTCAACATCTTGAGCACACTCCGGAATCGTGAAACTATAAATATCATCATCCCCTTTACCGCCTTCTCTATTTGACGTAAAGAACCCTTCTTTGGTTCCAATATTTTCATAGTAACCAAAATCATCCATCGGACTATTAATAGGTCGACCGACATTTTCTAGAGCCATTGGTTGTCTAGCTTCTCTTTTGTTTTCAAAATCTCTAATTACAAAAACATCAAGACCTCCCAGACCACTAAACCCGTTAGAAGAAAAATATAAATCACCTTCAGAATTGATAAAAGGAAATGTTTCGTGACCTTCTGTATTAACAGATGCTCCTAAATTTACAGGATCACCTAATGTTCCATCTTCATTAATATCGACTTCAAAAATATCTGACTTACCAAGAGTTCCTAACATATCCGAAGCAAAATACATCTTAGTCCCTTGAACATTAATTGCAGGATGTGCTACACTATACTCATCACTATTGAAATGTACAGATTCGATATCATCCCAATTTCCTTCATCACTTAGAGTTGCTTTAAATACTTTTAAACGATTGGTACCATCTTCACTCTTTTTATATTTCTTTTTGAAATAATTGTTACGTGTAAAATAAATCACATTATCATCTGGAGTGAAAGCTACCGTAGATTCGTGAAACTTGGTATTGATTTCAGTATCTAACTTTTCAACATTACCATATGAACCATCTTCTTGTTTTTCTGCGGAAAAGAGATCAAGGAAAGGCTGTTCGTTCCAGTTGTATTTCTTTCCGTTTCCACGAGACGATGCAAAAATCAACTGGTTCTTATATTGTGTTGTACCGAAATCTGAAACTTCGGTATTAATGTCCAAGTTATATACTTCGAAGTCTCTACTCGCTTCATCAATCATAGATAAGTAATCAACAGTTGACGAAAAAGCTCTACCTCTTAAATCACCTCGATCTTCTGCCGCAAACTTTTTCATCCACTTATCAGACTCCGTATAGTTTTCGATAGATTTTAAAGATTGAGCATATCTAAAGTAGTATTCAGGATCTATACCATCTACATTCATGGTCATTAACTCACCATACCATTTAGCAGCTTCTTCCATTTGGTTATTAAAATAGAAAGAGTTGGCAAGTTTTTGCAATAAATCGACAGATTTAAATCCGTTTTCAGCAACTTCCAAAAGAATTTCACTTGTCTTTAAGTAGGCCAAGTTATCATACTCTTTTGATGCTTGTCTAATTTTTCCTTTTTGGGAATATCCCATAGAAAAAACAAGACTTAAAACTAGGATACATATAATTTTGTGTGTTTTCATAATCATTTTTTTAGAAGAATCTTGGTGATAATATTCTACCTATTTTTTGTAATTCGAAACGTAACATGATTTCATGTGAACCACTGTTATAGTTATTTAAGTTTGTTGTGGTGGCATCATAGGAATATCCTATATATAGACCATCTGTAACTTGAAAACCAGCTAATCCACTAACCGAATCATCCCAGCGATAAGCAACACCTAATGTCAATTTTTTGTTGAATAAAAAGTTAGCCGAAAGATCAGCAATTATTGGAGCTCCAGAAACAGCTTTTACTAAAGCTGCAGGTTTTAACTTTGTTTTTTCACTTAAGTCGAATACATAACCAGCAATCAAGTAATAGTTCATTCGCTCTTTTGCTACCGATTCTTGAAAATCATCATAATGTTCAGTAGTCAAGAAATTAGGTACAGATAAACCAATGTACCATTTTCTGTTATGTAAATACAAACCTGCTCCAACTGTTGGAGAAAACAGACTAATATTTTGATTAAAAACGGCGTCCGGATTTTGAAAACGACCTTTACTCCAATCTGTATCTAATAAATGAGCACCAGCTTTAGCACCAAATGATAGTTTGGTCAATGATTCATTTAAACGAATAGTATAAGAAAAATTAGCGTCTATATAAGTTTCATTTGCTGGACCCAATGCGTCGTTTACAATTGAAAGTCCTAAACCAATCTTATTATTTCTAAGTGGTGCATGGATTGCTAAAGTTTGTGTTTGAGGTGCACCATCAATACCAACCCACTGCGTACGATGCAAACCCGTAACACTTAATACTTCTCTTTGTCCAGCGTAAGCAGGATTCACACTCGTAGTATTATACATATACTGCGTATACTGAGGGTCCTGCTGTGCAAAACTAGTATTAATGGTTAGTGCACAAAACACTAACAGTATTAATCCTTTTACTAATGATGATTTTTGTATCATTTTAATATCGTTTTTAATCTTGCCTTTATTAATTATCTGTTTATGTATAACCATCCTACTCTTGGTTCTGAACCATTTCCTAAATCAATTACATAGTAGTATGTACCAACTGGTAATTTATCACCTTGACTAAGAACAGCTCTCCCATTAGAAGTTCCACCCCAATCATTTCTGTAATTGCTTGTTTCATAAACAATATTTCCCCATCTGTTATAAATCTCTATCCTATTGTTAGGGAAGGTTTCTATACAATCTATGACGAAGAATTCATTAACGCCATCTCCATTTGGAGAGAATTCATTATAAATCGTTAAACATATAGGATCTACTTCTGCAGAATCACTGTTGTTATCCTCATTTTGATCATCACCACCTGTAAAAGCTGTAATTGTTGCTGTATTCAAGTAATCACCAAATCCTAGAACTTCCACTATAATCTGAAGAACTTCAACTTGACCTGGATCTAATTGTCCAACAATCCACTCTCCATCAAATTCAGAATAAGTGCCTGCAGTAGTAATTGCTGAAACAAATGTATATCCACTTGGAATAACTTCTTCAACAACAACTCCGGTAGCAGTTACAAACCCTTCATTAGACACAGTAATTGTAAATGTGACTTCGTCTCCGATAAGAGGCTCAGCTATATCTAGTTCTTTAGTAACTGATAATTCAAAATCAGAATCTGTTTCTGTTACTGTTGGATCATCATCTGAATTACCATCTGCATCGTCACCATCATCACTTGTATCGTCTAGAGTATTGCCATCAGTATCTTCGGCATTGGCAACTACACTATTTATTAAACCACCCGCGTCAACATCATCCTGAGTTATGGTATACGTTGCTATATAAGTAGCTGTTTCTCCAACTAACAAATCCCCTTCTGTACTTCCTTGATCTGAACTTACATATGTTGGTCCAGAATCTAGAGTTAAAGGAATTAAATTGATATCAGTAAACGTATCTGTTATAGTCACATTATCTAATACTACGTTACCAGCATTACTTACAGTTATAGTATAAGTGATAATATCTCCTACACCTATAATACCATCTCCATTATCTTGTACATCAGCAACTTTAACAACATTTAATAATGGCATTTGAGGAAGATCTGTATCGGTTGGATCATCTGGTTCACCATCACCATTATTATCTGTATCGGCTGGATCGTTTGGATCATCACTATCATCGGTAACTGTGCCACCTTGTGGATCAGTTCCATTTACTGTTGCTTGGTTCGTTACAACACCTGCATCAATATCATCTTGTGTGATGGCATATGTTGCTGTGTAAACGATTGTTCCTGCACCTACGGCTAAGTCTTCTAAGTCGGCATCTAAGTCTAGATCCGCACCTCCACTCTGGTAAACTGGTGTTGGCAAGGTTCCTGTTCCGGTAAAGTCTGCTGCGTTTTCTAATACGCTAACATCAAATAAAGTGACATCTCCTGTGTTGCTTACCGTATAAGTATACGTTATAATATCACCCGCAGTCACTACACCATCTGCGCCTAAGTCTAAACTACTTGTTTTTAAGATACTGATCTCTGGATTCTGTGGAATCACTGTATCGGTTGGATCATCTGGTTCGCCATCACCATTATTATCAGTATCTGTTGGATCGTTTGGATCATCACTATCATCTGTAACTGTACCACCTTGTGGATCAGTTCCATCGGCTGTTGCTTGGTTAGTTACAACACCTGCATCAATATCATCTTGTGTGATGGCATATGTTGCTGTGTAAACTATCGTTCCTGTTCCTATTGCTAAGTCTTGTAAGTCTGCCTCTAGATCTAGATCCGCGCCTCCACTCTGGTATACTGGTGTTGGTAAAGCGCCTGATCCGGTAAAGTCTGCTGCGTTTTCTAATACGCTAACATCAAATAAAGTGACATCTCCTGTGTTGCTTACCGTATAAGTATACGTTATAATATCACCCGCAGTCACTACACCATCTGCGCCTAAGTCTAAACTACTTGTC
>NZ_JBALVR010000014.1:0-29128 GCF_036960315.1 Psychroserpens sp. | reverse complement strand
TTGCTTACCGTATAAGTATACGTTATAATATCACCCGCAGTCACTACACCATCTGCGCCTAAGTCTAAACTACTTGTCTTTAAGATACTGATCTCTGGATTCTGTGGAATCACGGTATCGGTTGGATCATCAGGTTCGCCATCTCCATTATTATCTGTATCTGTTGGATCGTTTGGATCATCACTATCATCTGAAATAACATTACCAGCAGGATCATCGCCTGTAGCTATTGCCTGGTTTGTTACAATTCCTGTATCTATATCGTCTTGTGTGATGGCATAAGTTGCTGTATAAACTATCGTTCCTACTCCTATTGCTAAGTCTTGTAAATCTGCTTCCAAATCGACATCTGTCCCTCCACTCTGATAAACTGGTGTTGGTAAGGTTCCCGTTCCTGTAAAATCGGCTGCATCTTCTGTTACATTAACATCAAACAATGTGACACCACCTGTATTACTTACTGTATATGTATAGGTAATAATATCTCCTACACCCACAACACCATCAGGTCCTAAATCTAAACTACTTGTCTTTATGACATTTATTCCCGAACATAGGCTAATCGTTGAATCGGTAGAGCTTATATCATTTTGTTGTAATGAATTGTTCGAAGTGTCTTGAGGCACACCATTAGCACCTACATTATCTCCTAAACTATCATCAACATCTAAATCAGCAAGAGTATATCCTCCATCACCTTCTAATGCATCAGGACATCCATCAGAATCACTATCTGAATCTAAGTAATCTGGAATACCATCATCATCAGTATCAGGATCTGTTGTTTGCGGGTCCACGTAATTAGTAGCACAATCAAATAAAACACTATGGTAACGTACAACATCTATTAAAGGATTGTTTGCCAACACTCCTAATCTAAATGTATAACTAGAAAAGTTATTATAATTTGCCGTGATATTTAAAAACGGATTACTATTAGATGATCCAGGGAAATCAACGTTTCCTGAAGTAGCGACTAAGAAGTTAGGCTCAGAGGTAATCGTTAATGTTGTCGGATTATCAACAACATAATTAATTGGATAAGGAATTCTATTACGTTCAAATGAATCTAGATCTCCATCCATATCATTATATCCAACAAAAACATCTGGAAAACTTAGAGGAGTAGTTGTTCCAGATTGTACTAATTGAATATTGTATTCTACCCAGCCCTCTTGCCCTGGATTTAAGTAATTAATTCTAGTACCTGGTTTGAAGTATTCTGGATTGGAAGAATTATCATCCAATATATCAACTTCAGCATTATTGAAACTTACTAATGTTACTAAAGCATCAGTCCCTGCTGTCACGTTAGCAAATCTAAACACTTCTCCTTCAAGAAGGGTCGCTAAGTTTCCATCACCAGATTCTTCTGTAGGAATAGCACTAAAATCAAACACAGCTTGAGTACCACACAGAGGCGGAGAACTTACTGTTTCTCCTCTTTCATCAATATCTAGTAATCCATCATTATCATCATCATCGTCACAACCATCTGGCACTAAATCTCCATCAGCATCTGCTGCATCATCAAATCCTTCACAGATATCAGCTGAATTAATAACGCCATCATCATCACAATCATTCGTTGGGAAATCTGCACATGTTCCAATTACAATGGTTGCTTGTGCAGTATCACAGATCGTTGGATCTATGTCTAAACATATTTGATATTCTACAGTAAATGTTCCTGGAACACTATTACCTGGAACACTGATTGTTCCGTCGGTATTAATCGTCACACCTGTTAATCCGCCATCATTACTAATATTGATATTATCTGAAATGTTACCATTAGTTGCAGCTATACCGTCGGCTGTATCTAATCCATTGCCATTATCGGCAAAGACGCTTGTTGTTGTACCACCTGTAACTGGGTTAAAAGATGTTGCACTGAAATCATCATCTTCAGCATTAATCGTAAAAGGAATTGCCACAGCAGTCCCGCCATTTCCAGAATTATCTATATCGTTAGTCCCATTTGGATCTAATTCATCTGCACTAACATTGGCCGTATTATCAAATGCGCCAACAGCATCAATGGTAGCCATCACTATAATAGTAACATCATTTGCTGGCGTTCCACTTGCTATACTTGGAATTGTACATGGAAAAGTAGCACAACCTCCACCGCTTACAGAGGTGATTGTTAAGTTACTCGTTGCATCATCAACTACCACATTATTGGCAGTATCTGGTCCTGCATTACTTACAACTAATGTATACTGTATTGTTTGTCCAACAGTAAAAGGTCCAGCTGTATCTAAGGTCTTTGTTATGCCAACGTCTGCTGTAGGTGTTGGTGTAACTTCAATAGTCACATTGGCCGTATCACAAATCGTATTATCGACATCTAAACAAATTTGGTACGTCACAGTATAAGGTCCTGGTGTGCTTCCTCCAGGAACGTTAATCGTTCCATCTGTATTGATTGTTACTCCTGTTAAACCGCCATCATTAGTGATACTAATATTATCTGAAATGTTACCATCGGTTGCGTCCACGCCATTTGCATCGTCAGTTCCATTAGAATTATCTGCAAATACACTTGTTGTTGTTCCACCTGAGGCTGAATCAATTGATGCTCCACTGAAGTCATCGTCTTCAGCTGTTATTGTTAATACATTTACTGTCAGTATTGCACTATTTTGTTCATCTACACATAAGTTATTTGGATGTGTTATTACCAAATTGTAGACATTGTTATCTAAGCCTGTAACATCTGAAATATTTAAAGTTACTGTATTAAAATTACTGTAAACACCACCATCGATAATACCATCAATATCAGTACCATTTCTTTGCCATTGATATACTATAGCTCCAGAAACATCTGTTGCTGGAGGGATGGTATAATCTGGAACACCAGTCGTAAAGGTTGTTGTACTTGCTGCTATTACCGAAGTTATTGTAAATGAAGTTGCATTACCAGCGGTTACTGTTTGACCTATTAATACGGTTGCATCTACTACAACTTGTGTAGCAGTCGTGACATCAGCATTAGTTCCTGAATAAGCAGTTGCGAACCCAGTAACTTGGCCATTTCCATCAAAACCAGTACCATCAACATAACCATCTCCATTGGAATCTGTATGACCTGCTTCTACAACATCATCACAGCCATCGTTATCTGAATCTGCATCTTGTGTATCAGGAGTGGCATCACCATCTGTATCTCCACCACAAAACGCTTGATAATGCACATTATCAATTTGTAACCTACCTGACCCAGCATCTGTAGCCATTGTAATTCGAATATATCGTGCAGAACTTGTTAAAGTATAGTTTTGTAATACTTCAGAAGAAATACTTGAAAAATTGAACGTTTGCAAATTGCTGTAAACTGTATTATCAAGTGATTGTTCTACACCCAAAACATGTAAACTCACTGTTACAAGAGATTCTATTTCTATTATTACATCAGAATCTACTGTTGTCCCTAAATCAATTATAAGTTGATCAGTTACACTATCTATACCTGCAAATATGTTATCCGACCCAATCGCAAAATTTGGGTTTATAATACCTGATGAAGCGGCATCAACTAAATCAGCATCAGACGCTGGTGTAGATGCACATTCAAAACTATCTAGAATTCCATCATTATCATCGTCTAAGTCGCAACTATTATTAATTCCATCTCCATCTGGATCGTTAGCTGTTGGTGTACCTAAAATTGCACCATCGGTACAAGAATCTATAACTATTATAGTCACATTTGCAGTATCACAAAATGTTGGAGCTATATCTAAACAAATTGTATATTCAACAGTATAAGGTCCTGTCGCTGTTCCCAGCGGAACATTGATTGTTCCATCTGTGTTAATTGAAACGCCTGTTAATCCTCCATCATTGGTGATACTGATGTTATCTGAAATATTGCCATCAGTTGCACTTATACCATTTGCTGTATCAGTTCCATTCCCATTATCATTAAATACACTCGCTGTTGTTCCTCCTGTTGCTGAATCAACTGGTGTTCCGCTAAAATCATCATTCTCTACGGATATATCAAAACTACAAGACACTGGAGCAGTAAAAACATTTGAATTGTTAAATACACATGCTAAATCATCAGAAAATACACCTGAGATTGAAATAGCACTACCATTCGCCGGTAATACTACATCATTAAGTATATAAGGTGATGTCAATCCTGTAACTGAAATCGAACCGGTTACATCTCCTGTTAATTCTAAAGTACCAGTGGTAGGTATTTCAGAAAATTCAACGGTAATATCCACTGTAAAAAAATCATCTATAGTATTTAAAGGTGTTCCATTATCATTACAAGTCGATACATCAGATGAAGTAATAGAATCAATACTACAAGTATTAACTCCACACACATCAAAATTAACTATAGTAATACATTGAAAACTTGTTGCTGTTGCTCCTGTTAATCCTCCTGTACTACCATCTATAACATGACCAGTAAAGCAAATCGTTTTAGTATCTCTGTTATAAATTGTAGTTGCATGACCTCCTGTACTTACATAGACTGCGTCATCAACATCAATTGTATATCCTCCTGGAATAGTCGGATACTCTGTTATAGCATCAGTTCCTTGGCCAATAGCTCCTAAATTATTTGAACCCCAAGTGAGTAAAACTCTTTTAGATGTTGGCGTAGCTCCTTCTGTAATTGCACCAGCACTAGCCCATTGTTCAGAAGATTGATTAGATGATATTAGTAGCACATTTTCAATAGGATTCCCTAAAGAATCATCAATAGTCACCCAATTTAAAACAGTATTTGTCGTTTCATTGATGATTTTTTGTGATGTGTTATGGCCAACACCATATATTCTTCTATCTGTACCTAGTGCTAACACACCATGTTGATTTAATTCATCATTATGGAAAGCTGTAATATACACTGGTGTTGAAGGTGGAGCAGTCATTAAAGTCGCGTAATCATAATCTGCCGCTCCAAAACCATCACCTAAATATATTTCTTGTCCCCATACATATACATCACCATCATTCTGAATTGCATATAAGGCGACGTCACTTCCTGTAACATGAAATACATCCGTTATAGGTACGCCAGCTGATGTTTGTACCTGTTGCCAGATAGTTGCATCATTCGACGTGTTTCCGCTTACTCTAGTTCCTCGTGATGCTACCCAAACTTCTCCTGCTGTGGTATTAATTGCAAGAACATTTGATGTCGCATATAAATCGGTAATATCTGTTGCAATAAGTCCCGGTGGAAGAGCCATAGTAGCAAAAGTAGCTCCAGAAACAAAGCTTCCATTGACAACTTCATCAACTTGTCCCCAAGCGTATAAGTTTGTTGTTGTTAATAAAAAAGCTTGTCCTCCCGAATTACCAGATACAGCATATTGCAAAATGGATCCAGAAAAAGCATATCCGTTTGCAGGTGATATTTCTTGAATTGTCGTTACATTACCTCCATTAAAATCCATGCCTTCACCCCAAGTAATTAGGCCATTTGGAGTTTTGGCAATACTTTGGTGATACGACGTAATGATTATATCATCTTTAGGATTATATGTACCATCCGCCTCTGGTACAGGGCATTGAGCAAACAAAAAAGTTTGAAAAGTTATCATGGCAAAAAATGCAAATGAAAACTTGTTTGTAAACGAGAATCGAGTAAAGATTTTCATATTATCTTAAGGTAAAATTATTTATATCTATATAATGTTGAATTATTCTATATAAAAATCAATACCAAATAACTTAAAAATTCTACCAAAAAAACCTATGATATAAGTACAGAAAGCCCTCTACTCTAGAAATAAGAGCACAGGTGTAGGTCATGAATTGGGTAAATCAAAATTATTGCTATTAATCTTAGTTCAAAAATAATACTTATTACTTGAAATTATCAAATCTAATTAACATATTTTTAATCGACTAAGTGCATGATTTAATCGATGAAATGCTAATTTAGGGTTTTATTTTGAAAAACAAAGTGTTTTTTGAAAAATTAATAAAGTAAGATTTATGCTATTAAAAACATCTGCCCTATTACCGCATCAATTATCTTACAATTACTTCAACACATGATTTGTGAATAAGTCACTTTCCATATGGTATCTGTAATAATTATATGTAGAGTTTTTAATTATAAATGATTGAATAAAATTTATATTTGCAATCACGAAAAAAGACTATGAGTTTTATTAAAGAAATCAACAGACGACGCACCTTTGGAATTATCTCGCATCCAGATGCTGGTAAAACAACGTTAACCGAAAAATTACTTTTATTTGGAGGAGCCATTCAAGAAGCTGGTGCTGTAAAAAGTAATAAGATAAAAAAAGGCGCAACTAGTGACTTTATGGAGATTGAGCGCCAACGTGGTATTTCTGTTGCTACCTCTGTTTTAGCTTTTGAATATGATGGTATCAAAATTAACATTCTAGACACACCTGGCCATAAGGATTTTGCTGAAGACACCTTTAGAACTCTTACTGCAGTTGATAGCGTTATAGTCGTAATAGATGTTGCCAAAGGTGTTGAGGAACAAACTAAAAAACTCGTTGAAGTCTGCCGAATGCGAAACATCCCAATGATCGTTTTCATTAATAAAATGGATCGAGAAGGTAAAGATGCTTTCGACTTATTAGATGAAATTGAACAAAAGTTAGGCTTAAAAGTCGTCCCTCTAAGCTTTCCTATCGGAATGGGATATGATTTTAAGGGGATTTATAACATTTGGGAAAAGAATCTTAATTTATTTAGTGGTGATAGCAGAAAGGATATAGAGGAAACTATCGAAATTAGTGACTTAGCTTCTCCAGAGTTAGATAAGCTCGTAGGAGAAAAAGCTGCTCAAACCCTTCGCGAAGAAATTGAACTTGTAGAGGGTATTTATCCTCAATTTAATAAAGAGGATTACCTCAATAGCAAATTACAACCTGTCTTTTTTGGTTCGGCATTAAATAATTTTGGGGTTCGTGAACTTTTAGATTGCTTTGTAGAAATCGCTCCAAAACCAAGACCAAAGTTTAGTGAAGAACGCTTAGTAAAGCCAGAGGAGGATAAGTTTACTGGATTTGTATTTAAGATTCATGCTAATATGGATCCGAATCACAGAAACCGATTAGCCTTTATAAAAATCGTATCTGGAGAGTTTAAACGAAATACGCCATATCTACACGTTAGACATAATAAGAAACTTAAGTTTTCTAGTCCGAATGCCTTTTTCGCTGAAAAAAAAGAGATTGTTGATATCTCATTTCCTGGTGATATAGTAGGATTACAAGATACCGGAAACTTTAAAATTGGAGACACACTTACAGAAGGTGAAATTCTAAACTACAAAGGTGTTCCAAGTTTTTCACCAGAACACTTTAGATACATCAATAATGCTGATCCATTAAAATCAAAACAACTCAATAAAGGCATAGACCAACTAATGGATGAAGGTGTAGCACAGTTGTTTACCTTAGAACTCAACGGAAGAAAAGTCATTGGTACAGTTGGAGCACTTCAGTATGAAGTGATTCAATATCGTCTTGAGCATGAATATGGTGCAAAGTGTATATATGAGAACTTAAATGTTCATAAAGCCTGTTGGATAGAGACTGAAGATGTTAAAAGTGAAGACTATAAAGAATTCCTTAGAGTGAAACAACGTTTTTTGGCTAAAGATAAGCGTGGACAACTAGTGTTTTTCGCAGATTCGGTGTTTTCTTTACAAATGACTCAGCAAAAATATCCAAGTATCAAATTTCATCTTACGTCAGAATACTAAACATTTAGTTCTAATAGCTTGAGATTATTTCGCATTTGTTAATAAACTATTAATAATTTGAAAATATACAGCTAAATACCTAGCGGTAATTAAATATATTTATATTAACATCTAATCTCTATAATAAATTGACTACTATTAAAACTAACATCATATTTCTAGTAGTAATTTTATTGACCCTCAATACATTATTCGCACAAACAAAACCTATTAAGCATATTGTTGTGAAAGGAGACAATGTATATCGATTATCCTTACGTTATGGTGTATCTATGGAGTCCATATTTCAGCTAAATTCCGGTTCAAGAACAATTATCAAAACAGGAGAAATAATTTTTATTCCAAAAAAAGGACAATCAACTTCTGTAAATAACAACTCCACCAAATTTGAAAATTACTTAGTCTCTAAAGGAGAGACCAAGTACGGACTCTCAAAAAAATTCAACATTTCCATAGCAGAACTAGAAAAAGTAAATCCAAGTATTGTTAGAATGCTCATTTCTGGTCAAACTATTCAAATTCCTTCCGGGGCTTTAGAAGTTAAAACTTCAACAAACACTGATGTAAAAGTCACATCTCATATTGTTAGAAAAGGAGAAAATTTATGGATGATATCACAGCAATATAATATGTCTTTATCAGAGTTAAAAGCACTCAATAAAGATAAATTAAGTGATATTCTTCGAGAAGGTCAAGAATTATCTATTCGAAAAAACGTGAAAAAGTTCAGCAATGACACTTACATGGTTGTCAAAGGCGACACCAAATTCGGTCTATCCAAACGTTTTAATACATCTATTTCGAGACTTGAAAAGTTAAACCCTGAGATTACCCCAATGCTTAAAAGTGGCACAAAAATCAAGACAGGAATATCCAAAATTAAAGAAGAAGAAGAAGAAGAAGAAGAAGAAGAAGAAGAAGAAGAAGAAGAAGAAGAAGAAGAAGAATATATAGCCGAAGAAACAGTTACAACTAGAATAGATTCAATAAATGTCAGCTCTAAACTTGACTTTGAAGATTATACCATAAAACCTAAAGAAACGCTTTATGGTTTAGCTAAGCAGGCTAATATGTCTATTGAAGCGTTTCTAAAACTAAATCCTAGTCTTAAAGAATCAGTTATAAAAGGAAGTAGTATAAAAATGCCAACCAATATAGAGGAGCCTAACTCTGAGGTGTCTTCATTATCACAACAGAAAATTGAGAATTCACCCATTACCGCTAAAAATGATTTATTCTCTGTCTCAGTCGTTTGGGATGACTCTAGCTCTTCAGCAAGTGCAGAATCAAAAAAACAGAGATCTGGTTATTATCTCGGCCTAAAAAAGGCTATCGACTCTATGAGTAAATTACAGCCAAAAAACAAATTGCAAATCAAAAACACCCTCGCACATCAAATCTATACAAAAGACTCTTCAAATCTCGATACTCCTAATGTCTTTTTATACCCTACAGAAAATTATAGACAGAATACCAATTCATCGACAGGAATCGATATGATGTCTTTAACATACAAATATCAAGATAGCACGAAGAAATTAATTCTTAAAGGGCTACCTACCGAAGATGATATGCGGAAAAGAGTCTTAACATATTTAAAAGAACAAGACGCTCATATAATATGTATATATGATGAAAATCATGCTCAAAATAAAAATCTAATTGAAAGTATTCTACCAAAAGCCGATTTCATACCAACAAGAAAAAATGGCTCCTTTCAATCTAATAAATTAAAGAGTGCTCTTCAATCCGATATTAAAAATTTTGTCATAATCGAGAGTGATAAGGTTGGTGTACATCTTAGTAGCACCAATTTATTACTAAAGGAAATGTCAAATGCTAACATCCAACTTGTCGTACTCAATCCAAAAAACATACCGTCTACTGGTGCAGTAGCAACTAAACGTTTTAAAATCTTACATCTATTATATCCACAACAATATAATTCTGAAATTAGTAACGGTTTGGGAAAGGCAACTGCTCTAGGTTTTGCTTTCAACTATGACGTGCTAAAGCGTTTATTCAAAAATGGATTAGAAGCATTTAATAGTAAAACAACAACTTCTGTTTTTGGGTTTTCGTTTAACTATATCCTAAAAGATGGAGTTTATGAGAATAAGTCTGTAATGTTATTTGTGTTTGATGAAAATTCAACGGGTACTCAAATTGATAAAAATTAGATAAAATGCATTTTTTTACAGATTAAAGTATTATTATTTATATTTACTGAAAGATAATCGTTAAAATTCACTTTTCGTCGTAAAATTTATTTATACATTTGACAATAAGTTTTCAATAAATTATTAAAATTGAACCACAAAAGAAAATATCTTATTTATGTAAATATTCGACATTTTCACTAATTCAATACAAAGTCATTATCCTAGAGAAAATTAAATTTAAATGAAAAGCCCCTTTTTGAAACTAACCATTTTTCTTGCTACATGTTTGATGATCATTACGGAAAGCTTCGCTCAATGTCCAACCGTAAATAATAATTCTCAAATATTCTGTAACATAGAATCTCTTTTAATCTCAGATTTAGAAGCTATTGATAATGGTGGTGGAATAGCTTGGTTCGACACAGCAACTTCAACAACGGCTTTAAATCCTTCATCATCTTTAATAGATGGAGAAGATTATTTCGCTGATAATTCATCTGGAAACTGTGGTTCAAGAATAGAAGTTATAGTTACTATTTTGGGAGCACCAATAGGGCTAAATTTTCAGGGTGTTTGTGTCGAGAATTCTCAAGATGCTACTATTTTAGATTTGGAGGTTATAGGTAATGACGTCCAATGGTATTTATCAACTATAGGTGGTTCCCCTTTGGATATTAATACTATATTAATGGACGAAACCATCTATTATGCGGATCAGTCCAGTCCCACAACCAATTGCCGTACCTCAAGATTGGCCATATTTGTAAATGTAGGTATTGTTCCTATTCCTTTAGGTGATCCTATTCAACAATTTTGCACAAATGAAGATGATATTCCAACTGTGGGAGATTTAATTGCTTCTGGCAACAATAATTGGTACCTATCACAGTCTTCTGCGTCGCCATTAGATTTAAACACACCTTTAATCGATGGAAACATCTATTTTGCAACTACAATTGATCCTCCATGTGAAAGTGAGTCTAGATTAGAAGTTATTGTCGAAATTATTTTTCAAAATTCTGCAGGCTCAAATGGGGCTTTAGAAATTTGTGAGGATGATACGAATACATACAACCTTTTTGACAGCCTTATTGGATCGCCTGATATTGGCGGAACTTGGTCACCTGCTCTGGCTAGTGGCACGGGAATATTTGATCCTAGCGTTGATTCTGAAGGCACATATACGTATTCAGTAACAAGCAGTAATCTATTATGTGAAGATGCCTCTGCATCAGTAACAATTACTATAGTTCCTCCTCCAAATGCAGGAACAGATGGCACTCTCGAAATATGCGAAAACGATACTAATACATACAACCTATTTGATAGCCTTAACGGTTCTCCAGATACAGGTGGAACTTGGTCGCCTGCTCTAGCTAGTGGTACGGGAATATTTGATCCAGCTCTTGATTCTGAAGGTACATATACCTATTTCGTAGAATTAACAGAATGTATGCAAACAGATGCATCAGAGGTCATCGTTTCTTTCAATAATTTACCAGACACTGAAGGATTAACAATAAGTATTTCAGATAATTGTCAAGGAGTAGATCTTTTAGTGACTATAAGTAATGCCATAAATTTAGCTGATGGTGATTACAACATAACTTTTGATATTACTGGAGCAAATACTATAAATCAAGATATTGTATTAACAATAGTTGGTGGTGAAGCTAGTTTTTTAATAGATTCGGATGTATTCGTAACGATTGGATTACACCAATTAATTATAAATAGTTTATCTAGTATATCAACAAGTTGTAATGCAGATGTATCAAATTTCCCTATAGTAGATTTTATTATTTTAGAAAGTATCTCTCCTGAATTGATAGAGGATGGTAATTCTTTTTGCCTTGATGACAATCCAACTATTGCATCTCTATCAAATAATATAGTAAACACTAATAGTAATGGAGTAGATTGGTACGACGCAGCATTAAGTGGAACTATTTATAGTTCTGATACTCTGTTAGAAGATGGCGTGACTTATTACGCCTCAATAATTTCCGAGGAAGGTTGCGAAAGTGAGATTAGACTTGCCGTTACAGTAACAATTTCTAACTGTATTGAAGATATTTTAATTCCGGACGGGTTTTCTCCTAATGGTGATGGTATAAATGAAACATTTGACATTAAGAATCTTGATGTTTTGTATCCTAATTTTAAATTAACCATTTTCAACAGATATGGCAATATTTTATATGAGGGAAATATAAATACACCGCAATGGGACGGAGTCTCTAGTAGCGGGAGGAGTTTTGGAAATAATGAATTACCTGTTGGTGTTTATTTTTTCATATTAGAGTTTAAAGATGGTATTAGAAAAGAATTACAAGGTAGAGTATATCTCAATAGATAGATGAATTTTAAAAATAACATAGGATTTCTTTTAGTTATCATTTTGATAACAAATATTGCGAACTCACAACAGGATGCGCAATTCACTCAGTATATGTATAATATGAATGTGATTAATCCTGCGTATGCAACGGCAGACGATGACTATATTAATCTTGGGATCATTTATAGATCCCAATGGGTTGGCGCTATTGGATCTCCAACTACGGGCTCTTTCTTTGCACACTCTAGTATTGCTGATAATATGGAAGGTGGTATTTCCATTGTACATGATCAAATTGGAGATGTAGTAAACGACACAAACTTATTTTTAGATTACGCATATATATTACAACTAAACGAAACATCAAAATTATCGTTTGGTGTTAAAGCTGGCTTGTCTTTCTTTTCAACTAATTTCAATGGATTTGTTTACTCTGATCCTGTTCCTGACCCATCATTTGCAGAAAACATAAGCAGAACCTTTCCAAATATAGGGACAGGTGCATTTTATTTTTCAGATAAATACTATGTAGGCTTTTCTATTCCTAACCTATTAAAATCTAAACACCTCGACGAAAGTAGCGGTATTGTCACTGAAGGCACTGAATCTTTACATATGTTTTTCACTGGCGGTTATGTGTTCAACATTAACGAAAATCTATTGTTTAAACCAGCATTTATGGCCAAATCTGTCAGTGGTGCTCCACTAAGTTTAGATCTAACAACTAATGTGTTAATCAATAACAATATAGAATTTGGTTTAGGATATCGTTTTGAAGATGGAATTAGCGGATTAGTAAACTTTAAAATTATGCCAAACTTGAGATTGGGATACGCTTACGATTATACAGTTTCAAACTTAGGTAGATTTAATTCTGGAACACACGAAATCATTCTTTTATTTAACCTATCAAAAATAGGATCTGGTTATGACAAATCACCAAGATTTTTTTAATATCATTTAGTATGCAACTCAAAATTATTATATTAATTTCTCTTTGCCTTGGTAATTTTGCATTCGGTCAAAGTTCTAAAGCTAAAAAAGCCAATAAACTCTTTGCAGCCAAAGCTTATGTTAAAGCAGCTGAGTTGTATGAAGAGGTTCCTAAAAGTACTGAAGTCTTACAGAATCTTGGAGATTGCTACTACTTTAATGGATTTATGGATAAAGCATCGAATGTATATTTAAAAGCACTTGAAAATGAAAATATAAACCAATCGAACCACACCTATTTTAGATTTGCACATTCTTTATACGGAATCAATAAAATTCAGGAGGCAGATTCAATAATGTCTTTATTTAAATCATCAAAGGTCAATACTCTTAAATTAAAAAAAACGCTTAAAATAGGTGCTCCATTCACCTATACTGTTGATATGATTAATTCGGGAAACACTACTGGTGATTTTGCATTAAGTTACTATGGCGACAGAGTTACCTTTGCTTCATTGAGAAATCAAGGATCTAAAACTTACAAATGGAATGAACAACCGTATTTAGATATTTTTGTTGCCGACTATACAGAAGATGGAACTCTGGAAAACATAACCGCTTTATCAAGCACCATAAATACAAATACACACGAAAGTAATGCAGTCCTTAGTAAAGACGGGAAAACGCTTTATTTTTCAAGGACAAATAACAAACGCAACAAAATTAATGATCAAAAAATAGCTGTAATTAAGCTCTATAAGGCAACGTTGATCAAAGGGCTATGGGATAACGTCGAAGAATTACCGTTTTCTAGTGATTTTTATTCTGTTCTTCATCCTGCGTTGAATGACGATGATTCTAAATTATACTTTTCAAGTGACATGTCTGATGGATATGGATCTTTCGATATTTATTATGTCGATGTTTCTTCGGACGGTCAATATGGAGAACCAACAAACTTAGGTTCAACTATTAATACACCACATCGTGAGCAATTCCCTTTTATAAGTAAGGATTCCACTCTATATTTTGCTTCCGAAGGACTAATAGGTTTTGGAGGCTTAGATATTTTCATGTGTGAGCTAAAAAAGGACAATAACTCATTTGGCACTCCTCTTAATTTAGGAGAGAGCATAAACACAGGTAAAGATGATTTTTCTTTTGTAGTAAATTCTGACGAAAACACAGGATTTTTATCGTCCAATAGAAGCGGTAATGACAACCTATACCGATTCAATAGAGAAAAAAACGACAGAGAATTCATAGTTGAAGGTACTGTAAAAGATAAAAACAGTAAATTATTACTACCAAATACCATGATTACATTGTTTGATAATAACAATAAAGCAATAGATTCGATTAAGGTTGGTGAAGATGCTAGATTTAAATTCTATACCAAGCCCTTTAGCTCTTATAAAATAGAAGGGTTCAAACCTTTATACATACCAAATGCCACTAATTTTGATACTGACGACTCTGGTAAAATAGAGTTAGATATAGAGTTAGAATTAGAATCGTATGATGATGCCGAAGAAATAGTCGTAGAAAAAGACGGTTATGTTTTCATACAATTAGAGAATATTTATTTTGAATTGGACAAGTGGAATATCAAACCGCAAGCTGCCTCAACATTAAATATCCTGGTGGATTTAATGGAAAAATATCCAAGAATGGAAGTACAATTGAGTGCGCATACAGATACACGAAGCTCGTACGAGTATAATATGACGCTTTCAGATAATCGTGCTAAATCTGCAATGGAGTACATTATATCCAACGGTATTAGTCGATCTAGACTTACTTCTATAGGCTACGGCGAAACCCAATTACTGGTAAATTGTGGAGATGATTGTACAGAGGATGAGCATTCAATAAACAGAAGATGTGAATTTATAGTAACAAAGTAAATTCTAATCAATAATTATAGTATGACTCATAAATAACTTACCATTCATCTAATATTTCAGAATATATTTGTTTTTTATCGGTATTTTTATACCTTTAATCGGTAATTAAGTCACGATAACGTTTTAGTTGTCTAAATTTAAGTTAGATTCAAACCCCAAAATTGATCTACTCATGAAAACAAAACCTAATGTTTTCAGTAATAGCGATATTACTGTAACCTACAACCCGTGCCAATGCATCAACGCCGATCGTTGTGCAAAAGAACTTTCAAATGTATTCCGTCAATCTGTGATTCCCTGGATAGATTTAGATGGTGCATCCACAAAAAAAATCATCAAACAAGTCAAGAAGTGCCCTTCAGGTGCTTTACAATTTCATGTTAATCAAGAAGTGGCTTAAATGATTTTTGTTTTATTGAAATTGCTATACAATTTTCTTAAGAAAAAGTATATGCAAAGAGTTAAGCTAGCTAAAGTAGCTTAGACGCTTAAGTATCTAGAATACATCCTTTCTAAAAGAATTATAAAATAGTCAAGCCGACTAAATGCCCTACATTATTTCAATAAAAAAGCCTTTGAATAATTCAAAGGCTTTTTTTATGCTTGACCAGTTAGCCCAAAATTTAAAGGCATTAGTGGATGCTAGAAAAAAACAGTTAGAGCACCACAATAAATTCCCAAACAAATTTATGTTTTATCTATAACCTTAAGCCTGACCTGTAGGACCAAAGTTTAATGGCATTGGCGGTTGCTCATAATCTTTAATTTCACCATGTGCTTTTTCAAATCGCTTTACATTATCACCTAATGCTTTTAATAAACGTTTTGCGTGCTGAGGCGTTAATATAATTCTAGACTTCACCTTACTTTTAGGTGTTCCAGGCATTACACTAACAAAATCGACTACAAATTCTGAAACAGAATGATTAATAATCGCAAGGTTTGAATAGGTGCCTTCAGCAATTTTTTCATCCAGTTCAATATTTATCCCTGGTTTTTTGTTTTTATTTTCTTCTGCCATTGTAAACTTGTTTATGCCTCCGTGAAAACGAAAGACTAATTATTTATATATTATATTAAAAAAGCCTTCATACATATTAATGCGTGAAGGCTTTTATTTTTATAGATTCCTGCCTTCGCAGGAATGACAAATCTAATTGTAGTTCATTTCTTCTTTGACTTTCATCATCTCATTAAATTCCTCTTTAGAACCTACAATGATGTTATCAAATTTTCTAACACCAGTTCCAGCTGGAATTCTATGACCAACAATTACATTTTCTTTCAATCCTTCAAGATCATCAATCTTACCATTTACAGCAGCTTCGTTAAGAACCTTAGTGGTTTCCTGGAACGATGCAGCAGAGATAAACGATTTGGTCTGTAATGACGCTCTCGTAATACCTTGTAATATAGGAGTTGCAGTTGCTGGCTGAGCTTCACGCGCAGTTGCCAATGCTTTATCCTCTCTACGTAGTATCGAGTTTTCATCTCTTAATTCTCTTGATGTTAAGACTTGACCTTGTTTTAAGTTTTCAGAATCTCCCGCATCTTCAACCACTTTCAATCCGAAAATTTTATCGTTTTCTTCAATGAAATCTGATTTATGAACCAATTGATCTTCTAAGAAAATTGTATCACCAGAATCAATGATTCTTACTTTACGCATCATCTGTCTTACAACAACCTCAAAATGCTTATCATTAATCTTCACACCTTGTAGACGATATACTTCTTGTACTTCGTTTACCAAGTATTGCTGAACAGCAGCAGGACCTTTGATATTTAAAATATCATTAGGCGTAATAGAACCATCAGATAAAGGCATACCCGCTTTTACATAATCATTTTCTTGTACAAGAATTTGATTAGATAACTTCACTAAGTATTTCTTAACCTCACCAAGCTTAGACTCAATGATAATTTCACGGTTACCTCTTTTAATTTTCCCAAAGGAAACAACACCATCAATCGCACTTACAACAGCAGGATTAGAAGGGTTACGTGCTTCGAAAAGTTCAGTTACACGAGGTAAACCACCTGTAATATCACCTGCTTTAGCAGATTTACGAGGAATCTTAACTAAGATTTTACCAACCTTAATTTTCTCTCCATTGTCAATCATAAGGTGAGCTCCTACTGGTAAATTGTACGAACGTATTGTTTCTCCTTTAGCATCTTCGATATGAAGTGTAGGTATTAATTTCTTGTTTCTAGATTCAGAAATTACTTTCTCTTGGAAACCAGTTTGTTCATCAATTTCTACCTGATACGTCACACCTTGCTCGATGTTTTCATACTTCACTTTACCAGCAAATTCTGAAATAATTACACCGTTATATGGATCCCACTGACAAATAACATCTCCAGTTTTCACTTTATCACCTGGTTTAACGTAGATGAAAGATCCATAAGGAATATTATTTGTACTTAAAGTGATACCTGTTTTAGCATCTACTAATTTTAATTCTGAAGTACGAGAAATAACAACATCTACTGCTTTTCCGTCATTATCAGTACTCTTAACAATTTTAAGATCTTCAATCTCAGCGACACCATCAAACTTCACTGTTAATTTATTCTCTTCTGAAATGTTACCTGCAACACCACCAACGTGGAATGTACGTAAAGTAAGCTGTGTACCAGGTTCTCCAATTGATTGTGCAGCAACTACACCAACAGCTTCACCCCTTTGTACCATTTTACCTGTCGCCAAATTACGACCGTAACATTTAGAACAAATACCTTTTTTAGCTTCACAAGTTAATGCCGAACGGACTTCAACAGAGTCTAAAGGAGACGCCTGAATACGTTTTGCTACATCGTCATGAATATGACCACCTGCTTCTACTAATAACTCTTCAGTAATTGGATCAAACACATCATTCAATGACGTACGACCTACAATTCTAGCCTCAAGAGTTTCAATTATTTCTTCGTTTTTCTTTAAAGGTTTAACTTCAATACCTCTTAATGTTCCACAATCTTCAGTGTAGATAATAACATCTTGAGATACATCAACTAAACGACGCGTTAGGTAACCTGCATCTGCAGTTTTAAGTGCTGTATCGGCAAGACCCTTACGTGCACCGTGAGTAGAGATAAAGTAATCCAAAATTGAAAGACCTTCCTTAAAGTTAGAAAGAATTGGATTTTCAATAATTTCACCACCACCTGCATTAGACTTCTTAGGTTTCGCCATTAATCCACGCATACCTGTTAACTGACGAATCTGTTCTTTAGATCCACGAGCTCCAGAATCAAGCATCATAAACACCGAGTTAAACCCTTGTTGATCTTCGCGAATACGCTTCATAGACAACTCAGTTAATTCAGCATTTGTAGACGTCCAGATATCAATAACTTGGTTATAACGTTCGTTATTTGTGATTAATCCCATGTTATAGTTACCCTTAATACCATCAACTAAGGTGTTAGCCTTGTCAATCATACCTTGCTTTTCAGCAGGGATAATAATATCACCTAAACTGAACGATAGACCACCTTGGAATGCAAACTTATATCCTTGTGTTTTGATTTCATCTAAGAATGCAGCCGTTTCCGGTACACTAGTCTTTTTAAGAATACCATGTATAATATCTCTTAAGGACTTTTTAGTTAAAACTTCATTTATATATCCTGCTGCTGCTGGTACCTTTTCGTTGAAAAGTACACGACCAACAGTGGTTTCTATAATTTGAGTCGTTAACTCGCCTTCTTCATTGAAATCTTGAGTTCTTACTTTAATACCAGCGTTTAATTCTACTTTTTTCTCGTTGTAAGCAATAGTTACTTCTTCTGGAGAGTAAAATGTTAAGCCTTCACCAATAACTTTGTAATCATCAGTAGATATTCTGTGCTTAGTCATATAGTATAGACCAAGTACCATATCCTGAGAAGGTACAGTTACAGGAGCACCATTTGCTGGATTTAAGATATTATGAGACGCCAACATTAATAATTGACATTCCAAAATAGCTTCAGGTCCAAGTGGCAAGTGAACTGCCATCTGGTCACCATCAAAATCGGCATTAAATGCAGTACACACTAATGGGTGTAACTGAATTGCTTTCCCTTCAATTAATTTTGGTTGGAACGCTTGAATACCAAGTCTGTGTAATGTAGGCGCACGGTTTAGTAATACTGGGTGTCCTTTAAGGACATTCTCCAAGATATCCCAAACTACAGGCTCTTTTCTATCTATAATTTTCTTTGCAGATTTTACAGTTTTTACAATTCCTCTTTCAATTAGTTTTCTAATGATAAAAGGCTTGTAAAGTTCTGCTGCCATATCTTTAGGCAGTCCACATTCAAATAATTTTAATTCTGGTCCAACAACAATTACAGAACGTGCAGAGTAATCAACACGCTTACCTAGTAAGTTTTGACGGAAACGTCCTTGCTTACCTTTTAATGAATCTGATAAAGATTTTAATGGTCTGTTAGAATCCGTTTTTACTGCAGAAGCTTTACGTGTGTTATCAAATAATGAATCTACCGATTCTTGTAACATACGTTTCTCATTACGAAGAATTACTTCTGGCGCTTTGATTTCAACTAAACGCTTTAAACGGTTGTTACGAATAATAACACGACGATAAAGATCATTTAAATCTGATGTTGCAAAACGTCCACCATCTAAAGGCACTAATGGTCTTAATTCTGGCGGAATGATTGGAATAGCCTTCATGATCATCCACTCTGGTCTATTCTCTCTGTTTTTATTAGAATCTCTAAACGCTTCAACAACTTGTAAACGCTTTAACGCTTCAGTTTTACGTTGTTTAGAGGTTTCAGTATTTGCTTTGTGACGTAATTCAAAAGATAATTCGTTTAAGTCGATTCTTGATAATAAATCGATTAAACATTCAGCTCCCATTTTAGCGATAAACTTATTTGGGTCTGTATCATCCAAATGTCTGTTTTCCTGCGGAAGACCTTCCAAAATAACTAGGTACTCTTCTTCAGTTAAGAAATCCATTTTTTGTAATGGTTCTCCTTCAGCATTTTTTGATTCACCTGGTTGGATAACTACATATCTTTCGTAGTAGATTATCATATCTAAACGCTTAGATGGTAAACCTAGTAAATATCCTATTTTGTTTGGTAAAGAACGGAAGTACCAGATGTGAGCAACAGGCACAACAAGGTTGATGTGTCCTACGCGATCACGACGTACTTTCTTTTCTGTTACTTCAACACCACAACGGTCACAAACGATACCTTTGTAACGTATTCTTTTATATTTACCACAAGCACATTCGAAATCCTTTACAGGACCAAAAATACGCTCACAGAATAAACCATCACGTTCTGGTTTATGTGTTCGATAATTAATAGTTTCTGGTTTTAATACTTCCCCACGAGATGCTCCCAAAACAGATTCTGGAGATGCTAAACCAATTGAAATTTTACTAAATCTCTGTATTGTATTCTTATCTTGTCTTCTTGCCATAATAACTTTATAGTCTTAAGTCTTCAATTTTCAGTATACTGTTTAAAATGTATACCGAAAATTGCCAACTATTTTTTTTATTCTTCTAATCTAATATCTAATCCTAATCCTTTCAATTCGTGCATAAGTACGTTGAACGATTCAGGTAGTCCTGGTTCTGGCATTGGCTCTCCTTTTACGATTGCTTCGTAAGTTTTAGCTCTACCTATAACATCATCAGATTTTACTGTTAAGATCTCACGTAATGTTGCCGATGCTCCATACGCCTCAAGTGCCCAAACTTCCATCTCACCAAAACGCTGACCACCAAATTGTGCTTTACCACCTAAAGGTTGTTGCGTAATTAATGAATATGGTCCAATTGAACGTGCATGCATCTTATCGTCAATCATATGGCCTAACTTAATCATATAAATCACACCTACTGTTGCTGGTTGATCGAAACGATCTCCTGTTCCACCATCATATAAGTATGTATGACCAAATCTTGGAACACCAGCTTCGTCTGTAAACTCATTGATTTGATCTAGAGTTGCACCATCAAAAATTGGAGTCGCATATTTACGACCTAATTTTTGTCCTGCCCAACCAAGAACCGTTTCATAAATCTGTCCGATGTTCATACGAGATGGTACACCTAATGGATTTAATACGATATCAACAGGCGTTCCATCTTCTAAGAATGGCATATCCTCTTGACGAACGATACGTGCAACAATACCTTTGTTACCATGACGTCCTGCCATTTTATCACCAACTTTTAGTTTACGTTTTTTAGCAACATAAACCTTAGCTAATTTGATAATACCTGCTGGTAACTCATCACCTACAGATATAGTAAACTTCTCACGACGTAATGATCCTTGAAGGTCATTTTCTTTAATCTTATAGTTGTGGATTAAATCTGCAACTAACGAATTTAAATGATTGTCGGCAGTCCAAACTCCTGAAGTTAAATGCGTATAATCATCAACAGAGTTTAACATCTTAAGTGTATATTTCTTCCCTTTAGGAATAATTTCTTCACCTAAGTCATTATAGATACCTTGAGCCGTTTTACCATTTACAAGAGCGAATAATTTTTCAACTAAAACTACTTGTAAATCATCAAACTTCTGGTAGTAGATATTTTCTAATGTTTCAATATCTTCTTTATCTTTTGCTCTCTTACGTTTGTCTTTGATTGCTCTAGAGAATAATTTTTTCTCAATAACAACACCATGTAATGAAGGCGATGCTTTTAAAGACGCATCTTTTACATCACCTGCTTTATCACCAAAAATGGCACGTAATAATTTTTCTTCTGGTGTAGGATCCGATTCTCCTTTTGGTGTAATCTTACCAATTAGAATATCTCCTGGTTTGATTTCTGCACCAATTCTAATCATACCATTTTCATCAAGGTCTTTTGTAGCCTCTTCAGAAACGTTAGGAATATCATTAGTTAGCTCTTCGTTACCTAATTTGGTATCTCTAACTTCTAATGAATACTCATCAATATGAATAGATGTAAATATATCGTCACGAACTACTTTTTCTGAGATTACAATCGCATCCTCAAAGTTGTAACCTTTCCATGGCATAAATGCCACTTTCATGTTACGACCTAATGCTAATTCTCCTTTTTCAGTAGCATAACCTTCACAAAGCACCTGTCCCTTAGCAACCTTATCACCTTTTACAACGATTGGTTTTAAGTTGATAGACGTACCTTGATTTGTCTTACGGAATTTTACTAATGGATATGTTTTGGTATCACTATCAAAACTAACCATTCCAGCTTCTTCCGAACGTTCGTATTTTATTGTTACTTCGTTTGCATCAACGTACTCAACAGTTCCATTTCCTTCAGCATTGATTAATACTCTAGAATCTGAAGCTACTTGACGCTCAAGACCTGTTCCAACGATAGGTGATTGCGGACGCAATAATGGTACAGCTTGACGCATCATGTTAGATCCCATCAATGCACGGTTGGCATCATCATGCTCTAAGAACGGAATCAAAGATGCAGAAATAGATGCAATCTGGTTTGGTGCAACATCTGTATAATTTACAGTTGAAGGTTCCACTACTGGGAAATCACCTTCTTGACGTGCAATAATCTTATCCTCTAAGATTTTACCATTCTCATCAACACGTATATTCGCTTGAGCGATTAACATATCTTCTTCTTCCTCTGCACTTAGATATATTGGTTCATTCTTAATATCTACAACACCATTCTCTGATTTTCTATAAGGTGTTTCAATGAATCCCATTGAATTCACTTTAGCATAAACAGATAGGGATGAAATTAATCCAATGTTTGGTCCTTCAGGAGTTTCAATTGGACATAATCTTCCGTAGTGTGTATAGTGAACATCACGAACCTCAAATCCTGCTCTTTCTCTAGATAAACCTCCAGGTCCTAAAGCCGACAAACGACGTTTGTGCGTTATCTCTGCTAATGGATTGGTTTGATCCATAAACTGAGATAATTGATTTGTTCCGAAGAAAGAATTAATAACTGACGACAAGGTCTTGGCATTAATTAAATCAATCGGTGTAAATACCTCGTTATCACGAACGTTCATACGTTCACGGATTGTACGAGCCATACGTGCTAAACCAACACCAAACTGAGAAGATAATTGCTCACCTACTGTACGTACACGACGGTTAGATAAGTGATCAATATCATCAATTTCAGCTTTAGAATTGATTAACTCAATTAAGTATTTAATGATCGTTATGATATCTTCTTTAGTAAGCACTTGCTTATCCATTCCAATATCTAACTGTAATTTTTTGTTCATTCTGTAACGACCTACTTCACCTAAAGAGTAACGTTGGTCTGAGAAGAATAATTTATCAATAATACCACGTGCTGTTTCCTCATCTGGCGGCTCAGCATTACGTAATTGACGGTAGATGTGCTCAACAGCTTCTTTTTCAGAGTTTGTTGGATCTTTCTGTAATGTATTGTGAATAATTGCGTAATCTCCTTGTTGAGATGTTTCTTTGTGTAAAAGAATAGTTTTTACACCAGCCTCAAGGATTTCTTCAATATTATCTTTATCTATAACTGTATCACGATCTAATACAATTTCGTTACGTTCGATAGATACCACTTCTCCAGTATCTTCATCAACGAAATCTTCATGCCATGTATTTAATACACGAGCGGCAAGTTTACGATCGATAACTTTTTTAAGTCCAGATTTTGACACTTTAACTTCTTCAGCAAGGTCAAAAATCTCTAAAATATCTTTATCACGCTCAAAACCAATAGCTCTAAATAAAGTTGTTACAGGTAACTTTTTCTTTCTATCAATGTAAGCGTACATCACTTGGTTGATATCTGTAGCGAATTCAATCCAAGACCCTTTGAAAGGAATAACTCTTGCAGAGTACAATTTAGTACCGTTTGCATGGAATGATTGACTAAAGAATACCCCTGGAGATCTGTGTAATTGAGAAACAACAACACGCTCTGCACCATTGATACAGAAAGTCCCACTAGGAGTCATATAAGGGATAGTCCCTAAATATACATCTTGAACAATCGTCTCAAAGTCTTCATGTTCTGGATCTGTACAATACAATTTTAGACGTGCTTTTAAAGGCACACTGTATGTAAGTCCTCTTTCGATACATTCTTCAATTGAATATCTTGGTGGATCGATAAAATAATCCAAAAATTCTAATACGAATTGATTACGCGTATCTGTAATTGGAAAGTTCTCCATGAAGGTATTGTAGAGTCCTTCATTTCCTCTTTCTTCTGATTTTGTCTCCAACTGGAAAAAATCCTGAAAGGATTTAATTTGAATATCCAAGAAATCCGGATACTCAGTTCTGTTTACTATAGAAGAGAAATTTAATCTTTCAGCTGTATTTGCTAACATCGATGAACGAGATTTTGATTAAAAAAATAACTTTTTTATTGTGTACCTTTTTTATACACAAAAGGGTTTAGGTCATTCCGAGTATTTCGGAAGACCTAAACCATAATTTGTAGGTTTGTTAAGCTTACTTAAGCTCAACCTCTGCTCCTGCTTCCTCTAATTGAGTTTTTAGAGCTTCAGCTTCATCTTTAGTAACACCTTCTTTGATAGCACTTGGTGCATCATCAACTAAACCTTTAGCTTCTTTTAATCCTAAACCAGTTAATTCTTTAACTAATTTTACAACTGCTAATTTAGAACCACCTGCTGCCTTAAGGATTACATCGAATTCCGTTTTCTCTTCAGCTGCGTCTCCACCTGCGTCTCCACCTGCTGCTGCTACTACTGCTGCTGCTGCTGGTTCGATACCGTATTCGTCTTTTAATATTGTAGCTAATTCATTAACTTCTTTTACTGTTAAATTAACTAATTGTTCTGCGAAATCTTTTAAATCTGCCATTTTCTATCGTTTTAATAATTTTAATAAAATATAATTTGTTTAAGTGCGTACTTATTTGATTATCCTTCTTTTTCGGATAATGTTTTGAGGATACCTGCTATTGTTCCACCACCTGATTTAAGCGCTGAAATAACATTCTTAGCTGGCGATTGTAACAATCCAATGATGTCTCCAATCAACTCTTCTTTAGACTTGATATCAACTAACATGTCTAATTGATCGTCTCCAAGGTAAACAGCCTCTTCAATAAAAGCTCCTTTAAGCAAAGGCTTTTCAGATTTTTTACGGAAGTTCTTAATTACTTTAGCTGGAGCATTACCAGTTTCAGAATACATTACAGAGGTATTACCCTTTAAAACTGTAGGAAGTTCTCCGAAATCTCTATCAGAAGCTTCCATAGCTTTACTTAATAATGTGTTTTTTACTACGTTTAATTGAACGTCTGCTTTGTAACAAGCACGACGTAAATCTGAGGTGCTACCTGCATTTAATCCTGAGATATCTGTTAAATAGATATTAGCATTATCTGCCAACTGAGCAGTTAACTCTTCAATTACTTGTGATTTTTCTTCTCTTGTCATAATAATAAAGATTTAACTCTTATGCGAATTTAACATCAATTGCAATACTTGGGCTCATTGTACTAGACATGAATACACTTTTCATGTATATACCTTTTGCAGCAGTTGGTCTCAATTTATTTAAAGTGGTTAACAATTCCATTGCATTTTCCTCTAGTTTTTCAGCACTAAATGATGCTTTTCCTATTGGAGCATGTACAATTCCTGTTTTATCAACTTTAAAATCGATTTTACCAGCTTTAACTTCGGTTACTGCTTTAGCAACATCCATAGTAACTGTTCCTGTCTTTGGGTTTGGCATAAGTCCTCTTGGACCTAATACTCTACCTAACGGACCTAATTTACCCATGATAGCTGGCATAGTAACGATAACGTCAACATCTGTCCAACCACCTTTGATTTTTTCTAGGTACTCATCTAATCCTACGTAGTCTGCTCCTGCAGCTTTAGCTTCCTCTTCTTTGTCTGGAGTAACTAATGCAAGAACTTTCATGTCTTTACCTGTTCCATGTGGAAGAGAAACAACTCCTCTTACCATCTGATTAGCTTTACGAGGATCAACTCCAAGTCTTACTGCTAAATCAACAGAGGCATCAAATTTTGTATACGTAATCTCCTTTAATAGTACTGAAGCTTCTTTGACAGAATATAATTTATTCTTCTCTACTTTTGCTAGAGCTTCTTTTTTGTTTTTTGTAATTGCCATTTCAAAAATTTTTAGTTAGGTGCTTCTCCACCTTTAACTGTGATTCCCATTGATCTTGCAGTTCCTGCAATCATCTTCATTGCAGAGCCTACATTAAATGCATTTAAATCTTGCATTTTGTCTTCTGCAATAGCTTTCACTTGATCCCAAGTTACTTTTGCTACTTTCTTTCTGTTCGGTTCACCAGATCCTTTTTTTACTTTGGCCGCTTCCAATAATTGTACCGCAGCTGGAGGAGTTTTGATAACAAAGTCGAAAGACTTGTCTTTGTAAACTGAAATTACAACTGGAAGAACTTTACCAGGCTTATCCTGAGTTCTAGCGTTGAATTGCTTACAAAATTCCATGATATTAACTCCAGCAGCTCCTAAAGCGGGTCCAACCGGTGGCGACGGATTCGCTGCACCTCCCCGAACTTGTAATTTAACTACTTTACCTAATTCTTTTGCCATTTTAAAAATTTTAGTTTTGTACATCTTTATTGTGGAAGCAAGAAAGACATACTATCTATATGTGTAACAATTATTATACTTTATCAACTTGCATATAACTTAATTCTAATGGTGTTTTTCTTCCGAAAATTTTCACCATCACTTCAAGTTTACGCTTTTCTTCATTTATCTTTTCGACAGTTCCATCAAATCCATTGAATGGCCCATCGATAACTTTTACTGTTTCACCAATCGTGTAAGGTATTGCCATATTAGAATCGGCTTCAACAGATAACTCATCTACTTTACCTAACATTCTATTGACCTCAGATTGTCTTAATGGAACAGGATCTCCTCCTTTTGTTTCTCCTAAAAAACCAATTACATTAGTAATAGATTTAATGATATGAGGAATCTCACCACTTAAGTTTGCCTGAATCATAATATAACCTGGAAAATAAACACGTTCTTTATTTATTTTTTTTCCTTTACGAATCTGGATAACTTTTTCCGTTGGAACTAATACTTGGTCAACATAATCTTCTAAACCTAATCTCGAAATTTCATTCTCGATATAAGCTTTGATTTTGTTTTCCTGACCACTTACAGCTCTAACAACGTACCACTTTTTATTTACATTAGTCTCAGACATCTTTCAGTTATTTCTAGTTAAATTAAATTAAAGTATGCCTTAATCACTTTACTAAAAACAGTATCAACACCCCAAATAGCTAATGAGAATATGATTGAAAATACAGCTACTAACACGGTTAAACTTTGCCCTTCAGCCAATGTTGGCCATGAGACATGATTCTTTAACTCGCCAAACGATTCTTTTATATAATTTAATATTCCTGCCATTTGATTTATAATTTGCACGGGTTGAGAGACTCGAACTCCCGACACCTGGTTTTGGAGACCAGTGCTCTACCAACTGAGCTAAACCCGTAAATATAAATCAAGGCGTTCCGACAAATCGGAACACCTTAATTAATATTTATATGTTAAATATTTAGTCTAAAATTTCAGTAACCTGACCTGCACCTACTGTTCTACCACCTTCACGGATTGCGAAACGTAAACCAACGTTCATTGCAATTGGTTGAATTAATTCAACTATAATAGTAAGGTTATCTCCAGGCATTACCATTTCAACTCCATCAGGAAGCGCAATGTTTCCAGTTACATCAGTAGTACGTACGTAAAACTGTGGACGGTAGTTATTATGAAATGGAGTGTGACGTCCACCTTCTTCTTTTTTAAGAACGTAAACCTCAGCTTTAAATTTAGCATGTGGTGTTACAGAACCTGGCTTACAAATAACCATACCTCTAGAGATTTGAGATTTCTCAATACCTCTTAATAAGATACCTGCATTATCTCCAGCTTCTCCTCTGTCAAGAATTTGACGGAACATTTCAATACCAGTAACAGTAGATGTTAATTTCTCAGCACCCATACCAATGATCTCAACTGGATCACCTGTATTAGCAACACCAGTTTCGATACGACCTGTAGCAACAGTTCCACGACCAGTAATTGAGAATACATCTTCAATAGGCATTAAGAATGGCTTGTCAACTTCACGTAATGGTTCTTCTATCCAGCTATCAACAGCTTCCATTAATTCCATCACTGAATCTACCCATTTTTGTTCACCGTTAAGTGCACCTAAAGCAGAACCGGCAATTACAGGACCATTATCACCATCATACTCGTAGAATGATAACAACTCTCTGATTTCCATTTCAACTAATTCTAATAACTCATCATCATCAACCATATCCACTTTATTCATGAATACAACCATACGAGGAATTCCTACCTGACGTCCTAATAAGATATGCTCACGAGTTTGTGGCATTGGACCATCTGTAGCAGCTACAACTAAAATAGCACCATCCATTTGAGCAGCACCAGTAACCATGTTCTTTACGTAATCGGCGTGACCAGGACAGTCAACGTGTGCGTAGTGACGATTTTTAGTTGCATATTCAACGTGTGATGTATTAATTGTAATACCTCTTTCTTTCTCCTCTGGAGCATTATCAATTTGATCAAATGATAGTGCATTTGATAAACCTGCATCAGCTAATACTTTAGTAATAGCAGCAGTTAAAGTTGTTTTACCGTGATCTACGTGTCCAATAGTACCTATGTTAAGGTGCGGTTTTGAACGATCGAAAGTTGCCTTTGCCATGTTTAATTTATTTAATCTTATTTATATTAGTGTTCAATTTAATTCTATACAAAAAAAAGAGCCAATGACGAGATTTGAACTCGTGACCTCTTCCTTACCAAGGAAACGCTCTACCCCTGAGCTACACCGGCTTTAAGGTTGTATTGATTGATTTAAATATCAAATCAAAACGTTAACTCAAGATAAATTAAACTAAAAATTTTTAGTTTAATTTAGAGCGAGAGACCGGGTTCGAACCGGCGACATTCAGCTTGGAAGGCTGACGCTCTACCAACTGAGCTACTCTCGCAT
>NZ_JBALVR010000013.1:0-90157 GCF_036960315.1 Psychroserpens sp. | reverse complement strand
ATTCTATTCTAACCAAACCTTTTTTAACCTTTTTTTATTTTATTTTTTTACCATGTTATAACTCTACTATAAATGAACTGTTTAGACAGAAACTTAAAGAAAGAAATTCCAAACTAAACCAAAACGTATAGTAAAGTCTCTATAAGGATGGTTAGGCGCAGAGAAGTATTCATATCCGGTGAATGAAGAATTAAGGTGCTCTGCCTTTAAGAATATCCTTGTTTGTCTAATCTTGGCATTAATAAAGAAGTCTAATCTAGGAAAGCCTCCTAACTTAGTTTGATTCTGCGAATAGAATTCTGCCAGCAATGGATCATAACCATCCATATAATAATCAGTGAAGTAATTAAATGTAATTCCTGTTTGAAGAAACAAGGCATTCTTTTTGAAAAAATAGTTTGAATAATAAATAGTATTTCGAACAATCACTTCTGGTAAATTAAGTGACATGCTTTCATCAGTAACCTTTTGATATAGGATTGAATTATCTAAAGCAAACTTACCAAACCTAATCTCTTTGTCAAGTTTTATTTTAAAGAGATTAATAGATTGCTGTAACTGTTTTGGTTTAATGGGATTTGAGTCCTGTTCCGAAGAAAAAAATGAATAATTGTCGATAGAGACATATTGGAATGATAAGTCCAATAATTTTTTTGAGTTTAACTCAAATTTAATATCGTAATTCTTTTGGTTTTTAAAGCTTTGGATATTATTCCAATTATAATTGATATAGTCACTTTGATAAAGTAGCAAGTTATAATTTGGTGAATTAGAATTAAAACCAATACTAGCATTAATATTGATATCATCTTTAATATCGTAATTAACTTCAGCTAAAAAAAAATTACTCTCAAAGTCACCGGAAACATTTAGACCCATCTGAGAACTTAAGCTGAAGCCTCCAAATTGATTATGGTAATGACCTCCTAGACTGACAATCCTGTCCTTTATTCTATTAGGAATTTGTTGACCACTTAATATGGTAACTTTATCATATCCATAGTTAATATCGTTGTAACCGACACCAAAACCAATATTTCCTATTATTGGTGCTTTAAAATCTAACAATAACTTCGTTTCAAAATTTTCCAGAGTAACTCTATCTCTAATATTACTTTGATTGAATGAGTCACCTAAAAAATCATCGTTACTCGTTTGGTCAAATTGAAAATACTTATCCTCAAAATTAATAATGTTTTTAATCGACAATGATTTATTGAGAGAATCTGTTTGAGGGATTAATTGATATTCATGGTTTAAATAGAATCTTTTACCAACTAAAGTATTCTCAGCATTATCAAAATTTGGATCAAAAACAGATCTATCAATAAAATCCTCATCACCAGAGGTAAAACTTTGCAAGTCTTCTGTTTTGAGTCCACCATTTTCCTGATTTAACAAATCTTGAGTTGCCATATGGGCTTTTGCTATATAACGTTCATTCTTTGTCTTAAAATTAGTCGTAAATCGTAAATTCCCAGTACTAGTTAGTGTATGTTGATAGTTCCCTAGGGATCGTAATCCCTTATAAGCAATTGAGAAATTAAATTGTTTTGAAGTATTTACTGTAAAGAAGGCATCAAGCAATTGACCTTGCTGAAAGGCCGTTTTATAAAACAACTCGGTAAAAGGTGTTGGAACTTCATAATAGTTAACATCTTCAACTTCAAAATAGTTAAAATGTCTTGCACGTGCTCCAAACAAAGGCAATAGATTAGACGTACTAAAATCTCTAGTCAATCTGTTGTATGTTTGTCCCAAATTAGCAAACTGCATTAGACCAAAATTATCTTTTCTTAGATAATTAAATTTATATTCTTTAGCAATGGTTAAAGACGTATCTACTAGAGTAATATTATTATTTACATCAATAATTTTATATTGTTCTATTTTGGCAACTTCATTATTTTTTCCACTTCTTTTACCAACAAATGTACTATCGTTACGATTTTGGAGTTTAGAATTTTTAGGATTTTTATCAAATCTTTTAATAGGCTCAAGCGTCTGAGCAGTTAATAAATTTGACAAGAGAAAGATGATACAAAAAGCACAAGATGATCTAAACATAGATTTAAACATTCAATTGGTGTGCAAATTAATAATTCTATGATAAGGAAATCATAAAATAAAATAAAAAAAAGCGACCATTAGGTCGCTTTTTTTTTAATCAATCAAATACACTAGTCTAAACTATCTAGTGTAAATCCAAAAGTAATACCATTTCCATCAAAAGCATTTGATGATAGCGGTACAATAAGGTCAGAAGATCCTGCACAAGTTTCTAAAGAAACTCCGTAAGAACCTGTTCCTGTAGTATTACCGTCTCCATATGCATCAAAATAAGTAATGGTATAATCACCATCATCTAAACATAGTGACTTTTGAAAAGTTTCTAAACCAGTAAATGTTCCAAAAGCAATTGCTCCAGTAGCATCTCTACTAGCATCAATGATATCGCCGTTACCATCACGCAAAATATAAGCAGCTTCTCCTGGCCAAGAATCGAAAATAAAGTTCAAACTCACATCGTTAAGTAAACATACAGATGCGTAGCTAATATTAATTGTAGGACGAGTATTTATAATATCGGCACCTGGGTCTAGCGTATAAACTAAATTTCGCGACGCCCCTTCAGGTATTTGTGAAAAGTCGACAGTAAGAGTAGCTGATCCTAAAAATTCTCCAGCAGGTATTACAATCGATGTGCTAACATTATACTCACTTGGATCTGCCGTCGTAGCATCTTGATCTAATACCATATTATAAGTTCTATCTGAACTTGATCTAGTTGTAGATTCTATAACGATGTCGGTCATAGGTACACAAGCTCCAACAGTTCCAGATGATCTATCAAAGGACAATGTCGTTTGACCATTATCTGCATCAAATGTCACAACATCCTCATCACAGCTTACAAAGACTCCCAAAAACAGAGCCATTGTAAAAATTTTAAATATATTTTTCATAATTAAATTTTTTGTTTATTAATAACCAGGATTTTGTTGTCCACCAATACCATTATTTGCATTAATCTCTATAATTGGAATAGCTAATGTAAATCTGAAATCAGTAGCAGCTAAAGTACAAGCTCCACTTTGTGTTGTACAGTCTGTAACATCTCTATTAACACCTCTGTTAGCAGCAGCTCCTAAACGTTTCAAATCTTTGTAACGGTGACCTTCATAACATAACTCTATTCTTCTTTCATCCAAGATCGCTGCATAAGCTTCTTGAGCTGAACTATATGAAGGTAAACCTTGTGCCGTACCTAAACGCGCATCTCTTATTTGCTTAATTAAAGTTGCAGCACCAGCTAAGTCATTATTAGTAGCCACTCTAGATTCTGCCAATATTAGTAACATTTCAGAAGATCTAAATACTTTTAAATCATTCATTAATGGCTTACCTTCTGAACCTGGATACTTTTGTATAATCAAGATATCAGAGTTTACTGGGTCTGGATCAGTCGCATAATTAGGATTGATAACTGATGTAGGAGCAACACTAACTGTATATCTTATATCTGAAGGACTCATTAAGTTAAATAAACCTCTATCCATTTCAAAATAAGAACCACCTGTTAATGTAGCATTAACGAATGCAAAATTAGCACCAGCCCAGCCACCTGCAGCTACAGAACCTGTAGCTCCTTGACCATCATAATTATCGGTAATAGTTCTTTCCAATTTAAAAATAACTTCCGTATTATCTGCATCTAAGAACATCAATTGATATTGCGCTTGATTCGCTAATGGATAAGCAGATAACAACTGACTAGATAATGACGCAGCAGTACCGTAATCCTTTCTTGTTAAGGCAGCTCTAGCTTTAATCGCGTTAATCCCATCTTTTGAAAGAAATGTTGCATCAGATTGAACTTGACTTAAACTTGAAGCCATAGTTAAATCAGAATTGATATAATCCCATAACTCTCCAGTAGTATTCCTTAAAGGCTGATAATCTAAAGGTGCTATAAAATCAACAACTGGCGCAGCTAAAGTAGCATCATCAGTTGGATCTGGACTAAAGTAAGTTAACAATTCTAAGTTAGCATAAGCTCTAATTGCATGAGCTTGCGCTAAGGTATCATCGTAAAGAGCTTGCTCTGTTGCATCTGCTGGTGTAATGTTTGCTGCAGCTGAAATTAGAATTGTTGCTCTATTGTTAAGTCTATAGTTTCTTACCCAGAAATCGCTTGCTGCAGTACTACCTGCATTCAATACAAAATCATACAATGCGAAACCCTGTCCACCACTGTCAAAACTTATTGACACTTCATCTGTAAAGTTAGCAGATAAAGCAATCTCGGGAGTTATATCCCAATCGTCATATACAGAAAGCAAACCTTGTTGTATATCTCCAACCGACTGAAAAGCATTTAATGCATCCAATCTACCTGGCTGTCTGATGTCTATTGCGTCGTTACAACCCATAACTATCGTTAGGAGTCCGACAAATAATATTTTACTAAATTTTTTCATGTGTTTTTTTTTTTTTAAAATCCTAATTCGAATCCTACAGAGATTGTTCTTGGAGTTGGGTAAGATCTTTGACCACCTCTTGATGATGGATCAAATCCTCTCCATTCTGTCCAAGTAAATAAGTTTTCACCATTCACGTATACTCGTGCATTAGAAAGACCTGTATTTTCAAGGAACTTAGCTGGCACATTGTAACCGAAACTTGCGAAACGTAATCTTAAGAAATCTCCGCTTTTTAAGAAACGATCATCTGCAAATGAGTTTCTGTTACTTGCAGAAGGTGAAGGAATATCAGTAATATCACCAGGTTGACTCCAAGCTCTTAAAATATCAGTAGATAAGTTAAATTGGCTAACAGAATCACCATCAATAGCATCAGAATAATCAAAATCATTAGCATCTACACCAACGATATAGTTAAACTGGGTTTGTAAGAAGAAGTTCTTGTAGTCTATATTAAATTTAAAACTACCATTCCATTCAGGAATAGCACTTTTTCCTAACCAAACACGATCAGTATCAGCATCGGGACTTTCAGTTACGTCACCATTAGCAGTTAAATATAATAAGTTACCATTCGCTGGATTAATACCAACATATCTAAGTGTAAAGATTTCGTTTAACATTCCACCATTACGTCCTAGACCGATGATTTCACCACTTTCACTTGGGATGTCTCTCAATTCTGTTTCGTTGTAGTTACCTACAATACCTACGTTCAATTTGAAACCGCCATCAGTTGATGGTCTGAAAACATCATAATCAACGATAAAATCTACACCTCTATTAAATAATTCACCTGTATTTGCATTCTGTTGAGTTACACCAGTTGTAGCAGATAAAGGCGTACTTTGGAAAAGTTCAGTAGTTTCTCTTTCGTACACATCAATTGAACCACGTAATCTACTATTCCAAACTCCAAAATCTATACCTATGTTAGATGACGTAATTGTTTCCCATTCAAGAGAACGATTACCTAATTGAGCTAAACCAATTGAGTTTGCGTTACCATAACCAGCACCTGTTGCAAAGAAATCTTCAGTTAAATCTGGACCAGTAAAGTATCCACCACCTGCGATGTTTTGGTTACCAGCAGTACCGTAAGACGCTCTTATTTTCAAGTTATCAATTGCTGATCCATCCATAAATGCTTCGTTAGAAATATTCCAACGTCCAGATACAGACCAGAAAGTTCCCCATCTGTTAGATCCAGCAAAACGATAAGAAGCATCTCTACGTACAGTAGCAGAAAAACCATACTTTGTATCGTAATCGTAATCTAAAGAACCGAAGTAAGAGAATAAACCTGCATTTAAAATATTAGCATTTGCTGTATCAGCAAATAAACCACCAGCAGGAGAAATAAATCCACTACCATCTCCAGGAGAGAATGTCTTAGGATCTAATCCTTCTTGTCTATAACCAAAACCTCTAAAGTGAGCTTTAAAGTACTCCGTATATAAACCTACATCTAATGTATGCTTATCAGCAAACGTTTTATTGAAAGCTAAAGATGTTACTTGGTTATAAGAAAATTGTCTAGTTGATTGTTGATCTTGGAAACCAGAAGTTGGATTCTCAGCTCCACCAAATAACAATGCGTTAAAAGATCTAGGATCTTCAGCACGAGTTAAAAACTCACTTTGGTAATCTCCAGATAATACAACTCCAGCTGTTAACCAGTCTGTAATATCGTAGTTAAAGTTTGCACTAGCAATAGATTTAACCTCTTCTTCAAAACGTGTATATGTTAATAATCTATCTAGTAAGAATAAAGGCGTATTTGTAAACGTTAAAGGTGATAATAAATCAGCTCCGTTTGTATAATCATCAGCAGTAACATAAGGTACAGATTGATAAGCCCCTAAAACATAGTTTCTGTTAATTGCACCAGAACCAATACTATTTGGCTCATTTGATTTAGAGTAGTTGATACTTAAGTTAATACCATATCTAAATTTATCGTTAGATGATTTTCCAGAAACGTTTGTTCTTAAGTTGAAACGTTGTAAATCTGAATCTTGCAAAACACCTTCTGTGTCTTGAAAACCTAAAGAAGTAAATTGAGATGTATTCTCACTACCACTAGATAAAGACAATGTATGACTTTTTGTAACACCTGTACGGAAAAAGAAATCTCTCCAATCAAAATTTGGAGCAGCTGCAATTTGTGCATCTGTTAAAGGTGTCCCGTTGCCTGGATTAAATGTACTCTGACTACTACCAGCACCAGCACCATTTCCTCTTTCTCTCTCGTAAGTTAGTAACTGTTGAGAGTTCATCATGTTATAGTCATTATCTTGAAGCGAACTATAGGCTACATAACCATTATAGTTGACCTTAAGTCCTTCACCAAAATTACCTTGGCGAGTTTTGATAACGATTACACCATTAGCACCTCTATTACCATAAATTGCTGTCGCACCTGCATCTTTCAATACATCGATAGACGCAATATCTTGTGGGTTAAGAGATCTAAAGTTGTCTTCGTCTACTGGAGCACCGTCAATAATAAACAATGGTTCAGTATTACCATTAATAGATGAAACACCACGAAGTTGTACTAGTGAGTTACCACCTGGCTGACCTGAACTTGTTGTAATATTCAAACCTGGTGCTTGACCAGTTAATGTTTGAACAAAACTTGCGTTAGGTCTGTTTTCAATAGTTTCTGCCGATACCCTTACGGTAGAGGCACTTGAAGTCGCTTTACTTTGATTTCTATAACCAACCACTACAACTTCATCTAAAACAGCGGCATCTTCTTCCATTATAACGTTGAGCGTAGAATTTCCTCCTACTAATCTTTCAACAGTTTTCATACTCACGAAAGAGTAAACCAATGTTTCATTTGCACTTGCCTTGATTGAGTAATTCCCATCAAAATCTGTTTGAACTCCACGAGCAGTTCCTTTTACAATTACATTGACACCAGGAAGTGGCAAGCCATCTCCTTTAGATGTAATTGTTCCTGTGACCGTTTTCTCTTGCGCGAAAGAGAGGTGCATCACAAACGCCATAAAAAGCGTCATTAACCATGTTAACTTTAATTTCATAAAACAATTATTTGAGTTAGTCTAGCGCAAACATCTTAATAATATATTAAATAAACAAGTATTTATGCTAAAAAAATGTTAACAAGTAATTAAATGACAGGTATCAGTTTTTAGCATGCAAAGCCCTATAATTACTAGTAATTAGATACATAAACCATTAAAAGGTTGCGTTAAAATTTTAACTTTGTCCAAACTTTAACATTTTGAGGCTAAAATCATCTTTTTCTTATCTAAAACTGGAATGCGGCACAGACGAAGCCGGAAGAGGCTGTCTTGCTGGTCCAGTAACTGCTGCTGCGGTTATATTACCCTATAATTATAACAACAGTGTTCTAAACGATTCTAAACAACTTTCGGAAAAGAAAAGAAACCAACTTAAACCAATAATTGAAAGTAAAGCTATAGCCTATGCTTATTTTCATATTTATCCAGATGAAATTGATAAAATCAATATTTTAAACGCTTCTATTCTCGCTATGCATAAATCTATTGCACTTCTTTCAACATCTCCAGAATTTATTATTGTTGATGGTAATAAATTTAAACCCTATCATGATATTCCACATGAAACCATAATTAAAGGTGATGGTAAATATTTGTCTATCGCTGCAGCCTCAGTTTTGGCTAAAACTTATAGAGACGATTATATGGAGAAGATTCATGAAGAATTTCCAATGTACAACTGGAAACAAAATAAAGGTTACCCAACTAAGGAGCATAGAGCTGCGATAAAAAAATACGGCGCTACTAAGTATCATAGAAAATCTTTTAGATTATTACCTGAACAACTCAAATTAGAACTCTAACTTTTTATATTTGCAAAAACCCAATACATGAAAAAACTCTGGTTTATCTTTTTATGTTTTTCAATCCTTGCTGGTTGTGCTAATTCAAGCCAAGAAACAATAAATCCACTATCGCTTGTTCCAGACCATACTGA
This sequence comes from Psychroserpens sp., assembly GCF_036960315.1. Taxonomy (NCBI): domain Bacteria; kingdom Pseudomonadati; phylum Bacteroidota; class Flavobacteriia; order Flavobacteriales; family Flavobacteriaceae; genus Psychroserpens; species Psychroserpens sp. Next base: position 81,680 of record NZ_JBALVR010000013.1, on the reverse strand, counting down.
TATTCTTATTAAAATTAATTCTACGGAAGGTTTAGAGAATGGTTTAAAGAACAATACGTTAATAAAAGAGCTTGAAAACTATGTGCAAGTTGAAGATTTCAATACCTATTTAATTCCTTTACACCATATTAATACATCCAATAGTATTATTGCACTTTCAAAAGATTCTAATGACAGTCTTGAAATTAGTTTCATACTCCCTTATGCAAAGCAAAACATAGCATTTGATTCTATATCTAATTTAAAGATAGACTCAACCTTCAGTAACAAAAAAGGCATATCTAAAATTGTATTCAAGGACATACCCTTTTACGCTGCTAATATCGACAACACACTTTTTGTCTCAAATAAATTTGAGCTAGCTGAAAGTTCGTTGTCAAAAAAATTAGTAAACACGGAATTAGAGACCATTTATAATACATCCAACAATGAAAAAATGGTGTCGATCCTAATAAATCATAAAAACTCAAATTCAAATCCGTTAATTTTTAGAGATTCTACACTTAACGCACTACAATTTTCAAACTATACGATGATTGATAGTGACGTTTCTCAAAACACAATAGTGTTAAACGGAATTACAAAAGCCAGTGATTCAACAAAAAGCTTGATTAACGTTTTTAGCAAAACTTTTCCGCAAGAAAATAAAATAGCGACTATTTCTCCATCGGATATTACAAGTTTTAAAAGTGTAACTTTTAACGATTATGAACAGTTTAAACAAAATCTAATCAAACATCGTTTTCAGGATTCTACGGCAACTACATACGATGTTTTTCAAAATGTCATCGAAATTGGCGAAGTCAAGTCAAAAAATGAAAAAGCAATAGCACTTCGTTCTTTAGATCCTTCAGCTACATTCGACCTAACAAACGCTCAAGCTATTAGCGAACAGTATAGAGGTATCGATATATATACTCTAGAAGATACCACAACTTTTTTAAACGAATTTAATCCTATCATTTCTTCTAAAACAGCAAATCACTGTATTGCATTAGACGATTTTATCATTTTTTCTGATGACCTTACTTTTTTGAAATCGATCATTTCCAATCATCAAAATAATACTGTATTATCAAAAACTAATGCTTACATAGAACTACAGAAAAACTTAAGCGACGAGTCTTCATTGCTTATTTACGGCAATTCATCAGAATTAAACGCGATTTTAAACTTAAATTTTACTAACGCTAAAAAATTAAACATTTCTGATTATAAAGCTTCAGCAATTCAATTTATTTACGATACAGATTTTGCTCATGTAAATGCGACTTTAAAAACACATAAAAGCAGAGGCTCAAGTAACGCTGTAAGTGAAGAACTTAATATTACTTTAGACGCAGATTTATTGTCACCCCCTCAACTTGTAAAAAATCACACCAACAGCCAAATGGATATTGTGGCTCAAGACACCAAAAATAATTTGTACTTGATATCCAACAAGGGAAAAGTGTATTGGAAAAGACAACTCGACGGGAAAATAATAGGCGACATCCAACAAATGGATATGTACAAAAACGGTCGTTTACAATTAGTGTTTAATACAACTAAACAACTATATGTCTTAGATAGAAATGGAAAGGACGTAAAACCATTCCCACTCAAATTCAATGACAACATCACTCAACCAGTAGCTATATTTGATTATGATAAAAAGAAAAACTACCGATTGATGATTACCCAAGGGAAATCGGTTTTAATGTATGATAAGAAAGGTAAAACCGTTACTGGATTTACATACAAATCGGCTGAAAACACGATTTCATCTCAACCAAAACATTTTAGAATTAACAGAAAAGATTATATCATTTTTTCCCACGGAAACAAGCTTGAAATTTTAGATCGCGTCGGCAACCGAAGAATTAATGTTAAAGAAAATATTAGTTTTTCTGAAAACGAAATCTATATCTATAAGAACAAATTTACGACCTCAAACACCAATGGCGAACTTTTAGAAATTAATCAAAGAGGCAATGTAAATCATACAAACCTCAACGCTAACAGTGAACATAAAATTGCTACAACAAGCAAAACACTGGTCGTAATGACCGACAATAAGCTGACGATTAAATCTCATACTTTAGAATTAGATTTTGGAGAATATACAGCTCCAAAGATTTTTTATATTAATGATAAAATTTACGTTACGGTTACGGATTTACAATCAAAAAGAGGTTATCTTTTTGACAGCCAAGCAAAACCTATTGCTAACTTTCCTGTATATGCCAATTCTCAATTAGAATTAAACAATATCGATAAAGACAAGGCATTGGAAGTCATTACAAAAGGTGATAATAATGCTATAATAGTTTACGAAATTCAATAGAAAATAAAAATTTATTTTACCAACTACACATAAAACGTAACTATCTATACATCGTTATTTGCCAAGTGGATATGATTATTTACCTTTAAAAGAGCTATTAATCAACACATTAATCCTCATGGTATATAAACTTTCGCATTCTAAGTTTACCCTAACGATTCTGGTTGTTCTATTTTTTATTCCTCTATCCTATTCACAAACCAAAAAAATAAAACGTCCAAAAAGTAACGTTGGGATTTCTAGTGTAGACAATTTTGTAAGAGAATCTTTCGACCTTTATGACAAAGTTTATAAATACGATGGTTATGCTGAAGCTGGTACGTCTCTTGAAGACGAAGACATTGACACCTTAGAAGAAGCGCTTGATGATATAACTGGCTTAAGCGAAAGTGCTCCAGATATTTTATCAGATCTAGATGGACAAAACGTATTAAAACAAGGAAAAGCTACATTGCAAATCAACAAATCAAAAAAGGCATTAAAGTATAGTATAAAAACTGCTAAAGAATTGCTATTGGGAGAACGGAAAGGTAAAGAAGAAAAAAGTGACAATGGCAACAACACAAAATCGGATAAAAACACTGATTCAGAAACCTCAGAAGATGATGATAGTAATCAAAATGAAGAAGAGAAAGAAGAAAATATCTCTGATAATTTAGAAATTTATAGCAAGTTTGACTATGTTCCTGGAGATAAACTCATATTCTTTGAAGATTTCTCCCAAGGTTTTGTTGGTGATTTTCCTGCAAGATGGAATACCAATGGTTCTGGCGAAATCGTTAGAATTAATAAAGTCAAAGGCAACTGGCTACAGCTTAAATTGGGTTATAATATTTACATTATTCCAGATATCAAAAACCTACCAGAAGACTACACCATTGAATTTGATGTGGTAGCCGAAGGTATCAATAAACAAACCTCATCTAATGCACGATTAAGCATCATACTTAGTGATAACGATAAATTCAATAGAGGCACAAATCATTATGCTGATGTAGGCATTCCATTTGGTCAATATGCTGCATTTGAATTCAGAGTTGTAAACTATTTCAACGGTGATGGAGGTGCCATTAATTCAGGTGTAAAAGGCGATATTCGAAAAGAAGTATTAAACCAACCTCACATTTCTATTTCTGTAACAAAAAAGCGCTTAAGGCTTTGGGTTAATCAGGTGAAACATGTTGACATCCCCAGACTTATTGAAGAATTAAATGTACTTAACTATATGAAATTCCACATTAGTAGCTTTATAGATGGTAAAGAATTCATCTTCATAAGCAATATAAAAGTAGCTGAAGGCGGCGTTGATCTAAGACGTAAATTGTTAAGTGAAGGAAAAATATCAACCAATGGTATTCTGTTTGATTCAGGATCAAAAAACATAAAACCACAGTCTTATGGCATTATACGTCAGATTTCTCAAGTGCTCCTCCAAGATGAAAACATTAGCCTAAATATTATTGGACATACAGATGCCGATGGTGATGATGACACTAATATGAGGCTCTCAAAGTCACGTGCTGAAGCTGTTAAACAAGCACTAATTACTGTTTATAAAATTGACGCAGGCAGACTTACTTCAGAAGGAAAAGGCGAAACAGAACCACTTGGAGACAACGCTACAACAGAAGGAAAAGCTCAAAATAGACGTGTAGAATTCATAAAACAATAACCCATTTAACGCAACCAAATCGATGCCTCAGTCTTTATGAAGGCGCCAAAGAGTTTTCTTTGGCGTTTTTCCTTTTTTAACCTAAATTTTAGTAGTATTGTGTCTCTAAAATTTTATCATGATTAAACGTAATAAGGCATCCCTTTCTAAATGTATTCTCCATAAAGTTGGTAATAAATTCAACAGTACTAAAAATGCGTTTTCTGAGCAAGCTATTGACTTTGAGGAGATAAGCTACGACTTGATGCTTCCCTATTTACTGAGACCATTTACGAGTCTTGCTGAGTCGTACAGATTTAATCACCATTCTAATGTTGAGCTCAATGAGATTAACAGTTACGCTTCTCAATTATTACAAGACGATACAGACTTTGTAGACATCTCGAAGCATATTGTGATGCATTTGTTTGAGCAATCCAATTCGGCTCAAATAAAAACAGGAGATGTGATTGTTTGTATGTTTCATGATATTCAATATGAGGATTATCAGACCGATGCTATTGGCATCTTTAAAATTGAAAATAAATCACATTTTTTTCAAACCTATTTAGAAAATGGTAGCTATGATATTATTACCCAAAAAGGAATCGCTACCAAAAAAGTAGATAAAGGTGTCCTTATTTTGAATGCTGCTGATACTGAAGGCAAAATCGTACTGAGTGTTGACAACAACAATTATGATTCTCAATATTGGATTAAAAGTTTTTTAAACATTAAATATCCTGACGATTCTAATCAACATACTAAGAATTACATCGAAATGTGCCGAGAATTCTCAAAAGAAGTCATGCAACCGCAATTTGGCGGACAAGAACAAAGTAACTTCTTAGCGAAAACTGTCGATTTCTTCAAAGAAAATGAAATTGTAAACATTGAATCCTTTAAAGAGGATGTTTTTGAAAAGGAAGACACAATTCAGTTGTTTGAAGATTACAAGAAAGTCTATGAAAGCGATCATAACGTTTTAATAAGAAACCAGTTTGATGTTTCTGAAGTTGTATTAAAAAAGCAAAAACAGAAAATTAAAACAGAAATCAAGCTAGACACCAATATTCAAATTAAATTGGATATTGATGCTCCTGATGCCTCTGCCGAATACTTAGAACGTGGTTATGACGAAGAGAAAAAAATGCACTATTATAAAGTGTTTTTCAATGAGGAATCTTAATGACAACATGCACTAAAGTAACTTTACTTAAAAAGTAAAGTCTAATCAATAGCTTTTTAAACTCTAAAACTTAAGTTAACATCATTCTTCCTAAATCAATCCCTTCGTATCTTTACAAAAAGCTATGATATGAGAGTGCTTGTATTAATTTCAATTATTTTACTGATGAGTAACACGATCCTTTTCGATTTCACTAAAACAAGTAATATAGACAATTGGCGCATTGTGGATGATGGTGTTATGGGAGGACGGTCTAACGGAAATTTTGAAATCAACAAAGACGGTCACGGAAAATTTAGTGGTGAAATCTCTTTAGAAAACAATGGTGGTTTTTCCTCTTTACGTTATAGTTTTGATACCAAAAATGTGTCTGAGTATTCTAAAGTCAAGCTACGCGTTAAAGGTGACGGAAACAACTATCAATTTCGTATAAAGAGCTCAAATCAAGACTTTGCATCCTACATCTATGAATTTGAAACCACCAATAATTGGACAACTATTGAAGTGCCTTTCGAAGCCATGTATCCAGCATATAGAGGACAGCGTTTACGACGAGTAAACTTTAAAGGCGATCAAATTGAACAAATCGCTTTCTTAATTGGCAATAAAAAAGAGCAATCTTTTGAATTGCTCATTGATACCATTGAATTGGAATAACTAGTCAATATATCCCATTTTACGCATCCAATCATTATTAAACATTTTCCCAACATAGCGACTTCCATGGTCATGAAATAAGACCACGACAACGTCATCTTTTGTGAAATGCTCTTTTAATTGCAGTAAGCCTTTAATGGCTGCTCCAGCGCTATTACCTAAAAACATACCTTCTTCTTTAGCCAATAATTGCGTGTAAACTGCAGCATCTTTATCGGTTACTTTTGTGAAGCCGTCAATGATAGAAAAATCCACATTTTCTGGCAGAATATCTTCACCAATACCTTCAGTTACATAAGGGTAGATTTCTTTTTCATCGAAAATTCCAGTTTCGTGGTATTTTTTAAAAACACTTCCGTAGGTATCAATTCCCCAAATTTTGACATTTGGATTTTGTTCTTTTAAATATTTTCCAACACCAGAAATGGTTCCTCCAGTTCCCACACCAACAACAAAATGCGTTACTTTTCCATCGGTTTGTTTCCAGATTTCTGGACCAGTACTTTCGTAATGCGCTTTAGCATTACTCGGATTATCATATTGGTTCACATACCATGAATTTGGCGTTTCCGCTCCAAGACGTTTCGATACTGAATAATAACTGCGAGGATCGGTTGGGTCAACATCTGTAGGACAAACGATTACCTCAGCACCTACAGCACGAAGAATATCCATCTTCTCATTAGACTGTTTATCACTAATCACAAAAATACACTTATACCCTTTTACAATGGCAGCTAAAGCTAACCCCATTCCTGTATTTCCAGAAGTTCCTTCAATAATAGTTCCGCCTGGTTTTAAGCGTCCGTCTGCTTCGGCATCTTCAATCATTTTAAGCGCCATGCGATCTTTAGTAGAGTTCCCAGGATTAAAGGTTTCGTATTTAGACAACACCAAACACGGCAAGTCTTTTGTAAGTTTATTGAGTTTAACTAATGGCGTATTACCAATCGTTTCTAAGATATTTTCTGCGTAGTCCATTGTATATATTTTGCGACTCATCTAGTCTAAAGATGCGATGAATTTGGATGCAAAAATAGACAAAAGTCAAGAGTTCAGACTATATTGGTCATATTTTTATGTTAAGATTTCTTCGGAAGACTACTCGAAGCGAATCGCCTTAACAGGAGAAATTTTAGTAATAATGATTGACGGAATCAATAGCATAAGGAAACAAGCCACAAAGGTTCCAATGTTGAGCAGTAAAATATAATCTAAACCAATGTAAACCGGAATAACAGACATATAATAATCCTTAGCATTCGGAAATTCTAAAACACCAGAATATTTCTGAAAAAATAAGAGTGCAAGTCCGATAAGATTTCCCCAAAACAGTCCCAAACCGATAAGGTATGTCGCATTGTAGAGAAAGACCTTCCGTATGCTCCAATTACTACTTCCCAGAGCTTTTAAAATGCCAATCATTTGTGTACGCTCAAGGATAAGAACCAGGAGTGCTGTAATCATATTTATACCTGCAACAATAATCATAATCGTGATAATTCCGTAGGTATTATTATCAAAAATCTTAATCCATTCAAAAGTGGTTGAAAATTTTTCTTCTATGTTTTGTGTATCTAAAAAAGAAGGCGTTTTTCCTCTAATTTGATTCTCTTTTTCCGCGAGTTGTGTAAAATCATCAAGGTAGACTTCAAAATTTCCAACCTGAGTTTTATTCCATTTATTCATGCGTTGGATATGGCTCAAGTCACCAATCATAAAGGTTTTATCAATCTCTTGAAAACCTGAATTAAAAATCCCAACAATTTTAAAGGTGCGCTGAAATGGAATCTCTTCAATACTTCTCTTTTTAAAAACAGTTTGGAATGTATCACCAAGTTGAAACGCGAGTCGGTTAGCGAGATAGCTAGATATTACAACCTCATTACTCAATTTCCCTTCGTAGCTTGGCAAGCTACCTTCAATGAGGAAATCTTCAATATAAGACCAATCATAATCAGACCCGACACCTTTAAGAACAATACCTTCAAAATCGGTTTCAGTTCGAATCACTCCAAATTTGGTAGCAACACCTTGAATGTGCTTGATGCCATCTACGGAATTAAATTTCGGATAAAAATCCTGTTTGGTAGAAATTGGCACAATAGACTCGTTAGACTGGTTGGTATCGAAACTATTAATGCTGATATGACCATTGAACGCAACGACTTTCTCACGCACTTTTTTCTGGAGTCCGAGACCAGTAGCAATCGCGACAAGCATCACGATAATACCAATAGCGATTGCAGCAATACCAATTTTTATTATTGGTGCCGAAACACTACTTTTATACGCTTTACTACCAATAATGCGTTTAGCTATAAAAAACTCGTAATTCAAAATATAAAAATGATTTTATCAATGTTCAAAAATAGGGTTTTCCCAATAATTATTATGTTTGTTTTGGTTCTGATTTCGTGTGGTTCTAAATCAAAAGAAGATTCAGATCAAAATAATGAGATCCTGAATCAAGTTCAGAATGACAGTCTTTCAAAATTGAATCCTGAAATAATCGTTGGAGCAAATCAAACAGATAAGTATTTACCATTATTAAATGGAAAACGTGTTGGGATTGTTGCGAATCAAACGAGTGTAATTTTTAAAGAGATTACCGTGTCTCAAAAAGCTCCTCGCAATGACAATTACATACATGTAGTAGATTTTCTTTTAAAACGAAGAGTCAAGATTAAAAAAGTTTTCGCTCCTGAACACGGTTTTAGAGGAAAATCCGATGCAGGAGAAGTGGTAAAAGATGGAATCGATACCAAAACCAGATTACCTATTGTATCGCTATACGGAAAAAACAAAAAGCCATCCCCAGAGCAGTTGGCCGATTTAGACATCGTCATCTTTGACATTCAAGATGTTGGTGCTCGTTTTTATACCTATATCTCAAGTTTACATTATGTGATGGAAGCTTGCGCTGAAGCTAACATTCCTTTGATTATTTTAGATCGACCAAATCCAAATGGTCATTATGTCGATGGACCAGTTTTAGAGCCAGAACATAAGAGTTTTGTAGGCATGCATCCAATTCCTGTGGTACATGGAATGACAATAGGTGAATATGCGAAAATGATCAATGGAGAAGGGTGGCTTGAAGGAAAAATTAAGTGTAATATCACTATTATTGACATGCAAAACTATAATCACAATAAAACATACAGTTTACCAATTAAACCATCACCAAATTTACCCAACAATCGAGCGATAAACCTCTACCCTAGCCTTTGCTTCTTTGAAGGCACCAATGTGAATGCTGGTCGAGGGACGTCTAAGCAATTTCAGATTTATGGGAGTCCGTATTTGGATAAAACAGTTTATAATTTTAAATACATACCCTCGCCAAATGAAGGCTCCAAATATCCAAAATATGACGGTGTATTATGTTATGGCGAAGATTTGAGTGTACACGACAAACTAAATCAGTTGGATTTAAGTTATTTAATTCGCGCGTATCAAAACTCGATTGATAAAACCATCTTTTTTAATGATTTCTTTACTAAGCTTTCAGGAACAAAAGTACTTCAACAACAGATTGAATCTGGTCTTTCGGAACAAGAAATTCGTGAGACTTGGGTTGCAAGACTTTCAGCATTTAAAAGGAAAAGAGCTAAATATTTGATCTATAAATAAATTATTTTTCCTCATTCTTAGCCGATAATCGCTGATCTTGCATCGCAATTAACCACTCATTATCTCTTAAGATTTTCACGACAAACACTATACGTATTGGTGATTGTACAGCGACAAATACATGTTTACCTTTACTCAATCTATTTAATGGTATTTTAATAGTCTTTTCGTTGATAACCATATCAACTTCACGCCTTAAATCTGAACTTACCGAATACACTTTATTAATTAGTGTTTCACTTTTAAGTACCAACGTATCTTTGGAAGTGTTGAGTTTATGTATTAACCCCTTTGCTCTCACATTGACATTTTTCTCCAATTTGGAAAAGTCATTTTGAGCTTCTGCAGTAAAGTTTAATGAATTGATTAAACTAAAAAATATTAAAATAATTACTATTCTCATGTATAGACGTTAGTTAACGTCAACAAAAAAAATGAACTAATAGCGTTTTGTAATCCCAACCTCAAAACTAATTTCTTTTTTGGTTAGTGAACAAAAAAACCTATGAACGGCAAATAAAACCGAGTAACGCTATTCTTTATTGATGTGATTCGTCATTTAATCGTTATAACTTTCCGTTTGAACGAAGGTGTGTTCGTCTGTATTCGGCTCTAGATTGCACTTTTGATCGGTCTGGTTCAGTGAGATTATAAGCCAAAATTACCTGTCTTCAGAGTAAGAAAGGATTTGTAGCCCTTTTAAATGCTGGTAATAAATTTTCGGGAGCTAGCCTCTTCAACCTCAATTTCCTTGAATATCTAGTTCCTTTTCAGAATCACAGTTGAATACTAGAATGAAACAAAATAGTCACAGATATCGTATTACTCTGAAGGATTAATTGTGGTTGGTTTTCTGTATTTATTAAAGGGTTGCTTGAGAAGTACTCCTATTTTACCATTAGCTTCTTCATCTGGAAATGTATCTACGCCATAAACGATAGATGCTCTATCCAAAGCCGTAAACGTCCCAAAAAGACGATCCCAAATGGAAAAGATATTTCCGTAGTTAGAATCGGTATAAGGCAACTTATAATGATGATGTACCTTGTGCATATCTGGCGATACCAAAACGTAACTCATGGCCTTATCCACTTTTTTGGGTAGTTTAATATTCGCATGACTAAATTGAGTCGCTACTAATGACAATGATTGATACAACATCACAACACCAATAGGTGTCCCGACAATTAACACACCAAACAAGGTAAATGCAAAGCGAATAACACTCTCTAATGGATGATGTCTGTTTGCTGTAGTTGTATCCACATTGTGATCGGTATGATGCACTAAATGCACCATCCAAAGCGGTTTCACTTTGTGCTCAACATAATGCGCAAAATAAGCTCCAATAAAATCTAATAGTAAAACACCAAGAAAAACATAGGCCCAAAATGGTAAACTTGGTATCCAGTTAATAATACCAAACTTAGTGTCTTTAACCCAATCTGCGGTTGCAATCAACAAGAAAGCCAATCCAAAATTGATCACAATGGTTGTTAGCGTAAAAAACAAATTAGGAATAGCGTGATTCCATTTTTTGTATTTAAAATTGAATAAAGGCAATGTGCCTTCCAGCAACCAAAAGATGGTTAGTCCTCCAACTAGTATTAAACTTCTATGAAGTGATGGAATCGTTTCAAAATAATGGATAATGGATTCCAATAGCTTTAGAGATTTGAATTAATAATTTGATTGGCTTTTTTCAAATTTACTAAAGAAAGTTTAGTCCGCCATAAACTCGTGTTTTTTTCGTCTTTTAGGAGTCCGAATGCTGTATAATTTAGAAAGCTCACCAAGGACTCATTAAACTCTGCAATTTCGTTAGCATCAATTTTCTTAAGTAATCGCAATACTCTTCTAGGTTTATTTAAAACTAAGCTTTGTTTTAATTTGAGTAATTCGATTTGCTGAAGATAGCTTTGTTTATTTTCAGAAGTATTTTCCATTAAGGCACGACCAGCTTCATCTAAGTATATCGTTGACAAATCAATAATTTCTTTCCTTAAATTTTTCTGCACATAACTTGCATAATGTATATATTTAGACGCTAAGCGATAGGTTGAATAGTAATCTTTTAACTTCGAATAATTTTGTAGTTCGTCTTTGAGGTATGACGTGTTGAGTCCGTATTTCTGAATAAACTTAGATATATTAAAACTGAAATCGTCATTTACATTAGAGGTATTGAGGATATTGCCATTGGCATCTAAAACTTTCATCGAATCGTCATTAAACTTATCTTTATAACGTTGATTTCTATTCGCTTCGACAGCTTCAATCATATCTGCATAATTAGATTCGCTGACTTTTACAGGTATAAAAAACTCCCAAATTAAGTCGCTAACATATTCATTTTCAAACATATCTTTAATATAAACTGGTCTTCCATCAGTACTGTTCACTATGACAGGGAAAGCAAATGATGCCGATTCTTCCCACATCATCAGTACCATTTTATTTTGAATAACAGCCAATCGCTTTGCAGCATCAAGAGAGGTATACCACTCTTTAGGCTGACAAAAACTAATGACAGGACATAACAATAAAACGTATAGGACTATTTTTTTCATATTACATCATTGTTTAATTCGTTTTTTCATCTCTTCCACAATATTAAATGCCGCAGGACAAATCGCCACATTTTTTAAAGTTAAGTTAGATATTTGCTGAAATTTCTTTCGATCGGTATGCGGGAATTCGCGACACGCCTTTGGTCTCACCTCATAGATAGAACAGTAATTATCCGCTCCTAAAAAGGTACAAGGCACCGACTGCAATACATAATCATTCTCTTCATCCAATCGCAAATATGTATCTGTAAATTGCTGTGGTTTCATCTTAAAATGCTTAGCAATACGCTCGATATCTTTTGATGTAAACAAAGGACCAGTCGTTTTACAGCAATTGGCACATTCTAAGCAATCGGTACGTTGAAACTCATCTTCATGAAGTTCTTGCATTAAATAATCCAATTGTTTTGGTGGCTTTTTTTTAAGCTTAGTAAAGAAGGTTTTGTTTTCCTTATGCTTATCTTTGGCGAGTTTTGGAAGCTGATTAATAAAGTCTTGCATACAACAAAAATACTACTTTTATGAAAGACCTTTTCGGGAAAGCCTTACAAGATTATCACAACAATAATTATACCGAAGACCTCATCACCTCTACCAATATTTCTGGTGAAGATGAGTTACCACTTCCGTATTTATTTAGAGGGTATTCAGAAATGCCAAAACTCGAACAAAAAGCGTTACAATTAGCAAAAGGAACCGTTTTAGATGTTGGTTGTGGTTCTGGTAGTCATAGTCTTTATCTTCAAGAGAAAGGACTAGATGTAAAAGCTATTGATATTTCTGAAGGTGCTGTTGAAGTTGCTAAGCAACGTGGTGTAACATACGTAGAATTAAAAGATATACTTAACGAAACTCAACCCTTTGACACCATTCTATTACTCATGAATGGTACCGGGATATTTCAAGAGTTGTCTAAAGTAGCGACTTATCTTAATCATTTGAAATCGCTTTTAAACCCGAATGGTCAAATCTTGATAGATTCATCCGACATTAAATACATGTATGAAGATGAGGATGGCGGACTCTGGATAGACACCAACGCGGATTACTATGGTGAATTAGATTATTTTTTGAGCTATAAAGGCGAAAACGAAGCCCCAATGAAATGGTTATATGTCGATTTTGAACGTTTGCAGTTAGCTTGTGAAGGTGTTGGATTACAATGTGAGAAAGTACTAGATGGGGATCATTTTGATTATTTGGTGAAACTCTTTTAGCTAGTTGCTACAATTAGCGTTATAAAATTGAGCAATCTCAATTAAATTCTTCCTATTAAATTGATCATTATCAATTTTTGAGACTAAAACTGGACAATCTTCAAAATAGGCTTTAGCTCGTTTTTTAAATGATTTAATCTCTGCATAATTGAACGGAATAGCCATCCCTTCATCTTTTACGAATAAGGACTCTGTAATTAATTCCATTCTATTTCCAGAATTATTAGACACAGCACGTCGTACTAATTTAAGCGGCCCATCAACGACCAATTCGGCGAAACCAAATTTTGTGTTCTTTTTATTTCTGCTTATGGCAATAAATATTGCATCACGTTCTTTTTTGATTCTCTTACCTTTGACTTTTTCAGAATAAACAACTTTTAAAAGTACTTTATCGACGTCTTTAGCCTTAATTTTTTTACTTGGTTTATTGCGTTCTGTTTTATATCGTAATCGTTCTTTACCAGAAAAGGGCATATTGTTTTCAACATATGGGAATCTCACTAAGCCCATTAAAACTTTACCATCCTTAAGATAAACTTCGCCTGCACTCCAATCATCATACTGAGCACTAGCTATAATTGACGAAAACATTAGTATTAAAATTATTAGGCTTCTTGTCATATTCTATATTTAATTTTGTCGTTCTCCATCAACAAAGGTTTGTTCAACTTTAATATTGGGAATCTCCTTATGGTCAACCGTCATAATATCCTTATCAAGGATGATGAAATCGGCAAATTTCCCTGTTTCTATGCTTCCTTTTTCGTTTTCCTCAAAATTGGAATAAGCGGCCCAAATAGTCATGCCTTTTAAGGTTTCTTCTCTGGTCAATCCATTTTCCATCTGAAATCCTCCTTCTGGAAACTGTTCTAAATCTTGTCTTGCCACAGCTGCATAAAAGGTTAAAAACGGGCTCACTTGCTCTACAGGAAAATCGGTTCCTAAGGCTACTTTTCCGTAGGCATTAAGCAATTGTTTATAAGCATAAGCACCTTTTACACGTTCGCTTCCTAAACGATCTTCAGCCCAATACATATCACTAGTCGCATGTGTTGGCTGAATAGATGGCAACACATTTTTGTAGAGCTCGAAATCTTCTGGAGACACCACTTGTGCATGTTCTACTCTCCAACGTCTATCTGACTTACCTTTCAGAACTTTATTATAAGTTTGTAATACCGCATGATTAGCAGAATCTCCAATAGCATGTGTATTCATTTGATAGTCTGAATTCGCTATTTTTTCAGCTGCAGCATTAAAGGTTTTCAAATCGGTGACTAGCAATCCGAAATGATTTGGTTTGTCGCTATATGGAGCCCGTAGCATGGCTCCTCTAGAGCCTAAAGCACCATCAGCATAAAACTTGAAAGAACGCACGTTTAATCGATCGGTTTTAATGATTCCTTTTTTAGTATAGTAATCTACATTATCTTTTGAAAACGACACCATCGCATACACTCGCATTTTTAAATCTCCTGTTTGCTGCAAACTATCAATAATCTCAATAGATCCCTGACTTAATCCAGCATCGTCAACAGTTGTTAAACCTAAGTCGAAGCAAATATCTTGAGCGTTTAACAATGCTTTCACCATATCGTCTCTTGTAGGTTTTGGCCAATAGTTCATCACTAAACTTTCGGCATTGTCAACTAAAACTCCTGTGAGTTCTCCATTCTCCATGACGACTTCCCCTCCATCAACTTTACTATTCACCGTTACGCTTCCTAAATCTAAAGCCGCCTGATTGCACAAAATCGCATGACCATCTATTCTAGTTAAAGCAACTGGTGTTTCTGGAAACATCTTATCTAATAATATTTTGTTTGGAAATTCCTTTACTTCCCAATCGTTTTGATCCCAACCAAGTCCAGTAATAAATGAAACCTTATTTTTATTCTGAAAGTCTAACACACGCTTCATCACATCTTCAAAACTTTTGGTTCCTACTAAATCGACTGCCTGCTGATTAAAACCTAAGCCTAAAAAATGACAATGTGCATCAATTAACCCTGGAAGGACGGTTTTGTTTTGAGCATCGATTATGTTTTCTGAAGTATAACTAGCTTGCATCTCTTCGGAAGTTCCTACGTCTAGAAATTTGCCGTCTTTAATCGCAAAGGCTTCGGCTTTTGCAAAACTATCATCAACGGTATAAATATTGGCATTGATAACGATTGAATCAACCGTTTGCTGTTCTTTAGCACACGAATAAGAGATAATTAAAAGTAGAAGGATGGCTAGTTTTTTCATAGTGGGAATTTTAGAAGCATAAAAATACGAAAAGCATTCAACCTATAAATTTAAGATTGAATGCTTTTTTATATGAAATGAGATCCTGAAACTAGTTCAGGAAGACACTGTGTTTTAAAAATCAAACTGGTATGTTGCTCCAGCTAAAAACTGAATGCCTTGAACTGGATAATTCAACCAACGATTATAATCTTGATTTACAAGGTTATTCGCTTTTGCAAATACCGACAATTGACCATTAACTTTATAACCCAAATGCATATTGGCATCTAAATAACTATCTAATGTCATCGTAACTGGTTCTGCAAAAACTAAAACCCCTTCTTGTCTAAATTCGTCTTTACGTTCACCAATAAAGAAAAGATTTGCACCTGCATACCAATGCTCATCTATTTGATAATCTAAAAAGGCTGAGGCCTTAATGTCTGGTAAGTTCCATGCTTCGGCTTCGTTATCGGTATCATAAGCAAAATATTCAGCCTTAAGCGCTAGTTTAAAATTTCGATTGATATCAACATTCAATTCACCTGCAATAGAGAACGTTGTTAAATCATCATAAACTATTCCGAAGGAATTCCCATTTTGATAGTTCTCTTCAGCATTACCTAAAAAAGGATTTGCTTTGTACAATGCTTTATTATTATCGGCTAAATAATGCCCACTTATATTATAACTCACACTGTTAGATAATTTTCCTTTGATTCCTAAAGAGGTATTGTAAACTTGATCGGTAGGAATGATAAATAAAGTTGGAGATACAAAGGCATTTTCTTGAGCAAAGTCGTAATAGGAGTTCTGAATCAAACCACCTTGAATTCCGCCATAAGCAATGAGTAACTCATCAACCAAACGGTAACTCGCTGTAATATTCGGATAGATATAAAACTTACTATCACTAGCTTCGGAATTATTGAGATAGACTAAGTTTAATCCCAAATTAAGGGTCAAATCATCTTCTATCATTTGGTAACTTGGCGCTAAACCAAAGTTAATATTACTGTAGTTGAGTTCTTCATTTATAAAATAGTTTTTATCAAATGAGCCGCCTAAATAATCTATAGTCACTTCGGTATTAATAAGCACATCAGCAACTGGCACATCGAATTCGGACTTTAAAATGAATCGGTTTTCACCAGAATCCTGATTGTCACCAAAACGTCTGTATAACACACTTCCTTTGTTAATTATTGCATCTTCAAAATTGATATTACCACCAAAATTTGCCGTATAGAACGAATGGTCAACATCAAAAGTTTCAATACTCTGATCTGGAACACCATACCAATTAAAGGTCTGCAATTGGAAACCACCGTCCACTTTCCAAGAGTAATCTCCCAACTTCTGACTGTAATGTGCATTGAGTCCTGTTTCCGAAAAATTATTATCAAAGTTGACACCATCGATATCTCCAGCAGATGAATGATGACTAAAGTAGCCTCCAACACGTTCGGTTCTACTCAATGCATGATTTAAATACACTTCTCCAAGAATGGTTGTATATGTTCCTACGCCTAAAGACGCATAATTATCGTATAGTTTTACGGGCTTTTCCTTATCAACATTGGCTGCTTTACCTTTTGCAGGTGTAAAAGTTGAAGCCACAGGAATGGAAAAAATATTGTAATTAATCACTTTCTTCTTTCCCGTTGTAGAATCATTCAATGTAGGTGTTTCCTTAATTTTAAACGCATCAGATATTGTAGGTGTATATGGTTTTACAACATTGACTACACCTGCATCTATCGTATCCTTTTCACGCTCTTGTGCAAACGAAAACGATACTGTTAAGGTTAGGATGGCTAAGGCTATATGTTTGATTGTATTTTGCATACTTTATATTTTGATTGAATCAACTATTAAAAAACTATTCGCTTAATTTTCTTCGGATTGAACAGAGGAATTTGTCTTGGCTGCTTCTGCTTTAATTCTATTCAGTTCTTCTTGTGCTTCGGTAACTACATCATCAAACTCAGGGAAATTAGAAGTGACACTTTCTAAGATATAAGTCGCTTGAAAAGCATCACCTAAAGCATCATAATTTTTAGCCATTACAACCAAACCTTTAGCACTGTAATATTTATAGCTGCTATAATCTCTAGCCAGTTTTTGAACTGTGGTGTTAGACAATTGATATTTACCATCTTTATGTTTGAAATAGGCATTATAATATAACGCTTCAGCAGCCAAAGCGCCTGTTGCTATCCTCTCTACTTTGGCATAGGCGTCTTTTGCCTTAGCTTCGTCTTCAGTTTTAATAGCAGAACGCGCAATAATAATCTGAGCATCACTCTTTACTTTATTATCAATTTTATTATTCTGAAGTACTTTTTCAGCATAACTTACCGCCTCAGAATATTGCTGTTGCTGATAATGTGCATTCATTAAATTTGATTGTGCATACGTGACATTCTGCGGGTAATCGGCTTCGTTTTCCAAACGTTTAAGCAACGGAATAGCTTTATTCCAGTCAGATATATTAAGATATATTTCAGAAAGTTTGACAACCGCCTGCTCGGTAAATTCACCTTTTTGTTTACCAACAACATATTCGTAATGTGGTCTGGCATTCTCAGGCAAATCCTTTTTCGAATACAATTCTGCTACATAAAAGTGAGATTTTAGTGCGTGTATGCCGTTAGGAAATTCATTTAAATATTTATTAAACTGACGAATCGCACCATCTGTTTTATTTTCCAAATACTGTTTCTCTGCTGCCAAATATGCTGTATTATCTAATTCGGCATCAGTCACATCAATATAATCTAGGGTCCTCACCCAAGCGGCATATTCATCTACACGCCCTAAATCAATATAAATCAAACGTGCTGTAGATACTGATTGATTGGCTTCTTCGGTTCCTGGATAATTATTAGCCACGCGTTTAAGTTTTGATAAGGCTCTTTCATTATCGTTGGCATTGTAATACGATAAGCCTTGACGTAGTAAGGTTTTTGAAACAAAAACGCTGTTGCTGTGTTCACCAATTAAGCGATCATACATCACCATCGCTTTATCTGTGTCATTTGCTTTCACATAGGAGTTTGCCAATTCATACATGGCATCGTCACGCAGTGAAGATTTAGGAAAATCATCTATAAAGGATTTTAGGCCTTGTATCTTTTTTGCGCCTTCACCTGTGTAACCTAAACTCATGATCTTTTGAAAAGACGCATAATCCCCTTCTATTTCGTTTATAGCAATCGCTTTATCGTAAGCGGCTATGGCTTTATTGTAATTGGAAGACACAAAATACCCATCACCAAGTCTTAAATAGGCATCATTTAAACGCAGTTTATCTTCTTTATGATTATCGATAAATTTCTGAAAACTTGAAGTTGCTTGATCGTAATTTTTCAGTTTAAAATACGTGTAGGCGATATTGTAGTCGATATTTTTTATTTCGTTGACTTCGAAAGCTTCGCTTTGCTGCATAAATTGTTTAAACCCAATTAAAGCTTCATCAAAATTGTTTAAGTGGTAGTCGGTTTCTGCCTTCCAAAATATGCCTCTGGTTGTGAATACTGGATCTTTAGCTTCATCAATAGATGTATCAAAAAGCACTTTTGCTTCATTATAATTAACTTCGTTATAAACTTCAATACCTCTGTAAAAAGCTACTTTCTGGTAAGCCAATCGGTTTTCAAAACTAGTTTTTCCATCCAATAATTTTAAAGCTTCTTTATAATTTTTTGATGTGATGAAAGAATCAATCAATAAGGTTTCGATTTCCTCTTTGTAGCTCGTCTCAGGATATTTATCTAAGTAACTTGTCAATACTTGAGGAACCGATTGATATGGATTTCCAATCTCGTAACTAATCTTTGCATAATTGAGCCACGCATCCTCTTGGATTTTTAAATCATAATCCATTTGCGACGCATTACGAAATGCATTTAACGCTTCTTGTTTCTTATCGAGATTGATATAACTTTCCCCTAAATGGTAATAGGCATTCTGAGCAACGCTATTGTCGCCTCCAATAATTTTATTAAACTCTGAAATGGCATTCTCAAAATCGTTTTGCTTATAATGTGCATAACCTAATTGGTAGTAATCGACATTGTTCCATTTACCACGCCTGCCATTATAGGCTTTTAAATATGGAATAGCTTCTGCATATTGTTCTAAGTTAAAATAGCTTTCTCCAATAATTTTTGAAAGTTCCGATTTCTCCCGAGGCGTACCCTTGTCCAATTGCTCTTTGGCGAGTTCTATAGCTTTCTCAAACTTACCTAGTTTAAAGTTTAAATCTGCTTGATAATAGGACAGTTTTTCTTTGTATTTCTCTTCATCACTCACTTGATCGAAATACTCATTAGCTTTATCATAATCATCGCCTTCATAAGCCATAAAACCAATATAATACTTCGCTTGAGAACCATATTCTTTAGATGTCACTATACGATTTAAATACTTGTTAGCTCCTGTTTCATCTCCTGTGGAATACAAGGTATAACCGTAATTAAAGTTGAACTTATCACGTTCTGAACGTGCAATGCTATTCTCTTCAACTTTATCATACCATTTTCTAGCATAGGCATATTTGTTATTGGCAAAATAATAATCGGCTACATCCAAAAACGCAGTATTACGCTTGGTGCTCGTCGGATAGTTATCCACAAAATCTTGGATAAGATCATCGGCATTTTGCTGATTTAAACGTACTGCACAATTGGCAATATAATAGGCGCAATCTGACTCTACAGTTTCATCTGGATCATCATTCTTTATGGCTTCAAACAAAGATTGAGAAGCTTGATATTGCTTATTATTGTATAGTGTAAGTGCCTTTTGATAGTCTACAAGATCGCTGGTATATGTTGCAGATTGTTGTGCTTGTAAATAGGATGCAAACAGCAAAAAGCTTAACAAAAAACTTATTTTTCTGAAAGTCATTAAGTTCGATTTTTAATTGATGTCAAAGATAATTTATATCAAAGCTATAACGCAAAAATCATGCTATAATTATAAACTGAGTTATTAAATAGACTATTCATGCAAAATTATGTTACACTTAAAACATAATAATGAAGTTTTCGTTGTGAATTACTCGTCGTGTAATCTATGTAATTTGATTTTTTTTATAATACATTTACATTTTAGAATACAACTCTTAATAAAACTTTATGTCTGAAACCGTTTTACAACTCAAAGATGCGTCTATTTATCAAGGTGATAGTATGGTATTATCTGATGTGAATTTTGAAATGAATAAAGGTGATTTTGTTTACCTCATTGGTAAGACAGGAAGTGGTAAGAGTAGTTTTATGAAAACACTTTATGGCGATTTACAACTCACAGAAGGTGAGGGCCATGTAGTTGATTATGATTTAAGAACACTACAAGAGAAAGACATTCCGTTTTTAAGACGAAAGTTGGGTATCGTTTTTCAAGATTTTAAGTTGTTACCTGACCGAACTATCAATGGGAATTTAGAATTTGTTTTAAAAGCTACAGGCTGGAAAGATAAAACCGAAATCAAAGAACGTCTCGAAGCTGTTCTAGACAAAGTTGATATGAAAACCAAAGGGTTTAAATTTCCACATGAATTATCTGGAGGTGAGCAGCAACGTATCGCTATTGCTAGAGCTCTACTCAATGATCCAGAACTTATTTTAGCCGATGAGCCTACTGGAAATCTAGACCCGCAAACCAGTATCGAAGTGATGGAAGTATTACGTGATATTAATAAAAATGGCAATACGATTTTAATGGCGACACACGATTATGCATTGCTTTTAAAATATCCTAGTAAGACTTTAAAGTGTGATGAAAATAAGGTTTTTGAAGTGGTTCAGCGTAAAGGTTAAAATCCTAGCCATTTAAAAAAGCGCTTTATAGCATTATCTTTTTTAGGCGAACTATCTTCAGGTTTTAGTATTTCGAACTCGATTATGAACACCCCAAAATTCGACAATGTTTTTTGTGCTTTAGTATTATGAAGTGGTTTTTCAAAATCGGTTAACTGCATTGGAACTTTAATTTTCAGGTCTTCAGCAAGCATTCCAGAAGATAAAACCGAACTCAAATTTTCAACGTCGTAAATACTATATTTTTGATCTTTACGTAGGCCATATTCTTTAAAATCTATTGTCACAGAATCTCCTTTAACATCAAATAGCACAACTCTATACTTATGTTGTGTAAACTCACTTTTTGAAACATCGAGAATGGGTTCCATCTCAAAACTCTTAATACTTTTCCAATTACTATTAGCGTCTATTGATAAAATGGACTTCCAATCTGCCATAGTATAATCCTTTTTATTGATGACTCTAAAGTTTCTGCTATTTTTAGAAAAGTAGTTATTGTTATCAAAATCCCAAGTTTTAAATTTGGTCAATCCATGCTCATAAAAGTGAACATAACCTCCATAAACTGTATTATTCTTAAAAACAGTGTTCTCGGCATTATCAAATCGTAAGGCATTATTACCACCAATAATAATATTATCCAATACTTCTACATCAAGCAATGGCGCTTTCATGTTAACACCAAGTGTCAATGAACCAGCGTCTCCCTTGGCACTTTTTGCAATATCAACATTATGATATAAGATATTATCAATAAGTTTAATATTGGTAGCTCGGTTGATTCCGTTGTTATCGTCTGTAGCTACAATGATATTATTTTTAAAATGTCCTCCGGATGATCCATTATTAAAAATTACATTGTTTTGGAGCAACATATTTTTAACGTAATTAGAGGTTGCTTTTTTAGAAGCAGACCAAACCTCAACACCCATGTAATAATTATTAAAAATGATATTGTTTTTAATAACTCTGGTTTTATCACTTAGATTTTGCACATAAATTCCAGCACCTCTTCCTCTTACTTCAGAAAAAAAACCATTATTGTAAATCTTACAACCATCAATCAAGGTGCCTCCAGTGTGCTTCCAAGAACCAAATCCTGAACCAGGATTATTATATATTTTAAGATTTATGAATTTACAATCATGACCAGACGTGTGGTTAATTCCATCTGTTCTTATAAAATTTAAATCATTTACATGCCTTGGATAGTCGCCTAAAAAAGTAATTTCAAAATTTTTAAATATGACTTGTTGACTTTTTACTTCAAGTACAGCTTTATTTGTTGAATTTACATTTCCGTTCAACACTACTTTCTCATTTTTAAAAGCAGATACTGTAATGTACTTATTAGGCTCAAGGCTTTGAAGTGTGCTTATAAATTTCCCAACGTAAACACCTTCATGCAGCCAAATGGTATCCCCTGAATTCACTGTGCTTGATGTTTGACTCAGAGCGGTTTGAAAATCCCATGGATTGTCTATAGAACCAATACCATCTTTGGTTCCTGGATTGTCTTGATGATTTTTAGGAAACACATGAAACTCCTGTTGTGCATTTAAGCATAAGCCAACAAGACAAAAAATAATATATAACAATCGTTGTTTCATGTCAAAGTATTTTCAATTACTATACCAAATCTAAAACTATGAAGACTTATTTTTATAGAAATGTGGGTTTTTACGAATTCCTTTTTTGAATACTTTGCGAAGCAGCATCCTTAAATTAGCATCCAAATCCAAAATAATATTAGTGAAAGTATCTTCTGGTCGGCCTCTAAATTTGGTGACATGAAAGCGATCACTGTTGTTTAAGGGGTCATCGCTAAAATAATAATTTGAGATACAGCAGCGGCTACTGTCTATAGTAACTTCGTTTACCGAATGCCATGATCTATCGTGTGTTGCCATGACTATAAGTCGGTTAAATTTACTTTCGAGTAATTGAGGTGCCTTTTTGGGACCATTTGGCCACAGTTCTAGATGTCCACCGTTTTTAGTTTCCCATTCTGGAGTAACATAGTATAGTAAATTCATCACTCGCCAACGCTCCCGCTCTGCATCATGCGAATTATCTAAATGCGGATGAAGGTAATTGTTTTTGGCCATTAGTGAAATTCCGCCAGCATACAGAGATTCGTCTGCGTAGAGTGCTTCAATATTACAAATCTCACCAATTAGTTCAACAACTTTTTTGTCTTGAAAGGCATAGATGACGCTTTCTAAAAGTTCATGATGCTTATCCATTTGTGCAGAAACATGTTTGTATTCTCTTAAGCTTTTAAGAGTATGCATTTCTGATTTATCTGGAAACACCTCAAAACACTTTTTGGCAATGTCAACCGGAAGCAAATCGTCTATATAGAAAAAGCCTATTTGATCTTTTGAAGCTTGGTAAGCCACCTTTATATCTTGTTGCTTAAGCTTTAGTTTATTGTAAATAAGTTCTGCTATTTCCTGTCTCTTGAACCCAGACATACCTTCCATTGTTTTGATACTGCAATGTACGTTTTTAATTAGTATTTAATTTCTGTATTTTTTCCTGTTTACAACTATATTTGACTCTATATTTACATTTCTGAAGAAAACTATAGTGCTATTTTTGAAAAATTTTGAAGAGATACTTGAGCATGGCTAAGACATAAAACACTGGCTTAAGCAAAATAAAACTTTGCGTTGTTTTTAATTGGATTTCTTCCTTATACATTGACCAACTATAGTTTTTAGATAAGCCTTCAGCACCGCAAAAAGAAATAACATCGTCTATCATTTTCGCCTTCTTCTTCTTTCTAAACAACTTCAAGTTTACATCATAATCTGAAAGAATTTTGTATTTTAAATTGTAACGCATTTCATTAAAAACAGAACGCTTATAAAAGACACCTTGATGATGAACTGAATTTGTAACCCATAAATTAAATGACCATTTAGTTTTACGTACGCCATGATCTTTATTAAGATAACGAGAAGCTTTACTCTCACAATCGTATTTGATACTTCCTATGATTAGCTCTATATTTTTATCGATTGGTTTTTGAAAAACAGAATCTAAGACATTGGTCTCAAAAAATTGATCATCACTACCCATAAAATAAAGCCATGAACCTTGAGCTTGTTCTATTCCTTTGTTCATAGCATCATAAACACCTTCATCCTTTTCAGTTTTCCAAAAAAAAGGAGGTTTCAATGTTTGTAATAACTGCTTTGTATCATCTGTTGATTGCCCATCAATTATCAAAATCTCATAATTTTTAAAAGATTGATTTTTAATACTTAAAACACATGTTTTTAATTGCTCATATGAGTTATAGGTAGGAACGATAATGGAAAGTAGTGGATTGATAATTGGTTTTTTATGATTATGTTATTAAACAACTTCAATTGTATGGAGTTTTATATCTTTACAATTGTTGTCACTCATGAATGTCAAATCTACAAAATAGTAATGAAACCTTACTTTTCTATAGTTATACCACTTTACAATAAGGAAAGGCATATTAAAACCACCATAAATAGTGTCTTAGCTCAAAAATTTATAGATTTTGAGCTCATTGTTGTTGATGATGGATCTACAGACCATAGTGCAGAACTTGTGAAGTCTATTGATGACTCGAGATTACAACTCTATACTATCGATAACCAAGGTGTATCACATGCTAGAAACTTTGGAATAGATAAGGCGAATTCTGAATTCATTTGTTTTTTGGATGCTGATGATATTTGGCATAGTCATCATTTGGAAAATATTAAGCATATGGTTGACCTCTTTCCTAAAAGCGGCATGTATTGCACAGCTTATGACAAAAAAATAAATGGCACACATTACAAATGCCATTATCATTCTATTTCTGAACCAGATTTCTTGGACATATTAGAGGACTATTTTAAAGCTAGCTATGTAGATTCGATAGCTAACAGTTCTGGTATTATGATTCCTAAAATGATTTTTAAAGCATTAGGTGGTTTTAATGAACAACTTGATTCTGGAGAAGACACAGATGTGTGGATTAGAATTGCATTAGATTATGATATCTGCTTTTATAACAACATAAGTGTTACTATAAACCATGATTCAGACAATAGAATTTCAGAAAAACATATTCTAAATCGAAAAGTCATGGATTTAGATAAATTTGAGATATTCACAAAGGATCATACCTCATTGAAAAAATATCTAGATATCAATAGGTTTTCATTAGGAATGCAATGTAAACTTACAGGAGAGCTCGAATTGGCAAAAAACTACTTAGATAAAATTAATCTTCAAAACATAAATTCCAAACAAAAATTTTTAAAGAGGAGTCCAAGACTAATTTTAATCCTTTCAAAGCAAATTCAGAATATATTACGAAAACTGAATATCAATTTAAGTTCGTTTAGATAGTAAGAACTCATCATAGTCTCGAATATAGTCGGATTCTTCAAAAACATCTGAAGCAAGGACTAAACAAACAGCCCCAGAAGAAAAATTACTCAGCTCTCGCCAAATACCTGTATCAATTAAAAGTCCTTTATTGGGCTTGTTAAGCATGACTGTTTCTTTAGATTGACCATCATCAAGTAACACATCGAAACTTCCGCTTAAGGCAACTAAAACCTCTTTCTGATCTTTGTGTGCATGCCCTCCTCGAAACGCATTACTCGGAATATCATACAAGTAGTACACTCGCTTTATATCGAAAGGAATTAAATCTTTCTCGATGACCGAAAGATTGCCTCTTACATCATCAATTTTTGGAATATCAAAAAGTTTTGTTTTACTCATGTATTACACTCATTTATAATTTTTGCAATAGATTATGCCACTGTTGTGCTATTGATTTTGAATCAAATTGTTTCACACTATCACTGGCATTCTCCGAACAGTATTTTAATAATTCATGATCTGATATCAATCTGTTCATCCCTTCAGCTAAAGCCTTAGAATTATGATTTTCTACCAATAACCCATTATGCTCATTAGTAATCACTTCACTAGGTCCAGACTCACAGTCAACCGATAATACTGGTATCCCCAAAGATAAGGTTTCAGGAATAACCATAGGAAACCCTTCAAATCTACTACTTAAAACTACAAACTTAGCAGCTTTCACAAAAGGATATGGATTCTTCGTATACGCTTTAAATATAACATAGTCTGAAATAGTCTGATCGAAAACATATTGCTTTAAATCCGCTTTGTCTGGTCCATCGCCTAAGATAACTAATCTGATATTTTTCCCAGGTAGTTTTGAAGCTTTGTAGGCATCCAACAATAACCCAATATTCTTTTGATATGCATCCAATCGTCCATAGAACAAAATAAAATCTCCTTCTGGTAATTCTATCTCAGTTTCAGATTTTAATCTAATATCCTCAAAATCAAAACCGTTATAAATGGTTTCGACATTTTTCAACTTGTATAAGGATTGAAACTTAGACTTAATAGCTTTGGAAACCGCTGTCATTTGCACGTTTTGATAGATGAGTTTATTAAGCCATTTTGTTTTTGGAAATGTTAATGAAGTCTCATGACTATGAATCACATATACAGTTTTGACAGTATATAGAAACTTAGAAATCATCAACTCTTTTAAGCCTTCAATTCGTGTTCTATTATCGATAATAACATCAAATTTATGATTCTTAATGTATGCTCTTAACGCTAAAAAGCGTTCGATCTGGTTTTTTGAAGAATTACTATTGTTTTTTAATTTACCCAGGTCAAGAAGGGTTCCGTTGTAATCAAAATCAATTTCTGAAATCACTGTCACGATATGAACTTCATAATCGAGTTCGCTCAGCATTTTAGATAATTGAGCCGATGATCGCTCTGCTCCTCCTTTGGCGAGTGAAGTAGAAATTATACAAACTTTTTTATGCTTATTTTTATGCATTAATTACGCATTTTAAGCAAATGTACTAATATAAATGAAGATTCTTTTAATTGGCGAATACAGTAGGTTACACAACTCTTTAAAAGAAGGGTTAATTGCACTTGGCCATGAGGTAACCCTGGTTGGTAATGGTGATGGGTTTAAAAATTATCCAGTCGATATTAAAATCAATTCTAAATACGAAAAAGGAATATCTAGAACCCTAAAAAGAATCATTTATAAGCTTTTTAAAACAGACCTAAATTCATTGTCTATACAAAAACAATTTGAGGCACTTAAGCCTCATTTAGTTGATTATGATGTGGTTCAAATTGTTAATGAACGTGTATTTAGTACAGTTGCAAGTATTGAAAAAAAGCTTTTAGAGTTTATCTTTCAGAATAATAAAAATGTCTTTCTTTTATCCTGTGGTTGTGATTTTCCAAGTGTAAAATATGCGTATGACAAAAAGTTTAAATACTCAATTTTAACGCCTTTTTTTGAAAATAAAGTCTCTAAAAAAGAGTTTAGTCAGGTGTTCCTATATCTTGAAGAATCTCATATCAATTTACATCATTTCATCTATGAGAATATTCAGGGCGTAATTTCTTCAGATTTAGATTACCATCTGCCTCTAAAAGATCATCCAAAATATTTAGGCCTTATCCCAAACCCAATAAATACGGATCGTATTGGATATGAAGACCATATTATTTCTGATAAAATTATCATTTTCCATGGTATCAATACCGAAAATTATCACAAAAAAGGTAATGATATTTTTGAGCAGGCATTAGAAGGTATTCAAGAAAAATATAAGGATAACGTTGAAGTTATCACCACTAGAAATATTCCATATCAAGATTATTTAAAGCATTATAAAAAGGCACATATTATATTAGACATGGTTTATGCTTACGACCAAGGTTATAATGCATTAGAGGCTATGGCTGCAGGTAAGGTCGTTTTTACTGGAGCGGAACAAGAATGGTTAGACTATTATGGTCTGAAAAAAAATAGTGTTGCCATTAATGCCGAAACTAATGCTAAAAGTATTGCTACACAATTAGAATGGTTAATTAATAACCCAGAACAAATCCATGCAATTTCAAAAAATGCTAGACGTTTTATAGAAGAAAGGCATAATTATGTTAATATTGCTCAAGAATATTTTGACCTTTGGACAAAAAGAACCCCACAAAATTGAACGTATTAGATGATTTCAGATAAAGCAACTATTGGAAAAAATGTACAGATAGGCTCGTATTGTGTTATTGAAGATGATGTCGTCATAGGAGATAATACGGTTATTAAGAACTACGTAGAGTTAAGAAAAGGCACTGTAGTTGGCAAGAATTGTTTAATCGATTCTAGAGTAAGCTCCTCTGGAGATTGTGTTATTGGTGACCATGTTGTTGTCCGTTATGATAGTATATTGGCAAGAGGGTTAAAAATAGGAGATCACAGTTATGTCTGTCCAAGAGTAATGACCAACAACTTAAATACTAACATGGAACAAATAGGTGGTGCTCATATTGGAAAAAATGTATTTATAGGAACAAACTGTGTGATTCAACACGGTATTACTATAGGCGACAATTGTATCTTAGGCGCATTATCGTATGTGAATAAAAACATTCCAAGTGATGAAATATGGTTTGGCAATCCTGCTAAGTTTCAAAGGAAGATTTAAAGCTTCACACGTTTGTAAAACATTAACTTCTCTTTTTCAGATTCCCAATCTCTTACGTAATCTCTTTTTATTAATTTGGCTGGAACGCCTCCTAATAGAATTTCACTACCCAAATCTGTATAATCTTTATTACACAAACTATTAGAGGCAATCACACAATTATCAGGTGTTTTTGTATTAGCCATAATCGAAACTCGATTAGAAACCGCATTATAATTTCCCAATTCGATTGGTCCCGAAATTGGATATGCTTCTCTTGTTTTACTATTAATCATTGGGTGAGAATTGGTATCTATCAATTGAGATTCGTAACCAATGCCTGCCCAATTTCCAATAACGATACGATTGGTACATAACAATTTCACATCTGACCCTAAACATCCCATAAAACCAAACTCGCAATAGGCATCTTTTTGAACACTTAAGAAGACATCTTTTCCAAAATGTGCATGCCCTTTAAACACCAAGGTCCCATTAAGAATAATTTCAGCAATCCCTTTTGCTTTGGACATTTGCTCAAATTTCTGACCAAAACCAATCATTGCTCTTTTTAAAGGCGCATCTATTTTGACCGTTCCGTTTAAGCTTGAAAATTTAACTTTTCCGTAGAAATAAAAAGGTAATATTTTAGCTTGTTCAAACGGCAACATCTTAAAATTGAAACGCAAGGTTTTGTACCAATTAATTGATAAGGCAAATTTTATTTTGTTTAATACCGTTCTAATCAATGCTTAAATAGATTATTTATTGTTCTTGTTTTTATTAAAAAATCGCTTCCATAAACCCTGAAAGTTAACTCTTTTGTTTAATTGATGATACGAATACGCCATTGAAACTATAATTAATAGGCTGCAAACGATATATTTATATAATTCATCATTTATAAAAGTAGCACCAAAGGCCGCTAATGACAAACACAATAAAATGATAAAAATTGTCCATACCTCAGTATTAAGCTGCACTTTATAAAACTTAAACGTGATGATTTTTAAACCAGTAAAATGGATGATATAATATATGAGATAGCTAATTCCTAAACCTTCCAAACCATAAAAATAATAGCCTAAAATATTTAGCGTTAGCATTAGAGTACTAAAAAATGTAGCCGTTTTAATAAATAGCTTAGAATCACCTTTTGCTAAAATCACATATCCCATTGACCAAGATAATGTTTTAAACAATATGCCCAAAATTGCCCACGACAAGAAGCCTATAATCACTAGAAATTCTTTTGAATATAATAACTTCACTATGATGGGTAAAAATGATAAAAACCCAATAACTAGAGGTCCAATAAGTAATATGCCTATAACCGCTTGCTGACTAACAGTTGCATTAATTTTTTCTTCGGAATGAATGATTTCTGACAACTTTGGGAAATAATCGGTTTGCATCGCATTAAATACCATGCCTACATACGAGTTGATAATCATAAAACCTGCAATGTAATAACCAACCACATCGATACCGCCTGCTTTACTGAGATACAACTGAAATATATAAGCTGCGATTAAAGTGATTGAACCTCTTAAGCTTAACATCAAACCTAAATTCAACATGGTCTTAGCTTGTTTGTAAGCTTCTTTATTACTTAGTTTTAATGCTTTAAATTTTAGCTTATTAGAGTAAAACCAGCTCACTATTAAACTTACAAAAGACGATAAAATAATGACTGGCACTATGGCATCTAGTCTGAAGACATAATACAAAGGAAGACTTACTAGCAGTCCTATAAAATTCCCGAGAAGATTAGCTTTTGCTAATAATTTAAGTTTTCTAAACCCTTGTAGTATTGCTAACTGCCCTGCAGTTAACTGATTAAATAACAGTGATAAGGACACCCAGATAAAAGCGATGGTATACTCATAGTTATGAAATGCAAACTGACTCAATAAAGGAGAAAGTACGATTGTTGCAATAACACCTAACAAACCTGTAAACCAGACTACTTTTCTAATCGTGGCTACCACTAAATGCGCATCATTCTCATCATCTTTGTTCTTAGACAATGCTATTTCTCTTACTGCTGTTGTATCAAGGCCTAATCGCGTTACTTCACTTACAACACTTAATGCAGACGACAAAAGACCTATGATTCCCATTCCTGTAGGACCAACCCAAATAGCAATAACTTTAGAACGCACTACAGAAATCAAAATATTAAAAACCTGTACAGCTCCAAAAAGTGAAGTCGATTTTAAAATACTCGTATAGTTGCTATGTTGTTTAGACATTAAACTGGATATCTATTTAAGGTTTTTTGGAATCTTTAGAAATAATCCCAAAAAGAGACGTCCCAAAAATAAGCAACACAATGCCATAATGCATTAAATAACTAATAAAATGTCCAATTACGGCCCCCTTAACTCCAAACATATCAATAAAATAGACACTAGAGAAGTACAGCATTACTACTAAGAAGACTTCAATAATAATGAAATGGGCAAACATTTTTTTAGCTAGGAACTGATAGGCTATAACAAGGGTTAACACCTTAACAAAGTCGCCTAAAAGCTGCCAAAAGAATAAATCTTGTACGGGTTTAAATTCATCGGAAAAGATAAGTGGTACAATAAATGGCTTTAAAAAATAAAGTAATACCAAGCCTAAACCAAAAATGGGCATTACCGATTTATAAAATCCAAACACCTCTTTTCTAAATTCGGCTTTACTATCAATCTCGCTAAATCTTGGTACAAGATATAAGGTAATGATTGAAGTGATAAACATTAAGTAGTAATCAGAAATCCGATTCATCGCCTCCCAATATCCAGCTTCTTTTAGTCCAACTTCGGAAATGATATAATTTCTAATACAAATAGATATTATGGGTAAGGCAATAGCTGTTACAAGCGCCATTGCAGCATATGGACCAAACGTTTTTAACATATCAAAACTAATATGATCGGTTTTGATATAGGTCATTAAATTTCGTCGGTTAATGATACCAACTAAAGTAATCAAAAATATAAGCGAAGGTGCAACTACTGCAGCTATTAAGGCACCATCAATATTGTTTTCATAAATTAAAAGCAAGGTCACCAACAGTCCTAAAATCTGACCAATAATGTTGATAATGAGCAACATTTTATAGTTAGAAAACCCATTCATTATAGAAAAGCTCATCATGTTTAAAGCATAGAAGGGCAATGCCAGAGCCATAATCTCTATGATATAGGCATATTTAAAATTTGAAGAAAAGAGCAAATCATTAATAAACTCGGCATTGTAATAGCATAAAAAGGAGACCAAAACTGTTGAAAAAAAGCAGAGGTAGTATGCTGTAGAAAGGGTCTGACTTAATTTTACACTATCATTTTTAACCTTGGCGATAGTTTTAACCACACCGTTATAAAAACCTAGTATAGAAACCGATTGTGCTGCACTTAAAAAATTTCGGAGGTTACCAATAAGAGCCATGCCCTCTACCCCAATAAAAATAGCGATAGCTTTTGATGTTAAAATTCCTGCTATAATTTTGGTAACAATAGTTGCAGAGTTTAAATGTGCAACCTTAAATAATACATTAGTATTAATGTACTTTATAAAGCTCTTCAATTAATAAAGGTTTAGGGCATTAATAATTGTTTCAATCTCATCATTAGTCATAACAGGACTCAAAGGTATACTTACCACAGTGTCGTGAATGGCTTCTGTAATAGGCAAATATAAAGATTTATATGGCAACAGTGCTTTTTGATGGTGTGGCGCCACTGGATAATGAATTAAATACCCAATGCCATTCTTCTCAAGATAGGATATAAAATGAGCTCTATCGGCTACTCTAATAACAAATACATGAAACACATGATTATCTGTAAAATCATAGAAAGGCAACTTAATTTTCGGATTATCAATCTCGCTCAAGTAGCGCTTTGCTATACCTTTTCTTATGGCATTATCACTATCAAGAACATTGAGCTTTATGTTAAGGAACACGGCTTGTAACTCATCTAATCGACTATTGATTCCAATCTTTTCGTTGCTATATTTTTTTGAGCTTCCGTAGTTATGTAATATTTTTATACAAGCGGCTAATTCATCATCATTTGTCGTGACAGCTCCAGCATCACCGAGAGCACCAAGATTTTTGGTTGGATAAAAACTAAAACCTGCTGCATCAGATAAGTTTCCTGCTTTTTTTTCTTCAGAAGATAACGTTGCACCATGCGCTTGTGCGGCATCTTCAATTACAAGCAAGTTATGTTTTTTAGCTATCGTATTTATAGCAAGCATATCTGCCAATTGCCCATATAAATGAACAACTAAAATGGCTTTAGTTTTCGATGTGAGGTGTTTTTCAATCTCTGAAGGTGAGATATTGAATGTGTCTTCATTTGGCTCTACAAAAACAGGTTTTAAACCTGAGTTGATTATCGACAACATCGTTGCGATATAGGTATTTGCTGGAACCAGAACTTCATCACCAGGCTTTAACTTCCCAAGCTCGATATAGGCTTTAAAAATCAGGAATAACGCGTCTAATCCATTGGCGACACCAATACAATGTTTTGTACCACAGTATTTGGCAAAATTCTGCTCAAAGCGCTCTACTTCGGCACCTTTAATGTAGTATCCTGAGTTTAAAAACGTTTTAAACTGAGAGGAAAATTCATCTTCAAACCTCGCATTGATTTTATTTAAGTCTAAAAATTTAATCATAGCATTACATCATCTAATAACTTATAATTTTCCGTTCGTACCAGATAAAAGTCTTGAGTAACGGTTCTTGCACCAAATCCTTCTTTCCAATATTGCAATCCTTCATTCACATTTTTACCACTATTTTCGTTTGATATTCCAAAATCAAAATACATTTTATGTTTAAATACGTTTTCTATTAAATGAGTATGCAGAAAGTCTAAACTTCCTAATGTGTTTTTATCACTGTTTCCAGAAATATATTGTGAATGCGCTACATATTCTGTTTCAAAAATAGTAGTGCCTGCAACGATATTTTCATCCTTATAGACATTGAATTGCCTTATACGGTTTGGGAATTTTTCTTTTAACAATGTTATTTCATTCAAAGAATGAACTGGATTAGCTTGGTGTTTCTCTTGAAGGTTGACTTTTAAAACCACGTTCCAAAATGCATCAAAATCTTGAACTTCTTTGATTACCAAATTATTCTTCAAACCTCGTTTATAGCCTTCAACTCTATCTTTAGAACGTTTTGGTCGATTATTTAATTTTAAAACTGCCAACGCATCTCTTCTAATCAATTCTGCTTTAGTCAAAAACATTAAATACGATAATTCATCACTAGGTTGACCAACATAAATTGGAGGGATTAGTTTAACATTAATTGAACTTATATCATGATCATATAGAAACTTTAGCACAACTCTTAATACATTCAAAGTATCCCTAAACTTTATATTTGAATCCAATAATAGACCTCCGTATGTGAGCCCTTGATGAGAAAACACTTCATTATCAACTTTGTTTGCTGGTAGTAAAGCAACCAATTTTTCATTTTTATATATCATCAACGAAAAATCATTAAAACGATCTTGGTGATAATCCATGAACCCTCTTTGAAATAAGAATGTCGCATTTTTTGAATAAGACACGAAACTATTCCATTCTTGCTCTTTATTAGGATGATATATTTCTACTTTAAAAATAAGATTACATTTTAAATTAATTATGCTAATTTAATAACTGAAAACTGTATAAACTAATTACTTACTTTATTAAACACAACATTGCCATTATTATCAACAACTTCATAAATGCCACCAGGAGCATCTTTAGTTATTCTAAGATAGCTTTTATTACTTTGAAGATATTCAAGGTATTTTTCGTCTTCACTTAAATAAGAAAATAAAACGCGAAACAAATTTACAGATGTTTTTAAATCCTCGTCATAATTAGGCGCTTGATTATCTGGCCATTTTACTGCTAAAACAGACGAAAATACCGAATGCAATAAATCCCTATCCTCTGTTTTACCGTTAGAGTTTGAAGTACTTTTAAAACCCACAAACCCACCATGATCAGCACAAATAACAATTAAACCATTTGGGTCGTTACTTGTTATTGTATTAACGACTTGAGTCAACCATTGATTTGCTTTAACAAGCTTTTCAAGATAAAATTCTCGTTCACCTTCAACACCTCTTGAGCTCGTTTCAGGAACGACAATATGGGCAGGAAGTATTTTTTCAAGGAAGTAAAAATTCTTTGAATTTTTATTTTGTTTTATAAGTGATTCTAATTCTAATTCGATAGGCATGTTCATATCAAAACCATTTGTAAAATATGGAATATCTCCTAACGCTATATTGGTGTAATCATAACCTATTTTAGGTCGATTTAATAAAAAATACGGTTCCTCAACAAGTAAGTGCGTTTTATAACTATTAGCCTTAAAAATAGATAGAACTGGGTTTTCACTTACTATGAATTTTCTAAAATCATGATTGTTTTTGTTTTCTTGAAAACTATAAAAATGATGTTTCATTCCAAAAATGGCACTATTGGTATAAATAGTTGATGAATAATTACTTCTAAATCCTTCATAAAACTCAAAACCTTTATCGTTTAAAAAACTTTCAAATTGAGAATTATCGAAACGATATACCTCATTCTTTAATTCCGAAAAATTAGCATAACCATCAGGCTGTATTAAATATATATTTGGAAGATTCTTGAATTCAACATTTTCGATATCATCAGGTTGTTTAATCCAATCATCTGTTTGCTGCGTATAACTGTAGAACTTAGGGATAAACATGATTACCACCATCAAAGCCAAAAGGAATTGTAAAACAACAATCTTCTTAAGATGTTTGTATATTACTATTGCCAAAACAAAAGCCACTAATAGTGCAACTGCTAATAGCTTCTTTTGCATTCCATAGTTACTAAAGACAATAAAAAAAGTAAAAAAACACAGATTTAGTATTGAAAATATATACCGATTGTATTTTCCCAAAAACCTATTAGTTGAAAAAAACCTATCTGCTAAATAGAAAGAAATAATTGGAATAATGATAAAAAATAAACTAGAAAACAGCAAATGATAATACGAATTTACCATTACCAAATTTGAATCAAAATAATGTAATAATGGATACAAACCAGCTCCAAATGCAGTCACTACTGGATACTTCTTTTGATTGCTAACAAAAGAGTTAATACTATTTCTCAGTTTATTGATTAGTTTAGTCATTTGACTGTAATAAATACATAACTCTTTCAGATCCTTTTATGGGTGTTTTCTCTAAAATATTGAAATACTTGGAGTAACTCCCTTCAAAATTTTCAATGTTATAAAAATCAAAGTGTCCTTTAAATTCACCTTTGGTATTTAGTAAACGTTGTACCCAAGAGTCGTTTCGCTTCGGAAATTCTATAATTAAATGTTTTGAAAAGCTTGAGAAGAATTCTGCAGACATTTCAAAAGGAATATTTCCACTTAAGGTCATGTGATGAATTACAGCCAATGCCATCGTAACATCTGGACTATAAGCTTTAATACGTTTTAAAAATGACTCCCTTTCCTTATTATTGAAACCAATATCTGCTGAAGGATTTAACACATCAAACACAAAAGGCAACATGAAGGTTTCCTTTCTCCGCTTTAATTCCTTGAAGTTAATATCAACAGCGTTATAATCTATATCGCAAACTAAAGCTTGCTTCAGGTTGTGATTTATTTTCCGAACGAAAGTCCCATCATTCCCTCCAATATCAATGAGTGTTTTCGTTTCAAGTTGCTTTACCCAACCCTCAATAATTTGTGATTTTTGATCAAATGCATCAGTAGCGTAGTTGATTTTATCGTAATAATTCCCCCATTCGCTAGTCGTTTCTAAAGACATCTTTTTGATGTATTCATAAAGTCCTTTGACAATGTTTAACTGACCTTTTTTTGATAATTGTGCAACTTTAGAATCTCCTTTATAATCTTCATTATGCTTCTCTTCATACTTTGCAAGCAGATGAATATTGGTGTATAAAAATGGATTTAACTTTGTTTTAAACGGAAGCATTGATGACAGCATCTTAATTGGAATACCATCAATAAAAGTGCTCATAAGTTTTAAAGATTCGGGACCATTATATTTTGCCAACAGCAATGGTCCAAAAAAATGAGATATAAACTGTTTAAACGCTCTCCAAGGTGAGTTTTCTTCATAAAAATCAAAAGACAAGGTATCTATAAACACCATTCTTCCTTTATGAAATGTCACGTTATATGCTGAAGCATCTTTTAAAGAAAATCCATTTTCTAATGCAAATTTCTGAATCTTTAAAGTCAATAATGCAGCTACTTTAAATTGGCTAAAACTCCACTCATAAGGATAAGTGAAAAACGGGATT
Organism: Psychroserpens sp.; assembly: GCF_036960315.1. Classification (NCBI taxonomy): domain Bacteria; kingdom Pseudomonadati; phylum Bacteroidota; class Flavobacteriia; order Flavobacteriales; family Flavobacteriaceae; genus Psychroserpens; species Psychroserpens sp. The sequence continues at coordinate 44,487 of NZ_JBALVR010000013.1, read as the reverse complement.
TGCTCAGGCTCGATAATAATTTCAGTATCAGATTCCGAAATCTCTTTATGATCAATCAGTAAGCCAGCATTTTGTAATTTTTTAAAAAACTCTGAAGATTTAAGCGCATGATATTGCTCAAAATACAAAGGCGAAATAGAGCGCTTTAAAACACCTTGATCAACAAAAATAAAACCAGATGGATCTCTAAACGATGAAGAATGTCTATTGTTGTTGGTCACTATGTGATTTTCTTTCTATATCAGAATCTTTAATGTCAATATCATCAAATACATCTTCTTCATTTTTAGTAATTCCTAAAAACGATTTTATTTTAAACATCAAATTTTTGGAAAATAACACAACACCAGCTACAGCAGCAATTATCGCTTGAATAATCATTGCTCCTAATCCTGGATCAAAATATAAGAAGTGTATCATTTTTTACTTTTTTGTAAATATAGAAAAACTAGGGTTATGGTTAAACAAATTCAATTATTAAAAACTGATTTACATTTTAATCATCCTTGTTATTGCTCCCAATAACATTAACTTATATAGTAAGCTTGTAAAACTAAAATTTATTTTACTTTTACCTTGATTTATTACATAAAATCATTAAATGTCTAATAAACAATTTAGTTATACTTTCATCTTAATATTTGTTTTTACACTTATTATAATCTTAACTAGTCCCCTTATTTTATATCCTGATTCTGATGGATATTTAGATATGTCTATTATTAGATCTCCATCTTACCCCCTATTTCTATCATTATTAAAGTTGGTTTTTGGCTCGGCAGAAACTATCTTAACTATTATTATACAATCACTATTAGGCTTTTACGCTATACACTATCTCATAAGACAGTTTAGAAGTCATTTTTCTATATCTAATTTATGGTATGTCATCCTAACCATTTTACTACTTGCACCATATATTTATAATCATAAGTTAGCTAATTCGATTATGTCAGAAGCTTTGGCATATCCTCTATATTTAATAGTAGTCGCAAAATTTACAGATGCACTTGTTATAAAAAAATTTAAAAGAATATACTTTACTTTATTACTTCTAGCGATACTTATTTTAACTCGAAGTCAGTTTCTATTCTTAGTTCCAATTGGTGTGCTAATTGCTATTTATATCGCTTACACTAAATCGTCTTACACAACCTTAGCAAAATCAGCAATTATATTTTTAATATTACCGTTTTTAACATCTATACTAGATAAAGGCTATCATAAAGTCAAACATGGTCATTACACTAGTACTCCATGGACAGGCATTGTCCTGATTTCAGGACCTATGTATGTATCAGACAGGGAAGACATCAACTTATTTACAGAAGACAAAGAGCGTGATCTATTTCAAAAAGCACATGAAAAACTAACAAATCAATGTCTAAATATTAATTGTTTAAAAAATAAAGAAGACACCAATATCATACTGACCTATACAGATTCTTACTCTGAAATTGCCAATCGAACTATTCTTCCAATTGCGAGTACCATATTAAATAATGGCTTGACAAGAGCAGAGACATTCATTGAAGTTGATCGAGTGACTAAAAACATGTACTTCCCTTTATTAATGGATAATTTTAAAGAATGGTTTAAACTCTATTTGAAAAACATTAAAATGGGTTATGGCAATTCGATATACATGTTATTAACTTTAATATTAATGATATACAGCCTTTGGTTAGCTATTAAACACAAATCAAAATCAGGACTTGTGATGGGCTTTTTGCTTTCATTAATCCTTGCCAATATTGCTAGTGTAGCTATAGGCATCCATACCATAAATAGATTTACATTTTACAACAATTGGATTATATTTATGGTGATATTTGTTTTACTACCTAATTTCAAACATACTCATCATCAAGAATTAAACAAAACATCTTGATTCAATTTAAGCTTTAGTGCTATCTCTATGGATTCAAAAATAGAATTATCAATTGTCATGCCTTGTCTAAATGAGGAAGAAACACTAGGTGTTTGCATTAAAAAAGCACAGCATTTTATAGACTCTAATAAGATTTCCGGTGAGATAATTATTGCAGACAACGGAAGTACAGATACATCTATTTCTATAGCAAAGCAATTAGGAGCACGCTTAGTACATGTCAAAGAAAAAGGCTACGGCAATGCTTTAAAGGGAGGTATTAATGCTGCAAAAGGGGTTTATGTTATTATGGCAGATGCTGATGATAGCTACGATTTTGAATCACTCATGCCCTTTTTGAAAAAACTAAGAGAAGGACATGACCTTGTCATGGGAAACCGTTTTAAAGGTGGAATAAAAAAAGGGGCTATGCCTTTTTTACACAAATACTTGGGAAACCCAGTATTATCATTTATTGGTCGCTTATTTTTTAAGATAAACATTGGAGATTTTCATTGTGGCTTAAGAGGTTTCTCTAAGGAAGCATACAACAAAATGAATTTAAAAACTACAGGAATGGAGTTTGCCTCAGAAATGATAGTCAAATCTAAACTTAATAATCTTTCTATAGCTGAAGTGCCAACTGTACTGCATAAAGATGGAAGATCTAGACCTCCACATTTAAACACATGGAGCGATGGTTGGAGACACTTGAGGTTTTTACTACTTTATAGTCCTAAATGGGTGTTTTTATACCCCAGTCTTTTTCTCCTAATATTTGGCTTAGTATCCTCTACTATTCTAATCATTAAACCTGTTGCCATAGTTAACATTATGTTCGATGTTCACACATTGTTATACACCGCTAGTATGACACTTATAGGTTTTCAGTTTTTTGTTTTTTATGCGCTAACAAAAATATTTGCTGTAGAAAACGGTCTGTTACCAAAAAGCAATAGATATAATAATTTATTTAAATATTTAAACCTAGAAAGAGGACTTGTAAGTGGGGCTATCATTCTACTTATTGGTGTGATTTTAAGCATTAAAGGTTTATTCTTTTGGGAATCTGTAAACTTTGGAAGTCTTAATCCTTCGGATACCTTTAGAATAGTTATTCCAGCAGTATTTACGATATTACTTGGTATTCAAATCATTTTATTCAGCTTATTTTTCAGCATATTAAGTTTGAAAAGTAAAACCTAATTCAGTTAACTTCTTTCAATTTCTCAAAAACAAATAAATTGTTTAGTCCTAGCTGAAATTTTTTATGCTTTAGCAGTCTAAAATTTTGAGCTTCAAATAAGGTAAAAACTTCTTTGGTCTCAAAGCCATAATGCTCATCAACAGACATGCCTTCAATTAAACCTAGTTTTGTTAAAACAGTCAAAATATGATCGACAAATGGAGAAGGAACTGTTATTATTATTCGTCCGTTAGGATTCAAATGCTTAAAAAATTCTTGACTAAATTTCTTTTGTTGGACTCTAGGGATATGCTCTAAAACAGCTAGCATTACGATACAATCAAATGTTTCGTTTTCAGACAAGCTTTCTGGAAATTTACCTGAAATTAGCTTATGTTTTCCATTGTAAATCGTTTCCTTTAGTAACGGGTCAATACCTATGCTAGGCTGAATTGGTTTATCTTCAAGTGTTTTAAATAAGTATCCATCAAAGCAACCAAAGTCTAAGACTTTATCATCAGGTCTTATGTAGCAGCTTCCTTCTCTAATTCTCCAGTCTCTTAAAACTCTATCTAGAAATTTCATATGCTTATTAAATGCATCTTGGCTTTTTATTGGTTTTTGAACAAACTACTAAATTAATTGTATTTCCCTTATGAGTAACAAAAAAAATTAATATTTCTTCTAAAACCAAAAAGGAACCCAAATAAGGATTCCTTTTAAAACTATAAATATTATTTGTAATTAATTATGTTTATTACGCTTACGTTCTACTTCAGTGAGGTGAATTTTACGTAATCTTAAAAATTTAGGAGTGACTTCAACATACTCATCTTTCTGAATATATTCTAATGCTTCTTCTAAGGAGAATTTAATTGCAGGTACAATCTTCGCTTTATCATCTGCACCAGAAGAACGAACATTACTCATCTTTTTGGTTTTCGTAATATTAACAGCCATATCATCACCACGAGAATTCTCTCCAATCACCTGACCTTCATAAATATCTTCACCTGGATCTACGAAAAACTTACCTCTATCTTGTAATTTATCAATAGAATATGGAATAGCTTGTCCTTTTTCCATAGAAACTAAAGAACCATTTTGACGTTCTGGAATTCCACCTCTAAGCGGTTGGTATTCTTTAAAACGGTGCGCCATTATAGCTTCACCTTGAGTTGCCGTTAATAATTGGTTACGTAAACCAATAATACCTCTAGAAGGCACCATAAATTCACAAACCATACGATCACCTTTAGCAACCATACTTAGCATTTCTCCTTTACGCATCGTCACCATTTCAATAGCTTTACCAGAAACTGATTCAGGCAAATCAATCGTCATTTCTTCAATTGGCTCACATTTTACACCATCAATTTCTTTAATGATAACTTGTGGCTGTCCAATTTGCATTTCATAGCCTTCACGACGCATTGTTTCGATTAAAACCGATAAGTGTAATACACCACGACCAAACACCATAAATTTATCTGCACTATCAGTAGGCTCTACTTTAAGTGCTAAGTTTTTTTCTAACTCTCTAGCTAAACGATCCTTAATATGACGAGATGTTACATATTTTCCATCTTTCCCGAAGAAAGGTGAATCATTAATTGTAAACAACATACTCATTGTTGGCTCATCAATATTAATGGTTTTTAAACCTTCAGGAGTTTCCCAATCGGCAACAGTATCACCAATCTCAAAACCTTCTAATCCAACAATTGCACAGATATCTCCTGTTTGTACGCTATCAACTTTCAAACGTCCAAGACCTTCAAAAACATGAAGTTCTTTAATTTTTGATTTTACGATACTCTTATCTCGTTTTACTAATGAGATATTTTGACCTGTTTTTAACTCACCACGAGTTAAACGTCCAATTGCAATACGACCAGTAAATGATGAGAAATCTAAAGATGTAATTAACATCTGCGTTGTTCCTTCAGTAATTGTTGGAGCTGGAATATGCTCGATAACCATATCTAAAAGTGGCTCAATATTATCAGTTTCATCCTTCCAATCATCACTCATCCAGTTGTTCTTTGCAGAACCATAAACCGTTGGAAAATCTAATTGCCATTCTTCTGCACCTAATTCAAACATCAAGTCAAATACTTTCTCATGAACTTCGTCTGGTGTACAGTTTTCCTTATCAACTTTATTAATAACCACACATGGTTTTAAACCTAAATCGATAGCTTTTTGTAATACAAAACGTGTTTGAGGCATTGGGCCTTCAAAAGCATCTACTAATAGTAAAACACCATCTGCCATATTTAATACACGCTCTACTTCTCCACCAAAATCGGCGTGACCAGGTGTGTCAATAATATTGATTTTTGTATCTTTATAGATTACAGAAACGTTTTTAGAAGTAATTGTAATTCCTCTTTCACGCTCAAGATCGTTGTTATCAAGAATTAAATCACCAGTATTCTGATTTTCTCTAAATAGTTGACAGTGATACATGATTTTATCAACCAAAGTTGTTTTACCATGATCGACGTGTGCAATAATTGCAATGTTTTTAATATTAGCCATAATGATGCCTTATTTTAAGCGTGCAAAGGTACGTTAAATTCCGATTAAACAATCAATCTTTAGGAATAATTCAAATGACGATTTCTATGTTTACATAGTAAGATGCTCCAATATACTAACTAAAGCTTAATGTATTGATTACTAAACTCATTAATACAAAGGCTTGATCTGTTAGAATCTCCGAAGATTGCGTTAATAAAACGTTATTCAAGATTACACATATAATTTCTATGCGTATCTTTCGTTATAGAATTGATTAATAGTAAATAGCCTTACAGAATCAGCCAACTATGGGCGATTTACATCTGAAAAATAGCATACAGATGGAAACAATTAGCAAATATTCAAAATTTGTGCCTTACCTCTATTTCTTAGCGGTAATTGCATATTGGTTTACAGATGTCAACCGAAGTGCTGGCATAACCGCTTACCCAATTCTTTTATTTGGAATTCCCTTTTTGTGGCAATTAATAAAACCAAATAGAAAATTAAACTTCAGCTTAGGAATTACCTTTGTATGTCTGTCATCATACATGATTTTAGTGTATTTATCTGATCTACTTGACATCGTTAATTTATCTGTTCAAGTTAAACAGTTTATGGTATTAAGCGGTTTACTTGTTGTTGGCAACTTCGTCATGGCTCTTTGGATGATAAAAAACAGTCTTAATAGAAGCTTCTAAATAAGGCAAAAGGCCGCTTCACTTCTAGACCTAAGACGCAAGACTATTCTGTTTGATTTTACAATAACTGGCCAATGGACTAAATGGCATTATATTTTAGTAACTTTGCAGGTGAAATTTGAAATTTTAAGCAGATGCAATTATCAGACGTTCCTAAACTGAAACATACAAATTCTAACAACTTCTTTTTACTTTGTGGCCCTTGTGCTATCGAAGGTGAAGATATGGCACTTCGTATAGCCGAAAAAGTCTTAACTATCACCGATAAATTAAACATTCCTTATGTATTTAAAGGAAGTTTTAAAAAAGCCAATAGAAGTAGAATAGATAGTTTTACTGGCATTGGCGATGAGAAGGCGCTTAAAATTCTTCAAAAAGTATCTCAAACCTTTGATATCCCTACAGTTACTGATATTCATGAAGTTTCTGATGCTGAAAAAGCGGCCGAATATGTAGACGTACTTCAAATTCCTGCATTTTTGGTTCGACAAACCGATTTAGTTGTTGCTGCAGCCGAAACTGGAAAAGTGGTGAACCTCAAAAAAGGGCAGTTTATGAGTCCGGAAGCAATGAAACATGCTGTTCAAAAGGTAAAAGACGCTGGAAGTGATAAAGCTTGGATTACTGATCGCGGAACCATGTTTGGCTACCAAGATATGATTGTCGATTTTAGAGGCATTCCAACCATGAGAGCGATTGCTCCAACGGTTTTGGATGTGACCCATTCGTTACAACAGCCCAATCAAAGTGTTGGTGTCACTGGAGGACGACCTGATATGATTGAAACTATTGCTAGAGCTGGAATTGTGAATAATGTAGATGGCTTATTTATTGAAACACACTTTGATCCTGCAAATGCTAAAAGTGACGGAGCAAACATGTTGCATTTGGACAATCTAGAAAGCTTACTAACCAATTTAGTTGCCATTAGAAAAACGGTTAATAGTTTATAAGCCATGATGATAAACGATTTAAAAATTAGAGAAGCGACTTTAGAAGACCTTCCAGAAATTACTTCAATTTTCAGAGACACAGTTCGTGCTATTAATAGTAGAGACTACTCTGAAAAACAAATAGAAGCCTGGTCTTCTGGCGCAGATGATATTGAGATTTGGGAGAATCGTATTAAAGACCTCTACTTCATTGTAGCTGAAATTAAAAATGAAATCGTTGGGTTTGCCCATATCAAAAAAGGTTGTCATTTAGATGGACTCTATGTTCACAAAAATTATCAAAGACGTACTATAGGCTCTAAATTATTGCGTATTGCAGAATCTCAGATCATGGCTGAAGGCTACGAAATCATAAATGCTGATTCTAGTATTACCTCTGTAGACTTTTTTGATTCTCATTACTTTGACCAAATAAAGAAACAAAAGAAGTCTTATAAAGGAATGGGGTTTGCGTATTCAATATTTTCTAAGGAGCTATAAACCCTTATTTCAAAAATGATTTATTCTTATGTTTTTCAACTTCTTTAAGAATACTAATAAAAAGTTCATCGTTTATATCCTCTAAAGTTTTATAACGCATAGATTTAACGACTTTACGGTTTTCAGAAACCATATATTCTGTATACTTGGTTAAATGTGCCGAATGCCAAAATCCGACATCAACATAATCTTTACTCTGATTTAAATAACAAATAGGTCGCGTTTCAAAATAATAACAAGGAATACGCCATTTGTATTTCATTTCTGCCTCTGGTAAAGCATGCTCAATAAGCATTTGCAAATGCATGAGTATAGACTTAAATGGCTCAGGTTGCTTTAATATATATTCTTCTGCTGGTTTCAAAGGGATTAGAATATACTTAAAACACCAACAACTATTAGACCGATACCAATGATCGCTTTAAATGGCATGAGCTTATCTGATAATTTTTTTAAAGAATCCCCAAAAGCAGGAGCCTTACCAATAACATGAGTTAACAGTAAAAATCCACCTAAGATACTTGCAACATTTAATAATGGAGCATTCCAAAACTTAAGTATCGCCAACACAATAAGTGCACCACCGATTACCGTTTGAAAAGGCGCCAAAACACGAGCTATTTTATTAAAAAAATTGCGCTCACCATCCCATTTATCAAGTGTTGCTAAGCCCAATAACACACCTCCTGAAATATTCGCTATTGTTAATAAAAATCCCATCATGATTTTAAAGTATTAATTGTTCGAGTCCAAATTTAATTAATATCCTTCCAAATATATTTGTGAAATTGAATTAATTTTGTTTACTTTGTAATTCAAAGTACTTTACTATGGAGCCAAAAAACTATCTACAAGATATAAATGAGATCAAAAATTTGATGAACAAATCATCACGTTTTATTTCCCTTAGTGGACTATCTGGAATACTTGCCGGCTTTTATGCACTCATTGGTGCATATCTTGGTTATGGAATTATTTACGATCATAACATGGTCACGGCAGATGGCTACAGAGCCATAATTATTTCGCAAAGCGGATTATTAAGTATCGTCATAGTAGCTTTGACTGTTTTTCTTTTGTCTGTACTAACAGGTATTGTAATGAGTTATACCAAAGCTAAAAAGCAAAACGAAAGTATGTGGGATTCTACCTCTAAGCGACTGATAATTAATTTTATGATCCCTCTAGCAACTGGAGGCGTTTTTATTTTATTATTAATGGAAAAAAATCTTTACGCTTTTGTAGCACCTCTTACTTTGATTTTTTATGGTTTAGCTTGCGTTAATGCCAGTAAATATACACTAGGATATATAAGGTATTTAGGAATAACTGTTATTATTATCGGACTCATATCTACTTATTTTTTAGGTTACGGATTGTTCTTTTGGGCATTAGGATTTGGCGTTTGCCATATCATCTATGGAACAATTATGCACGTTAAATATGATAGAATGAAATCGTAGTTAGTGATACGTATACATTAACTTTGAATTTAAATTTTTTTAGTGAGCATCATCATCAACATAAACAAAGCATTTGACCATCGTATTCGACTAGGCATCATGTCGATTCTAATGGTGAATGAATATGCCGATTTCAATATGCTGAAAGAAATGCTAGGAGCGACAGATGGAAATCTAGCAAGCCACACCAAAGCACTAGAAAAAGTGGCGTACATTAAAGTTGAAAAACAATTTATTGGTCGAAAACCAAACACGCGTTACTCTACTACAATACTAGGTAAAGCAGAATTTAAAAAACATATACAAGCACTAGAAAAATTAATTAATAAACAATAAAGCCGTTATAGTAGCTTTTTTTTTGAATACTTACTTTGAATTTCAAAGTGAAACATTAAACATATATGAATGGAATATTTTGTAGATAAAAATTCAATAGTCAGAGAAATTTGGGGGAAAAGTGATACCATTCTCCTCATATTCGCTGGTGCTTCAGCTGAATTCGCACTCAACAAAGCTGTCGATTGGCTCTATTTTACTGGCCGCTTACCTAAAGATCCTTTAGGTCGATTATTTTCAACAGTCACCTATGCTAGAGACATTGTATTCTCTGAAAAAGAAATGGCTTATAAAACTATAAAAAACATCAATGTGATTCATGCTTCCGTAGAAAAAAAACGTGGAAAACGCATTCCAAATTGGGCATATAAAGACGTTCTATTTATGCTTATTGATTACTCTATTAGAACGTTTGAAATTTTAGAACGCAAACTTGAAACTCACGAACGCCAAGACGTTTTCAATGTGTTCTCTGATGTAGGACAACGCATGGGAATAACCGACTTACCTAAAGACTATGAAGCGTTTAAAGAGATGCGACATTTGCATATCAAACAAAATCTTTACAATGGCGATTTTACAAAAGATTTGTACAAGCAATATCGCAAACACATAGGAATTGTGAGATACAAACTGCTATTGGAATCACAAATATTGATTACACCAAAAGCAGTAGTTCAGTTGTTGGGTCTTAGAAAATTTTCAATACTTAAGCCACTAATTTCTAGTTATAAAATAAGCCGAAAGATCAATATGGACTGTCTATTGAAGGCGATGATACTGCCTTCGGCATATAAAGAAAACATTAGAGCGATGAATATCTCAAAACCCAGAAAAACAAATCGCATTTTTTTTAATTCTCCACTTTGAAAAACAAAGTACTTTAAATAAATAATATATGAAACCACTTTTAACCATTATCGCGTCCTTACTGTTTAGCATTCTTTTCTACGGAAAATACATTGGGCTCAACTTATCAATCTTTACCATTGTAACGATAGCGTTCCTATTTTTATATAATCCTGAAAAGTTTAAGAATAAACGCATTCTATTGCATACACTTGCCTATATACTAACCGCAATTGTCGTGTTTGTCCAACATTCCTCATTATCTATTATCGCTAACATTGTTGCATTTTTCACTTTAGTTGGAACCGTATCCAATAACAAAACATCAATTTATGTCAATTGGCTAAATGGCGTTTATACGTCAATAGCTGGTTTTTTTCACAGAACTTTTGAGGTTGATTTCCAAACTGAAAAAGCCGACTGGAAAAAAGACTTCGACCTCATTCATTTGGCAAAACTTATCGGGATTCCATTAGCGTTCATAATCATTTTTGTTTTGTTGTATAAAAACGGAAACCCAATGTTTAACGATTTGGTAAACCTGATTGATTTTGATTTTATAAATTTTCAATGGATTTTATTTAGCATTTTAGGTTACTTTTTATTTAGTAATATCTCTAGACCACTTAGTGTAGAACCTGCAACTTCAATCGATTTAAGAACCAAAAACGAATTAATTAAATCCGATACGTTTTCCGAAGAAAAATTAAAGAAGGAAAAACAATTAGGAACAGTATTACTAGGCTTACTCAACCTTTTAATTCTACTTTATATTATTACAGACATTACTTATCTGGCAACAAATGATATTACTAATGCCTCAGCGTTGTCCTATCAAGTACATAATGGAATTAATACGCTCATCGCTTCCATAATAATAGCCATTGTTATTATACTCTACTTTTTTAGAGGAAATCTCAATTTCTATTCAGAAAATAAAAATCTAAAAAACTTAACCTATTTATGGATTGGCCTAAATATCATGCTTATCGTGCTTATTGCAATTAAGAACCTAAACTATATCACATCGTTTGGTTTGACTTACAAACGTATTGGTGTGAATGTCTACATATTATTAACACTCATCGGACTAATCACCACATTTTTGAAAGTACTGAACATTAAAAACATGGCCTTTCTTTTTAGAAGAAATACACAAATCGCATTTGCAGTACTGCTCATATCTAGCTCAATTAATTGGGATCGAAGCATAACAAAATTCAACCTAAATCAAGCTGATGCTTTCGATATTGATTACCTCATAAAACTTTCTGATAGAAACGCCATCTTATTGCATGAAAAGGAGAATGGCATTGATATTTCTATAGAGAACAAGAATAGAATTGACACAAAATACAATGCCTATATGGACAGGCTCAACCTAAGAGAGTGGCAAGAATTTAGTTATGATAATTTTGTAGGAAAACGCAATTCTAAAACTTATGAATAACATGAATATTCGTGACAATCTTGCAAAATCTTGTTTGCTAGCAACAGCCATTTATTGGGCTGTTATTGGCGCAAAGTCTATAGATCCTGATGTTGTACCATTTGTATTCCTATCGATGATTCCGATTTTTTTCTGCACTTCGATTGTTATCTTATTGACTATTTGTCCTTTTTTTTGGGCTGCAAAAGACCAAAGCATTACTAAAGTACAAGTCATTAAAAGGTGTTTCCCGTACTATACTATTGCTTCGTTTGGTTTATGTTTCCTTGGAATTATCTCATCAGACTTCAGCACTTATATGGTTGCATTTTTCTCGTCCGCATATATAACAACCTGCCAATCTTGGATTTGGTTTGCAAAAGACAAACCAAAATGAAACTACTTAATCAACATAGAAAACAGCTGATAGAATGGCTTTTTGAGCATTCGCAAAAGGTATATACCAAAATGTTTAAACATCATGAACCTTGGGGAATTTCTCGCCTCACTTTACTTGAATACCCTAAAGATTCTTTTGGAAAACATTTAGGGACTTTTTTAGAGCAACACAATTATGAACTCATTGCCAAAGTAGAACGTCATGACGCCTACCATACCTTAACGGGTTTTGGAACTAAAGTAGAAGACGAAATCGCTTTACAATGTCTTTGTTTTGGCAACGGAAAACGGAGTTTATATTTGTATGGAGCGATGATTTTAGGAATTATTATTTTACCAGATTATTGCACTTATTATTATCGTTCGTTCACTATTGGAAAGCACGCAAACATCTTTCATCACTTAAATTATAAGAAATTACTGCATGTTAATATCGACAATTTTAGGCAAGCAATTTTCACAACATCACAACGTAATACATTACTAATTAATTGATATGGATAGATTTAATATGGCGATAACAACAGCATTTGTGTTTTTTGGTTTCGGAACAATGCTTTTGATTCTTCAACTTTGTTGTCAAAATAAATTTGCTATCACAATATTTGGCTTCTATTATGTGTTATTTTCAGTAATTGCAAACAGCCTTGTCGTTTTAGTATTGCTATTTGTGCTGATTTTCAAAATGAATAAAATAAAGACACTAAAATCTATAGGTGCATTACTAATAAACATTCCTATAGCTTGTGTCTATTTTCTAATTGTTACCGAAACCTATAATTAAAGATGAAAAAAACACTGAAACGTATAGTATTGCTTGCCATATTCTTAGTCATTGCTCTTATGCTTACCAATTATATGGTGAGTTATCAAGCTAAGGACAACCTTTATAGTTCGGTTAATGAGATCCCTAAAAACAAAGTAGGTTTACTTTTAGGAACAGCAAAAATTTTATCTAACGGCAATGTAAATCTCTATTACACCTATCGCATCAATGCGACAGTAGCGCTTTTTAAAGCCAATAAAATAGATTTTGTTCTAGTAAGTGGTGATAATGGAAGCAAATCTTATGACGAACCCACGACTTTCAAAGAAGATTTAATGGCCAGGGGTATTCCAGAAGATCGAATCGTATTAGATTATGCAGGTTTTAGAACTTTAGATTCTGTGATTAGAGCAAAAGAAATTTTTGGGCAAGAATCCCTTACCATTATATCTCAACAATTTCATAACGAACGCGCTATTTATTTAGCAAAACACAACGATATAAATGCTATCGCTTTTAATGCAAAAGACGTTCAAGGTCGTTACGGACTGAAAGTTCAACTTCGTGAATATCTAGCTAGAACTAAAGCAGCGATTGATGTAATGTTTAATGTAGAACCAAAATTTTTAGGAGAAAAAATAGAAATCAAATGACCTTTAAATTCAACAAGCCCTTTTTTGCATCAAGTCTTATAATGTTATCTACGGAAGTCTGTATTGCGGCATTTTTAACCAAAGGTTTTATTAGACATACCTTTGGCGATTTTTTGGTGGTCATTTTAATGTATTGCTGCATTCGAAGTTTTATTAAAGCAAAACCATTATATATCGCTATAACCGTTTTAGCATTTGCGTTTTTAATCGAGTTTTTGCAGCTGCTTAATATTCTAGATTTTTTGAATCTTAGAGCTAATGAACTTGCTGTAATTATCTTAGGAAGCTCGTTTCATATTTCAGATCTTATTGCCTACACCTTAGGCATTATTACTATTTATTTAATAGACACAAAAATTAACGTCATATGGAAACCATAAAAACTCTTATTCTCAATAGATTTAGAATCTTATCCTTATTAACCGTTTCGATGGTATTGAGCATCGTTTTGCTTATGATTAGGATGAAACTCCATCACTCGTTCTACTTGTTGTTTTTAGTATGGAATTTATTTCTGGCTGTCATACCATATGCTATTACTACAGCATTAATTAGCAAACCAAAAGTTAGCAGATTAACGCTATTTGTTTCGTTTAGCGCATGGCTTCTCTTTTTACCAAACGCACCTTATATCGTCACCGATTTATTACATCTTATGAATTCTGAAAGACATTTAATATGGCTAGATGTTTTGGTGATTGTATCGTTTGCGTTTAATGGACTGATTTTATTTTTCTTGTCACTTTCTGATATGGAAAAACTATTAAAACAATACCTCAACCCTAAACTTGTATTTGCTGTGATGTTGTCTATTTTTGGTTTAACTGCCTTCGGAATTTATCTCGGACGCTTTTTACGTTACAACTCCTGGGAAATTATAAATAATCCACTTAATCTTATTTCAGATATGTTTGATCTTCTATTTGGACCTCATCTTGAAACTTGGATTTTCATCTTAACCTTTGGAACATTTTTAGCTATTTCGTATTGGCTATTAAAAGCCTTCGCCTACTCTAAAAACTAAAGATATTCACTTTATTAAGTATCCATTTATTTCGTATCTGTTTTAGCGCTTCTATGTAAGACTTCTTCAGGAAACGGAAATATTATAGTAGAATTTTTCTCTGCTGCAATATTAGATAAGGTTTGATACAACCGCAATTTAATTGCAGATGGCGATTGATCTATAAGTTTACCAGCTTCTAATAATTTACCAGCAGCCTGTTCTTCTGCTAATGCCAAAATAATGCGCGCTCGTCTGGAACGTTCTGCCTCTGCTTGATTGGCCATCATACGTTTCATGTTTTCTGGTAATTGAATATCTTTTATCTTAACATCAATAATATCGATACCCCATTCTTTGGTTTCAACTTCAACTATATTTTTAATGTTTTTGCCCATTTCTTCACGCTTAGACAAAATAGTATCTAGCTCTACTTTACCACAAACATCTCTCAATGCTGCTTGTGACAACTGCGTTATGGCAAACTTATATTCTTCAACTTCTAATACTGCCATTTCTGGGTCAATAATCTTAAAAAATACAACACCATCTATACTACAGGGCACGTTATCTTCGGTCATAACTTCTTGTGAGACTACATTTATTGTAATAACTCTAATATCTACAATCTGTATCGTTTCAACCAATGGAATAACCCATCTAAATCCTGGATTTAAAGTTTTAATATATTTACCGAATCTAAATTTTAATGCGCGCTTGTATTCAAAAATAACACGTATACCTGATAAAAAGAATACAATTAAAAGAACTGAAAATAATATAGGAGGGTTCATAACATATTGTTTTTTAGTTACACCTTCTTAAGGTAGGTATTTTTTTAAAAACTACAACATGATATATATCAGTATATTGGAATAAAAAGGTAGAGCTAAACGCTAATTAGACCTTATTCACCATCCACGTAATCTTGAAGATACTTAAATCCTTCGGTCAATTCACCATCACTAGTTGTGATTTTAGCGCGTTTTAAAACACCACGTTCGTCGCCATTAAAAAAGGCAGGAATGACATGCTCTAAAAACATCTCGCCAAACCCTTCACTGGCATCTTTTGGCAACTCACAAGGCAAGTTATCGACAGCCATAACTGTTATAGCGTCTTTAGCATCAAAGGCCACTTCACTTTCTGTTTGCGGATCATAACCATAAAATGGGTCTGCAATTGTAGACGCTTTTATCGTACTTGCGACTGGACCATCTATATCGCAAGAAATATCGGCTACCAAATTGATTCTAAAATCGGAATGTTTGGCGTCTTCTCTTGTGAATAGATATGGCGCATTATTTCCGTAGAAGTGTCCAGCGATGAAATAATCGGTTTCTTTAGCATAAGGCATAAAATTGCCTTCGTAG
The DNA here is from genome assembly GCF_036960315.1 of Psychroserpens sp. NCBI lineage: Bacteria > Pseudomonadati > Bacteroidota > Flavobacteriia > Flavobacteriales > Flavobacteriaceae > Psychroserpens > Psychroserpens sp. The sequence continues at coordinate 28,500 of NZ_JBALVR010000013.1, read as the reverse complement.
CCAGTTGGATCTTTATAGAACTCCCATCTGTCACCTACTTTTCCATCAATACGTTTGGCATATTCCATAACATCTGCCATGACGTAAACTGGTTCTGTAAATTGAGTGGTTAAATACAGCGCATCACTCACTTGCTTAATTTTCAAATGGTCGAGGATTTCTTTGGCTCCATGTGCCACTTTACCGGTTCCAGTGAGTAATATTTTAATATTTGGCAAGGTTATTTTATCCAATTCGGACTTGACCTCATCTAAGTCGGCAAGCGTCTCCACCTTTGGTAAATTAAACAATCCATCTCTTAAACCTAAGGCTCGAAAGCCATTATAAGCACCTACCAATCCAGCATAACGACCAAAACCAATGAGTCTTGCGCTATTTTGCTTAACGATAGTTTCGTGGTCATACATTTCGATATGCTTATTGAGCATATCCACCAATAACTTTCTATTATAGGGTTGTTTTTTTATGGTATGTGAGAAATAGAAATATTTTTTATTCGGAATTAAATGCTCTAAAGGCACTTCTTTAACACCAATCATCACGTCACAATCGGATACATCATTAACCACAGAAAAGCCTTGAGCTTTGTAAGCTTCATCTGAAAACACACGAATATCTGAAGACTCAACAACAAATTCGGCTTGTGGAAATTGTGTTCTAGCTTCGGCGAGTTTTTCGGGAGAAAACACAACACGTCTATCTGGTGGGTTTTTGCGTTCTTTGATGATAGCGAATTTCATAGAAAAATTGAATTATGGCTGATTTAACTGACAAAACTGACAGTAAAATATATTGGTACAAAATTTGCACGAAAATACTAGTAAATGTAGGGTTATACAAACTTTTTGATAACTTTGCACTCCTTCACTGAAGCTACGGAGCACATTGGCTTTTATACTTTGGGGAAGTGCGTTAAGGATTGAAGCGACATCCTTTTGCTTTCGCAAAAGATATAGCGGAAAGCCTGACCTGAAAGGGAACGCCAAAATAAAAATTACAAAAAGAGATGTTGAGGAGATCCCGAAACGAGTTCGGGATTAATTCGATGACGTAAATTAAAATTACTAAAAGAGATGTTGAGGAGATCCCGAAACAAGTTCGGGATTAATTCGATGACGTAAATTAAAATTTACTATCTCATTAAAATGGGGTCGACTGGTTTTGACAGCGAGATTCATTAAATGGTAAGCACGTCGTGTAATGACTTTGAAACACGTAAAAGGCTAGGTCAACTTTTTAAACGGCGAGAATAACTACGCTTTAGCTGCATAATCTGAATCACAGTAAGATTAAGCCACGTCCTACTAGGTAGGAATGCTAAATGTCTCAAGAAAGCCTTGGTTAATGGCGTTCTTAATATAGGCATCGTAAATATTGACTTAGATTAGGTAGCGCTTTGATACCTTTTCGAGATTAAGGAGCTAAGTTGTAAGTGGGCTGTCTTTTGCCAGTTTACAATCGAAAACCTAATGAAAGAATAAACGTGTAGAAAACTCTTTAATAGCTTGTTTGGACGAGAGTTCGATTCTCTCCGACTCCACAATTAACCCTGTAAATGTCTAATTTACAGGGTTTTGTTTTTTTAGGTGACAAATAAGGTGACAATTTACCTGTTAATAACTTATTTTGAACTTCTTCATTCAACATTTGAATCAATACAATTATTATAAAAATGGAAAATTTAAAATTTGAGGATTTACCCAGAGCTATCGAATTAATTTTGAAAAATATAACAACAATTAGAGATATATTAAACCAACAAGAACTTCATTCTGGTTCTCAGGAGCCTGACACATTAATGACCAGAAAAGAAACTGTCGAATATCTCAAAATTGATTCTTCAACCTTATGGAGTTGGACTAAAAAAGGAAAGATTAAATGTTATGGTATTGGTAATCGTAGATATTATAAGAGAAGTGATATTGATAAAGCGCTAATTATTCTAAAGCAATAGACTTTTAACTTTATGTCTCAGTAAAATGAACTGTTTAATTTGGTAATCGAACCATTGATGAACCATTGATTTTCAATTCGAACCATTGATGAACCATTGAATAAGATAACAATTGTCATCAAAATGAGTACAATTGTTATCACAACAATGAATAATTAAAGCTTAAAAAGCAGAAAAATATAATGTATTATTAAAACCTATTTATGATATTAATATCTTTCATATCCATCATAACAAACTTTAAAAGTATTAGAAGTAATGAGGTGATTCTTACATTAGTACGCAATGTTCATATTATAGGTGTTAAAAAACATCTAAGTGAGCAATTAGATATAAAATGCCATCCTGAGATTGATGGCCCAATAGAAAATATTGAACAAAACATATGAAAGCAAACCAACTACCAACTATAAATTTTTTACAAGCACCTAATGTTCAATTTGTAATACCTGTTTATCAACGTAATTACGATTGAACAAATAATATTCTTCATAGTTGAAGTTGCGCACAACGTGTTCGTGTATAGTTTGTTGCGTTGGCGAAAACTAAGTTAATAAAAGAAAGCGAACCAGTAGGGAAATTCGCAGGATTTTCTGAGTACGCACAAACAAAGCAATTGGTTATACACGTTGTTATATTATTCATTTTTAGTTAGTGTGTGGTAATTTCAAACCGACTTTATAAACGTCAAAATATTGAGGTATTTCTTTTTCTTTTAAGTCGACATCTTTGAGGTCTTCAAGTCCATTATCTTGATCTGGATGAATAATTAAGCAATCAATTATATTTCCTTGTTCAATCTCTAATGCTTTATATACATTCCTTAATCTCGCATAGCCGCTTACTTGTCGAATATCTTCGTCATGCTTACCGCTAATATATTTTAATTTATATTTCGCGTCAATCACCATTCTATAATTATCCGACTTTAAAAGGTAATCCAGTTCATTGCCGTAATACTTGTGTTGAAACTTCACCTGATTATGGAATCGATCCTTTAGTAATCCAAGAGCATAAAGTTCAAATAATTTGCTCATATCTATCCAAAAGGGAGGTGTTTGAATTTTGTCCTTTACAGTGTTGGATATGTTGTAACCAAATCGCTTTAAAATAAGTTTTGCCAAATGGATTGCATGCTCATACTCCTTGTAAAAAGCATTCTTTTTTGACTGTTTAATCTCATTCAATTCAATCTCACCCGAGACATTATGAAATGCTGGGTTGATATAATTAAAAGTGTTTTGAATTTCTTTATTATCGGTGAGTTGAGTGTAATTAGGCAAATACCTTTTCACAAAGGAAAGTGCCTTTTTCAATAGCCGATTTTCTTTATTGTTCAGCCCAAACTCGTCATAACTACAATATGTATGAAGGTTTTTGTTTTGTAGGATATTGTGCTTAATGGATTTACCAATCAATATTTTTCCTTTGACCTTACTGTGTAGGTTTTTCTCAACTTTGTAATAAGACTTTTTTAATCCTTTACGAACAATAATTTTAAGCAGACTTAGAAACTCTACCACAAGAAATGGTGTGAGTAAATCCTGTTTTTGTTCAATTTCAATATTTGGCTGATCCCATTTAACCTCAAAAAGCTCGTCAATTTCTTTGGTCACATCAACATGTCGTAGGGAAGAGAAAAGCATTTTCACAAAGTCTACTTCCTTATTCTCAAGGTTTAGCTTTGGAGCTACATATAATGCTGTCTTATCTGAATCCAACCAATCAACACCAATGAAATAACCAGTTGTTAAATTATATATGTTTTCGGATTCTTTAGTCTTTTTAACGGTAAAACAAGGTAAACTTGCATCTCTTCCTCTATGAGTCTTAGTGAAGGTCACTTCATAAAAATTTTGAGTCAACGGTATAGTTTCGCTTTCGAACAGAACGTTTTCATGTTCTCTATATGTCAGTAGTTTAACACTCAAAATCTGCGATTTCTTCTATTTTTTCTTTAGCTATTTCTAATAGTAATCCATCCTTAACGTATTCATTTAGAATAGGTGTTATTTCATATTTTAATCTCATTTCAAGTTCCATTTTTTGTTCTTCAGCCGTTCCGGGTTTTAAAATGAAATAACTATGTCCCAATTGAACATCTTTGTAGTCAAAATCAGAAGCTAAATAATCAGAGTTCAATTTCTTCCCTTCTTTTTCCTGAAGAAAGAGAGCTGCTACCATTTTAAATAGCTCTTTAGATTTGTCATTATTGATAACATCTTCTCTTGGCAAAACATCAACAAAGGCAAAGCGTCTCTTTATCGCGTAATCAATATGACCAACGCTTCTATCAGCAGTATTCATGGTGCCAATGATGTACAAATTCTCTGGTATCGTGATAGAATTGTCACCATCCAAGGCATACATGCTTTCGACAGATTCATTTCTATATTCAAGAGCATATATTAGTTCTCCTAAAACAGAAGGTAAATTCGCTCTGTTAATCTCATCAATGATTAAAATGTAATTTTTTAATAACGGCTTTTCTATGTCGTCTCCAGTAGATTTTTTCAATTCAGCTTTGTATTCTTTCTGGAAATTATTCAAAACCTTAATAAAGTATGACGCGTGCTGTTTAGCTAATCCAGAAACTCCTGGTAGTTGCTTTAACTCTTGGCGAGTGGTGATCCCACTTATTTGAGCTAATACCAAATCACTAAATTTCATACGTTGACTTACTTTCCAATCACCAGTGTACCGAAAAGCATCATTTTCTACAACTAGAATTGAAACCGCAGGTGTAATAGGATATGCCTCATGAGTATCAATTTTATCTTGAACCTTTTCTGCAAATTTCAATAACAACTTTTCGATTTGCTGTTCTTTTGAAAGCTCTTTAACGTCCTTATTAACAGCATATAAATTGTTCATTGCTTTCTGAGCAAACGTAGCAAGAATTTTATTTTCGGTTTCATAGACTATATTACCGCCTTCGCTCTTAGCTGATATACCTCTGACAAAATCTTCATATGAATAAGATGGATGGAATTGAACCAATGAAAACTGACCTGATTCTTCAAGTTTTCTCTTTTGCTCTTTCTTATCAGAAGAAATGGAATTATAGATTAATTGCTCTGCAAAGTCTTTAGCCGAATATGTTTTACCCGTTCCCGGAGGCCCTTGGAGAATAACTTGTTTTTTAGATTGAATTAGATTGATTGTTTCTTTCATCTTCTTGTACGCATTAATATTTTCAATTTCTCCGGATAATATTCCTTTTACTATGTCATAAAACTTTCTGTCTTTAAGTTCAATAATAGTATCCATTACTATGGATGATGAACCTAAGTTTTCCGCAATTCCTGGAATTAAAACTCCTTCTTCATGGATATCTTCCCATTCTTGAATATTCAAACGTTGTCCCCATTCACCATTAAATCCATTTTCAGAGGTAAGGTCTTCATAAAAACATTTAGCATCGGTATAGGTGACTATCTTGCCAGGATCATTTTTTATAGCATTACTAATCTGATTATTCAGCGTTAGCTCTAATGTGTTTTCCAGGTCAGTTTCTTCAAATGTGGAATGCCCATAGTATTTGTTTTTGTTGAAGAGCAAAACTTTATCTCCTGGCTTAATACTTTTCGCTTTTCGCAATTGCTTTGTGACTTCTCCCTTTTTCTGAACATCATATTGGAAATACATTACATAACTGTTATTCTCCAAGTCATATTCAATTTTTTTCTTTTCAAATCCGTTGATCACCCAAAATTTAGTTTCTTGATTATCAACTTTATAAGGACACATACAAGCATCAAATAAGTCTTTAATCGTTAACTTATTACTTAGGTTTGAATTAGTGTTACTTATTGCTTTCAGAACTGAAAGAGTCCGGTCCTTTTGGGATTGACCATATCCGATATGTTTTGTGTTGTCCTTAAAGCGATTTACAATTTCATGATCACAATTGACTACTGGGTGCATATGCAATTGCCCATTCTCAAACTGCATTTGGATATCATAAGAGCTTTTTACTTCTTCTCCAGGTAGGAATGTCCTGATTTCTCTATAATTGGATTGATCTTTATATGTTTCTGGGTCTAATAAATTCACTTCGGTAAATCCAGGGTCTATTTCAAGTTCGAAAAATGCCTTTTTTTCCGCACCTGTCGATCTTGTTGACTTCACAATCAAGTCAATACTTAGTTTAAAATACTTGAAGGCAATTAAATCCTTTGTTTCAATCTCTGTATCTGCAATTATGATGTCAAAGTCTAATTTATCATTTGCTCCATCCCGCATTTCACCCCACTCTCTCGCTTTCCAAAGTTGGATCTTATTTCCACCTATAACAAAAGCATAGTCTCCAACTTCAATTCCGTTAAACCATGTACTGCTTTTTGGGGCTTGATAATAGCCGCCATCAATTTGAGCTGTATCGTACTTGGTTGATATTTTTCCAAAATATATTTTCATTTGTTTTCGTTAATGGCATACAACATGTTTGTGTATGGTTAGTTGCGTTGGCTAGAACTAAGTTAGCAAAAGAAAACGAACCAGAGGAAATTCCTAAGGAATTTCCAAGTAGGCGATAACCAAGCAATTAAATATACACGTTGTTAGCAAATGTTATTGTTCGTCTAATTATTTTTTCGGATTTTTAACGTATATAATATTCTTGTTTTTATTTTCGATTATGACATAATCTCTTAATTCACCAATGTCCATATATTCAGGAAAACCTTTCAATTCATCAAGTTCAAATTTGAAATGATAACGTCTCGTAGTATACATGCAAACTGTATTAGTTTTAAATATCATTCCTTCAAAACCAATGTCAGAATAATTGTCATAACCATATCTTTTGAAACCAGAAATTTGATTTAAAAGTTGAGCAAAGGAAGAAAGTAATGCTTTATTCTGCATTTCCTCTGGTTCAAACTTTTTATCTCCACAGTCTGATTTTGTTATTACAACAAAGTATTTATCTTCTATTTCATAATGAGTTCCTTCAGTTGCGTTTTCATTGAAGACTCCAACCATTAGTTCTCTTTTTGCTTTATCCGAAACTGTTCCGTCTTCATTGACGTATCCTTCTTGGCAGAAACCGAGATAATTTACAGATAAAATAATAATAAGTATAAATCTTTTCATTGTATTAGTTTAAATTCAGATTAATAATATGAAGTTTAACGGTTGAGTCAGTTCTAATGTTTGCTAACGGTTTTGTATATGGCTCGTAGCGTGCAAATTAGAAAATTATTTTCGGATTGATCACAAGCCAGATTTTTAAATTTTACTATTTATCTTTTTTATTGGAAATCGTCAAATTTAAAAATTTGGCGACTTTCCAAATAAGCCTTAACTTCGTTTAAGTAACTAATTAGCTATGAGATATATACGATGTTAGCCACAGTATTATTCCGCACTAATTATCGTTACGTTACTTCTTCTATTTAAAACTAAATCGCTTTTTCCATTATTGGTTGAAACAAAGTTCTGCATTCCAATTGGTTTAATAACAATAAGATTTTCGGCAATACCAAACCTATTTAGTTCTGATTTTAAATTATCAGCTCTAACTTTGCCTAATTTTTCATTAGATTCTTTTGAACCAATAGTACAAGTAAATCCTTCGATAAGAACTTTGTAAGGAAAATCTAACTTTTTATACTCATTTGCAAATTCCGCTAAGATTGCTTTTCCATCGTTTGAAATGTCCGCTGAATTATATTCGAACATTGAACCAATTACAGGAATAATATTTTGATTTTCTACAATCGAATTAAACTCGGAAATATCGGTTACCGATTTCGTTAAGTCGTCTAAAGGCTTTGCGAATCTCATCTTTGATTCTATAAAACCTTCACCTATAGGATTATTTTCAATCGTTTTATTTTCATCGGTCATTATTTCGGATTTAGGAACAACATTAGTTTGATTGTTTTTGTTATCAAACGGAAATATATTCTTAAACCATAAAAACAATAACAGTAAAATGATTATTACTATAATACCTAAAATAAGCTTAACAGGTACTTTGGGTGTATTTGCTGAATTAGAAGATGAACTTGACTTTGAAGTATTTTTGGAATTTGAACTTTTATTTGAAGAATTTGATGAACTTCTTGATGTAGATGATTTTACAGGTGGTATAAATGCTGCTTTTTTATTAAATTTTGATGGCTGACTACTTTTCTGTTTATCATTATTGTCATAAGATATTGGAAAATCAATGTTTGATAAAGAGTTGATGCTGTTTTCTGCATCTATCAATGCTTTTTTTGCAAGGTTTTTATCAATACCAAATCGCTCTATTTTTTCCTTTTTATCGAGTATATAATCCTTTAGATTATGTTGCTTTTTATGATTGTTTATATCCCTTCTTGTAACTCCAACATTTTTAGGGTTATTGACTATTTTTGCAATTTCTTCTTCTGTATGAGTTCCTCTGAGTTTCATATATAAATAATTCGCAGACACAATATGCTCAAAATCGTATGCGTCGCCACCTCTAATTATCTTACCTGTGTAAACATCTGTGAAAACTTTATGTTGTGGATTAAGTTTTAGTTCTCTGTCGAAATCTTTTTTATCGGTAATTTTAGGTAAACCTTCTATTTCTCGACCTCTATTAAGTGCTTCTTCATCCATTAAACGCACTCTAATTTTCTGTTCTTTATTTATAGCATCTCTATTGTAAGCTCTATTTGGGTCAAATTCTTCTTTCATATTTTTTTAGTATGGTTGGTATATTGTGGCTAACAATTGGATATAGTTAATAACTATACCGATGCTATATCACTTGGATGATAATAATTTTAATTAAAAGGTAAATATAGGTTTATAGTTGTGAGTTTTTTATGACAAACATCATTCAATATACAATATTATAAATTATTCTAGGAGAGGTTTTACGGGATTCCGTATCTTGGTATATAACATATACTATTACAAAAAGCTTTGTGTTGCTTATTGCTAAACCATTGCTAAACTATGAATTGTGATATCGTGTTTTTATATGATTAGTTGCGTTTTTGTGTGCGAGGATTTTCCGTAGTAAATCAGACGTAACAAAAGCACAAAGACCTTTGGTTTAGCCTAAAATAAGCAATTATTTTTATACGATGTTGGCAATAGTTTTTTTATTTAGTTCAAGTCGCTCATTTTTATAATTGACTATAATTAAATGAAATAATGTTAGAAACAATAAATTTCCAAGTCCAGTTGAAAAGTCTTGTATCCGAAACACTAATGAAAATAATGCTCCCAAAAAAATAATGTAAATGATTAAATTTTTTATCAAAAGCGTATTTACCAAACTGTTTTTTTTAAGCCATTTTAAATCCGATTCAAAAAAACAGTATTAAAAAGGAAAAGAGTATTAAGTCAATTTCGTTAAAAATGTAATTCGGAATCAAATGCAACGCTTCGGTTTCGTAATTATTACCAAAAGAATAAGAGTAAGTAATAATCTGATTTTTAATCTTTTGTAACAAAATATTTGCAGAATTTCTTTTTTTTTATTACATTCAATTCCTATTTAGAAAATTATTCTTTTTTTTTATTACATTCAATTCCTATTTAGAAAATTAGCTATTTTATTTGGCTGCCCTCTTAAATCAATTTGACCTTCTAATATACTGGTTGTCCTCCTAGATCAATTTAGCCTTCCATTTAAAGAAATTAATTGAGATGGGTAAACAATTTTTATTTGGTATAATGGCTTTTTGCTTTTTTGCAGGCCATAGTCAAAATTCTTCAATAGAATCAGAAACCGCTACGTCCAACGCTATTATAAGGTCAAATCTTGGCTCTAGCGGAGGGTCCACCACAATGTCAACCTCCAATGGAATTTACGTCATTAGTCAAAGTATCGGTCAATCCAGTATAATAGGAACAGAATCCAATTCAGGATTTACATTAAGACAAGGTTACCAACAACCCTCATTATTAATAGAGGTCAGTTCAAATACTAATTCTAATATATTATTGGCTAAAATCTATCCTAATCCATTTAGCCATTATCTGTTCATCACTTTTTCAGAAAACATAACAAACGAAGTCAAGATCCTTTTATTTGATATTAAAGGAAGTCTTATTTATTCTCAAAAATTTGCGCCATCTCAAACACTTAAATTGAATTTAGGTGATTATGCCAATGGCAACTACATTCTCAATATTGAGTCTAATAACAAAAGCTTTAGTACCAAACTAATAAAAAGATAAATATGAAATCATACATTGTTTTTGCATGTCTTTTCCTAAGTTATTTTTCTGTAAATAGTCAACAACTGTATTTCGAATCGGGGAAAACTATTTCATCTTTCGATTATAAAAATTCACAGGGAGAATCTTTAGATAATCTGCAATCTTCTAATCACACTTATTTGAGTTTGGGTTATCGTACCAAGTTTTTTGCTAAGGGGTTATTCGTCAATTTTAATGGTAATTTTTATGAATATGGCGCTATAGGTAGTGATGTCGATTTTGATAATTACTTTGAATGGGACCTTAGTTATTTAGGAGCAAGTTTAGGTTTTGATTTCGAAATTTTTAAACCGGGAAATTTTACGATCTATATCAAAGCCTCTGCAGGAGCTGAATTTTTAATACAAGGAACTCAAACTTTAAACGATCAGGTTTTCAATTTATCTGATCAAGAAGATTTTGATAGTGCTATCTACGTTATTAGAGCTGGATTGGGTATGCAATACGCTGTATCACAAGGGCTTTCAGTATTTACACAATATATGTATGGAACAAGTGACGCGTTTAAGGACGTGCAAGGCGATCTCAAAATAAAGACACATAACATTGGTATTGGCTTATTGGTGAGCCTTAAAAAAGGGCAAGAAACAATCTCTGAAGAAAAGATAGTTCAGATAGAAGAATTGAAAAATGAATTGACTGCCAATTCAGAAAAAATTACAGCTTTAGAATTGGAGAACACACAAACCAAAGCTACCCTTGAAAACAAGATTGCTGAGCAGGAAATTATAGTCAGCAAGAATCAAAAAGAAATTGATGCAATAAAAGTTTCAATCACTAATGCCTTGAATCCTTATCAGGGTAGTGACATGACAATTGAACAACACGATGGTAGAGTTCATATTGTCATGGAAAGAGAGTTGTTATTTAGATCAGGGAGCTGGAGTTTAGATAAAAATGCTATAAATACCATAAATGATTTAGGCAATTTTTTAGCAAAGAATCCTGATTTATTATTGATGATTGAAGGTCATGCCGACGATGCCTCCTTTAATAAGGAAGCGTTCATTAATAATAACTGGGACCTCTCTACAAGAAGAGCTTCCAGCATTGTGCAGATCCTGGAAAAGAATGAAGCTATTAATCCGAAAAACCTCATTATAGCCGGACGTGCACAGTATGATCCAATTGGAGATAATACAACTGAAGAAGGTAAGGCCAAGAACCGACGCATAACCTTTATCATTGCCCCAAAACTGGATGACCTTTTAAAAATGACCAAAAACTAAACACAATATATCATGAAAAAAGTATTAATCGCCTTATTCATATTTGTAAGTCTACAACTTACTGCTCAAACTGATGGTATAAGCTATCAAGCCGTCATTATCGGTCCTGACAATCAAGAATTGCCTGGTGTTGATGCAGAAGGTAATATTTTACCTAATGCTACGATTGCCATCCGATTTACCATTCTCGATGAGAGTAATCAGGTGGAGTATCAAGAAGTCCAAACGACAAACACCGACCAATATGGCAGGATCAATTTATTAATAGGTCAGGAAGACCCTGATGGTTTTGCCGAAATAAGTTGGGATGGAACCAACAAGGACCTCAATGTCGAGATCGATTTTGATGGCGGGACCAACTATGTGGATATGGCCCGTGAAAAACTCACCTTTCTGCCTTATGCTTTTCACAGGAATATTACAGCTACTGGGACTTTAACTGTTGATGATCTTACCTTTTTGAATGGTGAATTGCAAGTTGAAGGACCAGCTAATTTAAATAGTACTTTAAATGTCAACGGGGGAAATGCCACCAATCTTTCTGGAGATTTGACGGTTGAAGGGAATACCAACTTAAATAACGATTTATTGATTATTGGAGATCTTGAAGTTGTTGGAGCTACGGTATTGAACGATTCCTTAAATGTGGTTGGTCAAGCAACTACCAATCTATCGGGAGATGTGAATATTGGAGGCAATTTAAATGTTGAAGGCAACTCCGATTTTGATGCTCTAACGGGAAATACTTTATTGATCTATAATGAAACCACATTAGCCGGAGAAACTACAATAGCCGATGATACAAATATTAATGCACAGCTTACTATTAATGCTACTATTGAAAATGAAGGCCAACAATCAAATTTTGATTTGTATCCTCTTCAAGTTGAGGGAAGTTATCAAGGCATTGCAATAAAAGTTAAAGATGAAAGAGGTATAGCTAATAATTATATATCATTTTGGGATGAGGATGAGGCCCAAATGTGGGGACGTATTGAAGGTATAACTATTGATGAGTTACACGATGACCCAGAATTTCAATGGGAACAGGGATTTAAAATTACTGATGCTGCAATTACTTATGTTGAACTATTAATTTTTATTGCAGAATTTGGTGAGTCTGGGCTAGATTTAGCAACCGAGCTTACCGCGTTTGCTGCTTGTGCAGGTTTGGGTGCTTGTGTTGTATCGCCCGCACCAACTAAAATTGGCGAAAAAATATTTAATGTGGTTGTAAAAATAGCCAATGCTGCTGCAGCTGTGGGAAGTTCAGTATTATCCTATGCAGAATTAGTGGCTTTTGAAGTGTTTTCAGAAGAAAACATAGGTGTTTCATATCAATCCGGGGCTGGTGATTATGCCGAATGGTTACCAAAGGAAAATATAAATGCTCATTTCTCTGCTGGTGAGCTTGTAGGAATAAAAAACGGTTTAGTTACCAAGAATATTTGGGGTGCTGAAAAAATAATGGTTGTTTCTACAAGACCAATAGTTCTGGGAAATATGCCTCAAAAAAGTAATGAAAAAAATAATGTTAAAATTGCTTTTATAGGACAAGTACCTGTTAAAGTATTAGGTAGTGTATCACCAGGAGATTTTATTTTGCCAAATATACTTGATAATCGTTATGGAACTGCCGTAAATCCAAAAGAAATGAAAGCTTTGGATTACAAAAGAATGGTAGGAGTTGCTTGGAATATTATTGGAGTTTCAGAAGGTATAAACATTGTAAATGTAGCAGTAGGAATTAACACTAACAATTTGAGTGATATAGTGTCACAGCAAGAGACTGAAATAAAAGCTCTCAACGAAGAGCTTATAAACCTTAAAACCCGAGCGTTCAATTCAAATAGGATTTTGTCAAATTTGGTGCCTGGTTATGCTGAAGCTATTGGTAATACTAAAAGTGAAGGCATTGTGAAAGTTGAGGAAAAACAAGAAAATCAATACGATAATAATATAAAAGATAATATTGCTTATGGTGATGAAGAGGACGTTATTTATTTTAAAATTACTAGGGAACAAATAGAAACCGCAATTACAATGGCTCGAGAACAATATGTGCAAATGTTAGAAGATAAAGATCGATTGAGTAAACTTTTCTTAGGGAATAATAAAAATTCAAAAGAAGAGCTAAATGAAATTCCGTTATTACCAATTGAAGATCATCCTTTTTGGAAAAAAATAGATAACGATCAAGCATATAAAAATGAAATAATAAATTTTATCCAATCTAATACTTTGAAGGACTACCATACACATAAAAAATATGCTCATAATTTTACTGAATTAAAAGTAAGAAAGAATTAAGGTAAATTGAATTGGTTTAAAATCAAATTTATGAAGAAGGACGCTTACATTATTTTATTATTGGCTCTAATTTCTTTCACTATTTCAAATGCGCAAAATACGATAATTCCCGATTCGAATTTTGAACAGGCATTGATCGATTTGGGTATAGATACGGAATCAGAGATCAACGGCGTGGTTTTAACTGAAAATATCGAATCTGTCGATAGTCTTAATATTTTTAATAAAGGTATATCCGATCTAACGGGGATCCAAGATTTTAGTAATCTTGAGGTCCTAAATTGTGCAAATAATGTACTAACCACGATTGATATCAGTTCGAATTTGCTTTTACGAAAACTCAATTGTTCGTCCAACGCTCTATCGATTTTAAATGTTTCTATAAATAGCAGTTTGGAAGTCCTAAATTGTGCTAACAATTTAATAACTGATGAATTAGTAGTGTCAAGTAATACAATCTTAGAAGAATTAGATTGTAGCACGAACCAAATTGAAATTATCAATGTATCAGCCAATTCAGAGCTTCAAATTCTTAATGTTTCCGATAATCGATTGACTTCCATAATACTGAACAGTAACTCATTATTAGTTGAATTAAATTGTTCCTTCAATCAATTGGACGCTTTAGAAATATTTGACAATCAAGATTTAAAAAATTTATTGTGTGGGAATAATCAAATTGAAGTACTTGATGTATCGAATAACATGGACTTAGAGATTTTAGATTGTTCTAGCAATCAATTATTCTCCATTGATGTGAGTTCTAATAGTGCTTTAGAACAGTTAATTTGTACAAACAATCAAATTGAAAATTTAATAATAAATAACGCAAATAATCCTGAATTAACTTTATTAGGAGTGTCAAATAATCAATTGACAACCTTGGATATTTCAACCAATGCAAATTTGGAAAATCTTACAGCCGCTTCCAATCAACTATTAACAGTGTTACTTTCGCCCTCAAATACGCTTATCAATTCATTTGATGTTTCTGATAATTTAATTACTGAATTGGATTTGAGTATGATCAATACCGTTGAATGTCCTGTTCAATTAGACGATCCTATTAATATTGAAGCAATTAAGACGGCAGGTGTAACTGACAATGCCCCAGAAGGAATAGGAGTCGGTGATGTGATCTCTTATACCATAACAGTATCGAATATTGGAAATGACGTTTTAAGTAATGTCGGACTGGTTGACTCTTTGACCGATTTTCTAGGGAATGCTCTGTCGTTGGATGAAGGGCCAATTTTTGAGGATGCCGATTTAGATTCAGATGAGGGTACCTTACAATTGGGTGAAACAGCCACATATACGGCATCTTATACGTTGACTCAGAATGATGTTGATGCCGGAGGTGTAAGTAATTCTGTGACTGTCAATGCGGAAATGCCAGACTCATCAATTGTTTCAGATGTGAGTGATGATGATAATG
This sequence comes from Psychroserpens sp., assembly GCF_036960315.1. NCBI lineage: Bacteria > Pseudomonadati > Bacteroidota > Flavobacteriia > Flavobacteriales > Flavobacteriaceae > Psychroserpens > Psychroserpens sp. Next base: position 13,355 of record NZ_JBALVR010000013.1, on the reverse strand, counting down.
ACTTTGATGGGAATACTTCAGATGACCCAACTGAAACGATTATAACCGAAGCACCTTCACCCGATCCTTGCCAAAGCGAAAATGCGAGTATTAATGTATCAGGAAATCAACTCTCCTCATTAACTATAAAAAATGGCTTTAATAACAAATACTCCAGTTTTAATGCCGAGGACAATCCCGACTTGTTTTGTATCACAGTAGATGACCTCTCCGTTGCTTTAGATGCTGTAAATTGGATTAAGGACGATTGGGCCTATTATTCCGACACACATCCCTGTAATGCCTCTTTAAACACTTATGTGCCTGACGATAATTTTGAAGGCTATTTAGAAGCCAACGGTATGGGTGATGGGATACTCGACAATAACTTCGTTTTGTTTGCCAATATAAATTTAGTTACAGATCTGGATTTAAATGGACAAGGTATTTGCGATTTGACTGGAATTGAGGATTTTACCGATTTAGTAACCTTGGATATTTCCAATAATGATATTTCAAACTGCCCGGATGATGAAAACGGCGATCCCCATACATATGTTTTAGATCTTAGTGCTAACATCTATTTAACTTCTCTAATTTGCTCGGGGAATGAAATCAGTGTCCTAGATCTTAGCAGTAATATCAATCTGACAGAACTTTATGCGAATAATAATGTATTGACCCATCTGGATTTGAGTCAAAACAACCTATTAACCGTACTGGATATCTCCTTCAATCAGATAACCGAACTCGATCTCAGTAATCTTACAGTATTGACCAATCTTAATTGCGCATCAAACGATCTGGATTTTCTGAATATCGATTCGAATCCCGGTTTGACAGATTTGGATTGTTCTGCTAATGATCTGAGCATTTTAAGTATTAAGAATGTGAACAATGCTATCACACTTGATACATCGGGTAATACAAACTTGTTTTGTATTGAAGTGGATGATGCTGCAGATGCAATGACCAATTGGACCAATCTTGATCTGCAACCTGACTATAGTGAAGATTGCAACTCCAGCTACATTCCAGACCTTAATTTTGAAAATTATCTGGAAACTCATAATGCAAACGGGGATGAAGTTGTTGATCCTGCAGATGGATTGGGTGATGGTATTGAAGGCAACCATATTGTAGATAAAGCAAAGATTGAGATGCTCATCGATTTAGATATATCTGGTCTAAATATTGAAAGCCTAATCGGAATATCATCCTTCATCGCGTTGCAAAACTTGAATTGCAGTACCAATCAGATTAGTAAATTAGATTTGACCAATAATGCTGCATTGATAACAATTGATTGTTCGAATAATGCGATCGCGAATCTGGACCTAAGTATGAATTCTAACTTAACCGAGTTGTATTGTAATGACAATAATTTGGAGGTATTAAATATTGCTAATGGTCAAAATGGGACACTATTGAATATGGTAACAACATCAAACCCCAACTTATATTGTATTACTGTTGATAATCCTATCCCTGATCCAGCTCCGGATGACTGGTATAAGGATCCACAAACTATATATGATTTGAATTGTGAAGGACGATTAACAGATATTCCCGACAGTAGATTTGAAGTTTTTTTAGAACTTAATGGTTTTGGCGATGATGTGGCAAATAATGGGAAAGTATTTACATCAAGAATTGAAGTGATTCAAACCCTCGACATCAATGGCTTGAATATTTCAGGAATTACTGGAATTCTCGATTTTAAAGCCTTAATCTCCTTAAACTGCTCCGGTAATAATTTGGCAGATCTTGATGTTTTGACCTTAGCTAATCTTAAAATTTTAGATTGCAATTCCAACAATTTAACTAGTGGAAATCTACTTTTACAAAATGGATTAGAACAATTGTTCTGCGCGAAAAACAATCTAACGAGTTTGGATGTTGGTCCATTCAACGATTTGAAGAAATTAGATTGCTCTGATAATTTTATTGGAGTTTTGGACCTAAGTATGAATCCCAATTTGTCCAATTTGTACTGTTCGAATAACTATTTGGATGCACTAAATATTGCAGCGAATTCTGATTTGGTCGAATTGCGCTGTGATGCCAATGAAATAGACAGCATAGATTTTGGGGCAAACGGCCTACTGGAGAAAATTAATTGTGATGCAAATGGCATAAATGAACTCCTTAATTTGGATGCTTGCTTGAGTTTAACAACGCTTAGCGCTGTTTCTAACGATATAGAGATAATAAATCTTACATCAAATACGCTTTTAGATACTCTAAATGTCTCTTCTAATCGATTTGGTGTGAATGGATTAAACGTTGATGCTAATACCACATTAAAATTTCTAGCTGTTTCAGACAACGGATTAAGTGATTTTTATGTAGACCAAAATATTGCCTTAACTAATTTGAATGTATCGAATAATGAACTAGAAGCACTAGATCTCATGGCTAATTCAGAGATTACTCATTTGAATATCGCATCGAACTCTTTTGCTGCAATTGATCTGGCTTCTATCGAGTCCTTAGAGGTTTTCAATGGAAGCGACAATCAATTTACAGACCTTAATTTCAATGACCATCCTTATTTGACCGATATAGAATCTTCATCCAACCAATTGATAACATTAAAAATTAGAAATGGGAATAATACAGAATTAGAACGATTGAATACCGTCGGAAATCCAGATTTAGAATGTATTGAGATCGATGTGGAAGACGAAATCGGTGATTCGTGGGCGACGGACGCTGAAACTCCTGAAGAGGAGGAAGAATTATTCAAAGAGGACTGCCGTTATACAGATACCTATGTGCCGGATGATGCGTTCGAATTGGCACTCGCAGCCTTTGACGATATTGCAGATGACAATTACGTCCCAACAGCAAATATTGAAGGACTGACCGATCTTAATTTATTCGGACTTGGAATCAATGACCTAACTGGAATCGAAGATTTAGAAGATTTACAGACATTGGATATTTCTGGAAACAATTTTCCGTACCATCCTGATGATCTTGATGATGATCCTGATCTTTATATTTTAGATCTGAGTTTTAATACAGTTCTTTCCGAACTTCAAGTTAATAGTTCCAATTTAACACACCTCGATCTTAGTCAAAATGATGATCTTATCACCTTAGGTGCACATTCAAACAATTTGGAATCTATAAATTTAAGTGAGAACTTACAATTAGAATCTGTTGATCTTAGCTTGAATCAAATCATGACTGTTGATTTCAGTTATCTGTCAAGCTTGTCAAATTTTGACATTAGTTCTAATCAAATCACTGATTTGGACTTAAGTTCGAATGCAGGGCTTACCGATTTAAATTGTGCGTCTAATGGATTAATCACACTAAATATTCAGAATGGAAACAACGCTGAGCTTTTAAATATCGATGCCACCAATAATCCAGAGTTGATTTGTGTAGAAGCCGATTCCGACTCCGAACCATCTGGTGTCAACTGGCAACTTGGAGGCGCATCTTTGAGTATGGATTGTCATTATTATCAAACCTATGTACCGGATGATGCTTTTGAGCAAATTCTGATAACCTTTGGTTATGATAGCGGGGAATTGGATGACTATGTCCCTACAGTAGGAATTAGTGGCGCAACCAATTTAAATATCATCAGCCAGAATATTATGGATCTAACTGGAATTGAAGCCTTTGAAAATTTGATCAGTTTGAATTGTAGTTCGAATGAATTGGCAACTCTTGATTTAAGTGCAAATCTTATGTTGGAGAACTTAGATTGTTCCGGGAATCAATTATCAACATTAGAGATCACATCATTAACAAATTTGATAAATCTAAACGCATCAAACAATGTTTTAACCAATATCGATTTATCATCCAATTCTAGTATAACAAATTTAGATCTTGCTACAAATGATTTGACAGATTTAGATTTGAGTTCTAACGGGAATCTTGAAAATTTAAACTGTTCATACAACCAACTCACTTTTGAGTTAAATGTGAGTCAGAATAGCAATCTTGAAGTATTGGATGCACGTTCAAATCAATTGCAAAGTATCGATATTCAAAATGGGAATAATGGCAATATCTCCTTTTTTAATTCAACCGATAATCCCAGTTTGACCTGTATTTTAGTCGATAACCTAAGTGAGGATTTTAGTTCTTGGCAAGTTGATCCTTGGTCCAGTTTTGAATTGGAATGTGATGACCTTGACAATGATGGTGTTACAAATGATGAAGACCTGTGTCCGAATACGCCCTTCGGTGATCCGGTAGACCTATTTGGATGTAGCTATTTTATCCTCCCTGCCGATAACTTTAATGTATTAATAACCGACGAAAATTGCATAAGTAGTAATAATGGAAGCATTAGTATTTCGGCAACTGAATTGCATAACTATATAGCCACCGTATCTGGCGAAAACTACTTTCACACCTTTAATTTCACTAACAATGGATTAAATATTCTGAATCTGCATGCTGGTAACTATGAAGTTTGTATTACTGTTGATGGGGCGCCTGATTTTATTATTTGTTATAATGTTATAATTACAGAACCCGAAGCATTGGAAGTTTCTCGATCAATCGATTATGTTAATGAAACCGTGTCATTCGAATTATCTGGTGGACTAAACTATATAATTAATTTTAATGGTTTAGAATTTAATACTTCTGAGCATGAAATCACCTTTGGTTTAATGAGTGGGATAAACACAATCACCATTCGAACAGATCTAGAATGTCAAGGTGTATATACCAAAAGAATCTACAATTCCAATGAATTATATGTTTATCCAAATCCATTTGAAGATCAAATAAATGTATTAAACGGATTTCCTGAATTGGCAAAAATTGATATAAGCATATATTCGGCGTCAGGTCAATTAGTATTTGAAAAAACTATTATTAATGAAGATGGGTTTTTATCATTTAACACTAGTAGCTTATCCTCGGGATTTTACTTGGTTACTCTAAAATCTGATACAGAATTAACGACATTTAAAATTGTAAAAAAATGAAAAAGGCATTAATAGTTTGTTTGTTGTTCTGGCTATACGGTTGCGGCACTGATAGCCCCGGAAGTGACGACCCTATTGCATCCAATGATCCAACAAGAGCTAATTTAGTATTTCCGTATCAAGGGTCATTATGCAATGAAGGAACGAACGTAACACCAACTGAAAGCACTGTCCTTTTTGAGTGGAGTCCTAGTGGTAATACCGACAATTACGTCCTGAACCTAAAAAATCTAACCACAGGAAACCAAAGCACATACCAAACTGCAGCAAGCGAAATGTCTGTAGTTCTAAATAGAGCTACGCCATATGAATGGTATATTGTTTCTGAATCAAATCAAGTATCGGCAACAGCCCAAAGTGACGTATGGCAATTTTATAATGCTGGTGAAGCAACTCAAAATTATGCGCCATTTCCAGCTGAAATAATCAGCCCTTTAATGGCAGAAACTATTAACACGACTTCAAACGAAATTACATTAGATTGGAATGGAAATGATGTTGATGATGATATTGTAGGGTACGATGTATATTTTGGAACTGATAACCCTCCAGCGATGTTCACTAGTGATTTAGTGCAAACCACTTTGGTTGTACCAATTTCACCTGCTGCAATTTACTATTGGTATATTATAACAAAAGATGCTGAAGGGAACAATTCGAATTCAGGGATATATCAATTTAGAATCCAATAAACGTTATAATTGCCTAATTAGGTTTCCTAAAGTGAAATGAACATAATGTTTAGAATTTTGTAGCCTTTATTCAGGACGGGTCATAATGTTTGCCAACGTGTTCGTGTATGGTTAGTTGCGTTGGCTAGGACTAAGTTAGTAAACAAAAACGAACCAGAGGAAATTCCGAAGGAATTTCCAAGTAGGCAATAATCAAGCAATTGATTATACACGTTGTTGTAAGTAGTTTTTCATTAATCTTTTAAAGTATATAGCGCTCCTGTATTGAAAAAGCTCCAAATATTTTCAGGTATATCAAATCCACTATTTGTTATTTGTGCCCAATCATGGCCTTGATTTTTTATGAAGCTTCCTATAACGTTATTCTTATTATTCTTATCACTCCATTTCAAATGCAAATAAGATTTTGAGTTAACTAACGTATCTGCAACTTTACTACACTTATTCCATTCTACCCATTGATTTAATACATCATCTATGGCAAGATATGGCCAACTTGGATGTTTGGAACCAGAAAGAGGTACAGCTGTATCTGCAGTGCCATGAATATGTAGAATTGGCACAGGAGATTTTGGAGTGATGTTATTAAACATAATGGAACCTGCTACATTAGCCATGGCAGTTATTTTATGACTCAATTCCATTGCTAATCGATAAGACATCATCCCACCATTTGAATGGCCAACAACAAAAACACGATCTTTATTAATTGCGTATTTATTTGGTAATTTATCAATTAAATCTTCTATAAACTTAACATCGTCTACACCTCCATAATTTTGCGATAATGCGCCACCAGAATTCCAAAAATAGTTAATACCATTTTCCTCTTTTAATCCATGAGGATAGATAATGATACAATCTCTATCAACAAATTTATCGAAACCAGAATATTCGGGCATTCCAAGAATTTCATGATGATAACCATGTAATACAAATATTATTGGATAATCCTTTTGTTTATTATAATCATTAGGGAGTTGCACTTTATAAGTACGCTGAATATTTGAACTTACAATGGTGTCGATTTGAGAAAAGCCAAGAAAAGGAAAAAGCAGAAATAATATTAGAGTAAACTTCATTTTCTTATATATTTTAAGGTTTCTTACAATTACTTACAACGGTCTTGTGTATGGTTAGTTGCGTGTTTAAGCAACTAATTTAGCAAACAAAAACATGCCAGAGAAAATTCCGAAGGAATTTTCCAAATAAGCAATGACCAAAGCAATTAATTATACACGTTGTTGTACTTAGTTATTTTTTTATTCCGTTTATTCCAATCTCGTCAAATATCATTGAGTAGATAATTAAACTTTTTTTGAAATTCTTCTAGGGGTATCATTATCATTTGTAAACGGGGTAAGATTTAACGGGTATTTCAAATTTAATTAAAAATAAATTAATACCTTTAGTAAGTTGTTCGACTTTCTTCACTTCTTATTGTTTGGATATTCACAGCCCTATTGACTCATAAGAGATTGTTTTTACTTTGAATTTAAATCATGATATTATGAAAACTACAATGATGCATTGCTTTTTATTCTTATTTAGTCTATTGTTTTTATTAGGCTGTAGTAAAGACGATGATAATGTGAGGGAATTTGGAACTATGGAAGCCCGAATTAATGGAGAGTTGGTAATCTTTGCAAATGCTAGTGGATATGGTTTTTTTGACCTTGAGAATAGTTGTTCTAAAAACTTTCATCAAGTTATCGGAGGTATGGAATTTAGAGCTTCCGACGGCCATACGATTTATTTAAATTTCAGACCTTCTCAAGGCATTGGAACTTACAAATCAAATGGACAATATCATACATGGGTCGGAGAGTATAGTGATTTTGGGACTAACGGAATTTTTTATAGTCAGAACTATTTTGTAGGTGAAACTCAAACCCATCATGAAGAAATAGGTTTTGTAACAGTCACCTCAGTAGAGAATAATAGATATAAAGGAACATTTTACTTTACTGCTGTTTATAATGGTGAAGATTATTATGACCTTCCTGAAGTTGTAAATATTACTGAAGGAAAATTTGACATTCTTGCAGAATTTCATGTTGATTATGGTGCGACTCCATGCGGATATGACTAAGTTTTTTAATTAAGTACAACGTGTTCGTGTATGGTTAGTTGCGTTGGCTAGGACTAAGTTAGTAAACAAAAACGAACCAGAGGAAAATCCGCAGGATTTTCCGAGTACACAGAGAACAAGCGATTAATTATACACGTTGTTGGCTAACGTTTTATATTACTTTGTTTATGTCTTTATCTTTTATCACACTGAATAAATCTCTTTTGAATGTGTAAGCGCCTTGAACTAAATGTAGGATTCTGGTTGACTCTTTAATTTTTGAGATCAAAGTTGTGTAATCATCCTCTCCATATAATTCAGCTACTAAGTGAAGACCATCTTTTTTTACAATTTCTTTATGAGCTAATACTTTATCTAATTCAGGATCTTTGTTCATATTATGCTCATTAACTTCTGGTATAGACCAATTTCCATGAATAATAAAATTCCTTTTTTCATTAATTTTTAACATTGCTTTAAAAAAAGGGTCAAGATGTTTTATATACTCTGGTTTATCCTTGTAAGTAAATGCATAAATTGCTCTAAATTTTGTTATCAATTGATAAGCCGATAAATCGGCTAACATTATTCTTGATAAATCTTGCTCTTTTAATCCGTGTCCTTGAAGAAAAAACAAAATATCCATTCTTAAAAAACTGCACATTCTTTCAAATTCTACAGCAATTTTTCCAAAATAACTATAATGAGTGTCTATTTTTTTTTCAAATTCTATTTTATCGTTATTTTCCATTTCAATGTTTGCCAACGTCTTCGTGTATGGTTAGTTGCGTTGGTTAGGACTAAATTAGTAAAAGAAAACGAACCAGAGGGAAATCCGTAGGATTTTCCGAGTACACACAGAACGAGCAATGAATTATACACGTTGTTGGCAAATCGTTATTATTTCACGTACAGTATGTTTTTCCGATGTAATTACTTTCTATATCAACAATTTGCTCTAATTATTAACAGTTAAATTGTTGAATACATGTTAATAATGCAAATCTATTATTAGCTTTTTTTACATAAGTAAACTTTATCTTTGAATCGATAAAAAGTACATAAGTAACACATAAATTACTTTTTAACACAACTTTAACATTTTATTAACACTTAAAATAATTTTAAATTTGTATACAATTTACTTGTAATTATTTTCATTATTAAGTATTTTTGTAAAAGGTTGAAATCACACTATAGATAAAATTCATTTCTACACTAAAAACAGAGTGATGAAATTTTATGAAGCGTGAAAACCGCAAGCCTGTGTCCTTTAGAAGGAAGTGGCTTAAGTATGGATGGATTGCAAGTGCTCTTAGATGGACGTATCTTGCAGTTAAGTATGGCATTGAAAAGTGGCCATTCTAATTTTAAAGAGGTTTGTTGTTGACGCAACAGACCTTTTTTCGTTATACAAAAGTAATCTATATGTTACTTATTAGCAAATTTTAACCTCTGTTTAACATTTATAGCGGAATTTCAAAGAACTTTATTTACCGTACTGTTAATCAATCCGACATTGTATTTTTATATTAAATAGTATTTATTTGGCAGACAAGTAACAAGCTCCATGCAATTTATTTTTTTAGTTTAAAATTAAATAATCATGAAAATAATAACTGTTAGCGGATTAGCTATAGCAATAAACAAAGAGAACATTACTAATATAAGACCAAATGGTAATAAAGGTACTGTGATATACTTTACAGATGGAACAACTTTAAATACAGGTTATGTTGTTGAAACACTAGTTGATATACTTAATAAATGATTCATTAGTTAGTGACCTTAAAATATATTCTAATGTATGTGTTGCTTCGTGATGAGATTTTCCATCAAGCGCTTTTAAAATAGTATTTACTTCGTTATCAATTTTCTCTTTAGATTTTTGTTGTTCAGCGTCTGTGATTTCCGCAGTTTGATACTCGTTTCTTGTTTTATACAACTCTTTATATATAGGTTGGTGTTAATGTTTGCCAACGTCTTATATACTAACTAAAGATACTGTTATCCAGTTCTAATAGTTGGATAAGACGACGTGTTGTATTTGTTTATCAATTTGAAAAATACGCATATCTACACACTTATATATACGTAGAACTACGTATTTTTTTATAAAAATAGGCGGTTGTGATCTAGTTTGGTTATGGTTTCCCGTAGTGCTCTTATAAAACCTGTATTGCGATTGCTTTTGGAGCTGTATTGTGGTGTTTTAAGCTATGGTTTGAGATGCTTGGTTTGTGATAGCTGTCTTTGCATAGATGATGAGCAGGAGAGGGTTTTATCGTGTTTAAGCAACTCATTTAGCAAATACAGACCAGATAGAAAGTTTGCGAGGATTTTCGTAAGTAATCTAAAACCAAGCAATTAATTATACACGGTGTTGCCAACAGTACTTATTTTCAGTTTCTCATTTCCAGTATCAGTTGTCTAGTTGCGTTTTTTGCAAATTCAATTAACTTATCCTCTTCAACAGCTTCGTATGATACTTTTTTAACTTCATCAAGTTCACGTTTCGTAAGTCGCTTTGCAGGTCTAATTTCACAACCGTCAACACAAGGCACGTAGTTAAATTTATAAATTCCAGCAAATTCATTAGTATTAATCATAACTACTTTAAATTCGATAGTTGCTCCATAAAAAATTCTTTCAGCCAACATTGAGGAAGTTTTTTCTTGCCCTTTTTCGTCAGAATAAGTATTGGTTTGATATATAATACTTCTGTCCAAATTTGTCAACTCAATGATTAAATCGGTATCGGATTTTTGTTTTAAGTTTTCGTAATTAGTATTGTTGTCAGAATTCGTTACAATTTTTTCAAATAGTTGTCTATCTCGAACTATAAATCCACTTTTTAATAGTTCACTTTCTATTGTATTATATAAGTAATTGTTTTGTTCTTTTTCAGTTACGTTGTCACTAATTAATCTTGCGCTTGTTCGCAAAACGATTTTAGGATTTTGGTTAGTTGATAGATATTCTGACAAAGATGGCGTTGTAGTAATTTCGTCTTTTTTGTCACTGAACTTTACCGTTCTCAAACTAGAAAGTGGTGTTCCGCAAGCAACTGTTAAAATTGCAATTCCAATTCCGATAAGTAATGTTTTTTTCATTGTTTGTTTTTATGGTTGATGTTTTTCTCGTATTGTTGGCAACGTGTTCGTGTATGATTAGTTACGAGAAAATCATAACTGATTTTCCGATTAATGACTAAGATAATTAATTTCGAGGAATTTCCATTTAGGAAATTCAGAAGTAATTAATTATACACGTTATTGGCAACAGTATTTATATTAATTCTATATACCTATTTCCACTGCAATGAAAACAAATTCCATTTAAATGATAATGATATTCTGGTCGATAACCACTACCACTACAAGTTGTACATTTATTATAATTAAGTCGTATATTTTTTTTATCGTCAGAATATATTTGGATGTCAGTATTATCGTGTAGTTTTTGGTGGCATAAATTGCACAAAGTGATTAAAGAATCATTTGGATAATCCCATGGTAAATTATCAACGATATAATATTTGTGGTGAACTTGTAAAACTATTTGTTCAGGCTTTATCATCAAATTTTTTAAAAATTCAGGTAAAATATCTCGGTCATATTGATCTTTGAATTCAGGTAATACAGAGTCATACCAAGAATTTGCTATTTTACGTTTATATTCCTCAAGTTCTTTTTTGGTTTTATCTCTAAACATTAGACCATTTTCAAAACTAGTAGCTTTAAAATTACAAATATCACAAGTATGTTTATCTCTTTCAATAATTACGTTTCTCTTTAAACTCCATTCTTTAGTACTTAACTTTTCTAAATAAGAAATATACTGTTCGGGTTTTCTTTTTATTAAAGAAGAATAACTAATGTTGTTCATGAAATTTGTTATTAATGAGTATTCCTTTTTCTATTGATAATGTTTATTTCATATTGTTGCCAACGTGTTCGTGTATGGTTTCGTTGCGTTAGCACGAAGATAGAGAAAAGGAGCAAACCATTGTTCAGCCGCAAGGATTTTCCGAAAGGAAAATCAGACGCAATGATCTATACACGTTGTTAGCATTAGTTTTAACCAATTCGTCCGGATGGTATTAAGGGCTTAAGTTCTTTCTCTAAATATGCTTCAATCGCCAATAGCCAATGATTATTCTTTTTCTCTTTGACATTTAACAAGAGTATTGATTTGTCGTCATATTTGTCTATATCCCAAATCGAATAACCATTTTTCGAAGTTTCTGCTTTAAGATGTTGCATCACTCTTCCTCTACTATTGTGCATACTCACACCTACACGGTATATATTTGCATTGCCAAAAAATATATAGACACCTGGATGCCACACTATGTTATTTTCATCAGATGGAAGCTTGAGATATTGTATAATATCATAATCCATCTTTGATCCGTTTTCTAACAAATCTATTAGTTCGAATTTATCTGATATAAAATCAAATTCATCATGGAAAACTCCTAATATTTCGTCTTTGGTCATAATTGCAATTAACAGGTCGATGTTGTCTTTAAATTAATGCTAAAAATTGGATATAGTTAATAACTATACCGATGCTATATCACTTGGATGATAATAATTTTAATTAAAAGGTAAATATAGGCTTATAGTTGTGAGTCTTTTATGACAAACATCATTCAATATGCAATATTATAAATTATTTTAAGATAGGTTTTACGGGATTCCGTATCTTGGTATATAACAGATACTATTACAAAAAGCTTTGTGTTGCTTATTTCTAAACCATGACCAAACCATTGCTAAACTATAAATTATACACGTTGTTAGCTATTGCCTAAATCAATTTTATTAAATTAATTATATAGTTTTTTTTTTGATTATTAACTTCTGTTTTAAAATAATCTTGGGCGATAACTTCTAAATGATATTTTTTGAATTTCCTATTATCAATTTCAGATTTCAAAAAGCTATTAAGAAAATCTATGTTTATGTGCTTCTGATCGTGAACCCCAAAAAGTAATATATACTTATTTTTATTCCCTGCTCTTTTAATTTTGTCAAAGTCATTTTCTATACCTTTCACGCTTCTTTTATGAAGTCCTCCATTACGGTTATATCTCACTTGTTTTATTTCAATACCGATTTCAGCAAATTTATCTGGGTCTTTTATATTTTTATATATTGATAAATCCAATCTTTCCTTCGTATTAAAGTATGCTGAGTCTTCAGGAAGGACCTTAAAATTTAAACATAATTCTTTGAAAATAATATATTGGAGAGTTCTCTCTGTTAATATGTAAGAAGATATGCCCTTAGTGTCATCTTCATAAAACTTTGAATGAATAGAGCGATTGAATTGTTTTTTTATAAGTTTATCCTCTCTGAATAGAGCTTTTCTAATTGAAGGTAAAATTTCTTCTATAAGAAATATATCAAAAGCATTTCGCATTTTTTTTCCTAGGTTTTAGCTAACGTGTTCGTGTATGATTTAGTTGCGTTTAAGGAACTAAGTTAGCAAAAAGAGACGAGCGCATTGGAAATTCGACAGAATTTCCAAAATAGCCTTTAAACAGCTTAGCAATTAATTATACACGTTGTTGGCAGTAGGATTTTGTTCAGGTTTAATCAACATTTCATTCAGAAAGTCTTTTTCAAGTTCCAATAT
>NZ_JBALVR010000012.1:83938-115713 GCF_036960315.1 Psychroserpens sp. | reverse complement strand
GGAGAAGTTCCTCGTCTTAGCCAACTGTAGCAATTAATTATACACGGTGTTGCCAGCAGTTTTTATTCCGGAAATAGTTTTTTTATTTCTTTTGCTATTTTATCAACGTTTCCTTCTGAATTTCCGATAGAAATATATTTTATAATTCCATTTTGGTCAATTAAAAAGCTTTTAGGAATAGCTCCAGTTGCGTATTTATCCCAAATTTCTTTTGTTGGGTCAATACCTACATTAAAGTCAACTCCGTATTTTTTCATCTTTTCCATTTTTTGTTCGACTTTTTCTTTACTTTCTCCAATAGATATAGCTATTAAAATAAAATTGTCATCTTTAAACGGTTCAAGTATTTTTTCTGGAAATTCGACAAATTCCATTAAACAAGGTGCACACCAAGTCGCCCAATAATTTACAAGAACTACTTGGCCTTTTAAATCAGATAGATTAATTATTTCCCCATCAATCATTTGGACTTTAAATTCTTTTGCCGAGTCATTAATATTTAAATTTAATTCATCATTATGATTTTTTTCTTTAATCGCTTTTTTATTATCAGAAGATGGTTGATTTTGGAGTTCTGCTTTTTCTTTTTCGGTTAATAAATCTACTTTGATAATAAATTCCCTGTCTCCGATTTTGTCACCAAACTTTTTCGCAAGTTTATTTCGTTCGTCTTCTGTTACTCCTTTATTCATTGCTTTGATTAACCCCTGCTTTCCAAATTCCCCAAGTTTTTCTTGTGTTATAATCTCATTATTGACGATTATCACATATTCTGGTTTTTTTATATCTTTTTCTTGTGCAAATAGAGTGAATCCATAGAGGGCGAAGATTAAAATAATTAATTTTTTCATATGCATTTTTCTACTTTAAATTAGAGTTCGATTTTTTTTTTAATTGCTGGCAACGTTTATGTATAAGAATAGTTGCGGGAATTTCGTTTAGAATATTCCGATTAGTTAAAGATAGTAATTTGTAAAAGAAGTTCCTCTTCTTAACCAACTGTAGCAATTAATTATACCCGGTGTTATATGCTTTTATATATTCATTTCTCCTTCAAGTACTATCCTTGCGTTACTTCTAACCTCCAATTCTGTATTGCTTATTATATTTAGTTTTAGAAACCCTCCACGGTCCGATACTTGAAAGGCTGACATTTCTTTTTTATTTAGAATTTCACTCCAATACTTTGCTAAAACAGAATGAGATGCACCTGTTACTGGGTCTTCGTTAATTCCAATCCAAGGACAGAAACACCTTGAATAAAAGTCATAATCTATATCTTCTGATCTTGAGGTTATGACAACTTCTTTTATCGTTTCAGAACTCTCAATAACCTTTTGATAGTTTGGTTTTATATTCAATAGCGTTTGTTTGTCTTTGACTTCAATAATGAGCATATCTAAATCTTTAGAAAATCGTGTCGAAATGATGTTTTCTAAACCAAAGGCATCATTTAGTTTTTGATTAGGAATATATTCTGTTGTTTCATATAATGGAAATAACATTTTTATATATTCGCTTTCAATCTTAGCGTTTAATTGTAATCCTTTATAAGTGGTAAAGTCAACGGTCTGATTATTGAGCTTATCTAAAATTATTTTTGAGGCCGCTAAAGTGGCGTGACCACAAAAATCGACTTCCACTGTTGGAGTAAAATATCTTATTGTAAAATGGTTTTTTTTAGTTTTTAACAAAAAAGCCGTTTCTGATAAATTTAATTCAGTCGCAATTAACTGCATTATTTCAATATTAACAGACTCTTCTAATAAACATACTCCAGCAGGATTTCCTTTAAAAGGGATATTTGTAAAAGAGTCTACAATGAAAGTTTTGATTTTCATATTTATAATGATTTCTTTTGCAATTGCATATAACGTGTTCGTGTATGGTTAGTTGCATTGGCTAGAACTAAGTTAATAAAAGAAAACGAACCAGAGGAAAATCCGTAGGATTTTCCGAGTACACACAGAATAAGCAATTAACTATACACGTTGTTGTACAACGTTTTTTTCATCAACTCCAACTCATATCGATTAAAACTTTCCCCTCAGTGATTTCAACCTTTCCACCCATTGAATCAATTTCTCCAGGGTATATTTCATAGACTTTAGTATTACCTTTAATCTTTGGAATGTTATTCTTTAATCGTTTACTGTTTTTTATCCATTCATCTATTTTAGAGGAATCATCAAGTTCAAATTCAATAATGAATTGGCGAGTAAAAAGGCTTCCTTTTTTATCTATTTCTAAATTTTTGATTTCAGCTGGTAATTCATCTAAGCCTCCCCATTCGAGTGTAACTTGAATGACTTCTTCTTTTTCCCATGGTAAAACAGTTGTATTAGAAACATAAATATAGATAATCAATAAAGCAAAAACTCCGATTATTAATCCAATAATTATTTTTAGAATTCTCATGATTTAGTTTCAATGTTTTTTCGAATGTTGTACAACGGATTTGTGTATGATTTGTGCGACTTAGAATCCGCAGGATTTTCAGTTGTAGCAAATCAGTTGTTTAAATATATAAATTTAAATTGAAGTAGGATGCTAGCATTGATTATACACGGTGTTGTGTGTAGTTTTTTTTAATTCAGTCATATTCCGTTTTGTGGAATTCCAATAGTTTATCCGTAAAAAGGTTTATTTCTTTTTTCTCTTTTAACTTAAAATCCGCAAACATTATCAGTCCGAAAACTACAAATACAATCGGCAAAATCCAACTTCCTTTAATCATCGAAATTATTGAAATCAGAATTCCGAGTCCGAGTAAAACTTTCGCTAAAATATTCATCGGTGATTTAAAGTCAAATTTTAAACCATAATTTCCTGTATCATTCAAAATTCCGATTAGTCTGTGATTGTTTGGGAAACGATTCCGCGTTAATTCGAACTTTTCAGTTCCTACATAACCATTATAAAATCCGTTCACAATTAGCTTGTTCAGAATCTTTAAATTTTTATCACTTTTAGCTATCGTTTGTCTCATTTCTTAAATTACACACAACTAGTTATATCATAACCTATAGCCGTTTTCATCGGTTACTAGTCCTGGATATAACAGTAGCTGCCTGATGATTAATTTTTAATGTATTTTGCCATTTATAGCAAACGCCAAAACGAAAATAGTAAATTTACGCGATGTAATCTATTGGTATATTTACTCTTTTTTTAGCGTCCTGCCAACACACTACATTGCTTCCCAAGCAACGCCGAAATACCGGCAGCCAAACCACCAATTAATCCAGTCACAAGTATTAATACATAAGGATTGCCTCCTAAGTTTAAGAGTACAGAAATCTTTTTGGTGAGTGTAAAGTCATTGCCGTTACTGACCATAAAAGCATAGATGGCCCAAAATAAAAAGATGGCTAAAAAAGGCACAAAAAATACAGCCGCTTTTTTTAAACTAAAAAATAAGGCAGAGACAAATCCTGCAACCATTATAGACCACCAAGGTAAAAACTGAGATAGGATGACAGCGAGAATGATGGTGACAACGAAGTTTATACTGTTTTGCTTGCTCATATTATTTCGCTGGTGTTAAGGTTTGTGTAGACATCACGTTATCGGTTGCAGTAGCATTTTGCATGAATAGTAATTCATGGTAATTGCCAACCGCCCAATCGTCTATAAAATTATCATAGTACTTGCTGCCAGGATTTCCAGATTGGCCTCCTGGATAAATCCCTAAGGCTTTTGGAGGTGAGCTCATTTCGACAATCATTCGCCATGAAGGTCCGTGTGTTTCAGATGCAGCGTTGACAATATTGGCATCACCACCAATTGGCAAATCAAATCTTGAAAAGGCTGGCAACCCTGGGAGTAGGTGGCCAACACGAGTCGCTTTATAAGCTTGCCAATTGTAGTCTCCATTTTTTTCTTTCCATTCGATTAAGCCTTTAGCAGCTTCCTTAAATGCTAGTAGAAATAAATCTGTAGACGTTTCTTTTTCTGGTGTCTCCATAATATCCATAAACGGATCGTTAGGATGGTTCTTCAGTAAATAAATCGCTTGATAGGTGAAAGGTGTCGTCAAGGCTTCATCTTCACTATCAAATTCATCCCAAACCATTGGATATAATTTATGCCACCAAGCGCTCCAAATACTTGGGCCAATTTCATCAATGTCATTATTAAACTCCCAAGATTTAATTTGGTTGAAAATCTCTTGTTCTTCCGAAGTCAATGAAGACACATCCATTGTTTTAATCATATGTGGTACTATTTCCGCAGCTTTTAAATTGTAATTGTTATTGTGTAAGGCTTTAAAATCTTCAACACTAAACTTGTCTTTCGATCTAAAGAAATCATTAATCACACGATTACGATAGGTTTCATAACCATCATTAAAGACATAAAACGGATAGCTTTCATCAACGGGATGTTGGTTCGCCGAACTCACAAATCCACGTTCCGGATTCTTAACATGTGCATTAAATTCTTGCGGAATATAACTCTGCCAATCGTTTTCCGGATTTGTACCATCCATTAAAAATTTACCCTGACCTTTCCATTTATTCGGAAATAGACCTTGAACCCAAATTGCGATATCACCTTCCGTAGACGCAAATACAAAGTTTTGTGCAGGCGCTGTATATGTTTTCAAGGCATTGACATAATCGTCATAATTTTTAGATTTGTTCAAGGCTATAAATGGTCGTTGGTTATTTCCACCTGTATGACCAACCCATTTCATGGCATAACCGGCTTTTGCATTGTCACTCTTAAAGGTATGATCATAAGTTACTGGACCATGATGTGTATAAATCACAGAATCGATAACCGTTAGTGCGCCTTTCACTTTAATCGCTTCAACACGAACTATCGTATTTTTCCATGTGTTATCGTGTTTGTAAAGTGTTCTCGATTCGTCTTTAAATTCTATTTTGTACCAATCCAAAACATCACGAGTCGCATTGGTTTCTCCCCAAGCAATATGATTATTAAATCCTGAAATAACACCTAAAGCGCCTGGTAATGTGGCTCCCATAGTATTATGTTCTGGTGTGTTTAGTTGCATCACAAACCAAATAGAAGGTAAGTTTAATCCTAAATGCGGATCATTTGCCAAAATAGGATTCCCAGTCGTGGATTTAGCACCAGAAACTGCCCAGTTGTTACTGCCGTTATCTGGATGTGGTTTTTCGATGGTTTCTCTAATGGTGTCCAATGGTAATTCACTTTGAGGTGTTTCGGTTCTATCGACATCAATAAAACTCCAATCGGTATCCTTCGGAATTATTGGATCATTGACATCAAAGAAATCTGGAAAGAGTAAATCAAAACGATCTTTTCCGAATTTACGTAAGACATTTGTGTATTCTAAATCATCATCACCACCAGCAAGCATTTTAGTCATATACATGAGCAACAATGCTGTTTTTTTAATCGTCCAAGGTTCAGGTTTATAATCGAGTAATTTGTATTCTACAGGAATCATTTTATTATCTAAGGATGCGATATAGCTGTTTACACCATCACGATAAGCTTCAAGAAATTTTTTGGCTTCAGGATCATTTTGCATTTTCTCTATGGCTTTTTCTGCGCCATAAGCCATTCCGCGTCTGCGTTCGCGTCGGTCATAATCTATGGCAGATGCTCCAATGATTTCCGATAAACGTCCAGCTGCTGCATGCGTTTGAAATTCCATTTGCCACAAGCGGTGTTTTGCTGTGATATAGCCTTGGGCTTTATATAAATCAGTATCGTTTTGTGCAAAGATGTGCGGAATCAATTGTTCATCATAATGAACGGTGACAGGAGCAGAGAGTCCTTCAATAGAAATAGTACCATCGATGATTTCATCAGTATCATTTTGCCAAACACCTTTCACAGGATCTAGGAACTTTCCGATAGGTGGAATAGAACCCAATTTTGTATTAAGTGCATAGAAAACAGCTAAGGTGAGAACCAAAGTTATGATGAGTTTAAGGTATTTCATATGGTTGGAAATGTATTAAGGTAAGTATAGTACTAAACTATTTTGAAATTGTAATGGATTAACGCAGTACCAATTTCTTGATCACTTCCTTGCCCATAGATTCATTAAGCATATCGATAATTTTTTGCTTTCCGTAGCTTAATTCTTCACGAAGAACGCTAGAACTCAATCCGATGTACAAGACATCTCTATCCAATGTGACGTCTGTAGTATAATTATTCACACCATTTCCCATCATTTTCACCCAAGCTTCTCTAACGTCTACTTTGTCTAAGCCAGACTGTAGTTTGTTAGCCTCAACAAATTCTTTGAGGATATCACTTATTGGTAGATTTTCATTATGTCGTTTTGCCATTAGTCTAGATCAAGAGATTCATAACGTTTATAAATATACACATCTTTATTGGTATTATTAACAATAATCAGTTGTGTTTCGTTAGCGTTTAACACCGTTTCTTTCCAATTGGAATAAGGTGTTGTGTAATAGATGTTAAGGCTGTCGTTTTCTATTTTTATTCGGAAAGATTCTACGCTTTTTGAAGTTTCGTAAGTTCCCGAAAAATTGGGTTTTAGTTTTCTTCGGAAACCGGTTAAACTATCTGAAATTTCAATGAAATCAATGGTATCATTAAAGTTATAGTCTCTTTTTGTGCCATCACTTAGTGTGACTTTATCAATTTCCCAGTAGCCATCTAAATGCGGAATAAAGGTTTCCGGGTCTTCTGAACAGCTAACTATTGAAAGCGTAAGAAGTAGAAGTATTAATGTCCTCATAGCTTAAAAATTTTATAAGACTGATGAATTTGCTTCACTACATTTTCCGTTCGGTCGGCATGTGTATCGCTAATGAATAATTGTCCGAAATCTTCATTATCCACCAAACTAATAATTTGTGCTACGCGATTCTCATCCAGTTTGTCAAAAATATCATCGAGTAATAGGAGTGGAGTAACGCCACTTTGCTGTTTCATGAAATCGAATTGTGCCAGCTTCAATGCAATTAAAAAGGATTTCTGCTGACCTTGGCTTCCGAATTTTTTTATAGGATAGGTTTCAATCTGAAAATTGAGATCATCCTTATGAATTCCAACGCTTGTATAGTGTAAGGCCTTGTCTTTATTAACGTTTTTAGCCAGAAGTGATAGTAAATCACCATCAAACAAATCACTTTTATAAGTCAGATCAACTTCTTCCTGCTGATTACTAATCGCTTCATAACGCGATTTAAAAATAGGGATGAAGGTTTCCAAAAAAGCCTGACGTGTCTTAAAAATCTCTTTTGCGTAGGTGTCCAATTGCTCATTGTAGACTTCAAGTGTTTGTGCATTAAACGTATTATTTAGAGCGAAGTATTTTAATAAGGCATTTCGTTGTGATAAGATTTTATTGTATTTAATTAAATGATTTAAATACCCTTTATCACTTTGCGAAATCACAGAGTCTATAAATTTCCGACGTGTATCACTCCCTTCAATTATCAAATCGCGATCTGCCGGGGAAATAATCACCAAAGGAATAAGCCCGATATGATCACTAAATTTCTCATAGGCCTTTCCGTTGCGCTTAATCATTTTCTTTTGTCCGCGTTTTAAGGACACCACAATCTTTTCGGCTTTTTCGTTTTTATTGAAAATTCCGTCCACAACAAAAAAGTCTTCATCGTGCTTAATATTTTGAGTTGCAACCGGATTAAAATAGCTTTTTCCGAAGGATAAATGATAGATTGCATCTAGAGCATTGGTTTTTCCTACACCATTTGAACCGACAAAGCAGTTAATCTTAGCATCGAATTCAAAATCCTGACTTTCAAAATTCTTATAATTCACTAAGCTTAACGTGTTTAAAATCATAAATTTAACGGGGAATAATTGGATTTGGTTGTGTTTATTCTAACAGGAAGTAAAAATAACAAATAATTTACCTTTTAAATCCCAATAAAAATTTTATTTTTGCGGGCACAAATAGACAATTATGGCTACATATAAGAAAAGAGGATATAAACCAAAAGCAGTTAAAGGAAAGGGCGATGGTATAGATGGCTTAGGACAAGATTCTACAACAGCTGAAGTATTTAATACCTTAGACGAAGGCGCAAACAAAGCTGAAGACTTTGTGGCTAGAAATCAGAAAGGTATTTTTGTTATCATTGGTTTAGCTGCAGTAATCGTTCTTGGGTATTTAGGATATGACAAATTTATTGCTGAGCCTAAAGGTGAAGAAGCAATGAACGAAATGTACACTGCTCAAAAACATTTTGATGAAGCTGTTAATGCTGTATCAGGAAAAGATTCATTGTACACTTTGGCACTTGAAGGTAGTGGTGGAAAGTACGGTATGGTAGAAATCGTTAACGAATATGGTAGCACACCAGCAGGAAACTTAGCAAACTATTATGCTGGAATGGCATATTTAAATACAAAGGATTATACAAATGCTGTAAAGTATTTGGCTGATTTTAGTACTGATGATGCTGTTCTTGGACCACTTGCTAAAGGAGGAACTGGAGACGCGTTTGCTCAATTAGATCAATTACCAGATGCTTTAGAGGAATACGAAAAGGCAATTGCTGCCTCTTCTAATGGATATACAACACCTATGTACTTATTTAAAGCTGCAAATGTAGCTCAATCATTAGGTCAATTTGATAAAGCTTTAGGCTACTTCAAACGTATCAAGTCTGAATTTTCAGATTCTGATCAAGCTAAAAATATAGATTCATTTATAGGAAGAGCAGAAGCGAGTAAATAATTAATTTAAGAATTATGGCAACTGCAAATCATAATTTATCTAACTACGATAAAAACACAATCCCAAACGCGAAGGACTTTCGGTTTGGGATTGTTGTTTCAGAATGGAATGGTACCATAACCGACGGATTGTATCAAGGTGCTTATGATGCTTTGATTGATTGTGGTGCATTAGCTGAAAACATTGTTAAATGGGATGTTCCTGGAAGCTTCGAATTGATCTACGGAAGCAAAAAAATGCTTGAGCAAAATGTTCATGCCATTATTGCAATTGGTTCCGTGATTCAAGGGGAAACCAAACATTTCGATTTTGTTTGTGAGGGTGTCACCCATGGTATCAAAGAACTTAATTTGACATCAGACACACCAGTTATTTTTTGTGTCCTTACCGATAATACGATGCAACAATCTATCGATCGCTCTGGCGGAAAGCATGGGAACAAAGGGACAGAAGCTGCTATTGCTGCTATAAAAATGGCTGACTTACGCAGAAAGGCTTAGTCTAAGTTACAAGCCTCAAGGATTAGTTTTTTCTAAACATCATAAATTTCAAAGTTTAATATTTCCGAAGAAAGCGTTATTTGTTAACAATTTTTAGGAGATGAAAGGCTTGATTTCCTTGTAAATTCTGTACTTTTGAAATACTAAGACTAGTGACCTTTTGAGTTTATTTCAACAAAGAAAACCTAAACGCTTTAATCATATTCCCAGACGTCTTAGAACGTCAAAAGATGAAGACGATCTTAAAACACAATGGGAATCTGTTAGAGGACAAGGTAAACATATAGGAAAACGTACCATTTCATTGCCAATACTTTTGGCGATATTAGGTATGATAATTGCAATATGGTTTATTTTAACTCACTACGAAACATCATAGCATTATGGGAATTTTAAGTACAAGAAAAAACAAAAAGTATAATTACCAACCTCGTTATTACAAAGGTGAAGGTAATCCATATGAACTTAAACATAAGTTTGATGACTTCAGAGTTACTGTAGGAAGTAACAAAGGCATGAAAAGCAAACTCAATAATGCTGTTGACGACTATAAATATAATGCAGATAAAACTGGTGCCAACCGTCGTATAATGATTATAATAGCGGCTTTAATTCTAGTCTTTTTGTTTATTATTGATTTCGATTTATCCATATTCTCCTTTCAACGCTAATGGCAGACATTATTCAATTGTTACCAGATCATGTTGCGAATCAAATTGCAGCAGGTGAAGTTGTACAACGACCAGCTTCGGTTGTAAAAGAATTACTTGAAAATTCTATCGATGCAGGTGCAGATGTTATAAAACTCATTATAAAAGATGCTGGCAAAACCTTAATTCAGATTATTGATAACGGCAAAGGGATGAGCACTACAGATGCTCGGCTGAGTTTTGAGCGCCATGCGACTTCAAAAATACGTTCTGCGGAAGATTTGTTTAGTCTCAACACAAAAGGGTTTCGTGGTGAAGCTCTAGCAAGTATAGCTGCTATTGCTCATGTTGAAATGAAAACAAAACAGGAGCAAGACGAACTAGGGACACTTTTAGAAATTGAAGGTAGCGGTATCAAAAATCAAGACGTGACTGTCACTCCAAAAGGCACATCTATTGCCGTCAAACACTTATTTTTTAATATTCCAGCACGACGTAATTTTTTAAAATCGAATAACGTCGAGCTCAGACATATCATAGACGAATTTCATCGCGTTGCTTTGGCACATCCAGATATTGCTTTTGTGATGTTTCATAACGGAAGTGAAAATTTTAACCTTCCTGTGAGTAACTATAGACAGCGTATCGTCAATATTTTTGGTGGAAAAACAAATGAGAAACTAGTTCCTGTAGAGGAAGAAACCGAAGTTTTAAAAATTTCAGGATTTGTAGGCAAACCAGAATTTGCCAAACGTACCAAGAGTGAACAGTTTTTCTTTGTCAATAACCGATTTATAAAAAGTCCGTATCTCAATCACGCAATAAATTCGGCTTACGAAGGCTTGATTAAAGATGGCAGTCATCCAAATTATTTTTTGAATCTTACTGTTGATCCAAAAACGATAGATATCAATATTCATCCTACAAAAACGGAAATAAAATTTGATGATGAACATACCTTATATGCGATTTTACGATCGTCTGTAAAGCATAGTTTGGGTCAGTTTAATATTGCGCCTGTTTTGGATTTTAATCGCGATAATAATCTCGATACGCCATACGACTATAAAGATAAAAATGCGTCGACACCTCGTGTAGAAGTGGACCAATCATTTAATCCGTTCCAAGAAGAAAGGGCAAGAGCAAAATCTGGCTTTTCTGCGTCGTCTTATAAAAAAGAGCCAGCAGCTCAATGGGAAAGTTTATATGTTGGATTAGAATCTAAAGGCACAAAAACTGAAAGTGATTTTAGTGAGGTTGAATTTGAAAGTAATCCAGAAAACAAATCTTTATTTACAGAAGGAAAGCAGGTAGAGACGGGTCAGGCTACATATCAGCTACATAATAAATATATCATTAGTACGATAAAATCTGGGATGATAATTCTAGATCAGCATCGAGCACATCAGCGTGTCTTATATGAAGGGTTCCTAAAACACCTAACGGTTAAAGAAGCTGTGAGTCAGCAATTACTCTTTCCGTTGACATTAGAGTTTTCTTCTACAGAAATGGAACACCTTAAGAGCTTAAAAGATGATTTAGAACGTACTGGATTTGTGTTTTCATTGTTTAAAGACGATAGCATAGAAATTACAGGCGTACCAATTAACGTTCCTGAAAGTGAAGTGTCTATCATTTTGGAGCAATTGATAAGTGATGTAGAACAAGAAGTCCCTGACAGTAATTTTAGTGCCACAGATTTATTAGCCAAATCCATGTCAAAGAGTTTAGCTATAAAAACTGGGCAATCACTTGCACAACAAGAACAAGAACATTTGGTGAATAGTTTGTTTGCATGCAAGGAACCATCGGTTTCACCTACTAATAGAGTCACATTTATCACAATGAGTGTTGATGACTTTGATAAAAAATTCATGTAATTTATGATAAGAGGAATAACAGATACTGTAAAGCATTTATTAATCATTAATGTGATTATGTTTATTGGGAGGATGACTCTGGGAGACGGAACATTATTCATGCAATGGTTAGCACTATACTTTCCTGAAAATGCTTTGTTTCAACCTTGGCAGATTTTCACACATATGTTCATGCATGCAGATTTGATGCATATTGGATTTAATATGTTTGCGCTTTGGATGTTTGGTACAGCAGTTGAAACACAATTAGGCGCTAAGAAGTTTATATTTATATATATATCCGCAGGTTTAGGAGCTGTATTATTTCAGTTAGCCTATTATTATTTTAATTACATACCTGCCTATACAGAGTTAATAGCCTCAGGATTGTCAGAGGCTCAGTTGGTCGAAATGTTTACGACCAATAGACCAGTCGCAGGCATGTCTAGCTCACAATTTAGCTTAACACAAGGTGCTTTTGGAATTTATAATGCGAGTATGGTTGGAGCTTCAGGATGTATAATGGGTATAATGGCTGCTTTTGGCATGATGAATCCAGAAGCCAAGTTGATGATGATTTTTCTGCCGATACCTATAAAGGCAAAGTATTTTATTCCTGGAATTATTATACTTGATATCATATCTGCCATATCTGGTCAATCATTTTTTAGTCCGAATAATACAGCATATATGGCGCACGTTGGAGGAGCAATTACTGGTGCTTTAATTATGTGGTATTGGAGGAAAAATCAATTTAATAAAAACCGTTGGGATCGATGACCTCACTACAATACGACTTTAAAGACAAAATTAAAAACTTAAATGTTTTTGAAAAGATCATGGCGATTAATGTGTTGATCTTTTTCATTGGTTGGTTAATACAAGTTACTCAAGGAATTCCTAGAGAATTCACGTTAACATGGTTAGAATTACCAAGCGATTTTTTTGATTTTATAATAAAACCTTGGACTATCATCACTTATGGGTTTACACATTATGGATTTCTTCACTTATTATTTAATATGATAGTGCTTTACTTTGTATCGAGAACTATGGTGAATTTGTTTCCTACAAGGCAATCTTTAAATATTTTTTTCTTAGGTATTATTGCTGGAGCTCTAGCTTTTTTAACTGTATATAATGTGTTACCAGAAAGCTATACATCAAAAGTTGGTTCTTTGGTTGGCGCATCTGCCGGTGTTAATGCGCTTTTAATTTTTATTTGTGCTTACATGCCTTATCGTGACACACAATTTTTCTCTATTAAAATTAAATTATGGCATATTGGAATGGCCATAGTCATTTTTGATGTCATTGGACTATTTGGTACAAATCAAGGTGGTAATGTGGCACATCTTGGTGGAAGTTTGTTAGGCTATTTCTATGCTACACAACTTTTAAAAGGTAAGGATATAGGTGAAGGGTTTGGAAAGCTAATGGATAGTATTGCCAACTTGTTTAAGCCTAAATCAACACTAAAAACGGTACACAAAAGTAAAAAGAAAAAGATGGCTGGTCATAATAAAGGCGAGTTTACTGAGTTTAATCAACAAAAGAAAGTTGATTTAATCTTAGATAAAATCAGTAAAAGTGGCTACGAAAGTTTAACCAAAGAAGAAAAAGCATTTTTATTTAGAGCAGGTAAAGATTAATCAATATGCGAAAACTTAGAGGATTCGAGAAGCTTGTTTTTGTGATCAATTCGTTGATGGCATTTGCGCTACTCTTATCTTATCTTTTACCATATTTGGAACCTAAAAAATTCGCTTTTCTTTCGGTAATAAGTCTAGCAGTTCCGTTTTTGATTATCATTAATATTTTGTTTGTTATCTATTGGTTGCTTAAAGTAAAAAAGCAGTTATTAGTATCGCTCGTCGTTTTGGTAATCGGCTATAGCTATGTGTTTTCATTGTATAAATTCTCATCTTCTAAAAATATAGACGACAGTAAAAATATTTCTGTCATGAATTATAATGTGAGACTTTTTAATGCTTTTGATTGGATTGATGATCCTAATTTAAAGCAGAAGGTTTCTAGTTTTATTTCTGAAAAAAAGCCTGATATTCTATGTATGCAAGAATATAGACCAGATGAGGCTATTAAGCTTAAAGGGTATTTTAAATTTGAAGAACTTTCGGGTGATAAAGTAAAGAATGGTCAAGCTATTTATACCAAATACCCGATTATAAATTCTGGATCCATAGAATTTCCGAAGACATCAAACAATGCGATATTTGCTGATGTCGTAAAGGGAAGTGATACCATACGAATTTATAATGTGCATTTGCAATCTTCTGGAATTGATCCAACGGTTGAAAAATTATCAAAGGAAAACTCCGAAAACTTATTTAATCGTGTGAGTTCTACTTTTAAAATGCAACAATCACAAACCGAATTGTTTTTAAAGCACAAAAGCCAATCTCCATATCAAATGATTATCTGTGGCGATTTTAATAATACGGCATATTCATACGTTTATAAGGAAATTAAAGGCGATTTAAGAGATGCATTCAATCAAGCTGGTAATGGTTTTGGACGGACATTTGATTTTAAGTTTTTTCCTGTGCGAATCGATTTTGTCCTAGTAGATAAGGGTTTTGATATTAATGCGTTTAAAACGTTTGATGTCAAATATTCTGATCATTATCCTGTAATGGCAAAGGTGAAACTGAAGTAGTTCTACATCATCCAACAATCGACTTGGT
This sequence comes from Psychroserpens sp., assembly GCF_036960315.1. Taxonomy (NCBI): domain Bacteria; kingdom Pseudomonadati; phylum Bacteroidota; class Flavobacteriia; order Flavobacteriales; family Flavobacteriaceae; genus Psychroserpens; species Psychroserpens sp. The sequence goes on along the minus strand of NZ_JBALVR010000012.1, from coordinate 101,307 downwards.
CTGCAATCATGTGAATGATTAGCCCTAAGCCTATAACTCTGGTTTTTTTTGGAAGACATAACAATACATAAACACCAATAGCATAGTAGGAGTGTAGTGGATGAAAATTGATACTACATCGTGTGGGATCAAAAAGGGGATTCGCCAGTAAATGATCTAGATCGATTATGATTGCTAAAGCCATAATGATATAAGCTAATTTCCATGTTTTTTTAAAAAATAATACTGCAATAAGTAATGGCAAAAAAATATGTATGCCGTAATGAAGGATGGGTTGTAACATTACAACTTTAAAGTTTGGGCTGATAAGTATAATTCTGTGTTTGGACCTTCATTGAAGAGTAAATCGAGAATACTTAGATTTGATAGAAATCCGTGTTTCTCATCAAAAACCTGAGCGTATGGTTTGAAGTTTTGCTGAATCTCTTTTCTGCTGTTGGCTAATCCTCTGGCATCTAATAAACCAGTTGTATCTAAGTCAAAGTGTTCCGTTTTAGAAAATGAAAATGGTAACTGAAGACAATCAAAAACCACCTCGATACACTTAAAATTGAAATCCATAATCGTGTTCGTTTCCATCTCAAATAATGGCAATAAATCATCAATATAGAATTCAAAAAAAGGGGATGTACGATACGCCGACTCTAAAGATTTCAGGTGTTGTGTTTGCCAGTTTTCAGTATTAAAAATTTCAACATACTGATAAGCTTGTCTGTTTTTTTGGGAATAGAGTACTGGAACATTTAAGTCCAATTTCCCGTTGGCTCCTAAAATAGAACTGCGATTTCTATAGGTTTGCTTTTGATAATTATCACACACTTCAAATACAATCTCTTTTGCTTGAACCATAGCCACAAAATGTGCTACGTTAGGAAAATAAACAGGATGTATTAATACGTCCATTACATATATATAAATGCTGTTAAGCTTTATTTTTATTTTTTCTCCATTTGTTGAATCCAAACCAAGCTCCTAATAATACTAAGAACGGAATAAGGTAAGAAGTGCGTTGTCCATTACCACCAACGGTTGTAAACCAACGATCCCAACGCGGATTTTTAATGCCGTCCCAACTCATCCAAATAAAGACAGGTTTTCCAACAACATGATCAAAAGGCACATAACCCCAAGCACGAGCGTCAATAGAATTATTTCGGTTATCTCCCATCATCCAATAGTAATCTTGGTTAAATGTATAAGATGTAGCCGGTTCTCCTTCAATTAAAATTTGATTACCTCTTGTGGTTACTTTTTTGTTTTCATATTCTGAAATCAAACGTTTATATAAAGGCAATACTTCTATATTGAGTGCGATTGTCGCTCCTTTCTTCGGAATATAAATTGGTCCGAAGTTATCATAGTTCCATGGAAATTGAGGTGCTCTTGGAAATAAATTTCTATCTGTGTCTTTTGGAGTGATTATTCTCTCAACACTTGCAATATTTGGATGACTCCTTGCTTTTTGAGCAGCATCTACTGTGGCATGAAATGCTATTGTATTATTAGATGACGGATAGACATCAGTTATATCATAACGTGTTTTTAAAGCATTAATTAATTGATTACCTGTATAACTACCTTTTAAAGTAACGGCATAAACAAATTGAAGTTTCGCACGATCAGGGAGCTCATTCTTTTTTCCATTGATATACACATAACCATCCCTAACTTCCAAAGAATCACCAGGAATTCCAACGCAACGCTTTACTAAATTAGTTTTCTTGTCTATTGGTTTATAATAATTTCTATCGGGAGTAAAAACATTCATATCCAACAACGTATCTGCTGGCTGGTTGAATACCACAATTTCATTACGTTCAATACTTTCAAAACCTGGAATCCTCATATAAGGCAATTGCAGTTTGTTGAGTAATGATGTATTGCGATTTTCAAAATCATCGTTGAATACGTAGGATTTTATTTTTGCAAGAGGAATTGTATCATGCACCATTGGTGTTGCTACAGTAGTCATTGGTACTCTTGCACCATAATGAAACTTGCTTACAAACAAAAAGTCACCAACCAATAAGGATTTTTCTAAAGAAGAACTCGGAATTGTAAATGGTTGCATGAAATAGGTATGCACAACAGTAGCTGCAACAATGGCAAACAAAATAGAGCTTGTCCAATCTCCAGAACTTGATTTCGGATGAATATTTCTGTTTTCAATATATGTAACATCGGCAACATAATTGAGATAAAAGTTATAAAAACCTAATGTTACAACAGTTAAAAAGGTATCTAAATATTGGTTCTTTCCAAAGCTTCTTGCTGTTTCTACCCAGACTACAGGTAGCATAATCAAGTTAACAATAGGTACAAATAATAAAATCGTCCACCACCAAGGGCGATTAATAATTTTCATTAGGATCACTGCATTGTATACAGGAACAAAGGCTTCCCATGCTTGGCGCCCAGCTTTAACGTATAATTTCCATGTTCCTAGTCCGTGAATAACTTGGATAACAAGAATAAAAATTAACCACTGTGTAATTGTCATATCTATATTTTGATTTCTTAGTGAGTTGAAAAGTATTTAAAAACGTTTCATCAAACAGGCATATTAACTAATATTTAGGACGTCTTTCATAGTGAAAACCCCTTTTTTATCATGAACATATTCTGCAGCTATAACAGCACCTATAGCAAACCCTTGTCTGCTATGCGCAATGTGTTTAATTTGAATGCTATCGACTTCAGAATCGTAATTGATTTCATGAGTTCCAGGAACGTTTTCAATACGTTTTGCTAAAATACCAATCTCATTTTGTTTTGGCGAATCTAATGTCCAATTTTTATAATTGGTCTGATCAATAATTCCCTCGGCAAGTGTAATTGCTGTTCCGCTTGGAGCATCTAATTTTTGCGTGTGATGAATTTCTTCAATAGATGTATTGTACTGCGGAAGTTTAGCCAACAATTTGGCTAAGGTTTTGTTGAGCTCAAAAAAGATATTGACACCTAAGCTAAAATTTGAAGCGTATAAAAAAGTGCCGTTTTTAGTTTTACAAAGTTGGGTTATCTTATCGTAATCATCTAGCCAGCCTGTGGTTCCCGAAATTACGGGAATTCCAGAATTTATGCATTTTGAAATATTAGCTACAGCAGATGATGGCAGACTAAAGTCTATCGCGACATCAATAGTATCGAGGGTATAATTTTCCGAAGAACTAGATACTTTTAATAGAATATTGTGACCACGTTCTATAGCAATTGTTTCTATTGCTTTTCCCATTTTTCCGTAGCCTAAAAGTGCAATATTCATAGCTTAGAATTTAAAATTCAAGGTAAAACCCAAATTTGTGTTATTTTCCATCTGGTTATACTTAAAATGTGGTCGTAATGATAAATCTTCATCCACATTAAACTGAAGTAAATGTGCATCTACGTTTGCATCTACAATGTTTAAAGCGTACATACCAATGGCAATTAATAGCGCTAATTCCTTATTACGCCTCAATTGTTGCTGCGCTCTTATGAGTCCGTCATTTGATACATTCGGAAATGGATCACCAATAGAACCTTGGGGGAAACCTGAAAGTCGTCTTTTGAAAGCATCGCGATATAAATCAAGATCTTTATCGTTTTTTACAAACAGATATACAGGAATTCCAATAGCTGCGTATACAAGTGGAATTTTCCAATACCTTTTATTGTAAGCTTGTCCCAAACCAGGAAGCACAGCAGAGTAGAAGGCCGCTTTTGAAGGCGCCAAAACATTTAGGGGTTTTCTTTTAGTTTTTACAGAATCTATAACCACAATCAAATCAGTCTCGACTGCTTTTGAAGTTTTCTCATCTTGCGAGTACGTGAAGCAAGTGAAAAAAAGAGTAATGAATAAACTATATGCTAATTTATTTGGCACGCTGAACAAGTTTTTTAATACGGTTGAAATCTTCTTCGGAATGAAACGGAATTGTGATTTGACCCTTTCCATTCTTTGACACTTTAACGGCTATTTTATGACCAAAGTATTCTGAAAATTCTTTTATGCCTTTTTTAACAAATCTAGGTAGCTCCTTGGATTCAGAAGGTTCCTTCGCTGATGGATTGTTATAACTCTTCACTAAACTTTCAGTAGCTCTAACAGATAATTTTTCTGAAATAATGCTCTCATAAATATCCAACTGAACATTTTGATCTTCAATATTGATGATGGCACGACCATGACCCATAGAAATAAAGCCATCTCTCATTCCTGTTTGAATGATTGGGTCTAATTTGAGTAAACGCAAATAGTTTGCAATTGTGGATCGCTTTTTGCCAACACGCTCACTCATTTGTTCTTGAGTTAATGAAATCTCATCAATTAATCGTTGGTAGGAGAGCGCAATCTCAATAGGATCTAAATCCTGACGTTGAATATTTTCAACCAAAGCCATTTCAAGAGACTCTTGGTCGTTAGCAATTCTTATATAGGCAGGAATCGTTTTTAAACCTATTAATTTTGAAGCTCTAAAACGACGCTCACCAGATACCAATTGGAATTTATTGAACTCTAGTTTACGGACAGTGATTGGTTGAATAACACCTAGTTCCTTAATTGATGAGGCCAACTCACGTAAGGTTTCTTCATTGAAATTGGTACGTGGTTGAAATGGATTGATTTCAATGACATCAATATTCAATTCTACAATGTTACCAATAATCGTGTCTGCATGTTTGTCTTTTGCAGATTGTATATCATTAGACGGGTCTTTTAACAATGCTGATAACCCTCTACCAAGTGCTTGTTTTTTTGTTGCCTTCGCCATCATTATGCATTCTTGTTAATAATTTCTTTTGCCAAACTTAAATAATTTGACGCTCCTTTGCTGCTTACATCATATTTAATGATGCTTTCACCATAACTTGGTGCTTCTCCTAATCTTACATTTCGCTGGATGATCGTTGCAAAAACCATATCGCTAAAATGCTTTTGCACTTCTTCTACTACTTGATTAGATAAACGTAATCGTTGATCGAACATGGTTAATAACATGCCTTCAATATCGAGATCTTTGTTATGAATTTTTTGAACACTTTTTACAGTATTCAATAATTTCCCTAAGCCTTCCAAAGCAAAATATTCACATTGAATCGGAATGATCACCGAATCAGCTGCTGTTAATGCATTTAGTGTAAGCAAACCTAGAGAAGGAGCACAATCTATCAAGATGTAATCGTAAGATGATTTTAAATGTGTAATCGCCTTTTTGAGCATGTACTCACGTTGATCTTTATCAACGAGTTCAATTTCTATAGCCACAAGGTCAATATGTGATGGTATGATATCAACATTAGGTGAATTTGTTTCTATAATAGATTCTTCAGCAGATGCTGTATGTTCTAATAATTGGTAGGTTCCAATATCGACGCCCTCTACATCGATACCAAGACCAGAAGTTGCATTGGCTTGTGGATCGGCGTCTATAAGCAATACTTTTTTCTCTAGAACTCCTAAGGATGCTGCTAAGTTTACCGAAGTTGTTGTTTTACCAACACCTCCTTTTTGATTAGCAATTGCAATGATTTTACCCATTAAATGATTTGGTTTATTGTTTGTTGCAAAAATTGGGTTCCAGTTGTTTTCTGAAAGTTGTCATTTAGCTCTCTTAACTTATCTTTTCATCACTTCGTATCATAACTATGAAGTTTATGAAAAATTTTATTTGAGAACAAAATGTTTGCTTTTCAGTACACACTAAAAATCAATTTTTTTCACATCAAAAATACGATTTATTATGAGTTTATAAAGCGGAAGTTGTTAACAGTAGTGTATAAAAAAAGCAGCCTGTTATGGCTGCTTTTTTATGAATGTATTGAATACGACTATTCTTCTGGTAATAGAATTGCTTTTAAGTATCCATCTTGTAAATATTTCTTAGCCACATTATGAATATCTTGAGTTGTAAGAGCATTCACATTTGCTTCGTAATTAATTACATTATCTAGGTCTGATTTATTATAATCGGCATTTTTAATAGCAGATAACCAGAAACGATTTTGTTCCAATTGCTCTTTTCTTGTCAGTAATAAAGCTTTCTTAACTTTATCCAAATCTGTAGCTTCTGGACCATTGTCAATAATTTTTTGAAGTTCGGCTATTGAAGCTGCAGCTAGTTTTTCAGCATTTTCTGGTGCACAGGGGAAGGAGATGCTAAAATTAAATTGGCTATAAGGCAATTTTGAAATCGAACCTCTAGCTCCAGCGCCATAGACACCACCTTCTTCTTCTCTTAGTTTTTCAATAAGTTTGATACTTAAGATTTCACCTAAAGCACTCATAGCTCTAGCTTCTTTTACATCGTATGTCGTTTCTCCTCTATAAATTAAATTCACCTGACTTTTAGGTTCTGTCCCTTTATTGTAAGTGAATTCTAGAGCTCCAGATTTCGGTCTAAAGTCTGAAACTTTATACATTTCTCTCGTAGAGTTTCCTGGTAACGATGCGATATATGTTTCGGCATAATCAGCGAGTTGATTTGCATCAATATTACCTACAAAGTAGAAATTGAAATCTCCAGCATTGGCAAATCGTTCTTTATACTTATCATAAGCTAAATCATAATTCGCTTTGTCTAGGGCTTCAGAATCAGGGAAACCCGTATATCTTGGGTTGCCTTCATTTAAAAATTCTCCTAAAGCAATAGAAAATGACACATTAGGATTTGATAAGATGTTTCCTAAAAATGCTTTTTGCTTACTTATATAGGACTGAAATGCTTCCGGATCTTTATCTAATTTAGTAAAGTACAAGTGAATCATTTGAAACATTGTTTCCAGATCTTTTGGTGTTGCGGAACCTCTCATTCCTTCCTCTAAACCTCTGATGTATGGTCTTACGTTAGCTATTTTACCAGACATCACTTTAGTCATGTCATTTTTCTTCAAACCATCAATACCAGCTTCAAATAATCCGCCATTTGCACTAGCAGTTTCTTTTAAATCTCCATCAGAGTATAATGATGTTCCACCATAACTGAACGCTTCAAATAGAATTTGGTCATTTTTAAAGTCGGTTTTCTTATACGTTATTTTTGCACCATTGCTTAAAGTGATGGTTGTCGTTTCATTTAATTTGCCTTTGTTATTCACATCAACACTAGCAATACTTCCTTTATTTGGTTTGCTGGCCATTAATTCAGAACGAACAGCTTCATCTTCATAACCGTCAATGTCACTGTTTTTAACGCTGTCAAGTAAATCGATAACTTCTTTTTCAGTCACCTTTGTAAGACCTTCTTTTTTAGGTCCAGTTAGCACTACCAAGCGATTATCATCATGTAAGAAATCTCTAATTAAACCATTAACTTCTTCTATCTTAATAGTTGGTAACTGGGATTCTATATAATTGTAAGACCACTCAATTCCTGGCATTGGACTTTCCTGTAAGAAATTTTGAATATAACCATTCACCATACGATTAGACTCTTGCTTGTCTTTATCTTTGAAAGCACGCTCTATTCTTGCAAAATAATCTTTCTTAGCACGCTCTAATTCCGAAGCATTGAATCCGAAACGTTTTACACGCTCATTCTCTTCTAACAATGTTTTTAACGCATCTAACTGACCGGTTTCATTAGTTTGTGCTACCGATTGATATGCATCTTTGTTTCCTATAATTCCGCCATGATATGAAAATCCGTAGATGAAAGGCGGATTTGGTTTATTACTGTATTCTCTAAGCCTATTGTTAATCATTCCTGTAAATAGGCCTTCGACCATATTATCTCTGTAATCCTTTACAGTTCTGGTTTTTTTAGATTTTCCTTTATCCTTGTAATAAATATGAACCTGACTTCCCGTTGCTTCTTCATCCCATTCGATAGCGACGAATGTGCCATCATGATTCTCTGAACCAAATTCTTCTCTCGGTTTAGGGCTTTCAGGGTTTTTTAAACCACTAAAGTTTTCCTTTATTTTCTTTTCAAGTGTTTCCACATCTAAATCACCAACAGCAATGACTGCCATTAAGTTTGGACGATACCAATCTCTTTGGAAATTTCTTATGCTTTCATATTTAAAGTTCTCTAAGTTTTCTTTTGTACCGATTGGAAGACGATCTGCATATTTTGAATTATAGGCAATTTTATCTAAATACTTTGATTGCATTCTAGTTGAAGCACCAAGGCGAGTTCTGTATTCTTCGATAACAACACCACGTTCATCATCAATATCTTGATCGGTTAATAATGCTCCACCAGCCCAATCTTGTAGGATTTGAAAGCCTTTGTCTAATTTTTCAGGATCATCACTTGGAATAGGAAGAATATAAACCGTTTGATCAAATCCTGTATACGCATTTAAATCTGCTCCGAATTCTACACCAATACCTTGTAGATAATCGACCAATTCATTTTTCTTGAAATTAGTAGTCCCATTAAAGTTCATATGCTCCATAAAATGAGCTAGGCCTTTTTGGTCTTCAGTTTCTAATATAGATCCTGCTTTAATCGCTAAACGGAGTTCAACCTTATCTTCAGGTTTTCCGTTGTTTTGAATGTAATAGGTGAGGCCATTACTAAGAACTCCCGTTTTTACATTTGGATTCTTTGGGATCTCTTCTGAAGGCGAAATTTCTTTCTTCTCCATTGCGGTTTCCTGTGCAAAAGTTACTACAGAAATAAAGAATGCCATAAGCATACTAAGCATGAGTTTTGTTGATGGTTTTCGATTCATAGTTTTGAGTTTAATTGTTTGAAATAGTTTGAACTATAAATATAACTAAGTTTTTAGTTCAAAAATATTAAATTGTGCTAATTTTCTTATCTATCTTCCGAAGATAAAAAACAAAGGTATTGATTTAAAGAAGTTTAACAGGTTTTAACGGTTGGGCGTAAATAATAGAATGGTTATAGTAGTCTCTACTATAACCATTCTATATTATATGATATTATGAAGTATGGAATATTAAAATTTATACCCTAACTTAAGTGATAAATGACTTTTTTTAGACTTTATTTCGGTTTGTTCTAATACGACAATGTCATTTTGAAAATCTGGTAAGTACACTAAAGACCCTTCAAAATTTTTCATGAAAGTGGTACCTACTTCCAATCCATAGATAAATCGTGTATTAGAACCTGTTCTTTGAGTGAAAAAGCTTTGATTTAAATCAGTTACATCATAACTAATTATGGCGGCTCCAAATGCAAGACCGATATAAGGGTTTAATGAGGCGTCTTTATCTTTAAAATAGAATTTTGGTGTTATGGTGAGGAATAATGACGATATGTCCTGATCTAGTTTATTTTCAATCTCTGAAGATGCATTAAAATTGTATTGAACACTTAGATCAAAATAAAACCTTCCTATTAGGCTTTTGACAAAGCGCGGAGAAATATTAACACTGGCATAGATACTTAAACCACTGGTATTGTCTGAAGCGTCAATGTACGTTGGAAAATTAATGTCATTAGCTTCTGAATAGTAACCAACACCAACATCAAAATTTATGATTCCTTTATGAAACGCATATTCTTGATCTGACATTTCATCACTCGTTAAATCATAGCCATCAGAATAACTAGAACACTCATTATATGTTTTAATTAAGGAAATGATTCGTTTTTTAGATAGCACACTTTTATTAGTCTTCTTTCTTGCCTCAACACAATCTTTAAATATAACCAATAGTCGACCTCTGTTGACTCTATTGTTATTTACATTATCTACATTCATTAATTCAACTTTACCTGTTTTGGATTTCGTATTTTCGATGTAATAGTTGTTTTCTTTTAATGTTTTATAAAATCTAACATGGCCATTTGTTAAGACATCTGCAAAAACAATCATTCCATTTTCGCCTAAAGTCGCATATGTTTTTCCCTCTTCAGAAAAATAAATAATAGCATTATTAGTATTGGATACATCATGAGTTTTTCCGTCACTAGATGTAAATTGGAGTGCTTTAGTAGAATTAGTGATTTTGTTGGAGAAGTAACCATTGTAAGTTTTCTCATTAAGGGTCAACGTTCCTGATATATGGTTTTGCGCATACATAAGATTAGAGCAGATAATAAATAGAGAAAAAAGGATTTTAGTGACTGAGTTTTGCATAGTAGTAATTAATAAAATTAGTAAGTAGGTTAGAAAAAAAAAACAAATATACTGCATTAGAGTTATGTAAATAATGAAATTGAGTTCTAAATAAAATTAAATTTAGAGAGCCTAAGACAAAAGGATTTTGGCTTAATGATTTTACATCAATTGCTTTAAATTTGGTTTCAAATTTTCAAAGGTCATTGCTTAATTTGTTTGGCTTAGACGGTAAATAATATAAACTTCCGTTCTTGTTTTAAATCCTCTTTTATTAAGATAAAAAGGTTAGTAATTGAAATATTATGACCAGCCCTTTCCTGAACGGACCACTTATGATTTGATTTTTTATTCAACCAATATTTCTAAGATCTTAATCGCAGCAGCACTAATTTTAGTTCCAGGTCCAAATACAGCAACAGCACCAGCATCAAATAAAAACTGATAATCTTGCTTCGGAATCACGCCTCCAACAACGACCATAATGTCTTCGCGACCGTAATTTTTTAGTTCTTCTATTACTTGAGGTACTAAAGTCTTATGTCCTGCAGCTAAAGAAGATACGCCTAAAATGTGGACATCATTTTCTATGGCTTGTTTTGCGGCTTCCTTTGGTGTTTGAAAGAGCGGACCTATATCGACATCAAAGCCAACATCGGCATAACCAGTAGCAACTACTTTTGCTCCACGATCATGACCATCTTGTCCCATTTTAGCAATCATTATTCGAGGTCTACGACCATCTTGTTCAGCAAATTGGTCTGCCAGTTCTCTTGCTTTCTTAAAACTTTCGTCGTCTTTAATTTCTTTACTATACACGCCTGAAAATGATTTAATTTGTGCTTTATAACGTCCGAATTCTACTTCTAAAGCATCACTAATTTCTCCTAGTGTTGCACGTTCACGAGCAGCATTTACAGCTAAAGCTAATAAATTATCTTGTCCTGAGCGAGCAGCTTCGGTTAATTTTGAGAGCGTTGCATTTACTGCTTCAGAATTTCTAGTCGATTTGATATGCTCTAATCGTTTTATTTGTCCGTTTCTAACCGTTTGATTATCGACTTCTAAAGTTGAAATTGGATCTTCTTCTTCCAAACGATATTTGTTAACACCAACAATGATGTCTTGTCCAGAATCAATACGTGCTTGTTTACGTGCAGCGGCTTCTTCAATTCTTAACTTTGGAATACCAGCTTCAATAGCTTTAGTCATTCCGCCAAGTTCTTCTACTTCTTCAATTAAATTCCATGCTTTTTGAGCGATATCATGTGTGAGTTTTTCAACGTAATAACTTCCTGCCCATGGATCTACAGTTTTTGTAATGCCTGTTTCTTCTTGCAAGAAGATTTGTGTGTTTCTTGCGATACGTGCCGAAAAATCTGTTGGTAATGCAATCGCTTCATCCAAGGCATTCGTATGCAAACTTTGTGTGCCTCCAAAGGCAGCAGCAGATGCCTCAATGGTTGTTCGAGCGACATTATTAAACGGATCTTGTTCAGTTAAACTCCATCCGGAGGTTTGACAATGTGTTCGTAATGCTAATGATTTTTGATTTTTAGGATTAAACTGACTTACCAATTTTGCCCATAACATTCTGGCTGCTCGCATTTTTGCGATTTCCATAAAATGGTTCATGCCAATAGCCCAAAAGAAAGAGAGGCGAGGAGCAAAGGTATCGATGTCCATTCCGGCTTCGAGTCCTTTTTTAATGTATTCTAATCCGTCTGCTAAGGTATAAGCCAATTCAATATCACCAGTCGCACCAGCTTCTTGCATATGATAGCCAGAAATACTAATACTATTAAACTTAGGCATATGCTGACTTGAATATTCAAAAATGTCTGAAATAATTTTCATTGAAGGCGCAGGAGGATAGATGTAAGTGTTTCTTACCATAAACTCCTTGAGAATATCATTTTGAATAGTTCCAGCCAATTGTTCTGGAGCAATGCCTTGTTCTTCAGCAGCAACAATATAAAATGCCATGATTGGTAAAACAGCACCATTCATGGTCATAGAAACCGACATTTTATCTAGTGGAATCTGATCGAAGAGGATTTTCATATCCTCAACAGAATCTATAGCAACTCCAGCTTTTCCAACATCACCAACTACACGCTCATGATCTGAGTCGTAACCTCGATGTGTTGCTAAATCGAAAGCAACAGATAATCCTTTTTGTCCAGCAGCAAGGTTTCTTCGATAGAAGGCATTACTGTCTTCCGCAGTAGAAAAACCTGCATATTGGCGAATAGTCCATGGTCGACGAACATACATCGTAGAATAGGGTCCACGAAGGTTTGGCGCTATTCCTGCAACAAAATTTAAATGCTCTAAGTTTGAAATATCTTCTTTTGAATATGAAGAGTTTACAACAATATCTTCGGCAGTTTTAAATGAACTCTTGACTTTTGGCCCTTCGCTCTTTGCTTTTTGCTTTAATGTTATATGTTGAAGTTTTTTTCGCATAGAAAATTAATGGTTATGCCCATCGTGTGATGTGTCCTTTTCAATTTTTTTGGCTTGAGGCGTTTCGGGTGCTTCCTGGCTAAAATCCATATCATAGATTTTTCCGTAGAACAAATCTAGTGCTACATAAGCGGCTAAATGCTTATCATCTTTCATTCCAAACGTTTTACGTTTCAATTCATCGCCAAACATACGCATGCTCATACTGTTGGTTTCTATTAATGCGCTAAATGTCTTACGTAAAGGTTCATCTATAATTTTTGGTCCGATACATTTAAATATGGGATGTGTAAAGTTGACTTTGCTACCATCAGGATTTGTTGTCCAAAGGCTTTCATCTTGTTTTAAAGCTTCTAAGACTTTTATGGAATGATCTGAAACCATTTTTCGAAAATCAACCCTATTAGAAATGGCTTGACTTACAAATAAACTATATGCACGCGAATATATTGGATTATCTGGCGTATAGAAATTCACTAGATCACTTTCAAATGATTGAAGCGCTTCTTGTAATAATCCAGTCTCTAATCCTTCACAATCAATGAGTTTTTCAACACTTGGGTATTTATAATCAAAAGATATCTGTTGCACTTTTTCGTCGTCTTTACAAGTAAAAAGACAAAGACATAATGCAAGTAGGGCTAGTTTTAATTTCATGATTTTAATTATTATTCGTTTTTAAGTCGTTCTTGTTCTATGGCTTCAGCTAAACGTTTTTCGATAATTGGTGCAATTAATGTTTTTACAGGATTTCTTTTAACAAAAGGATATAGCTCCAAGTCGTCTTTCATTTTATCTTCCGGATTTGGATGTTTGTTGGTTCCTAATAATATATATTCACCAGCATCAAATTGTGCTTGCTCTTTTGAAGCATTTTCCTTAATTTTTTTCTGAATAGTACCGTCTTTTAGTTGAGATAGAAATCCGCCATTAGCTTCAATATCCTTAAATAATTCTAAGGCTTTCTCGCTAAGCTGCGTTTCAATACTTTCGATATAATAAGTACCATCGGAAGGATTATCAACTTTATCAAAATAGCTTTCATGTTTTAAAACTAAAAGCTGGTTGCGAGAGATTCGTTCACCAAATTCATTGTCTTTATGAAAAATAGCATCATACGGTAAATTAGTAATCACATTGGCGCCACCTAGAACAGCACTCATACATTCTGTAGTGGTTCGCAACATATTGATATTATAATCGTAAATCGTTTTGTTCCGTTTTGTTGGAGTCACTCGAATCTCGCAGGTTGGATTTATCTTATATTCTGAAGAAAGTGTTCTGTATAAAGTTCGTAAAGCTCTAAGTTTGGCTATTTCAAAAAAGTAATTGGTACCAACAGATGTATTAAAAACAACAGTTAGATTTTCCTTTTGAGTCGTATTTAATAGGGTGTCAAAATGATTGAAATATTCATTGAGATGTGCCAAAGCATATGCTAATTGCTGTACCATGTTTGCGCCAGCATTTTGATACAGATCAACATCAATACTTATGGTGTTGGTGTGATTTAGTATCGCTTCAAATTGCTTGTGGTCATCATTTAGATTGGTATACCAATTTCCAGTTCTAGCAAGATGTCCAATAATATCAGTTTGAATATCGATGTGTTTTTCTGAAGGAATGGCTTTTATAAATTCTGAAGAGAGAAACTCAAATTTGAAAACTATTGGAGTAGAAGAGGTGTCTATTCCATTTAGTAGTTGTTCCACTGAAATGTTTTCATCTGGAATAATAAATACTATAGATTCTGCGCCTCTAGAAATGGCGTCTATAGCTTTTGCGTTTGATTTTTCAGTATGAGCTACGAATATGGATTGACAAATTTTAAATTCACTTGCCTTAGATTCTGAAACCGATGGTAAAGTGTCAAATTCATCTGCATGATAAAAAGGTTTTACATGTATACCTTCATTGGTATGCCAAATTAAAGTGTCATTGTAATCGGCACCTTTTAAATCCGCTTGAATCTTTTGTTTCCATTGCTTAGAAGAAATTTCAGGAAAATCATTAAATAAAGTCTTACTCATCCTTTTTCTCTAGTTTTAAGCTGTCTTCGTATTCAATAATATAAATATCTTCATTTTCCTTCTTCATATAATACTTTTCGCGTGCTAATCTCTCGATACCATCTTCGGTGCTCAACTCCTTAATCGCTTTTTTGTCTTTTTCCATTTCTTGGCGATAGTACTCTTTTTCATTTTCAATATCATTTTTATCCTGATTTAACTCGCTGTGTATGATTAATGAGTTAGAGTCAATAAATAGCATCCATACCGCAAATACGATAAAGACAATCACATATATGTTTTTTAAGTACTTAAGCATTAATTTAATTTTTCGTTGATTATAGTTTTCACTATATCAACTGCAACAGTATTGTATTTGTTGTTTGGGATGATAATATCTGCATACTCTTTCATGGGTTCGATAAACTGTTGATGCATTGGCTTGAGTGTTGTTTTGTATCTAGCAAGCACTTCATCTATATCACGTCCACGTTCAGAAATATCACGTTTTAATCGTCTTATCAATCGCTCGTCACTATCTGCATGAACAAATATTTTGATGTCAAACATTTTCCGTAACTCCGGATTGGTGAGTATTAATATACCTTCAACAATCATGACCTTTCTGGGATTGGTTTTAATGGTATCTCCAGTACGATTGTGTTTTACAAACGAATACACAGGTTGCTCTATTGGATTTCCTTTTCGCAATTCACGAAGATGTGCTTCTAATAATTCAAAGTCAATTGAACGCGGATGGTCAAAATTAATTTTTATACGTTCGTCATAACTTAAATGTGATGTGTCCATGTAATAGGAGTCTTGCGAGATCACTCCAACTTCTCCTTCTGGTAATTCGTTAAGTATTTGATTGACAACCGTTGTTTTGCCACAACCGGTTCCGCCTGCAATTCCTATTATAAGCATAAGTAATAACTGAGTTTTATGTTGAGCAAATTTAACAATTAAGATAGAAAATCATTCTTTAATTTTTGAAATTTCTTCTACACTTATCAACTTATCATTAGAATTCCCCCAACTGTTCATTATATAATTCATCACGTCTGCAACTTCCTCGTCTTCAAGTCCCAAAGCCGCCATGACTCCATTGTATTTTACACCATTTACTGTAATCTCACCAGATTGTCCATATTTAATAGACTTAATACTTTCTTCTCGATTTGCCATTAAGTAATCAGACTTCGCTAAAGGAGGAAATGCTTTAGGCACGCCTTTTCCGTTTGGCAAATGGCAACTCATACAGAAATCGGCGTAAATACTTTTACCTCGTTTCATGCTTTCAGTTAGTTTCGGATTTTGTAGTGAATTGTTTTCTGCGGATAATATAACCTCTGAAATATCTTTCTTTTTTTCTGAAGAATTGCATGAGACGAATACTAAAAACACAAATAGTGTTACTAAGTTTAACTTCATTTTGTCTTGGTGATTTTAACGATTCCTAAATTTTCAATTCCAACATAGATATAGCCATCGGGACCTTGATTTACTGAGCGCACTCGCCCTAAGCCATCAAGTAAGCGTTCTTCTTTGACTACTTTTCCATCTTTAATATAACAATTATCTAAGTATTGAAATTTTAATGAGCCAACCAAGAGATTCCCTTTCCATCCTTTGTATTTATTGCTAGAGATGAATTCCATTCCACTAGGCGCAATTGAAGGTGTCCAGTAGTGGAGTGGTTGTTCCATTCCAGAGCGTGCAGTTTCATCAGTAATTTTTGTGCCAATATAATTTATGCCATACGTAATAATTGGCCAGCCATAATTTTTGCCAGATTTAATAATATTGATTTCATCTCCACCTTTTGGGCCATGCTCATGGGTCCATATCTCTCTGGTGTCCGGGTGAATAACCATGCCTTGCGGGTTGCGATGCCCATAAGAATATATCGCGGTTTTAGCATTGTCTCTTCCTACAAAAGGATTGTCATCAGGAACTGAACCATCGTCATTCAAGCGATATACTTTCCCGCCATCACGAGTGATATCCTGCGGATTCTCATCACGATTTCCACGCTCTCCAATAGTAAAATACAAGTAACCTTTATCGTCAAAAACAATTCGTGACCCAAAGTGCTGACCTTTGGTCGTGTTTGGTGTCGCTTTGTAAAGCACCTGCTTTTCTATTAAGGTATTGTTCTCAAGTTTTGCTCGCATTAATGCTGTATGACCACCTTTTCCTTCACCTTCTGAAGATGCATAGGTTAGGTAGATCCAACCGTTGTTTGCGTAATCAGGATGCAATTTTATGTCAAGTAATCCACCTTGGCCACGATTATAAACTTCTGGAACTCCTGTAATTAAAGTCTTTATTTCATTTTTAAAATGAATAATTGCCCCTCTTTTTTCGTTGATAAGCATAGAGCCATCAGGAAGAAATAAAAAAGCCCATGGATTTGAGAGATCGGAAACTATTAGCTCAAATGAATGTTGTTTATTGGTAGGATTTTTATCCTGAGCACAAGCAAAAACACTAAGAAAACCAATAATAAATACAGAATGTCTTATTAATTTCATTAAAAAAAAATTTAAGTATAAATTTAATAATAAAAGTTATCAATTTTTAAAGAAAAGATATATATTTGCACCTCGAAATTTTAGACAAATTATAAATTTAGTGACTCTAAAATTAGATAACCGTTTTCGGGGTGTAGCGTAGCCCGGTTATCGCGCCTCGTTTGGGACGAGGAGGTCGCAGGTTCGAATCCTGCCACCCCGACTTTTATTGAGGGCTCTTAGCTCAGCTGGATAGAGCACCTCCCTTCTAAGGAGGCGGTCGCAGGTTCGAATCCTGCAGGGCTCACAGAATCCCTTTCATTTAGTTGGAAGGGATTTCTTGTTTTAAAACTAA
>NZ_JBALVR010000012.1:0-83839 GCF_036960315.1 Psychroserpens sp. | reverse complement strand
TGCGGAACGGTCGCAGGTTCGAATCCTGCAGGGCTCACAGAATCCCTTTCATTTAGTTGGAAGGGATTTCTTGTTTTAAAACTAAAATAGAATGACGTGTTTAACTTATATTCTTTTTTCAAAATCTATAAATCATTATTATGTTGGATATACTTGTTCCGATTTACAAGAAAGATTAAGGAAGCATAATACAAATCATAAAGGTTTTACCGGCAGAGCAAATGATTGGCAAATTGTGTACACTGAAAGTTTTGAGAGTAAAACTGAAGCTTATGGAAGAGAAAGAGAAATTAAAAGCAAAAAATCAAGAGATTATATAGAATGGCTTATTAGTACGACATAGAGCATTCCGCATATCTGCGGAACGGTCGCAGGTTCGAATCCTGCAGGGCTCACAGAATCCCTTTCATTTAGTTGGAAGGGATTTCTTGTTTTTAATCAAATCCATATAATGTTCAGGAAATACTTTATCTATAAGTGATTTTTAGTAGTAGTTCATCGATGTTTCAAATTCAAAATAGTATTTCACCGAGTATTTTTGTCACTTTATCGGTAAAATAGTTGGTTTGTACTGATTTAAGGTTTACATTTGTCCTATATTTCATTAAACCCCAAGTCGATGAAAAACCTACTAAATAACACAATTGCGTGTGTAATTGTTATGACCGCATGTTTTAATTGCTCTGTTGAGTCAATTGAAAACGAACAACTGGAACAGTCTCTTTTTGAAACTCCAGATCCTCTAGACCCTTGTAGTAATCAGGATCCACAAGCAAGAATCACTAATAGTGGTACTGTGGCTGTAACGTTGCAAATTGCCACTATTGATGGTACAATTTTGCATACAGTAACGAATTTGGCTTCTGGCAGTGCTTCAGGTTATTTAACTTTCGCTGCTGATGACATCATTTTCAATGTATCCAAGAATACTACTGGAATTAGTGATGAAAAGGTGGTCTATACTATGGAGCAATGTATGAGTTTTGACATAGAAGTTGATCTTGATAACTATTTAACCAATAGCATTCCAGTAAACCTTTAATCAAACTTTGAGCAAATAACTACGATTTTTTCGTTGAGATAATTCGTTGTGAAAAAGAGATAGGTGTTTCCACCATCTTTAATGCGATGCTTTTTTCGGATTTGTTGTACTGTTTCTTGAAAATTTCTAGTCGTAATGTTGGCTTGGGAAACCCCTAAGCTTTTCATTTGTTTTTTGTTGTAATCTAAAACAGATTCAATTTTAAAACTGCGACCAGGAAAATCTACTAAATCATTGCTCGTGTATAAATGAGAGTGTTGCTGTAGTTTTGAAAGCTTTAGGTTTTCAGCTAAACTATTAAAACCTCCTGATTTAAGAATTGCTGAATTAGGTTCATAAAGATACTTCTGCGGATAATCAAAAGTCACCAAAGCTTTTGATTCATCGACGAACTTAAATGAGAAGTCATCTTTTTTGTCTTCAATAATATTAACGGTTTTAATAGTGATTTCATTATTAAAACCACTTTCTAATAACCATAAGAGCTCTTTAACTTCATTCTTTATGGCTACAATATGAATTTCCTTAACATGTTTTAATTCGTCTATACCTATCGATAAGTCCAATAATGGTGATGTCTTTATAGCGATACGTTGACTAGATTTAAAAAGATCATTAAGATGTTTAGGAACATTAGGTAAACAATCATTAAGGAAAAACACTTTTCCTTTACTATCATGTCTTCTAGATGGGTCTATATAGATCCAGTCATAAGTGTTTTTAGACGATAATACATGTGAAATGCCATCTGAAGATATGCTTTCGATATTTCCAACTGCTAATACGTTATTGTTATGACTTACTATTTCAGATAATTCTGAATTTATCTCACAGTGGATTACTTTATCAAATACTTTAGAAAAGTAATGACTGTCTACTCCAAAGCCACCTGTAACATCTATTATTGATGATCCAGAAAGTAATTGAGACTTGTATGATGCCGCAATTTCAGAAGAAGTTTGCTCTATGTTGAGCTTATTTGGATAGTAGATTTTTTCCGAAGAAAACCAAGTCGGTAGCTTTTTTTTACATTTTACTTTAGCTTCAATTTGATCTACAATTTCAAGTGTACTTACATGTTTGAAGTTAGTGCCTTTAAGGAGAATTTTAGAAGTTTCGGTATTAAGATTACTGCTAATAAACTCTTGAATTTCGATATTTAAAATTTCAGTATTCAAAAGCAGATTATAAACCTTGTGTTAGTTTTTTTACCACTTTATTATTGGATAAAAACTCTTTTAAAATCACTTTTATGGCTGTATAGGATGGTATAGCGACTATCATTCCAACAACACCGAAAAGGAGGCCAGCAATGATGATGATTAAGAAAATCTCTAACGGATGCGATTTAACACTTTTAGAAAATATATAAGGCTGACTACCAAAATTATCTACGAGTTGCGCAATAGCAATGAGAATACAGGTATAAATCATGTTTGGCAACATGACATCATTAAAGCTATCGCCTAAATTATTGGTCATCACTAGGAGGAGCATTAAAACCCCACCAATTAATGGCCCTAAATACGGAATGAGATTAATCAAAGCACATAAAAACGCAATAACCACAGCATTTTTAACACCAATGATTAACAAGCCAATGGTGTATATGATGAATAATATCAAAATCTGAAAGAACAAACCAACAAAATAGCGTGATAATAAATCTGATATTTTAGTGATCGAGCGTTTTGTGTTTGATTCTTTTCCGTTAGGTACAAATGTCATAATGCCTTGTTCAAACAGATTGCTGTCTTTTAAAAAGAAAAAAGCAATAAACAATACAGACATTAAACCAATACTAAAACTGCCAAGTCCAGAAACGATACTGTTAAGAAAATTTGGAATAACACTGTAATCCATGCTTGATAAAATCTTGGATTCCTTGATGGCTTGCTCAGCATCTATATGATTGAGCTCCAAATATGCTATACCAGACCTATAAAGTTCTTCAACATTTTCTTGCAAAGCGGTAATATCTAATAAAGATAAATTTTGACCTTGCTCAACAAGTAGCGGAATTAATAAACTCACAATTCCTGCAAAAATACCTACGAGAACTAGCATTGTTGTTATAACGGCAATCGCATTTCCAAACTTTAAACGCCTTCTCAAAAAGATAACTATAGGTCTTCCTATTAATGAAATTACTCCAGCAATAAGTATGTATACGATTACAGATTGTATTTTGTATAGAAAATATAGTAAAAGTGCAATTGCTACAGTAATACCTATTGCTCTAAGTATTCCGTTAGCGACAGTTCTTGAATTCATTCGATTGATTTTTACTCTATAAATATATAAAGACTTTACTTAATTAAGTTGTAGTTGTTTGGTTATTTCATATAAAGAGACACTAGTCGCCTGTACCACATTCATACTACTGTTTTGGCCAAACATATCGATATGTACGACAGCGTCGCAGTGATTAAGGATCGCTTCAGACACACCAAAGTTCTCATCACCAATAACTAATGCAATCGATGTATTCTTCGGAAATTTACAATCTATTAAAGCTGTGCTTTCTGTGGTGATTTCTAGGGCAACGATGAAATAGCCTTTGTTCTTCAATTCTGAAACGACTTCGAGAGCATCAGTTCGTAGGTCATGCTTAACCGATTTTTCGGTAGCTCTAGATGTTTTCGTTATTTTTCGACCTAACGAAATGTTCTCACCACAAAATATTAACTGCTCGACTCCAAAAGCATCCGCAGTTCTAAACAAGCTTCCAATATTTGGTGCATTGGTGACATTTTCGCAAACAACAGTTATGGGAAACGTATGTTTTTTAAAATTGGTGGAGTAGTGGTCTAGTTGCATTTAGTTTTTTCTCGCTAAGACGCAAAGGCGCAAAGCTGTTTTTATTAAAACTTTAATAAATACGGAATGTTGATCCAGATTGGTGGCTCATGTGAAACGTAAAAGCCATATCCATAATTAACGCTAAGGACCAATATGATTTACTTTTGGTTTTCATCATATTCTAATTTTCAAAAGCATACTTCACAATATTTGCTCCCATTTTAAGTGCTTTCTCTCTAACATCTTCTGGATCGTTGTGCACTTCTGGATCTTCCCAGCCATCACCAAGATCGCTTTCAAAGGTAAATAGCAATACCAATCTGTTTTTATAAAAAACCCCTAAAGCTTGTGGGCGTTTACCATCATGTTCATGAATCTTTGGTAAACCATCGGGGAATTTAAAAGCAGTATTAAAAATTTCATGATTCTTTGGTAATTCTACCAGCTCTAGATTTGGAAATACTTTTTTGAGCTCTTTTTTTATGTAAGGCTCCATTCCGTAGTTATCATCAATATGTAAGAATCCGCCCGACTGTAAATACTTCCTGAGGTTTTCGGCATCTTCATCAGAGAAAAATACATTGCCGTGACCTGTCATATGCAGCATAGGAAATTGAAAAATATCAACACTACCAACTTCAACAACCTGAGGTTTAGTATTCATTTTTGTTTTGATATTATCATTACAATATTCAATCAAATTGGGTAAGGCTGTCGGATTACTATACCAGTCTCCGCCACCTTTATATTTAACCATTGCTAAATCCTGAGCAAGAACAGTTGAACTTGCTAAACCTAGCACAACCGTAAATACTACTGTAAGATTTCTGAAATGTTGTAAATTAATCCTCATACTTCAAAAATAAAAAATAAGAGTTATGAAACATATCCTTTTAACGTTATTTTTGACACCAATATTTTTTTCTTCAGAAAAAGCAGAGCCTTATCCAATAATAGCAGTTCTATAGCTCTTTATGTAACAAGGATGTTCTGGTTATCCGCTAGCCGATAAATCACGAATGCAAATACAAAATAAAAACAGAAAGACAGCAATAATCACCTTGTCTTATCATGTCGATCATTGGAATTATTTTAGATGGAAAGCTCCATTTAGTAAAAGGAAAACATGCTATTTCTATCCCGGAATTAGTAAACGAAAAAGCCAAATTAATATTAGTTTATATAATTCAAATTTTTGATTTTTAAGCTTTTACAGGTATTCAGTTAAACTTATGATTCATTTGAATACGCAACTGAATGGCATGCAACAATTGCGGCAGTTTCAGTACGTAGTCGTGTCTCGCCAAGTGCCACGGGACTGAAGTTTTGTTGAGCTGCTTGCTCAATTTCTTTAGTGCTAAAATCACCTTCAGGACCAATAAGAATTGTAACATCCTGATTGGCCTTTAATTTTTGTTTTAAGGATTTTTTATCAGTCTCTTCGCAATGCGCTATGAATGTTTGTCCTTCAAAACTTTGATCTATAAATTCCTTAAAGGTTATGGCGTTGTTCAATTTTGGTAAATAACAGTTCAAAGATTGCTTCATTGCAGATTGTAGTATCTTTTCAAAACGATCTGCTTTAATGACTTTACGCTCACTGTTATCACAAAAGATAGGCGTGATAGTATCTATGCCAATTTCAGTAGCTTTTTCTAAAAACCATTCGTAGCGATCGTTCATTTTGGTAGGAGCAACAGCCAAATGAAGTTTGTAGCCTCGTTTTGATTGTAACTCTGAAGTCTTAATTATAGCAATGCAATTTTTAATATCTGCGAGCGTGATTTCCGCAGAAAACAACCAACCTTTTCCGTTGGTAATGTGTAATGTGTCTCCGGCAGATTTTCGCAAGACTTTTACTATATGTTTGCTTTCTTCTTTAGAGAATCGGATTTCAGAATCGTTTTCTGTTAAATCTTTATTGTAGAACAGTTGCATTATCTTCTTCTAGGTTCTGTCACTTTTAAAACTTTGGCTTCTTCGATAAGCTTTTTGCCTTGAGTCATCAAAACCACATAATACGCTTGTATTTCTGGGATATCAACTGTGAAGACATCGTTAACGGCATAGGTGGCTTCTAGAACTTGTTTTTCAAATTCTGGATGTAAGTCTCCATAGGTAAACCAACCTAAATCACCACCTTGTTTTGCAGTGTTGTTCATAGAATAGCGTTTGGCTAAATCGGTAAATCTGTATCCTTGATTATATTTTGAAATTACATTTTTACGAATCGCATTAATCTCTTCCATGGATTTTTTATTTCCGTCCAAATACACACAACTTACACGATAGTAAGGGACTTCATACTTTTCGATGACTTTATAATAGGTTTTTTGAGGCGAATCTTTAAAGTATTTTTTAGAGCCTACACCCATTTTGAAAATATCCACAGCCATTTTTGTTTTGTGCTTTTCTTCATTAAACACAATCACTTTTCCTTTCGCTGTTTTATTCTTTTTAAAGAATAGATTGACATCGTCAAGTGTTTGAATAGAATCTAAGGATTTTTCGAAATTGTCCTGAGCTACTAAAATACTAGTGAATAAGAATAGCGTTGCAGATAGTAAAACTTTAATCATAGTAAGGTTATTTTGTAATATGCTTCAAAAATAAACTTAAGAATCAACCATAAAACACTTATGACATGAAGTTTTTAAGAATTGATTGTTTATAACTTGATATTGCCGTTATTTTACAGCGATCATGCTAATCTCAACATTAACAAATTTTGGTAAGTTGGCCACTTCTACCGTTTCACGAGCAGGAGCAGTATCAGCATTAAAGTACTTCGCATAAACGTCATTTATTTTTGCAAAGTCATGCATGTCACTAATAAAAATCGACGTTTTTATGACGTTCTCAAAGGTCATGTCTGCAGCTTCTAGAACAGCTTTAAGGTTGGTCATCACCTGTTCGGTTTCCGACGTAATAGAATCCAAAACCAATTCACCTGTTGTAACGTTAATTGCAATTTGCCCTGAAGTATATAAAGTATTTCCTGTTAGAACAGCTTGATTGTATGGTCCAATTGGAGCGGGAGCGTTAGGTGTATTGATAATGGTTTTCATGATGTGCTATATTTTAAAGTTGTTGATCACGTTGTTTGCGCTTATCGTATTTAAGATCTTTAAGCAAGTTTGAGCGAATACCTATAAAGAAATTCCATTGGTTATAAGGACCAAAAGGAACCCATGTGAAATTCATTCGCCAGCTCAATAAATCACGTTCAAACCGCAATTGGGTTTGGGTAAACCCTTTGCCTACAAAATCATAACCAGAGGATGCGCCAACAGACCATCTTGGAGATAAATCGATATCACCAGAAAACATCAATGAATTACTTGATATGGTATTTTGTCTTGTCGAATTAGTATAATTCACTGCATATGCCAATCGTAGACTCCACGGAATTTTATAATTATAAAATTCGGAAGGCTCTTCCTTTTTATCTTTTTTATCATCATCGTTCAGTCGCTGGTCTGCAAAATCTTGAGGTCTTCCAAAGAGGTCATCAGCTCGACCACCACTTCTTAAATTATCTTGAATACCGCGATCTTCTTCATCACTTCCTCCTTCAAACTCTTTGCTAGATATTGAATAACTAAGATTAAGGTTGGCAGAGGTTAATCTGAATAAACTCCCACCGTTACTGATATTAAATTGGTCAATTTTCCGGTTGTTATTATCCAAGGCATAAGGGTCGAGTACCATCCCAAAGTTGATATTCATCTTATCCTTCAAAATTGTAGTTCCACCTGATACTCGCAACGGACTCCATTGTAACGAGTCACCAGCAAAATTATAGGACGTAGAGAAATTAAGGTTGTTTAGAAGCTTAATCTTTTTTGGTTCTGTGGCAGTGCTGTCACTATCTCTGACTTTTGCTTCAAAATTATTTCCTAGAGAAATCCCCATAGAACTTGAAAACGTTTTGGTTGGTACACCAAATAAAGCCCCTTCAAACCTAGTGTATTCTACTCTTTCAGCTTCATCAGCAGTTGTGCCATCGGCATTTACGATTTCGAAGGTGTCATAATAATTATCAAAAGCCGGATTGATATTGTAGCTAATAGAAGGTCGCATGACATGGCGAATCTTTTGAATCAAAGGATCTTTTCCTTCTTTTTCAAAATCGAACATCCCGTAAATGGTTGTTCCAATACTCGTACCAAAATTATAAGTAAAGAAACGATCAAACTGACTCAAGTCTTCAGTGATGATTTCTTCAGTGTCTTGGTCGTAAAACCTATTGATTGTATTGAGGGTCCAGTTTTCTTCAAAGTTGGCATTCGCACTCATACTAAAGTAATTAAATACCTTAAAATTTGTAGATATAGGAATGGAATGTACTGCACCTACGCGTGCATCATCAAACATTTCAGACTTAAAAAATAAGGAGTCAGTTGTCTGGATTCTGTTTTCTGCTCTTACGTTATACTGAAAGTTAATATTTTGGATAATCCCTTTCTTAATTCCAGTTTTAGGCTCAAAAGGAAAAACGCGACTTACACTTCCCTGCAAGGTTGGTAAGGTCATATTGATTTGCTCTGTATTGGTGTTTTGTGAGTGTGTGGCAGTCACATTCATATTGACCTGAGGCTCACCTTGAAATGTTTTAGAATAAGATATCGAAGATGCTAAGGTGTTGTTTTGTGAACTCGCCAAATTCAATTGATTAATCGATTGTCGGTAATACTGACTACTACCTAAGTTTACAGAAGCCGAAAACCGAGAACTCGGATTGGACTTCGCATCCTGACTATGAGACCATCTAATATTGTAAATCGTAGATTTCGCAAAATCAGGAAAACCTGGCTCACTATTAATTAAATTTTCATATCTAAAACTCAAATTACCATTAAATTTATAACGCGTTGCATAATTGCTTTCCAAACGCAACCCATAACTACCATTAGTATAGTAATCACCAAGAACTGCTAAATCCAAATAATCGCTTATAGCAAAATAATAACCACCATTTTGTAAAAAGTAACCTCTGTCGTTTGCTAATTCTTGACCTGGAGTTGGCATAATAACACCAGAAGTTTGTTTCTTGCTCATTGGAAAATAAGCAAAAGGCAAGCCAATTGGTGTAGGCACATCATAGATGAATAAATTGGTTAAACCAGTCACCACTTTTACACCGGGAACTACTTTTGCTTTTCGTAAGAGGAAATAATACTCGGGATCGTCTAAGTTATCTGAAGTAGTGAACTTACCATTTTGTATAAAGAGCGTGGAGTCATTTTCCATCTTTGTTTTTTCAGCAATGATGGTGCCTCCATTTTGTTCCGTTCTTGAATTAAAGATAAGTGCCTTCTTAGTTTTGGTATTAAAAATAATAGAATCGGGTTCAATCACACTTGGTCCCTGTGTAAAAACAGGTCTTTGTGAATACACTCCAGCAGAGTCTTTTAATCGTCCAGCATATACTAAATTTTTACTATGGTCAATTGTTATGATCCCAGCCTTGATATTCATGTCTTGGTAATTGACTTCAGCCTCATTATAGAGTGTGGTTTGATTTTTTCGCTGGTTCAATCTTACATATTCTTTGGCTTTGTAGTTAACGATATCTGAAAGCAATTCATTTTTCTTCGGAACAGAATCCTTTTTTACACTATCAATTTCCTTTATGTTGAGAGGTGGGGCAAGTAATGAATCAACACTTACCGAAATTGTATCCGTAACCGTTTTGGGTTTAATGGGGTCCTTAGAGTTAGGCAACTCTTGTGCAAAGCAAAACATGTTAATAAACATGGTAAAACTTAGGGTAAAAAGTATGTGTAAGCTTTTTGTACGCAATGCTTTTAAATGTATTTTTGCTAAAGTATGGCTCGGTTTTTGAATTGCCAAAATTACATATATTTTTTATGATTAATTTATAATTCAATTAATTTAAATAAAGTATCCAAAGTACGAAAACCATCGTATTTTAAAGACTTAAAATAAATCGAGTTGATAAAACGTTAAACACGTATGAAAACGACACCTCATTATAGATTCGTATTATTAATTTTGTTAATTACCAGTTTTTTAACATCAGCACACGCTTTTCAAAAAGATAAAGATAAGTTTGTGGTGGTTTTAGATGCTGGTCATGGAGGTCACGATTCTGGTAACATAGGGAATGGTCACAAAGAAAGTAGTATTGCTTTGAATATTGTACTGCAGATTGGAAAGGAATTAGAAAAAAATAAAGGCATCAAAGTTATATACACTAGAAAGAAAGATGTATTTGTAACGCTAAGAGGTCGCGCTAAAATTGCGAATGATGCTGATGCTGATTTGTTTGTTTCAGTGCATTGTAATGCGCATCACTCTCAAGCCTCAGGTACTGAAACTTTTGTGCTTGGAGTCGCGAATACCAAACGTAATATGGAGATTGCCAAAAAGGAAAACGAGGTGATTTTTCTAGAAGCCGATTACGAAAAGCATTATGAAGGTTTTGATCCAAACTCTCCGGAGTCGTTAATTGCGTTGAGTCTGTTGCAAGAAGATTATACCGAGAACAGTATCAAACTAGCAAGAATGATTGAGGATAACTTTTCTAAAGGCTTAAAACGTAAGAGTAGAGGCCTAAAGCAGGCGAGTTTATGGGTGATGCATAATACGTATATGCCTAGTGTACTTGTTGAAGTTGGTTTTCTAACCAATAAAGCTGAAGGGAGATTTCTTAATTCTTCATCTGGAAAAACTAAAATGGCAACAGCGATTAGAAAAGCGATTCTTGACTATAAATCTCATATAGAGCAAAACGTTGGCGAAAATATTTACCAAGGTAATTCTGAAAGTGCAGATATAGAAATTGAAGGTGAACCACAAATTTTTGAAAATGTTGTATTCAAAGTTCAAATCGCAGCTAGCTCGAAAAAATTAGCCCCTAAATCCTATAATTTTAAAGGGTTGAAGGATATTTCTAGAGAGAAAGTTGGAAATACCTATAAGTATTATCACGGATATACTTCAGATTATACTATTGTAAAGCAACTCCAAATTGAAGCACGAGCTAAAGGTTATAAAGACTGTTTTGTTGTAGCTCATAAAGATGGAAATAAAATAGATGTTTCCGAAGCATTAAAATCTGCATCTAATTAGAAAGGTTGTTTATATTTTTATTGCTAATTTTGTTTTAACCCAAAATTGTAAAATTTGAAAGTTTCAAGAGAAATTAAAACAGCCATACTGGTGCTTTCGGGTATCATATTATTGATATTCTTAATCAATTATCTTAAAGGTGAAAATCTATTCGAATCACCAGATACCTACTATACCGAGTTTGATTATAATGCGCTTACCAAATCTTCACCTGTGACTGTGAAAGGTAATGCTGTTGGGAAAATCAAAGACATTAAATATGATTATGAAACTGGAAAAACTAGGGTAGAGTTTACAGTTGATGATCAACTCAAATTTTCAAAGGAAAGTAAAGTGCGATTATATGCAACAGGTTTAATGGGCGGCAATGCGCTTGCTATTGTTGTCGATAATGAAGGTGAATTGGCAAAGTCTGGAGACTTTTTGAATTCTGAAGTTGAAGACGATTTGATTTCTAGTCTAACAAAAAACTTTTCAGGAGTTAGTAATAATCTAGATTCAACTCTAAAATCTGCAGATACCCTTTTGGTAAGTTTAAATAATCTTGTCGAAGATGAATCTGAAGATGGTCTAAAGAGCGCTATAGCCGAATTAAACGCAACGATGAAGTCGTTTAAAACGTTGTCCTTTTCAGTAAATGCATTGGTTAAGAATAATGATGCAAAGCTAAGTTCGCTATTGGATAATTTTGACACCATTGCACAGAATTTATCTGTAATCACTTCCGATTTACAAAAAGTTAAATTTTCTGAAACTGTTGCAAAACTTGATGAAACATTATCGTCTGTAAACAACTTGATGACTGGTATTCAAAGTGGAGACGGTACTATTGGTAAGCTTTTAAAAGACGAAGGGTTATATGATAATTTAGAGGCTGCATCCAAAGAAATGGAAGAATTGCTTAGAGATATTAAGTTGCATCCTGCTCGTTACAGACGTATTCTGTCTAAAAAGGAAATACCATATACATCACCAAAAGAAGAAGGCCAAAATAATTAAAATATAATATGGAGTATTTACCACAACTATTATTTGCCATCGCACTAGTTATTGGCATTGGTTATTTTGCTAGAAATATCAAAAAATTAATGCGTAACATCAAGCTTGGTCGTGATGCTGACGTTAGTGATAATAAATCGCAACGCTGGAAGAATTTGGCCATGATTGCACTTGGTCAAAGTAAAATGGTAAAACGACCTATAGCAGGATTTTTACATGTTATTGTGTATGTTGGATTCGTTATTATCAATATAGAAGTTCTGGAAATTATTATTGATGGATTGTTTGGAGGTGGATTGCTCTATGATGGACACCGTATTGGATTAAGTGTCCTTCCGGCCTCTGTGTATGGTTTTTTAATCGGGTCCTTTGAAATATTAGCCGTATTAGTTTTTGTGTCTGTTGTACTGTTCTGGTTGCGTCGTAATGTGATGAGATTGAAACGTTTTCTCAGTTCAGAAATGAAAGGTTGGCCAAAAAATGATGGTAACAATATTCTATATTTTGAAATGGTGTTGATGACACTGTTTTTAGTCATGAATGCTACAGACGTAGAGTTTCAGGCCATGGATTCTGGAAGTATCATCAGTCAGTATATCTCACCTTGGTTTAGTGGTTTTTCAGAAAACACACTTCATCTTATCGAAAGATCGGCTTGGTGGTTGCACATATTAGGGATTTTAATATTCTTAAATTACCTGTATTTCTCGAAGCATTTGCATATCCTTTTAGCGTTTCCGAATACATACTACGGAAAATTAACACCAAAAGGGCAATTTGAAAATCTTGAAGCAGTAACTAATGAGGTTAAAATGATGATGGATCCTAATGTAGATCCGTTTGCAGCAGCACCAGAAGGAGCTGAAACTGATGTGCCTGCAAAATTTGGAGCTAGTGATGTTCAGGATTTAAGTTGGTTGAATTTATTAAATGCTTATACATGTACGGAATGTGGGAGATGTACAAGCGAATGTCCAGCTAACCAAACCGGAAAGAAATTATCGCCTCGAAAAATCATGATGGATACACGTGATCGTATGGAGGAAGTTGGTAAAAATATTGATGCCAATAAAGGAGAATTTAAGGATGATGGTAAGCAATTGCTTGGCGATTATATCACTAATGAAGAACTGTGGGCATGTACAAGTTGTAATGCTTGTGTTGAAGCTTGTCCAATAAGTATAGATCCATTGAACATCATTATGCAAATGCGTCAATATTTGGTAATGGAGCAAAGTGCTGCACCTTTGGAACTCAATAATATGATGACTAATATTGAGAATAATGGAGCACCTTGGCCATACAATCAAATGGATCGTTTAAACTGGAAAGACGAGTAAATATGAGAGTTTTTCTTCGGAAATATCAACTCTTACTACCAATCGGATTTTGTTTGATCGGTACATCAATAAACGCTCAATCCTATAAAAAAGATTCATTACAGATTAAGAGTTACATACGTATTGAGTATCGTAATAATTATGTAAAAGACATTAAACTTTTGAGAGTATTATGCGATTATTGTACAGATATTCAAAAAGAAGCCATTGGAGAAGAAGCAATACGCAGAGGAGCTTACGAATGTTTAGATCCTAAAAACAGAATTGCGGAAGGCGATAAAAAACTCGCCATTTATATACGAATTGCAAAAAAGGATTTTGCTGCAATTAAAGATAATTAAGAATACATAAGAATAGACATATGAGCGAATTACTCAAAGTGCCAACTATGGCAGAATTTATGGCAGCAGGCAAACAGCCTGAAGTTTTGTTTTGGGTTGGATGTGCTGGAAGTTTTGATGATAGAGCCAAGAAAATAACCAAAGCATTTGTTAAGTTACTTAATAAAGCCAATGTAGAATTTGCTGTTTTAGGTACAGAAGAGAGCTGTACAGGAGATCCTGCAAAGCGTTCTGGAAATGAATTTTTATTTCAAATGCAGGCTGTTACCAATATTGAGGTCATGAATGCTTATGAAATCAAGAAAATTGTTACTGCTTGTCCGCATTGTTTCAATACCATAAAAAATGAATATCCCGGTTTAGGTGGTAATTACGAAGTTATGCACCATACGCAATTCTTAAAATCTTTGCTTTCTGAAGGTCGATTAACTATAGAAGGCGGAAAATATAAAGGAAAGCGTATTACATTCCATGATCCATGTTATTTGGGTCGTGCAAATGATGTATATGAAGCACCAAGAGATTTGATTCGAAAATTAGATGCCGAATTGGTTGAAATGAAGAGTTGCAAGTCTCGTGGGTTATGTTGTGGAGCAGGAGGCGCACAAATGTTTAAAGACGCTGAGCCTGGGGACAAAGAAGTTAATATAGAGCGTACAGAACAAGCCTTAGAGACCAAACCTCAAATTATAGCTGCTGGTTGTCCGTTTTGTAATACCATGATGACAGATGGTGTTAAGAACAAAGAAAAAGAAGATGATATTGAAGTTATGGATATTGCCGAATTAATTGCTAACGCTCAAGATTTATAGTTATGAAACCAGAAATTGACAAAAAACGAATTATAGTTGCAGCTTTGGTTGGAGGGGTTATATTTTGTATCATAGTTACTATTTTTGATTATTTCCTCGGTAGAGGGTTTTCTTGGGTACGGTTGGCTTTTTATTTCCCTTTTGCTGTTGTTATGTATGGGTATCTCACCTATCGAAATTTCAAAAAGCAAAATAAAAAATAACATCTAATTTTAGTGCTCTACATATGACCTTCACCAATACACAACTAAACAGCGAGTCACTACCAAAAATTGATGATGTCATATTAAAGCCTATTTCTAAGCATTACATTAAAATCATTGTTATAAATAACGTACTGAAGTATTCTGTAATCTTCGGAATATTAATCCTTGGTAAGTTTTTTGTAAAAAAGGAAGTCTTTCAAGATAACTTTTGGATTCTGTTTTTAATTATATTGATCTTAGGTGTGTTTAATTTTATAATTGCTTTCCTAGCTTTTAAAAAACGAAAATATGCTATTAGAGAACACGATGTCATTTATGCTCAAGGATTATTTGTAAATTCAATTACGACAGTACCTATCTCTAGAATTCAACATATTGAAGAATCGAGAAGTTGGTTAGCTAGACAATTTAATTTGGCTACGCTTAATATCTATTCAGCTGGAGAATCTGGCAGTGATTTAAGTATTAAAGGCTTACCTCATGAAGAAGCTAGGCAAGTAAACGACTTTATAAGCACTAAGGTAAATGGAAATAACTAATTTTTCTCAACCTATTAGGCAGTCTTCCAAAGGTATAATTATAATTTTTGCGTTTAATACGTTTAAGTTTTTTAAGCGATTTTTTGTTTTATTTATTGCTTTCGGGTTGTCTCTTTCGAAAAAGAAATCCTTTGCAAACCTAACACCAACTGCGATTCTATTAATTATCATAGGTATTTTAATTGTGCTTCTTATTATCGCTTTTCTGAAATATTTGAACTTCAAATTTCACTTAAGCGAAGATGATTTTCATTTATCAACGGGAATTTTTAATAAGGAGAATACAATCATTCCGAAGTCAAAAATTCAAAACGTCTACATCAAGCAGAACTTTTTGCAGCAAATTATAAATGTTGTTTCCTTAAATATCGAAACCGCAGGTGATAATAAGTCTGAAATTAAAATTAGCGCACTTGATAAACCAACCGCTCTTAGGCTCAAAAAAGAACTATTTAATAAGTCAGAAGTTAGTGAAGGGCTTGCTGAGGAAACTATTGGAACCAAAACTGTTTTCTTTAGAGTATCGACAAAACGATTATTATTAGAAGGTATTTCTCAAAATCATATAAAGAGTTTTGCGATTATAGCATCATTCGTTTTTGGTTTGTATTATGAATTTAAGGACTATGTTCAAGATTTAAAACTTCGAGAGCGCATTGAAGAGGTGGTTCATCTGGATGAGGAGAGTGTCTTCAATATGATTGTACTTAATTTAGTTTTTATTCTTTTAGCTGTTTTCATTTCATTAGTATTTTCAGTTGTAAAAACAGTTATTGCTAATTTTAATCTTGAAGTTGTTGAAAATCAGAAAACCATAGAGATTAATAAAGGTTTGATTAATAAAGTTTCGCTGAGTTTAACACCAAGTCGCATTCAAAATATCGTTATTAAAACTAATCGTATCAAGCAGTATTTCGGATTGCATACATTGTTTGTAAAGCAGGCAATGGTCAATGCGAAACAACGAAAGAACTTTGTTATTATCGCCTTGGAGAAAGCACAAGTAAACCATTTGGTTGATAAACTTTTGGTTAATTACACAAGTAATTTAGACGTATTTAAACCAAGATCTTATTATAAACGCATATTAGCATTAGATATGATTTTACTTGCAACTATCATTAATATCCCTGGGTTTTTAATCATTGGAAATAGGATGTGGTGGATTAATCTCATAATACTTATAGTAGCCGTTTTGTATATACATTTTAGTTATAAAAAAGCGCATTATAAAATCGATGATGAGTTTGTAACTATCGGAAGCGGATTTATAGATACAACAACAAATATTCTTGAGATTCATAAAATACAAGCCGTAAAACTCAAACAGACAATATTTCAGAAGCGAAGAAAAATCACATCAGTCATTATATCTACAGCATCAAAGTCGGTAAAGATTCCTTATGTTTCTGATAACGAAGCAAAATCGATTTATGATTTCTTAATATTTAAGGTGGAATCTCAGAACAGAGATTGGATGTAAAATCGTATTATTGTATTCAGAAAATAAAGAAATTATGCTAGTCGATTTTAATACACTTCCCGAAGAATCTCGCGTTTGGATATACCAAGCCAACCGATCATTTACAGAAGATGAACTTATAGAAATCAAAGAAAAACTCGATATTTTTATTGAGAACTGGACTGCTCATGGTAGTGATTTGCAATCTGGTTATACAATTGAATATAAGAGATTTATAGTCATTGCCTTAAATCAAAGCTTAAGTTCGGCTACTGGTTGTAGCATCGATGCTTCTGTACATTTTATTCAGCAAATGGAAAAGGATTATAATGTGGATTTAATGGATAAAATGAATGTGTCTTATAAGCAAGGTGAGTATGTCGCACACAAAACTTTACTCGACTTTAAGAAAATGGCTAAAGACAAAGCGGTTTCGAAAAACACTATTGTTTTTAATAATCTAGTGACAAATATTGCAGAGTTCAAAGAAAACTGGGAAGTTCCAGCTAGTGAAAGCTGGCATAGTAGATTTTTAAAATAAATTAAAGTTACATTTAAAATATGATCAACGATATTTTTTTACTTAACATATCTGGACAAGATAAGCCAGGATTAACCTCTAGTTTAACCAATGTTTTGTCTGATTATGGCGCTAAAGTATTAGATATAGGACAAGCAAACATACATGACACATTATCTTTAGGTATTCTCTTTGAAATTGAGTCTGGAAATAATTCTGCAGCAGTATTAAAAGATTTACTTTTTAAAGCTTATGAACTTGGTGTTACTGCTAAGTTCACTCCAATTTCACTTGAAGATTATGAGAGTTGGGTAAAGCTCCAAGGTAAAGATCGATATATCATAACTATTTTAGGTGAAAAATTATCTGCTGAGCAAATAGCTATGGTCACTGAAGTGATTTCAGAAAAGAATTTAAATATTGATGCTATAAAACGACTTACGGGTCGTACCTCACTGGTTAACAAAGAAGAATATCCTAGAGCTTCTATACAGTTATCTATTCGTGGAAAAATTGATTGTAAAGCAGATTTTACTGAAAAATTCATGCAGATTTCAAAAGATTTAAATGTCGATATTGCATTTCAAGAAGATAATATTTTTAGGAGAAACAGACGGCTAGTTTGTTTTGATATGGATTCTACACTTATTCAAGCCGAAGTTATTGATAGATTAGCAGAACTAGCAGGAGTTGGGCCTGAGGTAAAAGCAATTACTGAATCTGCCATGCAAGGAGACATAGATTTTAAAGAAAGTTTTAAAAAACGCATGAAACTTTTAAAAGGTTTAAGCGAAGATGTGCTTCATGATGTTGCCGTTAACTTACCGATAACAAAAGGCGCGAAACGGCTTATTGATACACTAAAAAGTTACGGATTTAAAACCGCTATTCTATCTGGTGGCTTTTCATATTTTGGTCATTATCTACAAAAAGAATTAGGGATGGACTACGTATATGCCAACGAATTAGAAATTAAAGATGGTGTTTTAACAGGGGGTTATATTGGCGACATTGTAGATGGTAATAAAAAAGCAGAATATCTTAAAGAAATTGCAAAAAAAGAAGGTATAGATATTAGCCAAACTATTGCGGTTGGTGATGGTGCAAACGATTTGCCAATGCTTAATTTGGCAGGATTAGGTATTGCATTTCATGCAAAACCAACAGTAAAAGATAATGCACAAAATTCTATATCAAGTATAGGCTTAGATGGTGTACTATATCTATTAGGGTATCATGACAGACATATCGATTTGCTCGAATAAATATCATTTATGAAAATCATTGAACAGTTACCATATCATGAGAGCAACCAACTTGAAGGGTAGTTATACTTTGGTGAAAATACTGTCTCATTTAAACCCTGACCCATTCTAGAAAACATCAATAAGTTGTTCAGATAACACACCAAACAACTTTTGTTTACAACCTTGGTTATAAATCTATCTTAAAGTCTTTCATTCTTCATTTCAAAAATACTATTTTGGCATAGTTTTTAGTTCTAGATACTAAGTATTAAAAGAACAATTCAAAAGACCTTTAGTTTATGCGATATATATTGTCCCTCATATTAACTCTTACACTTACTCTACCTATATGTTCTCAAGAGGCTAATCATCCTTTAGCAGCTGAAAATATTGAAGCTCAAAATAAATGGGTGGATAGTACCTACAATAGCATGAGCATTGAGGAAAAGGTTGGTCAATTATTTATGGCTAGAGCATTTTCAAATAATAATAAGTCGAACGAAAATGAAATCGCTAAACTCATTAATAAATATCACATTGGTGGTTTGATATTCTCATCAGGAGGACCTGTAAGTCAAGCAAAGCTTAATAATTTGTATCAAGCCATTTCAAAAACACCTTTGCTTATTGGTATGGACGCAGAATGGGGTTTGAGTATGCGTTTAGATTCGACTTATGCTTTTCCTTGGAATATGACACTTGGTGCTGTAAAAGACAACGCATTAATTGAGCGAACAGGATATCATATAGGCGAACATTGTAAGCGTATTGGTGTCCATTTTAATTTTGCGCCTGTCGTGGATATTAATACAAATCCGAAAAATCCAATTATAGGGAACCGTTCGTTTGGAGAAGACAGAGATAATGTCACTGAAAAGGCTTCCGCGTTTATGAAAGGTATGCAAGATGCAGGTGTTTTGGCAAATGCAAAACATTTTCCTGGTCATGGTGATACTGATAGCGATTCGCATAAAACATTACCAACCATAAATTTTGACGAAAAACGAATTGATTCCATAGAATTATATCCATATCGTCAACTTATTAAAGAAGGCTTATCTAGTGTGATGGTTGCTCATTTAAATGTACCAAGTTTAGAGCCACGTTCTGGATTTCCATCATCCTTATCTAAGCATATTGTTACCGATATTTTAAAAGATAGTCTTGGCTTTAAAGGGCTCATCTTTACTGATGCTTTGGAAATGAAAGGGGTTTCCAATTATAGTCTTCCTGGGGATATAGATTTGGCGGCTTTTCAAGCTGGAAATGATGTGTTATTGATTTCCGAAGATGTTCCAAAAGCTATCGAAAAAATTATTGCAGCTTACAACTCAAAAGCTATTTCCGAAGACCGTTTAGCGCATTCGGTAAAAAAGATTTTAATGGCTAAATACAAGGTTGGCTTGCATGATTATGAACCTATCGGAACGTCTACATTAGTAAACGATTTAAACAGATTACAAGATGATGTTTTATATGAAGAGTTACTAGAAAGTGCCGTTACAGTATTAAAAAACAAATCGGAGCTATTACCACTTCGTAATTTGGAAACTAAAAAGATAGCTTATGTTGAATTGGGTGACGCTAGCGGCTCTGTATTTTATGATGAATTAAAGAAATACACAAAGGTTCATAGAGTTAAAGCAGAAAAACTGGATGAACTGATTACAAAACTCGAAAATTATAACACAGTAATTGTCGGGTTTCATCAGAAAAATGAGAACCCATGGCAAGACTATAAGTTTAATGAAAAAGAAAAGGTTTGGTTATACGAGATGGCAAGAACCAATACAGTCATTTTGGATGTATTTGCCCGACCATATGCACTCATCGATTTACTGACTATAGAAAATATTGAAGGTGTCGTTATGAGCTATCAAAATAGTGACATCTCTCAACAAAAATCAGCTCAAGCACTTTTTGGCGCTATTTCGGCTAAAGGCGAATTGCCAGTATCCCTAGGTGAGCATTTTAAAGTTGGCGACGGAATTTCTTATAGTGCTTTGTCATCTTTAAGTTACGGATTACCAGAGCGTGTTGGAATGAGCTCTGAGCGATTACTACGATTAGATTCTATGGCGCAATACGCTGTGGATCAAAAAATGACGCCAGGTATTCAACTTCTAGTAGCCAGAAAAGGGAAGGTGATTTATAATAAAAACTTCGGAAAGCATACTTATGAAGGCAAGGAAAAAGTCAAATTTGAGGATTTGTACGATGTCGCTTCCTTAACTAAGATTTTGGCAACGATACCACTTTTAATGGAACTTGAAGAAAAGAATGCTATTTCTTTAAACACAAAACTATCTAGAATACTTCCTGAATATCTAGAATCCAATAAAAAGAATGTTACGATAAAACAAATGCTTTCGCATTATGCGCGATTACGTCCTTGGGTTCCTTTTTATGTGTCTACCTTAGATTCAGTAACTAAAAAGCCAGACCCAAAATATTACAGACGAACGGCAACACCACGATTTAATATCAAAGTAGCGGAACAAATGTATTTGCGTCATGATTATCCGGATTCTATTCAAAAAATTATTGTAGAAACAGAATTGTTATCAACCCAGCGTTATCGCTATAGTGATCTGCCATATTATATTCTTAAAAAATATATTGAAGGCTACTATAATAAGACATTGGATAAATTAGTACAAGAACATTTTTATCAGTCATTAGGCGCTAACTATACAACCTATAATCCATCATCAATATTTAGTGATAAGAACATCATACCTACCGAAATTGATGACTATTTTAGATATCAGAAAGTTCAGGGTTATGTGCACGATATGGGAGCAGCTATGCAAAATGGTGTTGGAGGTCATGCTGGTGTGTTTAGTAATGCCAATGATGTGGCTAAAATTATGCAGATGTACCTTCAAAAAGGGTATTATGGTGGAAAACGTTATTTGAAGGCCGAAACGCTTAATAAGTTTAATACCTGTCATTATTGTCATAAAAATGTAAGGAGAGGAATAGGTTTCGACAAACCACAGCTAGGAGATGAAGGTCCAACTTGTGGTTGTTTATCTATGAAAAGTTTTGGTCATTCCGGATTTACAGGAACCTATGCTTGGGCAGATCCTGAAGAAGAGATTGTTTATATTTTCTTAGCCAATAGAACCTAT
Organism: Psychroserpens sp.; assembly: GCF_036960315.1. NCBI lineage: Bacteria > Pseudomonadati > Bacteroidota > Flavobacteriia > Flavobacteriales > Flavobacteriaceae > Psychroserpens > Psychroserpens sp. Next base: position 62,297 of record NZ_JBALVR010000012.1, on the reverse strand, counting down.
CCAAAAGCTGGAAAGAACTTATTACTAAAAGAAAATATAAGAACAGAAATACAACGCTTAATATACGAAGCTATTATTCATGAAGAGTCTGAAGATGATATTGTGGAAGGTAATTAGTGTTATAATTTAGAAAATAGAACAAAAAGAAATGCGAATAGGAATTGTTTGTTACCCAACATTTGGGGGTAGTGGCGTTGTTGCCACAGAATTAGGAATAGAGCTGTCTAAGCGTGGTCACGAAATTCATTTTATTACTTATAGTCAGCCTGTTCGTTTAGAATTATTAAGCAACAATGTGCATTACCATGAAGTTAATGTCCCAGAATATCCTTTGTTTTTGTATCAGCCTTATGAATTGGCATTATCAAGCAAATTGGTAGATATGGTAAAGCTTCACGATATTGAAGTTCTGCATGTACATTATGCTATCCCTCATGCTTATGCGGCTTATATGGCAAAGAAGATGTTACAAGAAGAAGGGATTTATGTACCAATTGTGACCACACTTCACGGCACAGATATTACACTTGTTGGAAGTCATCCATTTTATAAACCAGCAGTCACTTTTAGCATCAATAAATCGGATGCTGTAACATCTGTTTCTCAGAGTTTAAAGGATGATACATTGCGTTTATTCGATATTAGAAAAGAGATTAATGTGGTGCCAAACTTTATTGATTTAGAAAAGCATGAACCTGATTTTACCGATTGTCAGCGCGTGATAATGGCAACTGATAAAGAGAAGATCATTACACATATTAGTAATTTTAGAGAGGTGAAGCAAATACCAGATGTGATTAAGGTGTTTTATAATATTCAGAAGGAAATTCCAGCAAAATTAATGATGGTTGGTGAAGGTCCGGAACGTGAGCCAGCGGAACGTCTGTGTGAAGAACTAGGTATAAGTGATAAGGTGGTTTTCTTCGGAAATAGTAATGAAATAGACAAAATTCTTTGTTTTAGTGACTTGTTCCTGCTACCGTCTTTAACAGAAAGTTTTGGATTATCAGCTTTGGAAGCTATGGCGTCTGGAGTCCCCGTTATTTCTAGTAATACAGGCGGAATCCCAGAAGTTAACGAACATGGTATTTCCGGATACTTGAGTGACGTTAACGATGTAGAAGACATGTCTAAAAATGCACTTCATATTTTAACAGATGAAAATCGTCTATCTCAATTTAAAGACAATGCAAAAGCAGTCTCTAAGAAATTTGATATCCATAAAATCGTACCTCAATATGAAGCGATTTATGAGGATACCTTGAAGAAGTGTTTGATATAGTAATTACCACCAAACCAAAAAACCTTTTGTTAGTTCTCCAATTTCGTTTTTCATCCAAAAAAGAGGTGACTGATTGTTTTTTAAAAATTCATTTGAATCGTTTTTAAACCTTTCACAATCTAACCAATCCATTGCATCATTGGGTTCTAAAAACCAATCTAGTTTTGAAGGGGTGTTGAATTGATAGCCACTAAGTAATCTAGACTGTTTAAAATATACGTATTCAAGCTTAATTCACTCCTGTTTATTACAACTATACTTTAATAAAATAATATTTAAGAAAATTAATGTTGAAATTATATATATTACCATTTTTTATTTTTTATAAGAAATTTCAATTCAAGCTGAGAGCAGGTTTTTACAGAACATTTTCGTAATTTTAAAACACAGATAGTTAACCATTAAAATCTTTATAGTTAAGAGGGATCATAATCAATTTTTTGTACTTCTATCATGAATATACAAGCCTCCAATTGCTTCCATGATTCCTTAAACTAATAATGCAATAGCTGGATTAAGTTTACTTAGTACATCACCATCTATAACTATTGCATTATTGGTCTTTTTTGTTCTATTATTACTTATTAGTTTTTATGATCTTTTTAATAAAATAATTTCCTTCATTATCTTTTAAACGCATAAGGTATATCCCAGCTGACAACGATGAAATATTGATTTTATTACTAAACATAATATCCATAACTTTTTGTCCACTAATATTAAACATTTCAATTGTTTCAAAAGTTAGTTCATTCGCAGTGATAATATTTATGCTTTCAGTTGTTGGATTAGGGAAGATATTTAGTGTTTGATTAGAAACAAAATTTGGAGTAGAAAGTGAAGCAATATCTAAAGTGTATTTTACTACGCCTGAATCATAAGTTGATATATAAATATGAGCAAAACCATTTTCATATTGATATGCCATACTTCCAGAACCAACATGTTCTAAAATTGAAGGCGGTATTGTATTCCAATTTAACCCATTATCTAAAGAATATACTAAATGAGCCTCGGTTGTTTGTGATGAATAAACAGATGCAATTATAACGTTTGCATCTGTTGTAGAATAGTCAATCTTTCTCAAATAACTTCCTACAAAAACTCTTACCCAATTTTCACCAAAATCTGTAGTCTTAAATATTCCTTGACTTGTTGAAGCTACTAATTCATTTGCATTATTTGGGTTTTGCTCAATGTCATAGACAATATCCAAATCTGCATCAAGATACGCGTCTATTCCATTACTTTTTTCAGTCCACACACCTCCTTGATCTAGACTTTCGTAAATTCTACCAGCTTGACCAATTAATGCATGATTAGAATTAGCTGGATTTATAAAAGTGGTAAAGTGTAAAGCTTGTGGCGCACCTGGTGTTGGATCCAAAGGTATTGGTAGAGCAATGTCTGTAAAAGATTCAGTAAGAGAGGTGTTAAAAAGTTTTGTAGTCCCATCATCAAAGGATACCCAAATATAATCTGTACCATTAGGATCAGTTTCAATATCAACTATATTGGAAGTAAATCCACCTAATAACAGTTGTACAATATTGGCTCCATGATTTTCTAGTACCAATAAATTGGCTATTACTCCACTTCCTTGTCTAAAATAAGTTCTTCCAGTAATGTATTGGTCTGGATAATAACTTTTAGGGTTTACAGTAAATGTACCCAATGGAGTTTCTTGATTAATTGTATGTATACCAGTTGACATATCTTTATGAACTATTCCTTCTAATGCTCCATAATATAAATGTCCTCCATTATTCGGATTATAACTTGCGAAATTTGAAAAAAAGAATGGGTTATCTATCTTTGTCAAAGTTGCCCCTCCATCTAAGGATTTAACTGGGTATTTGTCTACAGCAATCATTACTTCTCCATCATTGAAAGGGTTATAAGATGCTTTCAAACCATATATATATGGGTCTACATCAATATCATAAACAGTATTGGTCCAATTACTCCCACCATCAGTAGAAACCGCAGTTTCGTCACCACTTAAAACAATCATATAATCGGTATTTGTTGGATTAATTGTTATATAATTAACTTGATTTAGTGGACCTGAATTATCCCAAGTGATAGGAACAATACTCCAATTTTCTCCGCTATCAATTGATTTATATAAATTTGTATCACCAGACCATCCTGTTCCCAAATACAAATTATTTGAAGAATCAAATTTAAACGCATTTAATTCAATTCCAGCTAACTTTTCAGTAAACGTACTTCCTGAATCGCTCGAAACTAAAAGACCTCCATCAACAGAGGTAGGTCCAGCACCTCTTGAAATAAAAATATTATCTGGATTACCAGGATGTATTGCGACGTCATTTACCGACACTGAATCATTTATATCTCCATCATAAACAACCTGCCAATTTCCGCCTCCATTTGTTGAGTAATACACAATGTAGTGATTGGCTAATCCTATTTTATAACCTTCATTAATAATGATAACATCTGAATTAGCTTCAGAAATATTATAATCTTTAATCCACTCACGAGTAGCATTCATAGTGGCAGGGCCAGTATATTGTCTTGTAATAGCAGCGGTATTAATATCCAAAATATATACATTGTTCTCTGGCAAAACTTGTGTTACGAAGAAAGATAGTGAATCACTACCATACATATCTAATTGTTGGATTCGTGCGCCTTCATTCGGAAATGAATAAAAGAAATCCCAAGTGGCTCCATTGTCATTTGAAACAACAATATGAGATCTTAACGTTACGGCGAATACTCTATTTTCTATCGAAGGATGATACGTTAAATCTAGTAATCGACCAAATTCATCATCTCCCTCTAATGCAATTTGAGCATTAATATTAATAGAAATAAGTAGAGCAATAATTATTAAATATGAGATTTTTTTCATCTTAAAGTAAAATTTTAATATTTCACCAAAAGTATCAGTTGCACACTAAATAGCATGTTTTAGAAGTGGAAAAAACGTGACATATAAAAAAAAACTTAGTTTATCTTATATAAATGATCATATAGTTGCGATCCGTGATGAAGTCCAAGCTTTTTAGAAACTCTTTCTTTTCTTTTTCTACAAGCTTCTGGGGTAATATTAAAAATATGTGAAATCTCTTTTACAGACAAATTCATATAGATATAAGACAAAAACCTAATATCGTTTGTGTTTAATAATGAATATTCTGTTTTTAATTTATTTATGAATCCATGATTTACTTCCTCAAAGTGCTTAATAAACGATTCCCATTCATTTTCAGTCTTTAATAATCCTTTTAAATTTTGAATATGACTTTTTAATTCAGGATCTCTCCTGACATGATAAATTCTATCCAAATCTTCTATAATATTATTTATTAGATTGTTTCTATCTGATAGATATAAGGCTTTTGAAGATAGCTTTCTGTTCTTAAAATCAATCTCATTTTTTAATTTTTCCTGCTGCAGTAACGACAAGGTTTCTTTTTCTTTCAACTGTTTTTCTAACAATATTTTTTCTGTTTTTTCTTTATCTAATTCTAGATTAGTTAGTTCTTCAGTTTTTTCGTGTAATATCTTTTTTTGTCTACTCTTCATAAAGCTATTACGCAATGCCCAGCCAATAATCACAACAATAAAAAAAGAAGCAAATAATAAAATATAAAATTGTTTCCCCTGATCCTTAATTTTTTCTTGTTGATACAGTAGTTCTTTCTGATAGTTTTGAATCTCAAATTTCACTTTATTGCTCTCAAATAAACGGCCATTTTTAATATTATTCAGCCTGTTTTGTGCTATTAATAACGTATCCTTAATAGATAAAGCCGACTTAAAATCACTTTGCTCTATATGCAAATCAGATAAATGCTCATAAACATTTATTTTGTTTTCTATATTTAAACGACCTTCAAGGGCTTTATTTGCATAAAACATAGCTTTCTTAAAATCTCCTTGCTTTTGATATGACTTAGAAATGATTAAATAATTAGAAACCTTATGCTCCTTATATTCCTCTGTAAAAAATTGCGATTCTAGTTGAAATGAAAGCTTTATTGATTCTTTATACCTACCGCCTAACATATAATTATTGGATAAGATAAGATTTGCTTCTAAAAGCATTTTTGGGTCGTTTTCAAAAATTTGAATCGCTTCTTTTAGAAATTCTTGGGCTGTAGTTAGGTCATTTTTTTCATTTAAAACCGCACCTAGGTTTATTGCATATAATCCCTTTTTTATTAACTCTTTATTGTCATTTGCTGTATTATATGCTTTTCTGAAATTTTCTTCAGCCTTATCAAAGTTTTTCTCCTTAGAATACAGTATAGCAATATTATTGAGAACACTTATTTCATAGGTTGGTTGCAAATGATTTATTGCAATATCATATGCTTCTATATAGTTGGAAAGTGCCTCTCCATAATCTAACATAGAATAATAGTTAGCTCCAATATTATTTAATGCTAAAAACAGATCTTCATAATTCTCATTTTGTAGAGCCAGAGATTTAGCTCTAACTAATAGTTCCAAAGACTTTTCATGGTCCTTTTGTGTCATAGCTTCAATCCCAGATTCAATGAGTTCTCTTTCAGATTCTTGAGACACACAAACGAACTGGGTAAACAAAAGAAGACAAATTATACTATACCTCATAAGGTTAAAGATTTCTCTTAATCAAATATAGCTAAATTTTAGTTTACTAATTTTAATAAAATAGCACAAAAAAAGTGGTCTATTATAAGACCACTTAAAAAAACATGTTAGCTATTAATCCTAAGTTATTTTTTTATTATACGTTTTACAAGCATTCCATTTGTTGTTTCAACTTGCAAAATATAAAGACCACTGCTTAATGAAGAAACATTGATCTGATTATTTATTAAATCAATATTATGAGCAGCACCTAAAATGTCAAATAATCTCACATTATTAATAGAGTTATTTGAATTTAATTTGATATTTATCACTTCAGTTGTTGGATTAGGATAAACCAATAAATCCTTATCTAAATCAAATTCAGAGTTAGACAATGTGGATTCGTTTGCATTAAGAGCTATAAAGTATTCATAGTTTTGACCAAATGAATCAGCTGTTGCAGTAATGGGTAATCCTCCGCAGCCATCAGTTCCAAAATATCCTGGTTGTCCAGTTCCAGCCCCTTGAGCTGGCAGAAAATTAGCGCCAACTGGGTTTGGTACTACATATTCTACTACAATATGGGTAACTGTTGAAGGCACTAAAATTGGAGTTGTAAAATTATAGCTTCTCAACTCTGCCATGAAATTAGCATTTCCAACATTTATTGGATCTAAAGCAAAATCTTCTGTACCTAATACCGTAGCTGTTCCTGGATCAAACCCAGTTGGAAAAGTGCCATCTGCTTCATAAACATTAACCGTTATTGTTTGTGCTATATCATTTTGAAAAACACCAATGTCAATTGAAACTAAATCTATAGGTGTTATTACTCCAAAAGTTGCCAATTCAAAATGCCTTGCAATTCTATCGTTTGGACCACATGTAAAACCTTGAGCTTGAGATACCGATGATCCAAAATTATGGGTAATTGTGTAATCTGCTGATGGAGTAGGAACATCATTTGCGTCTACAGAAATAAAATACTCATAGTTTTGAGGAAACACATCTCCTGTAGCAGTAATTGGTAATCCTCCACATCCATCAGTTCCAAAATATCCAGGCTCTCCAGTTCCAGCGCCTTGAGCAGGATGAAAATTAGCGCCAACTGGGTTTGGCACAACATATTCAACTACTATATGAGTAACTGTTGAAGGCACTAAAATTGGTGTTGTAAAATCATAGCTTCTCATCTCAGCCATAAAATTAGCATTTCCAACATTTATTGGATCTAAAGCAAAATCTTCTGTACCTAATACAGTAGCAGTGCCTGGATCAAACCCAGCTGGAAAAGTTCCGTCTGCTTCATAAACATTAACTGTAATTGTTTGTGCTATATCAACTTGCCAAACACCTATATCAATTGATTCTAGTTCTATATATCCAGTAACACCGAAAGTTGATAATTCAAAATGTCTAACAACTCTATCATTAGGACCACAAGTAAAGCCTTGAGCTTGAGATAATGATGAACCTAAATTATGAGTAATTGTGTAATCTGCAGGTGGTGGGGATTCTATAGAAAGATTATCTATTTGTAATTCTTCATTATAATTAGTATCATGATGTCTAAAAGCTACATATACTGTTGATGACCCGACAAAATCAGAAACATCTAATGTTCTCTCAGACCAAGTCTGAGTGTTTTGTGGATTTTCACCAAAAGTTATAGGCGAGGCTGCTAGAGAAACTAAGTCATTTGCTGTAGCAACGTAAACATCATACTGCTCAGAACCATAATTGGCTAGACATTGCACATTCCATTTTAATGTAGCATTTCCTGTAACAGCTGACAAGTCAATAGCATCAGTAACTAACCAATTGTCTGGAAACAATTCAGCCCATCCATTATTTGGATCAGCAGAAAATGATGACACAGAGCCAGCGCTAGCAAGCCATGTCTGACCATCTAAATCTTCATCCGAATTATTCCATCCCGCTGGTATGCCAGCACTAAAATCTTCTGACCAATGTACTGTTTGAGCATTTACACCTACCAAGGATAGAAATGCAAAAAACAGAATAAAGTAGTTTTTCATCATAATTTTAAAAAGTTTTAATTATTAGTTTTCGAGAATTAAAAAACAAATGTAGATTTTAAAAACATTTTCGCATGATTAATTGCAAAATGTCACACTATTTCCGAATGTGATTTAATGTAATATAAAAGTAAATCAAAAAATTTTCAATGACACCACTGCATATTATCTATTGATTATCAGGTAATTACTTTTTAAAAAAAGTGTGAGTTAAGATGATTTAAAAGTAAAATGGGTATTATCCCTTTGCATTCTTTTTGTCCACTCATAAAATGGTTTTACCACCAAACCAAAAAGCCTTTAGACAGTTCTCCAGTTTCATTTTTCATCCAAAATAATGGTGACAGACTGTTTTTCAAAAACTTATCTGAATCACTTCTGAAATTTGAATACTCCAACCAATTAACAGTATCATTGGGTTCTAAAAACCAATCTAGTTTTGGTGGTATATAGAATTGACAGTCTGCAAATTGTTCTAACTGTATTTTGTTAATGTAAAATCCACAGACACAATCTTCATTTAAGTCTTTAAAATTTACGTTTTGTTGATAGGGTACAAAAAGCTGTGCTTTAAATAAGACACGTTGTTCAAAGTTAAAATGACCCAACTCCAATTGTTTTAAAGTTGATTTGCAATCTTCAGAATAGAGTAGAGGCAACTGCTTTTCTTTTAGCTTAGAAAGTTTTTCTATAAGACTATCTTTTCGGTTGGGACCAATCCATCGCTCTAATTCAGAATCACCAACAGATGCATCATAAACATAAAATTTGTAGATGATTTCTAAATGTATAGGCTTCTCATCAGCAATAATTAAAGCATCTAATTCGCCTAAAGTGTGTTTATCTTTCTGTATCTGAATATTTTCTGCAAGCAAATCAATCATCTCACATGTTTCAATCTGATTAAAAACAAACTGTTCGGCCAATTGCCCTAAACGTAATCGTCGCTCCAATTTCCGAAGAAAAACTAAGCCATATTCATTTGGTAATGCTAACTGTTTAAGATTGTTTACTGCATTATTTTTCCAAAGTACATGCGTGTTACAGTAAGCTAGATAAAGCTGTTGGATATGTTTCGAATCTATTTGCATTCAGCATCGAAATTACGAATATTAATTCTGAAAGCTACTAGAATAACAATACCTTTGCAGACAATTACAATTCACTATGGACACCACATTTTTCGACTTAGGGATTTCTAAATCTTTAATTCAAGGCTTAAAAGAACTCAATATAAAAACACCATCGCAAATTCAAGAAGAAGCGATTCCTGTTTTATTAAAAAATGATACCGACTTTATAGGATTGGCGCAAACAGGGACTGGAAAAACAGCAGCTTTCGGATTGCCAATTCTTCAGAATATCAATCCAAAAAAAGATCATGTTCAAGCTTTAATTTTAGCACCAACACGAGAATTGGTACAACAAATTCAGAAGCAATTATTTAAGTATACAAAGTATTGCGATGATAAGATTTTTGCAGAAGGTGTATATGGAGGTGAGAAAATGGACAAACAGATTAAACGTTTACAGCGAACCACTCATATCATTGTAGCAACACCTGGACGTTTGCTAGATTTTATTGAACGAGGTGAAGTGAACATCAAAAATATAGACACTTTAGTTTTAGATGAAGCTGATGAGATGCTAAGCATGGGATTCAAGCAGGATTTAAATAAAATTTTAGAGTATACAACCGGAACACGACGCACATGGTTGTTTTCTGCCACGATGCCTGAGGAGATCCAAAAGATTATAAAGACATATATGTCGCCAGATGCTGTTCGTGTTGAAATTGATAGAAATAGTATTGTGAATGCTAATATTTCGCATCATTATATCGTAACGTCTATCAAAGAAAAAACCAATATGATTGCACGTTTATTAGATAAATATGACGATGATAGAGGGATCATTTTTTGTAGAACAAAAGCGGGAACAGTTCAATTAGCTGAAACATTAAAAGCTGAAGGGTTTTCAGTCGATGCACTTCAAGGAGATATGCAACAAAAGGAACGTGATAAAGTGATGCGTGCGTTTAAAAACGAATCCTTGCAGTATTTGATATCAACTGATGTTTCGGCCAGAGGCATTGACGTTAATAACCTTGCATTCATCATACATCATCAATTACCCGATCAACAAGAATATTATACACACAGAAGCGGCAGAACAGCAAGAGCAGGTAAGACAGGTGAATCTATTGCACTTATTATTTCAGGAGAAGAGAAAGACATCCAGACAATTCAAAAAGATTTGGATATTAAATTTAGACAAATGACATTTTAAAAAATTAATTAAAAACTTATATCGAAAGAGCGTGTTTACTCATATAATTAGTCTACTTTCGCAGCCACTTAAATATGTAGCAATACGTATTTAGGTATTACACAAATTAGAACTCCTTAGTATGGTCACTAAGGAGTTCGCTTTTTTTATAACCTTAAGTAAGAAAAGTTTTAGTGGTTTATTCGTTATAACGTTGAAAAGACTTTAATTTTGCAAATCATTAAAAGCCGTTATGATCGACAACAAATTAGGCCTTCAGCCAAAAAAAACTGACAAAGAATTATATAGTTACCAAAAAGGTGCGATAGGTGAAATTTTTGAGAAGTTTGAAACGGCTCCAGACGATTATCATTTACTTTATCAATTACCAACAGGAGGAGGAAAAACTGTTATTTTCTCTGAAATTGTTCGTCAGTACCTAAAAACGCATAAAAAGAAGGTGTTAATAATGACACATCGCGTTGAACTTAGTAAGCAAACATCTACAATGCTCACAAGTTTTGGAGTGACTAATAAGGTCATTGATAGCAAAGCAAATTTAGATGATCAAGATGACTATAGCTGTTTTGTTGCTATGGTTGAAACTTTAAATAACAGGCTTAATGACGGTCAGCTTGATATTTCTGGTGTGGGATTAGTGATTATTGATGAAGCCCATTATAATTCATTTACAAAACTTTTTAAGTTTTTCGACAAATCGTTCATTTTAGGAGTTACTGCCACACCTTTAAGTTCTAATAAAGAATTGCCGATGAAAGGTAATTATAACGAGCTTATTGCTGGAGAATCTATTGGGTCGTTAATTGAAAATGAATTTTTAGCTCGCGCAGAAGTCTTTCAATATGACATGGGACTAACGTCTCTTGAAATTGGAAGTAATGGTGATTATACGGTGAAGTCATCTGAAGATTTGTATTCAAGTCCTGCTATGCTTGATAAGCTGTTAGAGGCGTATAAGAAACATTCTAACGGTAAAAAGGCCTTGATTTTCAATAATGGTATTAATACCTCTATTATGGTATATCATACATTTAGAGAAGCTGGTCTGCCAATTGCTCATTTGGACAATACTGCAACAAAAAAGCAGCGAAGCGAAATACTAAAATGGTTTAAAGAGACTCCAGATGCTATTTTGACTTCGGTAAGTATATTAACTACAGGTTTTGATGAACCAACTATTGATACCATTATTCTTAATAGAGCAACAAAGTCTTTGACTTTATACTATCAAATGATAGGAAGAGGCTCACGAATTTTGAACAATAAATCTATGTTTACAGTGATAGATTTAGGAAATAATCATCATCGTTTCGGACCTTGGGGAGCAGATCTTGACTGGGGTACGATTTTTAGATCTCCAAACTTTTATATGGATAAGTTAATGGATGACGAAACCATTGAAGGCAAGTTTAAGCATGAAATGCCTGAAGAATTGCGATTGGAATTCGCTAAATCTGAAGAGGTGTATTTTGATATTAAGCAAACCTATAAAGATGTGACTTTTAAAGGTATATCTTCAAAAGTTGTACTTGAGCGATCTATAGAACAACATGCAAAAATTTGTATTGAGAATAGCGAAGATATTTATGATGCTTTAGCTTTAGCAAAATTATTAGGTAGTGATGTTGATGTTAGAATTGATGTTTACTCAAAATGTATAAGTAAGAGTACACATAACTTTTTAAGTTGGTTACGAGATGATTATCGAAAAAAGCTAAACTCCTATTTACGAGCAAATTTTGATCAAGTTTTTGAGGAGATACATGGATTTCCTCCAGAGGACTAAATGTAATTCAATACTAATGGATTAATTATTTAGTGTTAAAGTTTTGAATTCATATTTCAAAAAAGCCTATATTAATTAGAGTCATTTAAAGTATTACGTTATGAAAGCGATTTATAGATTTGCCATTATTTGTGGTTTTTTAATATTGAGTTGCGCATCTTCAAAAACTATAGCAACTCCAGAACAAATTCAAGCCTTAGATGCCTTAGTAGAAGGGCAATCATTTACTATAAAATCGGATTGGGCATTCCCTCAATCTTCCAGCGGATTATTAGCACTTCAAAACTCGGGTTTATTAGCTCCAGGTGATGCTAATGCAAGTCGGTTTAGTTTAATGAGTAATCCCAATTATCTAAAATTATCTGGTGAAACTATTGATTCTTATTTGCCTTATTTTGGAGAGCGTCAAGTGGTTACCGATAGAAGTGGAAGTGGAGGTATCGAATTTAAAGAGACTATAAGAGATTATAAAGTGACTAAAAATGAGAACAATAGCTATACGTTAAAGTTTGGTGCTAAAAGTCATAATGAAAACTTTAGAGTCATTATTGAGATATTTCCAAATCTTAAAACGGAAATGATCTTGAAAGGAGCAAAGCGCTCCACTATAAGATATTCTGGGAAAATTACTCCAATTTCAGAATAGGTTTATTTCAGTAATTCATTGACATTAACTTTATACATTTTACCAATAGGGATTGTATAATCGTCGATATGAATTCTATTGCCTTCTATGCATGCTATCTGAGTTTTGGTAACAGCAAACGATTTATGAACTTGTAGGAATTCTTCAGAAGGTAGGACGTCTAACATATCCGAAATTTTCTCCCTAGTGCTAATCGTATCATTTGTCGTGACTACTTTTGTATAATTTACTGAAGCTTCAGTAAACAAAATTGTAGCTATATCGATTTGAATATAACTTTTGTTTTGCCTGAGAAATACTTGGTTTGTACTTGTGTTATTGTCTTCGGAAGACATATTCTTTGCAGGAGCATTTAAACCTATAACTTTATTGACGGCTTTTAAGAAACGCTCAAAGCTGAAAGGTTTTAGTAAATAATCTACTATACTAAGTTCATAACCTTCTAATGCGAATTCACTGTAGGCAGTGGTCACGATAACTTTTGGAGGAGAAGCCAAAGTTTTTAAAAATTTAAAAGGACACTTATAAGAAAGGAAAGCAGAGAGAAGGGCATACAGAACCATCATTAGCATTGGTAGAAAACCAAGACTATATCTATTATTCAAAAAGCACAATTCATATGTATAAGCTTCAAGAGGTTATTGGTGAAGACCATGTTAATATTGCTTTAAAGTAATTTCGTGAAGGCTGGAATACACATAACGGTAAATTAAAAACAGCTACAAAAGATATACGACAAGTAAAGATTTAATTAACTATTTAAGAGAAGTAACTCCAAATAAAAAGAAACATATAATTGGAGATTTGTTTGAAAGTATAGATTAATCTATATCTAATTCATCTTTAAGCTTATCTAATTTTTCTTTAGCCTTTATTAGCGTTTGTTTGTTATCATCATAGGATAATGTGATTTTAATATGGCAGTTGCTACACGTGAAATCTTTTCCTCTCATAATATTGCTAAAATCAAATTCAATTTGAGTTTTACATTCTGGGCATGGAATACTAGGCATTTTGCTTCAATTTTCATAAAGGTACAAATATCTAATCATCTAATTACAAGATTACTAAGTATTATTGTCAAGCATATCTCACTTTTTGTAATGAATGCTTATTAGTTTTTTTTGATAGGCATTTGTTCATTGCTAGAGTAGAAGCGGTATATTTAATATTTCAAATAATCATCACATCAAAAAAAAATTATGAAGCTAAAATGGTCAGTTTTAAATTTCACGCTATTACTAATTACGTCTATAACTGCTTTTGGACAAAGTAATGAAACCCAAAAATATTATAGACATTTAAGCTATAATCACGTCTCTCCATATATTGAATTTATTGGCACACATCAAATCGATAAAGCAACGGCACAAAATACATCACATTATGTGTTTAAAGAGAATGAAAAAGGGCAACTAATAGAGATCTTAAATAATCATTACCACACTGAAAGGGTTCATCCTTTGGCTTCTATTGGTGCTTATAAAACTGTAATCGACTATAATGATAATAGAGAGATTAGAACCTTTTATGATCCTAATGGAAAACGTATTTTAAATGATAGAGCTGTCTATAAAGAAGTGTATTATTTCGATTCAAAGCAGTTTAAAGACAAATTAGAGTTTTTTGATTTGAAAGATCAACCAATGGAATCTAATTGGAAAATCGCCCAATATCAATGGTCTAAAAAGAAGAAACTAATCATCGAAAAGCGTTTTAACCTAAAAGGAGAGCTCGTTAATATCTCACCTTACTTTGCGTTTGGAATTACAGGAATTAAGCTTAACAAAAATGGAACCCCTAAAGCACATTATAATTTAGATGAAAATTTAAAAGTTAAAAACAACGCTATTGGTGTTGCTTTGTATCAAGATACCTTTGATGCTAATGGCAATCATGTGAAGTTTAGTTACCATGATAAAGCTAATGCTTTAGTGATGAATCAATGGAATTACGCTATTGGAGAAAAAATATATGATGATACGGGAAATCAAATAGGCTTAAAACGATATGATGAAACAAATGCATTGTTAACTGATTTTCAAACACCTTCAAATGTAAAGACCACAATGAGTGCTATTGCTTCTGCCAAAGACTCTTTAGCAATTAAAAATAGAGCGTTGGGTTATTTAATTGGGCTTCAAAAATTGGATCCAAAACTAATGGGCGAGGTACTAAATGATAGTCTTAATAAGGTAACTATAGGCTACGATAGACAAACCAAGAAAGAGTATGCGAATCGAACCACACATGCGCAAATGATTGCGTTCGCAAATTCCTGGAACAAAGCTAATAACAAGTTCCCATTTAACCCAAACAATCAAGTGATTATTTTAGACATTTATAATCGTATAGCCAACGTAAAACTTGTTTCTGACAACTGGGTCGAATACCTTCATTTAATTAAATTAGACGGAAATTGGCAAATTATAAATTTGATATGGCAACATAAAGATATTGGTCGCTATCCAAAAGATTAATCTTTATAATTCTATATTCAGAAATCACCATTTTTTATACTAAATACTATGATTACTAAATTAAAACTACTCCTTTTTGCTTGTTTAATTTCTTTAGCATCTTCAGCACAAGACATTGAAAGTCCCACTAAACAGTTTTGGAACACTCTCAAATCACATTGTGGAAAAGCGTATCAAGGCCGTTTAGAATTGCCAAAAGAAGATAAAGACTTTGGAGGTAAACAACTAGTAATGCATGTTCGTAAATGCACAGAAACTGAAATTAAAATTCCCTTTTTTGTTGGAGAAGATAAATCAAGGACTTGGGTATTGAGTTATGAAAATGACCGCATTACATTAAAACATGATCATAGGCATGAAGATGGTACAGAAGACGACGTGAATTTTTATGGTGGAACAACTACTAATACAGGAAAAGCAGACCTGCAACTATTTCCGGCTGATGAACATACTCAAAAAATAATTCCAGCTGCTGCAACAAATGTATGGTGGATCACCATAAACGATACGACGTTTACCTATAATCTAAGACGTCTTGGTACTGACCGCGTTTTTAAAGTCGTAATGGACTTATCTGAAACAATCAAAATTCCGGATGCACCTTGGGGTTGGGAAGATTAATACAATTTTAGACTAATCAGAATAATTGTTTGATAGCGAAACGCCTCTTGTAAAAGAATAGTTTTTTTTTTAATTCTGGCATACATCTGCTTTAAGGGTAATCTCCTTAAATCGCTGCCAAATCTCATGATTAAAATCCTGAGGAGACAATCTAAATATGACGTTTGATCTGTTGGTGTCTTCACAATAATGTACTTTAACCTGTACATTTAAAGTCATCATAGCTTCAGAGGTAAAAGAATCATAGACTCGAATTTTTCCAATGTAGTCCACATTCATATTATCATTTTCGGCTTTGATAAAGAGCACTGTGGTTTCTGGAACTTCGAAATCCTTTTTCTTATTCACGGCTTTCATGAGTCCGTCATAATAGAATTTCACTTGTTGTTCCAAATCCTTTACTGTTAGCTTTTCAATGCGTTTTATATGCCATGCAAACAAGTAACACCAAAAGTCTTCATGTGTTTTATCTCTCCATTTTTTAGCAAATCGGAGATCTTCGTATCCTTCTTTATATTTGATTTCAGGGGCAAAGCCAATTGGGAATTTTATAACCTCTTTTAACCAAGTTGTGTCCGATTCTAAAACGCCGAGTGCTTTTTCTTCTTGTCCTAAAGCAATCATTGAACAAAGTAGAAATGCGATGGTAAGTATGCTGTTTTTCATGATTTAAAGTTATAAACTTAATTTAATTTCAAAACCAATTCCATCAGAAATAGCGCCATCTCTCATTTTGCTGTTGTAACTAACACCCCAAAGCATTCTATCAATTTTAAACTTAGTAGTCATTTCCTTATTTTTAAAATCTACTTCAGCATTAAATGACATAGGATTTGTGACACCTTTAATTGTTAAATCCGCAAATATTTTCATGTGAGTACTGTCATGATATTCTACTTTAGTAATGGCTAATCGTGCTGTTGAAAATTGTTCGACATCAAAAAACTCAGGATCTTTTAAATGGTTAACAAGACCATCGTTAGCTTCTTCAGTTTTAATATCCTCACACATGATACTTGTCATGTCAATTATAAATCTACCACCAGTAATAACATCATCAGTTTTAAGAAAATAACCTTCAATAAAACGTATCGTTCCATTATGTCCTCCAAAATAAAAGGCATATTCTCCAGACCATTTCAGTTCACTTTTGGAAGTGTCTATTTTAAGATATTCTTGGGTATAAGAGCTTGCGATTGAACAAATTGTGATTAATACTATTAAGATACGTGTTTTCATGTGTTTAATTTTTTGTTTTGATTTCTGATGTAAAACTAGAATCAGCACAAGTGAAAAGTGTCAAAAAAATGCAAAAGAAGTGTCAACAGTTGCAAAAAGTCCTGAAATATTATGTTATTTACATCAAATTATGAGAAAGCGACAATTTTATCTTATTAGCGGTGTGTTTGTTTTTCTGATTTTACTCAGTATGATATCATGCTCAAGTAAATCAGAAACCGACGATTCAGGAAAAATAAAAGTAGCATTACGCGAAGCGGGTAATCAATTATTGCTTAGACAACAAGATTCTACATCTATCATTTTACCTATTGTTGAAACAGAATCATTTGCTTATCAATTAGCATTTCAGAATGCACTATCATTTGAACCTAATGAGTTAGTGACTGTCATCGATAGTAGTTTTAATGTTGCTGCTTTATCTGAAAATTATCGTGTTGAAGTTATCCAATGCTCAGATGATGAAGTTGCCTATAGCTATGAAATGAATAAGGTGATGGAACGAACTATTATTCCTTGTGCTGGACGTTTTCTACCAGAAGGATGCTATACTGTTAAAGTTATTTTTTTAAATGAGAGTAGTGGATTCTTTAGTAATAGTAGTGCACTGGTCTATATTTTAATTGCTAGCTTTCTAATATTTTTAATTTATCACTTTAAAAAGAAAACAAAGTCTTCGGAAATTTCAAACGGAAGTTCCACAAGCTATTCTGAAATTGGCAGTTTTCAATTTTACCCTGAACAAAACAAACTTGTAAAAGCGGCAACAGAAATTAGTCTTTCAAAAAAGGAATGTGAACTCTTAACTATTTTTGTAGCCAATCCAAATCAAATCATCAAACGTGATGAACTCACAAAAAAAGTATGGGAAGATAATGGCGTTTTTGTTGGCAGAAGTTTGGATACTTATATTTCAAAATTGCGTAAAAAACTTCAAGATGATGATCGTATTAAAATCACCAATGCACATGGTGTTGGGTATAAATTAGAGATTAGTTAATCTCTAATTTCGGTTATTACCATTATTCTTATACTTTCTATAGCTCGTCCCTTTTGTACAAGCGCATTCACTAATACCTTGCAGAAAATCTATTCCTATAGTTATACTGTGTGTACCCGAATTAAATCCAGAAAGGTCATTCATAGTTAATTGATAAGAATAGGCAAAATAGAAGTTATTCTTCATGAAGCCTGCCATTGGTCCAATATTTAGAGGCTTTAAATATTGATCGTTTATAAAGCGATAAGAAGCACCTATCCAATAGTAATCTCCAGACCTATTAAACTTTCTGTATTTGAAATTGACATCGGTAGCCGAACGCCCATCACTATTAAACAATTGGAAAAACACAGAAGGTTCAAATTCAACATTTTTATTCTCCTTATTTGTAAATATATATCCAGTGTATGCTTGGTAATTCAGAAGTCTATTTGGTTCAAAACCATTAAAGTTTTCTATTTTTTTATCCAATATATTGTTCGCATTTAGACTAAAATAGAATCTATTAAATCGGTATAAAAGACCGACATCAAAATTGTGATTTGATATAGATCTATCATCAACAATACTTGGATCTACGATTGGTATGTCTTCAGTAGGTTGGAAGTTTTCGATATCTATTCTAAAACTATTGATGTTGTATGAAAGTCCAAAAGACAAATACTGCTTCGATGTATAATCCAAAATAATGTGATGCGCAAAAGAGAATTTTATTCCTTTCTGACGTGTATTTCCATTTCGATCATTATACATAGATATACCAACACCTGACTGATCTGCAATTCTGAAATCGGCATATAACGCCTGATTGTCTGGTGCATTTTTAATGCCAACCCATTGCGTAAGTCCGTTAGCTCTAACCTTCAAATTATCTCCAATACCAGCATAAGTAGGAGAAATCACAAAGTCATTATCTGCTAAGTATTGTGTCCATACAGGTAAATTTAATTCTTGCCCATAACTAAAAGCTGTAAAGGCGAAGAAAAGAATATATAGTATAAAATTTTTCATTTTGTAATCTGTTTTAATTCGTTAGTGGTATTACCTATAAAGGGTGAAATGTCCAACATACTCTTTATTAACTGTTGGATTATTAGGCCTAACTACATACCAATAATCACCTGTAGGAAGCTCTGTTCCTTTGTATCTACCATCCCAAAATTCACCTACACGATAGGTCGCTACTTTACGACCATATCTATCAAAAATATCGAATGTGAGATTTGGAAAATCTTCTACACAACCTGGCGACCAAGTATCGACAACACCATCACCATTAGGCGTGAAATAGTTTGGAATACAAGGGCCTAAAAGTTCTAGTTCAATTTCTGCCATTGCTTGACAACCACTACTATCTGTAACAATTACTGTATATACTCCAGATTCGGTTACGATGAAAACATTTGTTGTACCATAATCTTCACCATTAAATGAGAATTGATACTCTCCAGTACCACCAGCTGCATTTGCAATTATTTCGCCTTGTTCTCCGCCTTCAACTAATACTAATGATATAGGATCAAATGTTTCAATATCAAAGAATTCAGTGGTTTGAATACAACCATTGGTATGTCTAACATCGATATAGTGATCAGTTCCCGGAACTACATTTGTGAATATGTTACTTATTTGGTAAGCGCCTCCATCAAGAGAATAGTCTAATTGTGAAAGATCAGTTATACTGACATCAACGCTAACTGTAACTGTATTAAGTGTTACATTGTTTTCACATATATATTCAACCGCTACTATTGGGTTAATAGTCACAGGATCTGGGAATGTAA
The DNA here is from genome assembly GCF_036960315.1 of Psychroserpens sp. Lineage (NCBI taxonomy): Bacteria > Pseudomonadati > Bacteroidota > Flavobacteriia > Flavobacteriales > Flavobacteriaceae > Psychroserpens > Psychroserpens sp. Next base: position 42,535 of record NZ_JBALVR010000012.1, on the reverse strand, counting down.
TATTCCATTCGGTTTCACAGCCTTGTGCATCTCTTACATAAACGATATGATCGCCACCATTTAATCCTATAAAACTGAATTCTGTTTGTCCAGAAGCTCCAGTAATGTAAGTGCCATCATAATCATCTAGACTAACACTATAAGGTAAAGTTCCACCAGAAATATCAACGCTAAATTCACCATTGCCTTCACCTTCACAGGTTTCTTCAAATAACGAATTTGGTACAATACTTAGAATAACTTGAACAGGATCATTAATCGTAAAGTTGAAAATTTCATAGCAACCTAATACATCTTGAACAATAACATCATAATTTCCAGGGGCTAAGTTTTCAAAAATATTGGTTTCAAAAAATTGATCTAATTGAGGCGAAATCGCATATTTAATGATACCAGTACCACCTGTTGCATTGATCTCTAAAACGCCGTCATTGTTACCACTACATGTCACGTCAGTAACCGTAAAAGATATAGTTAAAGGCGCTGTAGGTTCTGTAATAGAAATAGGAGCAGATGCTATTTCACAATCTCCGCTTTCTACGAATACAACATAAGTTCCAACAACCAATTCGGTAAAGATACCTGGGCTATTTTGTGTTGCAGGAATTGTATTTCCTGACGTATCTTCCAAAGTGTAAATATAATTCCCTAAACCGCCTTGTGCAGTTGCTACTATAGATCCATTATTATCTCCAGCACAATTAATTGTCGGATTCATAGATTCCAAATTAATGTCTAAAGGAAGTAGTGGGTCGATTGTAATTTCATTTGACACGTTAGCGATACAACCATTGATGTCTCTCACATAATATTGATAAGTTCCAACTGGTACAGAAAATGTTGTTGAAGAACTAAACGATCCTAATATAGTTGTGAATGAACTATCATTACTATAGGTATATAATCCTGTTCCACCAGTTGCACTTAATGTAAGCGCAGATTCGGTTAAACAGGTTTGGTTTGTCGTTTTTACTAAAGTTGCTTGTATAGGACTAGGTTGAGCGATAACAATATCAACTGAAGTGAAGAAACATTCATTCCCATCACTGATAACTATAGAATACGTTCCAGCTCCTAAATCACCAAACATATTTGAAGTTTGCGGACCTGAAGAACTTGGCGTAGGCAAAATAGTATTTAGGGTATAGATGTATTCCGTTCCTTGACCACCAGTAACATTGCTTATCGTTATCGTAGCATTTTGACCTCCAAAACATGACAACAATGTTGTGCTAGGTGTAAATGTAGCATCTATTGGTGTTGGTTCAACTAGAAATATATTTACAGAAGCGATACAACCTTCGGCATCCATAACATTTACTGTATAATTTCCTGCAGATAAATCTGTAAATGTACCATCCGGTGAAAAAGCAACTGTTGCAGCTCCAGTCAATTCATATTCATAATCTCCCCATCCACCATTTGCAATAGCATTAATAGTGCCTTGACTATTATCACATGAGACATTAGATGTTTCTGTCGCTATTAATGTTAAGGCTTCAGCTGGTGAAGAAATAATTACCGTAGACGTTGCAGAACAAAATGGGCTTTCGGTTTCTGTAATCACTACTGAAAAAGTACCAGCAGACATTCCAGAGACTGTTATTGGGTTTGTTGATGTATTTGCATTTATGACACCAAAAACTGATGTTGAAGCAGTATCAAATACTTCATACGTATATGCGCCAGAATAACCACTTACATTAATTTCGAATGATCCTGAATTATCTCCAAAACACGTTACTGCTGTCGGAGTAGTAGTAAATGTTGGATTTACAGGTTCTTGTAAAGAAATGGTAACATCTTCTGTACAAGACGTCACTGTATCTGTTATTGTTACTGTATAAATTCCTGATGGAACACCAGTAAATACATTCCCACTTAATAATATAGAAGCTGGATTTGGACTAATACTATAGGTATACGATCCCGAACCTCCAGAACTTGTTAGTGTTATCTCACCATCATCATTGTTGCAAGATGGTAATGCTGTAACATTTGGTGTTATTTCTATTGGAGCTGAAATATCAACTGATACTAGATTTCCACAACCATTTGCATCTTGTATTTCAATGGTATGTGTTCCTGAAAATAGATTCGATATGCTAAATGGTGCTGTTTGCGTTTGAAAAGCGCCACCATCAATACTGAAACTGTATGGTGAAATACCAGCTGTATCTAAAGTCACATCGATTTCATAATTTCCTTCAGTTACTGTACATGTATTATTGACTACTGCTGAAATAACAGGTGTAGCATCCATTGGTAATACGACAACTGGACTAGATATGATACATCCGTAAGCATCTAAAACATGAACATAATAGTTTCCTGCATCTGCATTGAAAACACTTGCTGAAGCCCAATTCACATCTGAGGCCAATGGAGCAGAGGGCGTAGTCGTTATCTGATATTGATAAGGAGCAGTGCCATTTTGCGCTATGGCGCTTATAACTCCTGAATTAGCATTACAATTTGCATTTTGATCTACGGAAACCGCCAAGTCTAATAATATTGCAGATTCAGTAATATTGAAAGGTGTAGTTACAACACCACAACCTGAGTTAGAACCTGAAGTCTCACTAATTGAAACAAAATAATTACCGAAAGGTAAAGGTCCTAAGTTTGTTACTGAAAGCGTCCCATTTGCAGGAACGGTTCCAGAGCCAGTTACTCCAGTTGAAACTAAAGTTAATGAATCAAATATTTCATAATCAACATTTACTGCAGTTCCATAAGTACTATTAATTGTAAAAGACACATTGCCATCATCACTACCAGTACATGTTATATTATTTGAACTTACGGCACTTAGTGTTAAAGTTGAATTTGTAGGTATTGGAGCCGTGGCTGGTTCATAATAACTACAAAGCGTTGATGCATCATACACGATAAATGTATAAGTGACACCAGGAGTCAAACCATTGAAAGTTGCCGATTGACTACCAATTGAGTCTTCTGGAATCCATGATCCTAGAGGGTTAGGATACACAGATAATGGTCCTTGATAAATACTAAAAAAGAAAGGTCCAGCACTACTTAAAGTAGAACCTATACTCACAACAGCTTGTCCGCCAATAGCGCAATCAACAGTAGCCGTTACTAAAATATCTAAATCGGTAGGAGGAGAGGCGACAAGAACATCCTGATTTAACACAGAACAACCATTGCTATCTACCACGTTTATTTCATATAAACCAAAATCAACAACATTAAAACTTACTGATGTTGTTCCAGTGGTATTAAGTTCTGAGTTAGAATAACCGTTAGTTCCTGTTACAAAATAGTTATAAGGCGAAGTTCCGCCTGTCACCGAATTTATAATTATAGATCCTTGTGAAATACCACCAGCACCACAAGTGATATCAATAGTGTTATAATCAACTATAATAGGATCAGGTTCATTTATGGTAATTGTATCAGTAGCCTCACAAGAATTCGCATCTGTTAACGTAATAGTATACGTACCTGCTGTTAACCCAGAAGTTTGTGTTCCGTAATCTGTTCCAGTAGTATCGTTATTAACGTTTATTACAAAAGGAGGTGTTCCAACTGTTGTATCTATAGTGATGTCAATGGCGCCATTAGAATCTCCATTACATAAAACAGGTTGTGTTTGAGCTACAAGGGTCAAAACAGGAAGCGAAAGAGGTTCTATTGTTATCATGCTTGATTCTGCAGTACAACCATTAGCATCTGTAATTTCAAATTGATACATACCATCATTAGGTGTAGAATAAGTAAATGGTGTTCCAGTAGCTCCTAATGAAGTGTAAGTACTTCCATTTACAGATACAGCATATGTAAAAGGAGCAGTACCTGTAATAGTTCCAGTTATAATAGCATCTGGTGAAATAGTACAGTTTAAATCTTGAGTTAAAACAATATAAACCGCTGGTGTTGGAATTGGATCAATGGTATATGATTCATTGTACACACATTCATTTTCATCTCTAACTTGAAATGTATACGTGCCAGGCTCTAATCCAGAAAATGTATTTGAAGTTTGATATGGGGTTGCATTTGCCGCTGGTGCTATAATTTGATATTCTAAAATTCCTGTACCACCTGTTACTCCAGTTATAGTGACTGTAGTTGTATTTGACGGACAAGTTATAGGTGAATTGTCAAAAGTTAAATCTGTTGGAGGATTTAATGCATCTATGGCGATTTCATTGGTAATTGAGGTACAATCATTGGCATCCTTTATGGTAATTGTATAAGTTCCCGAAGTTAATCCAGTAAACGTATTACCAGCTTGAAAGTTTACACCATCAATGCTATAGGTAAATGGTGCGTCTCCTCCAGTAATTGTAGTTACTGTAATTGTTCCAGTTCCTGTACATGTAAAATCTGAGGTTAACTCGGCAGTACCTGAGATTGCAATATTCTCAACTATGGTAACTGTTTGAACAGTTGAACCACATATTGATGAACCAATTCCGTATTGAACTACGACATCATAATCACCTGCTGTAAGACCAGTAAAAATTGGTGAATTCACAAAAGTAGTTCCACCATCAATGCTGTACTCTAAATTGTTTCCGTTAGTAGCCGTTACATTTATAGTAATTGTTCCGGTATTTCCTAAACCACCACAAGATATATCTGTTGTTGCAATAGTAAACTCTGGTTCTGCTATTGCATCGACTGATATTGTTGTATTAGCGCTACAGTTATTAGAATCAATAACAATAATATCATATACTCCAGCTGAAGTCACTACAATTTCAGGTACCGTTTGGAAATCTGTAGAACCATTCACAAAATAGAAATATGGAGGTGTTCCTCCTTCAGGGTATACTGTGATTTCGCCATCTGTACAGGTTAACGGAATAGTAATCGCAGCTGTAACTGTTAATAATGGCGGTTCTATAATAGTAACATCTTCAGAATAGAAACAACCGTTTTCAGTTTCTACTGTAGCTGTATACGTTCCTGGATTTAAATTTTCAAATATATACGTATTCTCTAAAATTGGACCGACACTATTAACTAATGTTCCACCATCATATAAGGCATATGAATATTGAGGATCCACATCATTTGCTGCCAATTGAATACTACCTTTATCTCCATTACAGAGTGGTTGAAGGATGGTCGTCGAAACCGTAAAATCACGATCTCTAATTTGAACATCTGGTACTGTAAAGACACATGGATTTGTTGGAATACCAATTTGTCTAATATATACCGTATATGTTCCAGGAGTAGTTACAGTGAATACATTACTCGTTTGATAATTTGTACCATCCAAACTGTATTCGTAACCAGTTGGCACGTTATTTACGGTTATACTTCCAGGTGTTGTACAAATGATATCTGTAGCAATTACTGTTGCGTTTAATAAATTTTGATATACATTAAAATAAAACTGAACAAAGCAACCACCAGCAAAATTTATGGTTAGTCTAAACTGACCTGAAGTATTTGCTAAGAAATCTGGTCCAGTTCCTACTTCATTCCATGTGCATAAATCGTCTTCATTAGCACAATCTGGGTTGGAAACTGCAGCGCAGCTTGATTCATCTAGTTGTTCCCATATAATTGATGATGCTCCAGAAATATTTGTTTGAATAAATCTTGAATCGTTAGCTCCACATAAAAATATATTTGGTAATAATTTTCCATCGTTAGGGCAGGTGACAACTTCATCTGCATAAGGAATAACAGGGTTTTCAATAGTTCCACCGAAAACCTCTACAACATATACTTGTTGAATAGATTGACAAGGCGCAATAGCTGTGTTGGATGAATAATACGTTCCTGTATCTGTTACAGTAATCGTTTGTGTAGTTCCAATTATAGGAGTTCCTGTAGGACTTGTAGACCAAGAATATGAATCATAATCATTTGCGGCTGTTAAATCTACACTATCACCACATAATACAATATCCTCCGAAAACACACAATCGAGATCTGTTAAGAAATTTGTAGCTTGTGGTGATAATAGGCATCCTGTATTACTATTTAAACTTGGGTCATCAGAAATTTGAAATGTCGGATTATAGAATCCGTTATACGTTGCAAAAGCTTGATTATTAATAAGGTTTGAACATGCATCTGCTAGCTGATTACAAGTATCAACTACCTGTACTTCAATTCGGATTTCATATACAGGATCATTCTCTTCAACTAAATAATCTTCTATAGCAAAAATAATTTCTCTCGTTATAGGATTATAACTAGCAACAGTAACTCCTGGTGGAAGTACCAAATCAGCTGGGTAATTGAAAATAATATTTATAGGAAGAATGTCTCTAATTTGAAAATTAGTAGCATTATCGTTTCCTGTATTTTGAAAGCCAATGACATAATTTAATGAAGAGCCAAGACTAACTGTTTGACCACCGATATCATTTCCGGCATCGTCTTCTACAATTTTGGTGAGAACAATATTTGGTTCTATAATTTCTACAGCGAAGGCAAAGAAATATGGAAAATATGTGTCGCCACTAGTCTCTAATCGAATGATTCCAGAAGTAGCGTCGTTTGCAATTACAGAATTCCCTGGATTTGGAATTGCCATTACTCCAGTATCAAACCCTAAAGTATTTGAGCTATTTGGGACTCTGTTATTTACAGGGGTAGCATCCAATTGTGTTACCGAACTATTAAAAAAGTTAGCTACAGGACGATCAACAGTAGATAAACTCACACCATTAAGTCTTAAACGATCCCCTAAAATTGGGCTATCGCCTTCAAGTGTAGCAAAAGCGAAGTTGGCTCTTACAGGAGCGGGAGCAGGAACAGTTCTAAATCCATCAACTGGAATATCCAATGATGTATTATTTCCAGGTACACTAATCGCACTAAAGCCATCAAAACTGGTAATTGATTTTCCAGGTAAAGTTGGATCTTCATAAACAATAAAGAGTGACCATCCGGCCGATTGACCAGTGCCATTAAACGGATCAAACGTTGCCGTTTCTCCTAAGGCAGAAGACACGTTAGCAACGGTGTATGTTCCTAAATCTGAACCCGTAGGATAACTGGTTACGATAGAGGTTACATCAGCAAAGCATGCATATGAAAAACTATCGCCTCCATCTACAGTGGTTCCGTTGGCATCATAAATAATAGTTCCTTGAATATCATTATAAGTATCTGTAGGTCCTTTAAATTTTACTTCGGTGATTGGATCGTCTCCAGGATTCACAGCACCCCAATATAAACCAGCATATATAATTCTATAACAATTTGGATTCGGAATATCTAAATCCGCACTAGTAGAACTAAAGGTCGTAGCATCACCATCAATATCGATATATTGCATATCTACATTATGATTATATACTGAATTATCATTAAATGCATTATTATCTGGCCCAAGAATATTATTACCAATAAGTACGATATCACCTTTTAAATCCTGATTAAACCTTGGTGTAAATGGCTCATAATTTTGAGCATACGATTGTAGGCCTAAAAACAATAATGAAACAATGATTGTGATTCTAGAAAAAGTAGGTTTTTTCATGATACTTAATTTTTTTAATTCTATTTCCAGCTTGGGCAATGCTAAGAATAGAATAGGGCCTTATTATATTTTTAATTCTCTATTTTAACGAGGGACATTTTTGTGTTATATGGTCTGTTTCCTTTTGACTTCAATCCTTCATTCGCGGCTTCGATACTATCGAATTTATCGTAATAAATGTAATACTTACTCGTGTTGACATCATAAAAGAAGTCAACGTTTGAACGTCCAGATGCAACGACTTTAGTTATAAAATCATTTCGCTTTTCAACATCAGTATGTACAGCTATAGTTAGGTAATATCCATTTTCAATATTTTGAACATTTTTCAGAATTTGGATGTTATTACTTTGCTCTTCACCAAAATCAAAATCTTCTGTTTTCAGAGGAACACTACTTTGTGCTGTTGCTTGTTTTATATTTTGCAAAGTTGCCCTGTCTTGTGAATAACGCTCTTCCTCATTATCAAATGCTGCACGTTTAATTCGACGTCTTCTTTCAAATTCGGTTGCTACTCTAATATCCTCTAATCTTATAACTAGGTTAGCTCTAGCTTTAATAGCTTTTGATTGTTCAGACTCCAAGCGTTTTAAAGCTTTTTGATAATATAAATACACATCATCATTGGTAATAGTGTCTCCTTCGAATTTATCATCATACAAAGACTTCAATTCTTCAATCTTTTCATTACGTGTTTTGATGACATCATCCAAATTTGTTTTAATAACATTTATAGCATTGTTTTCAGCAGTTATACTCTTAAAAGGTTTTTGTTTAACTGCAATGCCTTGTTCACTTAAATCATTTTCCTCTTTCAAATCTTTAAGGTCTTGGTCTTTAATCCCAACGATATCATCAAATTGTTTTAATAATTCGTTTTGAGTTACTTTAGTGTCTTCTGTTTGCTGTGTTAATTCATACATAGATTTACCAAGCTCATCCTTAGGATTAGAAATAAGTTCTTCTTTAGTTTTTTGTTCCGCTATTAGTTTAGCTTGTGCATCTGCTTCTTCTTTGGCTTTTTGTTCTACTAATAGTTTGGCTAGTGTATCTGCTTCATCTTTAGCTTTCTGTTCTGCTAATAGTTTAGCTTGTGCATCCGCTTCATCTTTAGCTTTCTGTTCTGCTAATAGTTTAGCTTGTGCGTCCGCTTCATCTTTAGCATTCTGTTCTGCTAATAGTTTAGCTTGTGCGTCCGATTCATCTTTAGCTTTTTGTTCTACAAGTAGTTTAGCTTGTGCATCCGCTTCATCTTTAGCTTTCTGTTCTACAAGTAGTTTAGCTTGTACATCCGCTTCTTCTTTAGCTTTCTGATCTGCTAATAGTTTAGCTTGTACATCCGCTTTGTCTTTAGCTTTCTGTTCTACAAGTAGTTTAGCTTGTACATCCGCTTCTTCTTTAGCTTTCTGTTCTGCTAATAGTTTGGCTTGTGCATCAGCTTTATCTTTAGCTTTCTGTTCTACTAATAGTCTAGCTTGTGCATCAGCTTCTTCTTTAGCTTTCTCTTCTGCTAGTAGTTTGTCTTGTGTATCAGCTTCTTCCTGAGCTGTTAGTTCTGCCAGTAGTTTAGCTTGTGCATCCGCTTCAGCTATTGCTCTTTGTTCTGCTAATAGCAGGGCTTTTGCATCGGCTTTTCTTTCAGTAGATAATTTGCGATTTGCTTCTGCTTTGTCCTTATCAATTTTAGACACGACAGGTTTTCTTTTATCATCAGATATTAATAATCCACTAACTTCATCACCACTACTGTAACCGTATCTCCCTTTACTTTTAAATCGGTATGCCAATGTGATATCGTGAGATGGACCAAATTCGGTTAAATCACCTAAGGCTTTCTCAAAATTATACTCTATAGCAATCTGAGAAGTAATGTTTATACCAATACCACCTGAAGCACCATAAAGCGAGTTATAACCTACTTGCGCCCAGATACCTTTGGGAACAGTAAGCATTACTATTGCAGAAACAACGGTTTCATCTTTTCTGAATTCGGATTTTAACAAACCTGAAAATTTACTTTCATCAAAAAAGCCTCTAGAATTCATGTAGCCTGTGTACATGATATGCGCTTGAATACTTTCTTCAGGATTATCTTCGATAAGGGTAGATGACTCAAAATTGTATAAGGCCAAGTTGTTTATCGATACACCAAAATCCAGAAACACTGTTCCGTAGTTAATTCCAGGATTAATGGTCAACAATAAGTTGTCAGGGACATTTTGTAGAGATGGATCATCAAAATTGGTAATGACGCTTCCTGTATTTATTCCGCTTTTATAGGCACCAACATTAATACCAAACGTAAGGTTATTGTCTCTTGCTATTCTAACGTTATATGCGAAATTTAAAGTACCACCAAAGGTTGTTAGAACACCATAATTTTGCTGAAACAATCCTATTCCAGCTCCAATGTTTTCACCAAACCTTCCAGAATAACTTGCTAAATAGGTGAGTGGTGCATCTTCAAATTGTACCCATTCTCTTTTATTAAAAATACTAATATATTGTGTTTGTTCTCTTACAAAACTAAAAGTAGGGTTGATTGCAAAGCGGTTAAAGGTTAATGAGTTTCTAACGGGAAGTTTAAACGCAACGACCCCATCATCCTCTTGAGAATAGAACATCTGTATAGAACAGATACATAATACTAAAACAAAAAGATGTTTTTTCATATTATTTCAATACGGTTATTGAACCTTTTTTGGTTTCATTATCTGTTGTTGTTATCACGTAATAATACACCTGATTGATGCTTGTTAAATTCAAATTATTTTCTGGCCAGTTATTGAGATAATTGTCGGTTTGAAATACGATCTTACCTTGGTTGGTCATTATCATGACGGTTGTATTTGTACCATTCACATAATTTGTTGGAATTACCCAAGTGTCATTGATACCATCTCCATTCGGACTAATTACATTTGGTAATTTTTCTACATCAGGAAAAGGATCTAAGGCTTCGTTTATTTCAAATAAAAATTCTCTTGAACCCGTACAGCCCGAAGTTTCAGTAACCACTACTTTATAATTACCAAATTCAGTTGCCTCGTAGTTGTCTTCGGAAAGATCAGTAATTAATACACCGTCTAAATACCATTCAAATTCTGGATTAATAGCTGTCGTAGTAACTTCAATTGACAGTGTTTCTCCTTCTTCGATTATATTAGTTTCAGAAACATTAATAGAACCTTCAAATAGTTCGCTTTCAAGTACTATTGCACCAGCAGCAGAACAATCTCCTAAATTCACTAAAACGGAATACAGACCAGACTCATTAGCTTGGTACATTTGATTTGTCGCTTCTGGTATAACATTTCCGTCTTTATACCATTGATAGCTATTGCCACCTATTGTGCTTAATGTAGTTGATCCTTGATCTGGACAAAACGGATTACCTAAACTTGATGAGATGCCAGCATCAGCTTCACCAGATACAACAGCGCTTATGGTCACACGATTTGAAAACGAATCAGAAGTACAAGTACCATAGTTCGTTTCAACAAAATAAGTTCCTTCTTCACTAACTAATAGAGTTGGACCTTCATCAACAAAAACAGAAGTTGTTGGCCCAGTTTCCTTATACCAGTTGAATGTAAGCGAAGGATAATTGAGTGGTGAATCGTTCGATCCTGTACCAGGATTATCCATAGTTAACAAGTAGCTTCCACCAGAGCAATAAGCACCAGTGGAAACCAAGTTGTTAATGGTAAATGGGGAATCCTGAATTTTATAATATGCAGCAAAAGCCACAGATTTAGAACTTGTAGCTGCAGGAGCGCTACTTTTTATTCTTATTTTATAATTTTCTCCAGCTGTATCAGTTGGTAAAGAGAAATCAAAGGTTGTAGGTGACGTAGTAACTGCACCTGGATTTGATGTATATACAATCGTCGGACTTGAGAAATCACCATCTGCATCAGACATTTCAATTGTAAATTGGTTTGATGCATTTAAAACTCCCGGAGGAGAAAACACAAAAGTCGCGCTATAAGTATTGAAAGATTCACTTGCACACGCCTGACTAAACCCAAGGTTGGGTTGGCCAATAACGATTTGGGCATTTACTTTTTCTTGTGAAACAAGAAGAAAAATACAAAACCCAAAATAGAGTTTATATGCAAGCTTTTTGTAGTACATTTAATTAGGGCGTAATTTTTTTATCCTATAAGCAGTTGTTCTTTAATTAAGATTTCTGATTGCTTGAGAGATTTATTAATTTGGGGTTAAAGCGGTTAATCTTCATCTTCTATAAGGTCATTGGATGCTATAATTCTATTGATTCTTAATCTAAAATCTGGTCGTTTACTGTTTTTCGAATCAATAAATGTTTCAGAATCTGGACCTTTAGAATACATATTATCAAAGGCTCTGCTGCCATACCAATTTTCTAAGTCATCGTTATTCGTATAACCTTTTCTGAATATATTTCCTCTACAGTTATTAAAATAAGTTCTAGTGAAATTTATCTTACTAAGATTCTCATTGTTTATTTTAATCTTATCATCAATTATCACCGCTGGATTAAACCCAGAAATCACACTTTTATCAATCATAAACGAAGCATCCTCTCCAATATAGATGGCTTCACTAACTAATCCCAATTTTATATCTTGCTCTAAATCAGCACTGAGATTAATCAATGTTAAATTTTCAGCTTCAACAAAGGTTTGTTTTTTTGTGAAATCTACATCGTCTTTAATATCATGGGCAGACACATACATTGCTCTTGAAACATCAGCACCAGACACGTAAGGTGATCTTATGGCTAAGGAATTCATTATGTAACATTGCGCTCCATAATTAAATTCGTAATCGTTACCACTAGATTTATAGGAAACCATTTTATCTAAAACGATATCTCCACCTAATACATTAAATGAGTTGCCTTCACAAAAGCTTACCATTATGTTTTCTATAATTGTTCTTTGTCCAACACCAGCTAAGGTGAGTCCGTTGAAGTAACCATAATCTCTAGTCCTTTTTCCTGCATATTCAATTCTCACATGCCTTAAAACACCTGAGTAACTATTAGGATTATCACCACCATAGCTTAAACTTTTTTCAGCAGATGGACGCAAACCATAGTTTAATGCAGATTCACTACCAAATTTGTTAGTAGGAGCATCACCAAGAATAAATAACCCTCCCCAATCACCTGGTTTCTTAACACTTCTGCTAGATGTAAAAATAATTGGATCCGTATGTGAACCATCGGCAATTATTTTAGATCCATTACTAATAGTAAGTGAACCTTTGGATTTAAAATCACCAATGATTACTGTACCTGGTTCTATAGTAAGTGTTGTGCTATCAGTCACAAAAACATCACCTGACAATAGATAGATGTCTCTTTTATATAACTTTGTGTCTTTTGTAATGTTACCACTCAGTATTTGAGTAGGCATACCATAGTCAACCTTGTTTGGTTTAAATTCGGTCCAAGGATTTAGCCAGTTATTATAACCAATTATTCCTTTTTCTTGCTGAGCAATACTATTGCCATACACCAGTGAGAAGAAAAGTGTAATTAAAGTAATTTTTTTCATAGTAGGTTAAATTCATTTGTTAAGAATAGTGAGCACGTAAATATACAACCAAAAATAGGAATAATACTTATGAAATGCAAGAAATATCGATGAAATGCACTAATATATATAATACTGAAGAATATTCTTACAATATAATATCTATATTCAAAAAAGTGAACATAACATTAACTAACACTAAATTAAGGGCTTAACTAATTTGGGATGGAATCAAAAAAAACCTCAACATATAATGCTGAGGTCTTTAATAACTAATAAAAAAAAATATTACTAATCAGTTTTAAAGTCGTTGTATGTATGTAATGATTTAAGCGTTTCTTCATAAAATAAGATAGCAGCTATTAAATCACGAGTATCAGAATAAGGTAATATCTTTTTCTGAAATTCTATAGTACTATCAAAATAACCAATTGAAGCTTCTATGTTGGCTTCTAAGGCCTTCTTATTATCTTTGGTTGTCGGAATTCCTAAAGACTCCATAGTAACACCAGGTTTAGTAGCAAATGCTATATTTGGCAAAATATTGACAATAACTTTAATACGTTCGCTATATAAAGTCAATAATTCTCCTTTAGACATCTTATTCAATTGATCATGATTATGATATTTGGAAATATTTACTTTACCAGTAATTATGTTAATAGGATCTTTCTTTTTTTGGGCGAAACTGATGCTAATCATCATAAAGAAAGTAGCAATAAATAAAGTAGATTTTGTTTTCATTTTTGGGGTTTTTAATAGATCTAGGTGGAACAAATCTATACAAATAATTAAAAAATCCAATTTAAATTTCACTTTTTTTTAATCTTTTTTGTCATATGAAATGCAAATTTCTTGGATAAACTGCTTATTTACTGGATAAAACGCAAATTTATACGATGAAATACTTTTTACGTTTTTTGCATTGATTACTCTATCTAAGTTCGTTTTTTAGAGGTTTTTGAATAATGTTATACTCATTTGGTACAGAAAAGGGTGATAGAATTTTCTTAACTTTTTAGTAAAAAAAAGGTAAAATTATATTGTGATTCTGAAGAAATTAATACGCTGTGATTTTTTTACTCTTCTAAACATAGAATCAAGTATTTATTTAAAAAACACATTCATTTCATCGATATAATTTGCCAATTGAATCATTTCATCGTCAAATTTGAGCATTCATGTGATTTTTAGTGGTTTATCACATAAATCTTGCAATTTTGATTGAACCAAATATGCTTAACCACATGAAACATCTTATCGCCCTTTTTTGTTTTACTAGTTTCTTTGGTGTTAATTTTTCGATTAACGCTCAAGAATCTGTAGATCTTTCCGAAGACAAATCCGATAATTATTTAGAACGTCATCCCATATACGATTATACTGAAGTTCAATTGAATAATACCGATACTATTCCGGATTTTGGATCAAAACCCAATAAACTGAAAATTTCAGGAACCATATTCGAAAGTGATGGTGTTACACCTGCAAAAGATATTATTTTATATATCGAGCAAGCAGATGAGCAAGGTGATTTTGATTTGAGAACCGAAAACGATAAGCGCTACGTACATCACAGAGGTTGGATCAAAACGGATGCAGATGGTCATTATACCTTCTATACGTTTCTTCCAGGGAATGATAGACGTTATAATCAGTTACAGCAATTATTTCCTGTTGTTAAAGCTCCAACAAAGTCGGACTATGAAATAGCAAGTTTCCTTTTTGATGAAGATCCGCTATTGACAAAACTTTGCCGCAAGAGAATTTCTAAAAAAGGTGATCCAACAAGAATTCTTAAACCTAAAAAAGATGACAATGGATTGTTGGTTGTTGAAAAGGATATCGTTTTAAGCTCAGGTGATGAAGCTTCTAAATAGTCTTTAATAAATTCCTTATTTCTCTATCACTAATTTTTGACCAATTCGAAGAACAGAATTTCGTTTGATTGTATTCGTTTTACATAATGAAGCGATAGACACATTATTGCGTTTTGAAATTCTTGATAACGTATCTCCAGACTTTACCACATAAATAGATTGCTGTTTAATTAAGCTCGTAATGGCTTCTTTTTCGGAAAGTAGCAGTTGTATTTTGCTTTGTCGTTTTGAATTATGCACAATAGGACGTGTCCATTTTTTAGTAACCCAAAGTTCATTGGCTCTAATTCTGTTTTGGTCATTAAACTCAAACAGATATTCCGGATTTATAGAAACACCTTTATAGTTTACCACCAGATGCAAGTGACTGCCTCTAGCATTTCCAGAAGTACCACCTTTACCTAAATAATCACCTCGAGCGATAGTGTCGTTTTCTTTTACACCATATTTTGATAAATGTGCATAGACCGTTTCTAAACCATTATAATGCCTAACGACAACAGTTCTACCATGACCGCTAGTATAGCGAGACATTCTTATAATACCATCAAACATGGCAAATAGACTATCCCCAGTCACTAGATCAATATCAATTCCTTTATGTGGTCGTCCACGACGCCAGCCATAACGTGAGGTCACAACTTTATTTTTGCCAATAGGAGAATAGTATGTAGAATCTTTAAATTGGAGTTGCAACGGAAATTTGAAGTTGACATCTTTATAGGGATTGTAAACTGTACTATCCCAATAGTCAGCTTTAATATCTAGTGGAACAATTGTGTCTTTTAAAACTCCGACTTCAGTATTTACTGAATCGATAGTTTTAATAAAACTGAATTCTGATAGATCAATAGTTAATTCAGGTGTCTTTTGAGCATACAGGCTGAAAGACAAGATGAATAAAAAGAAACAGTTGAGAACTAATTTCATCATAATAAATGAATGCGCTAATTTTTTTGATTCACGAATTTAAAAAATAAAAACGTTTAATCGTGTTAATTTGTTGTTAGAGTTGTTCACAACAAAACCATAATAGTTATAGTTTTCTTGTATGAATGGAATCCGATAGTTAAAATAGCACAACTATACGTTAACTATGTTGTTTTTTAATACCTGATATCTACTTAAATTTATATCAAATATTGAATGAAACATAAAGTAATTGATTTATATCACTAAAAAGAAACATTCAATTCTAAATGCTATAAAAAGCTCTTGGTCCTTAAGAGCTTTTTATATGTTAGATAAAATACACAAATAGAAATCCATATCTTTGAGCAAACAAAACAGATTATTCTATGAAAACACTTTGCTACTGCTCATTGATTCTATTGGTATTTTTTTCTTGTAAAAATGATAAAACCACCACTAATGAAATTGCCCAAGACATAAAACCACCAGTTTTTGATGGTATTGATGACGCTATTAAACCTGGAGATGATTTCTTTAATCACGTTAATAAGAACTGGTTTGATAAAGCTGTCATTGCTGAAGATCAAGTTGGAGTAGGTGCTTACCGGTTTTTGAATATTCCACAGCAAGAATTACTTAAAAATATTTTACAAGAGGTATCACAGGAAGAACATCCAAAAGGTAGTATCGAGCAAAAGGTTGGTGATTTCTATGCTTCTGGCATGGATACTATAAGTATTAATGAACGTGGAATTAAACCTATTCAGTCCATTTTAGACAAGATAGAAACTATCGGAGATGTGGCATCTATGACAGATTTTGTGGCGACACAAATAAAATCTGGTGATTATTCAATGTTTGTGCCTTATGTCTCTCCAGATCAAGAGAATAGTTCGATAAATATTTTGCATTTCGCTCAGACAGGATTGGGCTTACCAGATCGTGACTATTACTTTTCTGATGATGCTTCGGTTAAGCGTATCCAAGAGGCTTATAAAACCTATCTAGCAACGCTTTTCGAATTGGTAGGTGATGAAAACCCTACAGCTCAAGCAGCTATCGTTTATAACATTGAAAAGCAATTGGCAAAATCACATAAAACACGAGTAGAACGCAGAATAATCAAAGAAAACTTCCACAAAATGGCAGTTTCCGAATTACAACAAAAACATCCAAACATCGGTTGGACAACCTTACTGAAAAATTTAGGTGCTGAAGTTGATTCTTTAGATTTAGCACAGCCTGCTTATTATGACGCCTTAAATTCTATGCTAACCTCGATTCCTTTAGACAATTGGAAGTTGTATCTCAAAGCAAACTCTATAGGATCTCACGACAGTTTTTTAAGTAAACCGTTTCAAGATGCTGCTTTTGAGTATTCTAAAGTTATAACGGGTCAGACTGTACAACAACCACGAGTAAAACAGATGGTGCGTCGTGTTGATAGACAAATTGGCTTTGCACTCGGACAATTATACGTCAAGCGTTACTTTAATGAAGATGCAAAAAAACGCGCACTTGATTTGGTTAATAATTTTCAAAAAGTACTTGAGAAACGTATTGATAATCTCGATTGGATGAGCGATAGTACAAAAGTAAAAGCTAAAGACAAGCTATATGCCATTAATAAAAAAATCGGCTATCCTGATGTTTGGAGAACTTATGACGTTTCTATAGACCGAAACCAATTTTTTGAAAACGTCGTCGCTTTACACAAAGACGCTTATCAGCAAGGACTGAGTGAACTCAATAAGGCACCAAATAGAGACGAATGGGGAACAACACCTTCTACGGTAACTGCGTATTACAATCCAGCATTAAATGAAATTGTGTTCCCAGCAGGTATATTACAAGCACCTTATTTTGATTTGTATGCAGATGATGCGGTTAATTATGGAGGTATAGGCATGGTAATAGGGCACGAGTTCACACATGCGTTCGATGATCAAGGTGCTCAATACGATAAAAATGGAAATGTAACCAATTGGTGGACCGAAGCTGATTATACAAAATTCAAAGCCAAAACAGAACAGATTGTTGAGCAGTATGGCGCTTTTACAGTATTGGATAGTATACATTTAAAAGGCGCATTAACCGTTGGTGAAAACACAGCTGATAATGGTGGAATTGCTATTGCGTATGATGCATTTAAATTGACAGAACAAGGACAAGACACTACAAAAATTGGTGGTTATACAGCAAACCAACGTTTCTTTTTATCTATTGCTAATATTTGGCGTGTCAAAATGCGTGATACATACTTACGTAACTATGTGACTACAGATCCACATTCACCACCAATATGGAGGGTTAACGGACCTCTAATGAACTTTACACCCTTTTACGACGCTTTTGATGTACAGCCAGGTGAAGCCAATTATAGATCGGAAGAAGATCGTATAAAGATTTGGTAACATTTTTTTTTAAAGTGATGTTTATTCTGACTAAGTAGTAGTTGGAGATCATCTATTTATTAAAAAGGAATAAAATAGAATACCTGAAAACCCAAGTTATACTAGGGTATGGTATATGAATGCATTAAGATTGAAAATGTCTTGAACCAAAAGTCTACTTTTTTGGACCAAATGAATACCTCCTTGGTTTAATGATATAGTAGTTTTGAAGTATTAATATTTAAAACTTTTAAATATGAAGACTATTAAACTCATCGTAATCCTGGCATTAATAACTACAAACTATACGCAAGGTCAAGAAAAACAAAATAAAGAAACAACTAAAAGCAATGACATTATGAAAACTTATGTAATCGAACGTATTATTCCTGGAGCAGGAGATTTAACAGCAGAACAACTAAAAGGCATTTCACAAACATCCTGTAATGTATTAAAAGAAATGGGTCCAAAAATTGAATGGCAACATAGTTATGTTACAAATGATAAAGTTTATTGTGTTTACAAAGCAGAAAATAAAACACTAATAGAAGAACATGCTAAAAGAGGTGGTTTTCCAGCAAATTCGATCAGCGAAGTTGCCACGATAATTAGCCCAGAAACAGCCAAATAATAAATTAAAGTTTAGGAAAAATAGGACACTATCAATCTCAGAGACAGCTTCTTGTTTTATAAAATTAGTATCTTACTTGAAAATTTGTCTTATGCCAATATATATGGACTTTCACGATTTGCCAGATGGCGTTACTGCAGCCCATGTCGCAGAAATGCATCAAGCAGATTTGAAAATTGAACACCAGTACAATTGTCGAGGATTAACCTATTGGTGCGATGAAAGACGGCAAACAGCATTCTGTTTAATTGAGGCTCCTAATAAAGAAGCCATTAAAGAGCTTCATGAAAAATCACATGGCGCTGTTCCACAGCGGATCATTGAAGTTAATGATACTTTAGTCGAATCTTTTTTAGGTAGGATAGAAGACCCTGAAAAATCACAAAACACCAAACTCAATATTATAAACGATCCCGCTTTTAGAGCATTGGTGGTCATTACCTTGAAAAGGAAAACTCTAAGAAGTGAAGATATCAGTACGTTTAATGCTGCTATTCGCGGTTATAACAAATCCATAATTAATAGTGTTAGCAAACAAAATGGACGTGTTGTTAAACATGATTCCAATTCCTTTTTGATGTCATTTGTTTGTGTAACTAATGCAGTGAATTGTGCCATTGAAATTCAGGAATTACATAATTGTGTGATTACTCCAGATTTAGAATTCAACATAGGCATTAGTGCTGGTGTTCCTGTTACGGATAAGAAAAGTATCTTTGAAGAGACAATAAAAGATGCAAATTATTTAGCATTGGTAAGCAGTGGTCAAATTGTACTTTCACCTGAAGTTAAGGATTTGTACGAAAGTGAGAATCAAAATAATCCCATAAATTTAGGAGGCATTACGTCTCTTAATACTACTGAAATGGAATTTGTAATGCAACTAAGCGCGTATACTGAAAATGTATGGTCTCAGTCTAATATTACAGTAAGCGATTTTCATAAAAGCTTAGGATATAGTAAATCAAAATTATACAGAACAATGATGTCTATCATTGGAAAATCTCCAAACAGCTTTTTGAAAGCGTATCGATTAAATGAAGCATTGCAATTATTAGACAAACAAAATTCTAATATTTCGGAGGTGGCCTATAGATCAGGATTTAGTAGTCCTGCTTATTTCTCTAAATCTTTCCAGGAAACTTATGGCATATTACCTTCAAAGTATATTAAGCAAATAGCGTAAGTCTTTTTCAGGAGTTTTAAATCTGAATTGTTATTTGTATAACTAAACCAAAGACCATATTATATAAAACTACAAATAATTACTACCTGTAGTCTTTATATATAAGGCTAGTTATTATCTATTAAAGCTCACGGATAATATCTTCATAAAGTCGATTTTATTATACGGAAGTTTATCTTACTATTACTTCTATTAAGCAACGAGATAAGGACGTATAATGTCTACAGAATGGAATAGAACTCTGGTGTAACTTTCTTTAATTATCATATATTGCAGATTAAATTGACATAGGATTAATTTATTTATGCAGATTGAAAACTCAAGTTTAGGAAGTAAAATAAGCAATTCTCGTAAGAAATTGGGCTTATCACAAGAGGCTCTAGCTGAAAGGGCAAATGTATCTTTAAGTACCATTCAACGCATAGAAAAAGGAACTGTAAAACCGAGATCCTTTACCATAAAAATATTAGCTGAAACTTTAGAATTAGATGCTTCAGAATTATTCTCAGACCTTGTAGATAAACAAACACCAAAATCTTCTTTTTCTGCATTAAAGCGTATGAATTTATATACCCTGTTATTGGTTTTTATCCCATTTATTAATCTCTGCATACCATTTATTGTTTGGAAAAAGAGCAAAGAAATCCACCCCAAAGAGAACATCGCTGGAAAGATGTTAAGTTTTCAATTGTTATGGAGTATCCTTACCATTATTGGAATATTAATTTCAATTTTTCTAACAAACCTCATTACAGGACAAGCTGGTTTAGGAGGTTACATTGCAAACACATTGTATTTACTTGCGGTAGTCTTTAATGTTTTTGTAATCGTTAAAACGTCTTCTCAACTTAATAAAGAGGACAAAAATGTACTTTCATTCGTGCCTAATTTATTCTGATTTCTTTTGGATAAGTTCAATATCCTTACTTTTTTGTTTTTGTAAATATCTGATATTCAGATAGGTCATTTCAAATGACCTGTAAATGCGGTAAGAATGCTGTACGTTTGACTCTACAATTTATAAGTCTTCACTCTAATTTTGCAGCTTCAATCAAAATCAATCAGTAAATCAAAAAACATGAAGAAATTTATTTTACGAATCGGCTTATCCATAATAATAGCATTAATAATTTGGGGAATATTCATTGCTTTTAAACCAGAACCAAAAACCATAGGAGATTTAATGGAAAGTTATGAAGACCCAGGAGTGAAAATAAAAATTAGAAGTCCATTTAGTGGTTCAGTATTAGTCGCTAAAAAAGGAGAAATCATTTTTCAAGAAGCTTATGGAGAATCAGATAGAGTAACTAAAACTCCTAATGATATAGATACCAAATTTGGTATTGGTTCAGTAACCAAACAATTTACAGCAATGCTAATCATGCAATTGGTAGAAGAAAATGCAATAAAATTGGAGGATACTATAGGCAGGTATATTTCATATTTACCAACAGATAAAGCAAATCATATTACAATTCATCAACTATTATCTCATACTTCTGGATTACCACACTATAATGGATTACAAGCTATAGGTATGAGTTTAAAAGATTTCGGTAACACCAGTTATTCTCCAAAAGCATTGACAGAATTAATTGGTAGAACCAATTTAGTTAACAAACCAGGAACAGAATTCACATACAGTAGTTTAGGTTATGATCTACTGGGAGTTATATTGGAAGAAGTTTCTCGGAAATCATATGCTGATTTATTAGAGGAAAAGATCGTAAAGCCTTTAAAATTAAAGAACACAGGATTTGGAACTAATGAATATATTTCGAAGGAATTGGCAAGAGGTTATAGCTATCGAGAAGTATATGGATGGGATTGGTGGACTTCAGAGCATGGTGGTTCAACTACAGAAGCACCTTTTAGAGATCAATCAACAGCTTATGCTGCAGGAGGTATGCATTCAACGGTAATGGATTTGTTTTTGTGGAGTGAGGCTGTAAAATCGCATAAATTGTTATCTCAAGAATTAACCGAAGTAATGTTCACACCAAATATGCATGGACATTCTTATGGTTGGGTTAGGAATTGGGATGATGTGATAGAGAAAAACATCAATGTTAGGCTACATGGACATGGAGGAGCATTGGCTGGAAACAGTGCGTTTATTGCTTTATATGATGATGAAACTACAATTATTTATTTGTCTAATAGAAGTAATTTAAAAGCCGAAGAAATTTTACATCAAATACATTTGCGAGCTAATAATTTAAAAGATGAACACAGTCTAAAAGGCTACCCAAATAGAAGTTCTTATGACAAATTTGAGGAAACGGGAGGTATGGTTGCCTTGCAAGATTATTTCAATAGACTTTCAGAATATAGCGGTTATACCGTAAACCCATCAAATAGCACGATCAGAGGTGTTATGAAAATTCATTTGGAAGCTGAAAAAAGAGAAGTTGCAGATAGTTTAAAAACAGTATTCTTCAAGACCTATAATCCAGACGAGAGAACACTTAATGAATTTGGCTACGATTTTTTAAATTCGAGTACTCCTGAATATGCTTTAGAATTCTTTAAGGAAAACACTGAAAGATTCCCTAATTCTTCAAATGCTTGGGATAGTTTGGGAGAAGCCTATTTTGTGTATGAGGATTACGAAAAAGCTGTAGACTGTTGTAGAAAAGCGGTAGAGATTGGAGAAAACGTATCACATAGGTCTCTAAAGATATATAAAGAAAACCTTAAAAATGCACAAGACAAACAAACGGGTAATGCTAAAGTAGACTAAAACAGCTTATTGATATTCCCTTTATAAGTCTGTCCAATTGGTATTTTATGTTCATTAATTAATATCCTATTGCCTTCAATTTGTCTAATTTTATTTTTAGCAACAATAAAGGATTTATGGGTTCTAATAAAATCGGGTTTGGGGAGTAAAGTCTCTAAATCCGAAATTTTTTGATGACTCACAATCAAGTCATTCTTTAAATACACCTTGGTATAATGTCCATAAGCCTCTATAAATAAGAGGTCTTAGAAATGAATTTGATGATGCTTTTTATCTCCTTTTAAGAAAAAACTAGAGGCATCTGGCACAGTTTCTTTGGTTGATACTATAGGAGTACTTTTCTTGTTTTCATTAGTATCAATGGTTTTGTTAATTGCTTTTATAAAACGTTCGAAGCTAAATGGTTTCAGTAAATAATCAGAAATATTAAGTTCATAGCCTTCTAAAGCAAATTCCTTGTATGCCGTAGTAACTATTATTTTCGGAGGATTGGATAATGTTTTTAAAAAATCAAATCCAGATAATTTCGGCATATTAAGATCAAGAAAGAGCAAGTCAATAGTATGTTCATTTAAAAATTGCATGGCTTCAAAAGCGTTATAGCAATTGCCTTTCTTTTCTAAATGAGGTAAATTTTCACAATACTTTTCAATAATACGATGCGCAATTGGTTCGTCATCTATAATTAAATAGTGAGTCATGCTGTTTCTATTTTAAGTGAAAATTTATAAATATTAGCTTTAACTTCAATTTGGATGTCATGCTTATTAGGATATAACAATTTTAAGCGTTGTTTTAAATTGTTTAGCCCAATACCAGTATTTTGATTGGCTTCCATTTGTCCAAAATTATTTTCAATATTAAAGTGAATCATGCCGTCATCTGTTTTTAAATTAATATGAATATAAGCATCTTCTGTTAAACGTTCTACACCATGTTTAAAAGCATTTTCTAAAGGAATAATAAATAATAGTGGTGCGATTTGGTAATTTAATTCATTCGAATGATTAAAAGTAATATCAACGGTTTTATGATATCTTATTTTATGTAATTCGATGTAATTCTTTAAATATTCAATTTCATCCTTTAATGACACAAAATCTTCTTTGCCCATATAAATGGTATAGCGCATCATATCAGATAATTTTAAAACCACATCAGGCGCATCATCAGACTTTTCAACCGTTAAGCCATATAAATTATTTAAAGTATTGAAAAAAAAGTGTGGATTGATTTGACTTTTTAATAATGCTAATTCTGCTTTAGATTTTTTTGACTCAACTGTTTTTACCCATTTCCATTGTTGATACAGCCAACTTAAAAATAGCACTAAAAATGGAGAGGTTATGATGATTTTAATCTCTTTTTCTTGTTGCAAGTAGCTAGCTAGGTCATCGATATATACTCTTATATAGACAAAATAGCCTAAAGCCAAAACGTAAAAGCCAATTATGACCAATGCATATTTCTTAAAATAAGAAGGCGCAATAATTGAGAAAAAACTTAATCCAACACCTACTAACCCAACAAAGGTTAATGGATTGTCAACTATTTTGGAGTTCAAGTCATTTATAATGATAACCAAAAAAAGAACCATCAACGCGACTAGTTTTATGCTAATGGTTTTATGCTGTTTTAAAAATGAAAAATAATGAATAGGTAACGAGATCAATAACCAGCTAAATATAAAGCTTAATGTGTTTGCCAATACTTCTGAATTATCAATATGAATAAAATCAAAGTATGACAAAACGAAGACCATAATACGATGGATTAACAGTCCGTATATAAATCCTTTGTATTTTTTTAGAAATGTAATCATGAGTCAAAATTAATGATAATTGTCTTTGTCCTATTATAAAATGCATCAACTCATATAAAATCGACATAAACGCCATTATTTTTTACATTTATTGGGTTTGAGTGTATTAATAATTCTTATACGTTCAAATTTTATGGGTTGATGAAATATACTTTGTTGGGTTTTAGTTTGCCTATACGTTTGTTGAAAATTATAAATAACAAACTACTATATTATGAAAACGTATTTTAAAATTATGTTCTTTATGTTATCATTTGCTTTCATGCAAAATGGTATAGCACAAGACAAGCAAAGTATATTAACAACAAATGAAAAAAATGCTATTGTATCTTTAATACAAACACATTTAAATACATCTTATATTGATTTAGGGATATCAAATAAAATGATAACCGAATTAGGTAAGAATATAAAATCTAAGAAGTATGAGGCCATAAAAAGCCCTTCCGAATTTTCTCAAGCTTTAACCGAAGATTTGCAAAGGATTAGCAACGATTCACACCTTAAAGTTCGATTTGAACCAAAACGTATTGCTCAAAATAAACGCGTGATTTCCGATGAAATGCAATCAGAAAAGGAAAAAAGAATGGCTATGAAAATGGCGGAAATCAATTTCGGTTTTACGGAAACAAAAATACTAGATGGGAATATTGGTTATTTAAATCTACGTCTCTTTGCAGATATAAAATATGCTGAAGAAGCGGCAACTGCCTCCATGAATTTTTTAAGTAATACCAATGCCATAATTATCGATTTGCGAACTAATGGAGGAGGCGTTCCGAGTATGATGCAATTATTATCGAGCTATTTCTTTGATGAAACTCCCGTTTTATTAAGTGATTTCTACGAACGAAAAACCAACACAAAGACCCAATTGTATACGTTTGCAAATGTTGATGGGAATAAAAGTGTAAATAAACCTATTTACATTTTAACGAGTAAGCATACATTTTCTGCAGCAGAGGCGTTTACCTATACCTTGAAGCATTTAGATAGAGCCACTGTAGTTGGTGAAGTCACTAAAGGAGGAGCTAACCGAACGAAACGAATTAATTTAAACGACGATTTCACTATTTCGGTTCCGTATATCAAATCAATACATCCTATTACAAAAACCAATTGGGAAGGAAAAGGCGTGCAACCCAATATTGAAACCTCTGAAAAAGATGCTTTTGTAAATGCTTACATAGATGCCATTAATAAAACGGTTAAAAGGAAAAAGAATAATGTTTTAAATAAAATTGGGTATACGTTTTTAAAAGAGAAATCGGTTGATAATGCAATTATCGTATTTAAGGAAAACGTAAAAATATTTCCAAACGATGCTAATACATGGGATAGTTTAGGGGAAGCGTATGCTATGAAACGTGATAAAGAAAATGCATTAAAATGTTATACCAAAGCTCTAGAGTTAGATCCAAATTCTGAATCTGCAAAAGCAATGATTTTAAAATTGGAAAACATCAAATAAAATGAAAAAAGGAAAAGTCATACTCTTGTTTCTATTATTAGCCTTACTGTACATTGTGTATTCACAATTATTTAAACAACCAAAACTAGTAGACGGAAACTTTATTGAATTAAAGGATACGTTCACGCATCATTCTGATGGTGTTTGGGAAGTGAAATTTAGTCCAAATGATTCCCTTTTGGTAAGTGGCGGATTGGAAAACGAAACTAAAATTTGGTCTAGAATTACAGGTGAAGTTATTCATAGCCTGCCTCATGATTACGGAACACCTTCAGTAGATTTTAGTCCAGATGGTTTAACCGTTTGTACAGGGTCTTATGATGGGAAAGTAAGAATTTGGAATGCAAAAACCGGACAACTAATTAGAATTTTAGAAGGACATGAAGGCACATTATGGTCAGTAACTTATAGTCCCAATGGAAACCATATCGCAGCTGGTGGAAATGATGATACAGTTTTAGTATGGAATATAGATACTGGTCAATTAATTTATGAATTTAAAGATGCTGAACATAATATATGGGAAGTCGTGTTTAATCCAACCGGAGAATTATTATTAGCTTCTGGTAGTGATAATGCCATAAGAATATATGATATGAAAACTGGTAAATTGGTAAACACACTTTTGGGTCATTCTATGGTTCCATTAGCAATGGATTTTAGCCCAAATGGCGCATTATTAGCTAGCGGAAGTGATGATAAAACAGTGAAAATATGGGATACCAAAACTTGGGAATTATTGCATACTTTAAAAGGAGAAAACGAAGCATTACATTCTGTAGTATTTATAGATAACAATAGAGTTTTGGCCGGTGGAACAGACAAAAAAATACTTGGCGAGCTATTAGAATATCATTTTGGTTTTACAGGTTATACAAAACCTGTAATTGCTACATTATGGGATGTGAAAAATGAAAAAGTACTACAAACTTTATCAGCACATACCGATGATATTGGAATGGGTTGCGATGTAAGTTCCGATGGTCGCTGGTTAGTGACATCAAGTAAGGATAAAACAGTGAAATTATGGGGTCTTTAAAAGTTGAAAAAATGATAAAAAAAACTCAAGTCTGATTTATGAAGTCGTCATGTTTTTACTTTTGAGCTATCTTTCTATCTAAAAACATAAAATGAAACAGCTTATCTAGATGATTTTAATATTTATAGGAACTTTTTTTCCTTCTTATTCCCAATCTTCTGATGCTAATAATGTAGTAGGTAAAAATGAGACTATTCATTGTCAAATATTGAATGAAGAGAGAAGTATCCAAATATATTTACCAAAAAAATATGAATAGGATAAAGAAAAAAAATATCCAGTATTCTATGTTTTAGATGGTCAAGAATATTTTTCACATGGCAGTCGAAATAAATAATAAGTAGCGGTATATCTTATTGCAACTATTACTCTTTCACTCTAATGGGTTTCAAATGAATACAACCAAAAGCATCTAATAGTTTTATAATCAAATAGGTGATATCGATCTCATACCATTTCACCCCAAAATTGGCACTACTAGCATGCTTATGATGATTATTATGATAGCCTTCACCCATCATTAAAAAATCAAATCGGAAGAGGTTTTTACTTGTGTTTTTCATTGTATAATTGACATACCCATAAATATGGCCAAACCAGTTAATTATCACACCATGAATAGGCGCCATTAAAAACGCAATTGGCAATAATAGCCATTGCCACCAAGCCGTTACAAAGAATGCAAAGAATAAGATATAACCTGTAATCCAAAGCAATCTTGAAAAGCGAGAACTCGCAAATAGATCAAAACCTGTCCATTGCGGAACGTTTTTGGTAAAACGCTGATCAATGTCAATACGCTGTTTATTAATATCTTGATAGATCGTTTTTGTTTTCCACATCATCGCAAACAAATTAGCATCATGAGATGGAGAATGCGGATCCTTCTCAGTATCTGTATATGCATGATGCATACGATGCATAATCCCATATCCATAGGCGCTTAAATAACTTGAGCCTTGAAATATCCAAGTTAGAATAAAGCTAATGCGTTCCATAGTTTTCGACATGGTAAATACCTGATGTGCTGCATAGCGATGCAAAAAGAAAGACTGAAAAAATAAGCCTCCATACCAAAGCACTAATACGAAAATAACGATCACCATAACTTTTTTTTGTAAAGATACTTCGATGTTACATGTGAAACAATGAACCTAAATCAATTAAATACGCTTTCTGATTCGACTTAACGCTTGTGCGGTCACACCAATATAGGAGCTGATGTATTTTAATGGAATCACCTTCAGGAGTTCAGGACGTTCTTTAAACAATTTCACATAACGTTCCTCTGCAGTCAAATTCAATAAATTTTGTTCACGCTTAGATTTTAGCAAAAAGAGCCGTTCTGCAGTCAATCTGCCAATCAAATTTCCAATTTGTGTTGTTTTATAGACCGATTGCAAATCGTCATAAGTGATACTTAAAATGGTCGTTTCTGTAAGTGCTTGTAGTTGATATGCAGAAGGTGTTTGTGTTAAAAACGAATCATAAGCACTAATAAACTGGTCTTTAAAACTAAATCCAAAGGTGATTTCTTTCTCTGGATTTTCTTTCGGAATAAATAAGCGAACAACACCAGATTCAATAAAGGAAATATGATTTTCTATAGCATTGAGCTTTAAAAAAATCGTTTTCTTCGGAATCACACGAGGTTGCAATTTTGATGTAAAAAACTCCCAATCTGATGTAGATATGGTCGCTATTTGATCTAAGTGGTCTTTTATCTGTTGCACATTTTTTAATCCTAGGGATTGAGCTTGCGAAGATAGGAATTCAGATAGGCATATGAGGTAATTAGCATTGATATATTATGTTCCTTTTCATTAGAATAGAACATTCTAAATTCACAAGAAACTATTTGTCCAATTCCCAAGAACAGTATCGCTATCTTTGCCAAAATTATTTTTTATGTCAAACCGTTTTTCCGATTTAGGAATTAATGAACAATTACAACAAAGTTTAACCGATTTACAGATGTCTGTTCCAACAGATATTCAAGAAAAGGCCATTCCAGTTGTTCTAAATCAAAAAGAAGATCTTGTTGTTTTAGCAAAGACAGGAACAGGGAAAACAGCAGCTTTCGGATTGCCTTTACTGCAGTTGATTGCTGTAGAAAAGACCAATGTACAAGGGCTTATATTGGCGCCAACAAGAGAATTAGGACAACAGATTTATAACAATTTAGTAGCATTTGCAGCAGATAGCCCAAACATTTCTATCGCGTCTTTATGTGGTGGTATTCCCATAAAACCTCAAATAGAACGTTTAAAAACCACAACGCATCTGGTTGTAGCAACTCCTGGACGTTTAGTTGATCTAGTTAAACGTGGCGCTATTGATATTAAAAACTTAGAGTATTTAGTATTGGATGAAGCTGATGAAATGGTAAGCGCCTTAAAAGAAGAGGTAGATGTTATTATAAAAGGCATTCCCAAATCTAGAAGAACATTATTGTTTACAGCAACCCTATCTGGGACTATAAAACAATTGGTTCAAAATTATATGTCAAAACATGTGGTGCATCTAGAAGCAGATATGGAAACTCTGGGTCATCAAGGTATCGACCATCAATATGTGGTTGTAGAACCTATAGAAAAGCTAGAGGTATTACTTCATTTTTTAAATTCTAAAGAAGGGCAACGCGGCATTATATTTTGTAAAACTAAAGCTGCTGTTAATAAATTGGCAAAAAAATTAGCAATAAATAAGTTCTCTTCTGGCGCGATACATGGTAGTTTATCCCAAGGTATCCGTGACCGTATTATGGGGCAATTTAGAGAAGGCTATATCGATATTTTAGTCGCTACCGATTTGGCAGCTCGTGGTATTGATGTCAAAGACGTATCATACGTTGTCAATTATCATTTGCCAGACACTTATGATGCCTATGTACATAGAAGTGGACGAACGGCTAGGGCAGGAGCAAAAGGGCTTTCTCTAACCATTTTGCAGAAGGAAGAAGTTGAAGATATTACCGATTTTGAAAATGAATTAGGTCTTGTTTTTAATGAATTTATAAAAGCAGACGCACAAAGCATTGAAGAAAATAATGGTTTATTATGGGCTAAAAAAATATTTAAAGCCAAACCTAATCGTGAAGTCTCTGAAGATTTTAAAGCTAAGATAAAAACGATATTTCATCATTTAACAAAAGAAGAACTCGTCGATAAAATATTAGCAAATTACTTAGCACAAACTAGTACTGAAAACCTAAAATCTGAAGCGTCTAAAAAGACTAAAACGAAATAAATAGTATGGCAAATAGCATTAAAAACCAACAGGATATTTTAACGAAATTGAATATTCAGGCTTTGAACCCCATGCAAGAGGAAGCCATTTCTGTCATTGAAGCAACAACAAATACGATCCTATTATCTCCAACCGGAACTGGAAAAACATTAGCATTTTCATTACCGCTTTTGAAATTTTTAGACCCAGAATCTAAAGAGGTTCAAGCATTAATACTAGTGCCATCACGGGAATTAGCCATTCAAATTGAGCAAGTCATTCGTTCTATGGGATCTGGTTATAAAGTAAATGCTGTTTATGGCGGCAGACCTATGTCTAAAGACAAAATTGAAATTAAACATAATCCTGCTATTTTAATAGGAACACCAGGTAGAATATTAGATCACTTTAATAATGACCGCTTTTCTAAAACGCATATTAAAACGCTCATTTTAGATGAGTTTGATAAGTCTTTAGAAAATGGTTTTGAGCAAGAAATGAAAGCTATTATAAGTCAGTTGCCACATATCAATAAGCGTATTTTAACGTCTGCAACTCAAGCGGTGGATGTTCCTGGTTTTGTGCGATTAGACAAGCCATATACCATCAATTATTTAAAAGAAAAAGTTGCCTCAAGATTAGCTCTTAAAATAGTGTTATCTCCAAGTAAAAATAAATTACCAACACTGTTGGATTTGGTACAGCATATTGGTAATGAACAAGGTATCATTTTCTGTAATTTAAGAGACAGTATCGACCAAGTCAGTTCGTTTTTAGAGCGCAATAAAATTAGTCATGCATGCTTTTCTGGAGGTATGGAACAAAAAGATAGAGAACGGGCTTTAATTAAATTTAGAAACGGAACCTGCCAATTATTGGTTGCAACAGATTTAGCAGCTAGAGGTATAGACATTCCAGAAATGGGGTATATCATCCATTATGAATTACCGCGACATGAAGAAGATTTTATTCATAGAAATGGAAGAACAGCCAGAGTAGATGCAGAAGGAACGGCCTATGTCTTAAAATGGAAAAGCGAACAATTACCTGAATTTATTAAGGATGCAAAAAGCATAAATATTTCTAAGAAAGCACCTCATAAACCACAATACTGGGAAACTTTATTTATATCTGGTGGACGAAAAGATAAAATTTCGAAGGGCGATATCGCAGGATTATTTTTTAAACAAGGCGGAATTAATAAAGATCAATTAGGAACTATTGAGCTCAAACCAGATTGTGCGTTTGTAGCTGTTCCTCTTGCCATTGCTGATGAATTGGTCGGAAAATTAAACAATACCCGATTAAAAAAGAAAAAGGTAAGGGTTACCGTGCTTTAATGATATGAGTGAAAATAATCCAAATCAAGACATAGAATTCTGTATTACAACCCTACAGAATATACTAGATGATTCAAATCAACTTTTTGAATTACCAGAATCTCAAAGAATAGCACTTTTAAAAGTTACTGGTGAATTGTCTAGGCCAAACCGTGATGAATATCAGCGTCGTAGAAAAGATGCAAAAAAGGCGGCAAAGCGTAAGATGATTGCTCGGGACAAACATGCGCGAAAAGAAACCGGAATTAGATCTGCTAGAGAAGCAAGTATTTTTACTGCGCCAAAATTATTAGCACCAATTGAAGCACAAAAAGATACCTCAGAATTAGAATCGCCAAGAAATTGTTATGTATGTAAAGCGGTATATACCAAATTGCACCATTTTTATGACACGATGTGTACAACCTGTGGTGATTTAAATTATGCGAAACGGTTTCAGACAGCAGACTTAACAGGACAGGTTGCCGTAATTACGGGTTCGCGACTAAAAATAGGCTATCATATTACATTAATGTTACTGCGATCGGGAGCAACAGTTATTGCTACCACACGATTTCCTACAGATTCTGCAATTCGGTTTTCTAAAGAAGATGATTATAACCAATGGAGCGATCGTTTACATATTCATGGATTAGATTTACGTCATATACCAAGTGTAGAGATTTTTTGCAATTATATAGAACAGCAATATACACGCTTAGATATTTTAATTAATAATGCAGCTCAAACTGTACGACGACCCTCTGGTTTTTATTTCCATTTAATGGAAAATGAAAAAATGCCCATAGCTCAATTACCAAAGCGCGCTCAGCATTTATTGAAAAGTCATGTGAGTTGTTTACAAGAATTATCAGATTTAAGTATTCCTACTTCAAAGACATCAAAAAATAATGTGTTACCAGTTACATGGCATGGTCCGGAACCAGGAATCGGCTTGCGTTCTTCAGCAGAACTGTCTCAAATCCCATATAGTTTTGATAATTCTTTACAAACGGCAGAAGTTTTCCCTGAAGGACAATTAGACGCAGATTTACAACAAGTCGATTTGCGAAAAACCAATAGTTGGCGCTTAAAACTAGGAGAAATAGAAACGACTGAAATGGTAGAGGTTCAGTTAGTAAATGCTGTAGCTCCATTTGTTTTATGTAATCGCTTATCGCATTTGATGATGAAAGAAAATACCGGTAAGAAGCATATTATTAATGTGTCTGCTATGGAAGGGAAGTTTCATCGATTTAAAAAGGAAGCCCGTCATCCACATACCAATATGGCAAAAGCTGCTTTAAATATGTTAACGCACACGTCGTCTGCAGATTTTGCTAAGTCGGGTATTTATATGAATGCTGTTGATACCGGCTGGGTAACCGATGAAGATCCAGCAGAGTTATCTAAAAAGAAAATAGAAGTTCACGATTTTCAACCACCTTTGGATATTGTAGATGGTGCTGCACGCGTTATGGACCCTTTAATTGATGGTATTAATACGGGGAAACATTGGTGTGGAAAATTCTTAAAAGATTACTTTCCTATTGATTGGTAGAACATAAATTGCATTAAAATTAAAAGCATTGCAAAATATCGTAATTCATTTGATATTTACATGTACTTTTGCGCCTTCAAATAAAATTGATAATGAAGCGCATAAATGAATACAAGAAACTCTTTGGAGTGGAAAACGACATCGAATTAAAGACTTTAAAAAAGAGTTACCGTAATTTGGTTAAAGAATGGCATCCAGATAAATTTCAAAATGGAGACGCTATGCAGGAAGAAGCAGAGATCCATAGCCGAAAAATTATTGATGGCTACCATTTTCTTGTGAGCATGGCACCTGAGACAAAAGTATCAAATTTCGACAGCTATACAGAGACCATTACCAATTCTGGTATTGCAGATTATACTCATAAAGGCTTATTGTTAGAAATTAGCTTTCTTGATGGATCAACTTATGAATACTTTGGCGTCACAAAACAAGTCTATATTAAAATGATCAATAGTGCTAAGCTCAATCGTTTTGCAAAGCGTACCATATTTCCTCATTATACCTATAGAATGTCGAAACGTACAACTTAAAAGTCCATTTAAAAATGGATAATGAACGAAAGGGGCGTGAGGTTACATATTAAATTGATTATCAAATGTTTAACACATTATTTTAGTAACCAACATTAATTTAGCCTACATTTGCAAAGTTAATTATTTAGACAGCTTCTGTTTTTTAATTTCTTACCATCTTAAACAATCCTTATGCTTTCTTCATTTTTTTAATAGACGTGATTCAGTGATAGTAATCTGATACGTTGCAAGGCTTCAATACAATAGGGCATTGGTAATGCATCACGCAAGACTTCCTTTGTTTCCGAAGTAATAAAAATAAAATAAAAAGATAATAGCATCGACAATCCAAAATTTTCAAGAGACATAAATTCCGACTTTTCAAAAACCTTAAGAAGCCGAGTCAATACCTATTTTAAAACCAATAATACAAGTCGAAATGCCAATTCAACAATGGTGGTGAAGACCATTATTATGATAGCCTTGTTCTTTGTGCCATTACTTACACTTGCATCAGGTATGGTGACTGAAGTTTGGCTACTTTTTTTATTGTACATATTAAGCGGATTGGGAATGGCAGGAATTGGTATGGATGTTATGCATGACGCCATTCATGGGTCATATTCAAAAAACAAAAAGATCAACACACTTTTAAGCTATACGTTTAATCTAATAGGTGCTAATGCAACGGTTTGGAAAATACAACACAATGTCTTGCATCATACCTTTACAAATATTGAGCATGCAGATGATGATTTGAATGCGCCATTTTTCTTACGATTCTCCCCACATGCTAAACACTACTGGGTACACCAATTTCAACATATTTATATCTGGTTTTTTTATGGCATATCAACGATATCCTGGATCACCACTAAAGATTTTGTGCGTTTAAAACGGTATAGAGACATGGGATTTTTAAATGAGAAAAATGAATACAAAAAAACACTGATAAGCATGATCGCTTGGAAACTATTTTATTATTCATATGCCTTGGTATTGCCTATGGTTATGCTACCATTTTCGTGGTGGATCATTCTACTGGCCTTTATAAGTATGCACTTTGTTACAGGGCTCTTAGTCAGTATTGTTTTTCAGATAGCTCATATTATGCCAGCGAATGAGTTTCCACTTCCTGATGCAGAAGGACATATGAACGATAATTGGTATGCGCATCAATTTGCTACCACGTCTAATTTTTCACCAAATAGTAAGATTTTATTTTGGCTTATAGGTGGACTAAATTATCAAGTAGAACACCATGTATTGCCAGATGTGTGTCATGTACATTATAAAAACCTAACAAAGATTGTATCAGAAACAGCACAAGAATATGGAATGCCATATCATGTTAAAAAATCATTTATACATGCTATTTGGGATCACACAAAAATGCTTCGCATGTTAGGGAAAAAGGAAATCCTAAGTATTGATAAAGCGGTACTTACAAATTTTTAATTAAAACACAGAACTCATGATAAAAAAATTTATAAATAAATTAATGAATACTAATAAAGTAAACGATATGAAACAAGGTACCGTAAAATTTTTCAATAACTCCAAAGGATTTGGTTTTATAAACATAAAAGATACAGATCAAGATGTCTTTGTGCATTCAACAAACCTCATAGATGAGATTAAAGAAAACGATGAAGTGACATTCGAAGTAGAAGAAGGAGAGAAAGGCTTAAGCGCAGTAAAAGTACGTTTGGCATAAACTACCCAACAAAAAATATAAAAAAACCATCTTCATTGATGGTTTTTTTGTTTCCTGTTGTGAGATACTTAGACCTTCTCAAAGACTAATCGGTAGTGATCCATAACCTCTTTTTCAAAACAAACCTTATTCGGACTTACTTTGAAAATGGCAACCAGGTGTCTGAATTCCTTATCCATAATATATCTAGGGATCAGAGAAAGGTAAAGCCAATATTTTTTTAGATTAAATTTTCTAAATTTCTTCCGCCATTGGGCTATAGTTTCAATATAATCTAACCTTCCGCTACTTTGGGAAATTAGTTTGAAACCAGGTGCCGCACATTGGATAACCATTTCGGGACCATAGGGAAGCCAAGATCCTGGGAATTGTTTTACCATGAGCGCCATAATATAGGCTGTAGATCCTTTTTCAGCATTTACATCTAGCTCCTCAAAATCAATCATATTCTTACTGAAGACCATCGTCTGCATATAAAACCGACCACCAATGGGCAACAGATCATATAGCACTTTAAAAAAATCTTGATAAACTTGCACTTGTTTGCCAGCTTGCCATTCTTCTACCGAACAGAAATGTTCCAATCCACCAATACAGGTAATGGCATCAAAAGTTCCAAAATCTGTTGGTTTGATATAGCGGCAGTCTTTTACAATCACATTATATCCATTCTTTTGACATGCATCGGCCTGCCCTTGAGAAAGCGTCAGACCTATACTTTCAGCGCCTCTGTCATGGGTTACATAACGTGTGAAAGGCGCCCAACCGCAAGCCATATCGAGTACTTTGGAACCTTTAGAAATATTGAGACTATCAGCTATGAATTTATGCTTTGCTTTTTGAGCGTCTTCCAGCGATATCGTGAAATCACCATCGTATTTCGCTCCGCTATAATCTCCTGTTTCTCCCATACTCAAACGAAATATTTCGTCAATCGTAGTATAGGTGAAATCTAAATCTTTTTGTTCTGCCATGTGTGTTGTTCTCTTTTAATTTATGCTTAAAATGGATCTTTTTGTAAGGTAGTAAAAATTGACCATGTGCTATTGGAATAGCCGAAAGAAGTGTATGTGGAATAGAATAATTACAAAATATTTTGGTATTTAAAAAAAAGTATTACCTTTGTAGCCGACTGGTCTAATATATAAATCATGAAGACAGAAACAATAGATAGCATTTTAGAAATAGGGACGGATTTAATTCTTAAAAACGGATATAACAATCTTGGTTTAAATAAGATATTGGAAACCGCCAATATTCCGAAAGGGTCATTCTATTACTATTTTAAGAGTAAAGAAGATTTTGGTGTGCAGGTTATCAAGTTTTATTCTGAAAACTCAATAACATTTTTAAACAGTTATCTAACGGATAGTACAAAAATGCCTAAAGCTAGAATACTATCATTTTTTGAAGACATGAAAAATGTGTATATTAATAAGGGGTATAAGGAAGGTTGTTTATTAGGTAATAGTAGCCTTGAGTTGTCGGATATGTCTGAAGCATTTAGTGATTCGGTTGCAAACGAATTAAACAAATGGCAAGATTGTTTTGAGAAGTGTATTCAAGAAGGACAGGATAATAATACCGTTAAAAAAGATGAAACAGCTAAGGACATGGCTGATTTTGTTTTAACCACTTGGGAAGGTTCTTTATTGCGTATGAAATCTTCGAAAAATACTGAATCAATTACAACATTTATAAAATTTTTAAATAATTATATTTTATAATTTTTTTAGTTATTTGATAGTAGACTGGTCTAATTTAATATTTAAACAAAAACACATGAAAACATTAGAAAACAAAACTGTAGTTATTATTGGAGGAAGCCAAGGAATTGGATTAGAAACCGCCAAAGAAGCCATCGAGAAAGGAGCCAATGTCACCATTGCAAGTAGATCACTTGAAAAACTTGAAAAAGCAAAAAATCATTTAAATGGAAACGTTTCTATCTATCAATTAGACGGAAGTATCGAAGCAGAAGTGAAAACATTTTTTGATACCTTCGAAAAAGTAGATCATTTGGTCGTTTCATCATCTGGAGGTTATGGAGGCTCTATTAAAGAATTAGACATGGAAGCTGCTAAAGCGTTATTTGATTCAAAGCTTTGGGTCCAAATGAATGCTGTAAAGCATGCAAGTCCGAAAATGGGAAAGGGAGATTCAATAACTTTATTTTCTGGGATCGTTAGTAAAAAAGCAATTGTTGGACAAATGCCTTATACAGGAGTTGGAGGAGCTGTAGAATCTTTAGGAAAAATGTTAGCCTTAGAATTAGCGCCAACACGAGTAAATGTTATTGCTCCTGGCTTTATACATACCACGGCTTGGGATGCGTACATGCCAGCTGAGCAACAAAAAGAATTCTTTAATGGTTTTGCTGAAACATTACCGGTAAAACAGATAGGTGTTGCAAGTGATGTGACTAAAGGAGTTATGTTCTTTATAGAAAGTAACTATGTTACTGGAGCAGTTCTTGATATCGATGGAGGACAAAAATTAGTATAGTTAAATAGGG
Organism: Psychroserpens sp.; assembly: GCF_036960315.1. NCBI lineage: Bacteria > Pseudomonadati > Bacteroidota > Flavobacteriia > Flavobacteriales > Flavobacteriaceae > Psychroserpens > Psychroserpens sp. The sequence goes on along the minus strand of NZ_JBALVR010000012.1, from coordinate 4,598 downwards.
CAGAAGCATTGTTTCTGCCCATTTAATAACAAAATCATGAGAACATTAAACACAACTTAAATAACAAGTAGAATTAAAAACACAAAGAATTATATTTGGAACAGTAAAAGAAGAAATAAAAAAGAAAATCTTATTCGAGCCATAGAACAAATTCATTTATAGACTTTATAAGTGAAACACACAAACGTTTAAAAAAAATTGACTTACCATAAAACGTTGTCATATGACAAGGTTTACATTTTATTTTTACATGAAATTTGCTCCAATATTGAAAACAAAATTCATACTTAAAACACACAAATGATAAAAAATTATCTTTCAGTATTCGTACTACTTTCGGTGTATGCTTGCAATAGCGATGTGAAACTTGCATCAGACAATCAGTCTGCACAAGACCATATTTTAACAAAAACCCAAGCGGATATAGTTTTTGAAATGACAAAAGTATTTCCAAATCAAACACAGGTCTCTATTGCTCTAATTGAAAATGGTGTAGCACAATTCTACGGAATAAAGCGTGTGAATGATACTGTCATTGGCGTCGAAAATAAAGAGAACGTATTCGAGATAGGTTCAATATCAAAAGCATTTACAGGTACATTACTGGCTAATGCCGCTATAAATAACAATTTAGACATAGAGGATCCTATAAATAATTATATTGATTTTTCTCTAAAAAATGATATCAAGATCTCTTTTAAGGCACTTGCAAACCATACTTCTGGACTATCAAGAATGCCTTCAAATTTTGACAGCTATATGGACGATACTGACAATCCGTTTAAAAATTATCATTTAAAGGAGTTAAAAGAATATTTAATGGACGACTTGGAATTATCCAAGAACCCCGGTGAGAAAAATGAATATTCTAATTTGGGAGTGGGTTTATTGGGATACGTTCTTGCTTCTATGGAAAAAACAACTTATCAAAATTTAATAGATGAAGAGATTTTTTCAAAATATAATATGTCAAGCTCTACAACTGATCGATCACAAGTTTCATCAAAATTAGTGCATGGCTTAAACGAAAAAGGAGAAGAGGTTTCCAATTGGGATTTGTCGATATTGGTAGGTGCTGGTGGAATTTTGTCTACAGTTCAAGATTTATCAAAATTTATAATTGCTCAATTCGATGAATCAAATAAAGAATTGGCATTATCTAGAATAAAGACTTTTACAATTAACGAAAAATTTGACGTAGCTTTAGGTTGGCATATTCGTAAAAATGAAGATAAACCTGAATGGTACTGGCATAATGGAGGTACTGGCGGTTATTCTTCTTCATTGGTATTTAACACCGAAACAAAAAACGGTATTGTAATACTCTCCAATGTCACTGCCTATAGCGAAAATATGGGTAATATAGATAGTTTGTGTTTTGAACTCATGAAAACAATTGAAGAAAATTAATAACAAAAACATATGAAAATCAACAATTCGAAAGTACTAATTACCGGAGGAAGTTCTGGTATTGGGAAAGAAACGGCGAAACAGTTTATAGCAAAAGGCGCTAAAGTTGTTATTACTGGAAGAGATAAAAGTAAGCTGAATAAAGTAGCAACAGAAATAGGAGCAATCGCATTACAATTTGATATTAGTGATTTAAAAACAATTCCTCAGAAAGCAGAAGAAGCTATGATACTTTTAGACGGGAAAATAGATACGCTAGTAAATAATGCCGGAATAGGTGTATTTCCTATACTTGGTGAAATCACTGAAGATGATTTATTGAATGTCTATAATACAAATGTATTTGGTTTGGCTTTACTTACACAAGAATTCATCCCAATATTTAAGACACAGAAATCGGGTAACATAATAAACATTGGATCCACGGCTAGTCTAAAAGGCTTTGCAAGAGGCTCTGTATATGCAGCATCAAAATTTGCTGTAAGAGGTATGACTCAATCTTGGCAAGCCGAGTTGCGAAAAGATAACATAAGAGTTTCCTTAGTCAATCCAAGTGAGGTAACAACCGCCTTTGCAGATGCATCTAGAGAAGAACGTGGCGAAGAATCAAACAAATTAGGATCGGAAGATATTGCCAAAACCATCCTTTCAGTGGTTGAAATGAGAGACAAAGGTTTTATTCCTGAAGTCACCGTTTGGGCAACAAATCCATTTTAAATTTAAATATATAACACTGCTCACATTTCTTATGGCATGAATTGGCTGTAATTTAAATGCTAAGATAACGGACAATAAAAACATCAAAATAGCGAAAGAAATGAATCAAGATAAAAACTTTTTAAGAGACGCAATTGACATGGCTAAAACATCAAAAGCAAAAGGAAATTTACCTTATGGATGTATTCTTGTCAACAAGGAAGGAGAAGTCATTTTAAAGGGGGAAAACACAATAAACACAGATCACGATATGCTTGCCCATGCTGAAATCAACATGTTACGCGAAGCTGGCAAAATTTACGATCACACCTATTTGAATTCCTGTACTATTTATACAAGCGATGAACCCTGTCCAATGTGTGCGTCTGCAATTTACTGGACTGGTGTCGGAAAATTGGTCTATGGATTAAGTAAGTCTGAATACTATAAGATCGTTGGGAGAGAAAATCCGAATTGGGTTTTTGAAATGTCTGCTAGAGACGTTTTGTCAAAGGGTGGACGACACGTAAAGGTTGTTGGTCCATTATTAGAAGAAGAAGCTGCAAATCTACATAAACACTGAACTATGAATATCAATGATAAATTAAAGGAAATGGGCCTTGAACTTCCTCAAATTTCTACACCTGGAGGAAACTATGTTTCCGTTAATGTAAGAGGAAATATGGCTTATGTAGCCATCCAATTTCCTATAAAAAACGGCACCTATTTATACCAGGGCAAATTAGGAAATGAAATTACAACTATAGAAGGCTACAATGCTTTGAGATTATGCGCTTTAAACGTATTAGCGCAAGTAGAAAATAAAATTGGATTTGACAATATTATAGGACTCAATAATATAGATGTTTATTTTCAATCAGGTGAAAATTGGGATGAATCACCAGAGGTTGCCGATGGTGCCTCTGATTTATTTGTCAATGTATTAGGAGACAAAGGAACACACTCTAGAGCAATTTTTGGAGTAGATACTTTACCGAGAGATTTTAGTGTTGGTCTTACAACTAGTTTTACCATTAAAGAATAAAACAAATGAAAAATATACTTATAATAAATGCCCATCAAAAGTGGGATGGGATGTCTGAAGGAAAATTGAATGACCTTTTTCAAGATCAAATTGTATCTCATTTTGAAGATAGAAACTTTACAATCAAAACAACCAAAATAGAGAATGGATATGATATAGATAGTGAAGTAGATAAACACGATTGGGCCGATCTTGTTATTACCCAAACTCCTGTATTTTGGTTTAATACACCTTGGATTCATAAAAAATATATCGATGAAGTATTCACGAAAGCCTGGTCTCAACAAAAATTATTAATAAATGATGGTCGATTACTAGAAGATAAATCCAAACAATATGGTTCAGGCGGCATTTCTCAAGAAAAAAAATACATGTTATCTACAACCTGGAACGCTCCGGAAGAAGCTTTTAATAATCCGTCACAAGATTTGTTTGAGGGTAAATCTGCAGATGAAGCGCTTATCAATTTATCTGCAAATTATAAGTTTTGTGGTTTTGAAATTTTAGACGGATTCCATTCTTATAATGTTGTTAAAGAACCTCAGATTGAAAAAGACATCGAAATACTAAGAGCTAGGCTTGATATATTAACTATGAATTAAACTATGAATCAAAAAAGATTGAACATATAGCAATCCATATAATTCGTTTAAAAATGAAGATGATAAATACGTTACCTGTATTTCTTCAATCTCGGATTCCAGTGAAGAATTCCGTAAAGAACGGTTGAATAAGATGGATACCTTAGGTGAAACCTTAGCATAATTTATCTAACGTTGGCCTCATAAAACTTTATTTAGAACACATGAAAGACGACAACAAAATAGAATTAATAAAGACCAGTTGGGAATTACATGATCAAGTAGAAACAGCATACTTAAATCATAAAGCGAAACAAGGTGATAGTGAATGGTTAGAAAAGCAAAGGCTTCTTCTTGCAGACATGGCTTTGCATCTCCTACAAACATCTATGAAACCAGGTGATATAAAATCAGAAAGACTTCGTGATAACCTTCATGCTATTCTTACCATTTCTGATCAGTTTTTACCGAAGGCCGAACTTAAAAAAGCAACCGAAAAATTATATGACAGATAATTAAAAAGAAAAATTTGAGTTGCAGTTTTTCTGAATGCATATCTATTACCGTTTTCGGGGTCTTCATAAATAAGAGTATTTCTATTAAAATGAGTTTAAAATCTACCAAACAGAACCTTTTAGGCTTTCCTTATATCTTTAATACGTACTCATAAAATAAGTATTACATTGCATATGTCTCTTCATTAGTTACCTAATTAACCACAGAAACATATGGAATATATTCTTTTAATTATAATTATAATTTTATTAATCTTACAGAATTCTAAAAATAAAAGAGAAAATAATTTTTCAAATAAACAAATCGATGTTCTTCACGATAAACTAGATACCATCTTAAGGAAACAAAGA
>NZ_JBALVR010000011.1:0-147763 GCF_036960315.1 Psychroserpens sp. | reverse complement strand
TTACACCAAATGGCGATGGATATAACGACACATGGAACATTAGCGCAATAAATAATCAACCAAGCGCAAAAATTTATATATTTGACAGATACGGAAAACTACTCAAGCAACTCAGTCCGACAGGAGGTGGATGGAATGGTACCTATAATGGTAATCAGATGCCAACGAGTGACTACTGGTTTGTAGTGGAGTACAATGAACCTAATACAGGTGACCGTAAAGAATTTAAAGCCCACTTTACCCTGAAAAGATAAATCGTATGAATTTAAAAAAGTATTGTTTAATAGCAAGTTTAGCACTGTTTTCAATAGTTGGAACAGCACAAGAGGGATTACCTATTTATTCCGATTATTTAACAGATAATTACTATCTCATTCATCCATCGATGGCTGGTGTAGCTAATTGTGCTAAAGTGAGACTTACCGCTCGTGCGCAGTGGTTTGGGCAAGATGAAGCTCCTAATTTGCAAACATTAAGTGTTAATGGTAGAATTGGAGATTCTCCATCGGCTATTGGAGCTATAGTATATAATGACAAGAATGGATATCATTCTCAAACAGGGGCTTATTTTACCTATGCTCACCATTTGATGTTTTCTCGAAATGAAATTGATCTTAATATGTTGTCATTTGGATTAAGTGCAGGAGTTATACAGTATAAATTGGATGAAACAGAATTTTTAGCAGATGGTTTTGACCCAATTATTGCTGGTGTAGAACAAAGTGCTACTAATTTTAATGTAGACTTTGGATTTTCTTATCACTTTATTGATTTCTATGCACATGCAACTATTAAGAACGTTTTGAACAACGATGGGATTAATTTTAACGAACAAGGCTTGAGTTTTGATAACCAAAGAACATATATATTTTCTGCGGGAAATACATTTAGCAAGTTTGGTAGTGAGTATAGCTTTGAACCATCTGTGATGTTTCTTTATAGAGATGCTACTGAAGAAGCCTCAATAGATATTAATGCTAAGGTTTATAAGAAAATGGACTTCGGTAAACTTTGGGGAGGAATATCTTATAGAAGAAGTTTAGATGGCGCTGAGTTTTTAGATGGTTCTGGTGTTAGCAGTCAGAAACTACAATATTTTACACCATTTGTAGGTGTAGATTATGACAACTTTGTTTTTGCTTATACGTATTCTTATCAAGCAAACTCAGTTGTTTTTAACAATGGAGGATTTCATCAAATAACCTTGGGTTATAACTTTAATTGTAAAAGAGAGAAGTACGAATGTAATTGTCCTGCGATTAACTAAACTAGATATATATAATATAAAAAAGAGTCTCGATTATTATCGAGACTCTTTTTTGCGTTAGTGATGGAGGTATTGTTGAAGCTCTCCAGACGTTTTTAGTCTGGAAGCGACTACCGAGAGCACGACCATGATTGAGCTCCCGCGAAGGTCATGGTAATGCCCAAATATTACCAAGTATACTTCTTTTCTTTCGCCTGTGTCTTTATGGCTTTTATCATCGCATTTTCTAATCCGTTAGTGTCTTCTGTCTGCTGTGATTTGATAAATAATCGTCGTTTCTCGTTTAACTGCTGTATCTCCTTCTGAATCGTCTCACGTTCTAAACGTTTATGAGTTACATACGCTTTAATTTCTGAAATACTTTTGTCTTTAAGTTCTTGAGGCAATTCGCTCTTTTTTAAGTTTTCATATTTGAAATTTTTTTCTTGCTCTGCGTCTACCAGGTCCCACGTTGCATTTTTATACAAATGTGAACTTTTACTTATAGTTCTGCTTACTGCGTTGGCTTCACTATAACCTTCTGCATTATCATCTTGCTCAGCTTGAAGTTTCATTTTCTTAGAACCAGTGCTTCCATAGGCCACATAAGTTTTGTTAAGCTTTTGATTAAGTTGAAGAATCTTATCGTCATAAGGTGTCGCTACATAGGTGGTTGCATGATTGTGGTTAATGGCCATATAATTGCCATGAGCTAAATCTGCACCATCTTTCCAGTAGGTCGAAATGCCTTGGTTATAGTCTCCACAAAAAATGGTATTTACGCTCACGTCATTTTTGTGCGCTTGTTTTGCAGCATCTTGATAGCTTATTTTTCCTTGAGAGAATGGCTCGTTTCCTGCAATGAAAATTAATTTCAAATCGTCTTCATTGCTTCCCCATTTTAATTGGTTTAAAGAGGTTTGAATAACGTGACCACAGAATTCGTTTCCACCATTAGTAGTGAGTGAAAATAACTGTTTTGAAATTTCATCTAGATCATCACTAAAGGCCAGCACTTGTCTTATAAACCCTTCGTCGCCATTAAGATTATCGTTTCCGTATTCGTATAAGGCGATTTGAAGATTTGGTTTTGATTTGCCACATTTGGCATAGGATAACTCATTTACGATATCCCATAATTGTGCTTTTGCTTGATCTATGAGTCCATCCATACTATTGCTAGTATCTAATAGTAAAGCAACTTTGATAAACTGCTTTTTGGGATCGTGAGCTTTAGTTTCTACTAAGGCTAATGATTTGGTGTTTTTTTTCTCATTGGCATTGCATGAAAAAAAAGTAATCATGCATAATGCGAGAACTAGTGTATTAAGTATTGTCTTCATTTTATTTCGTTTTTAATTATTACTTGTCAATTGTTTTATAGAGGTGCCTTCATAAGCGATTCTTTGATCGAATAGGGTTATGAGTTCAGATAGTTCGTAGACGTTTTTATAACCATAGCCATAGAGATTGATATAGGTTGGTATGTTTAACGCTAGTGTGATTTCTTTGTCGTTCTCATGGGGTTTTATGATTACAGATTTCGTTGCAAAATGAATTTGATCACCATCAAAATTATTATTGCAATAGATTAAAACACTTGTGGTTTTATTTGGAATGATAGCAGCTAAGTTGTCTTGCGTGAAATCGGAAAAATTCAAGTGGACAGCGCCTTTAATATGCTTTTTGTTATACATTTCTTTTGAACGCGTATCTAAAATGATCACATGTTCTCTCTTACTTTTTTCTGAAAACTGATTGAAATCAATAAGCCGTTTGGCTCTGTGCCTTTTGACTTTTTTCACTAAACTTTCAAAATCTGAATAACTCACTTTGGCTTTTCGAGATTCTGGAAGCTGGTTTTCGCTTGTTGAGAACATTAATATGGTAATAAATGCGAATAAGGTTATAACTTTCATATTAGTATCTGTTAATTGGTTTGTAATGCTTTGATGTCTATGGTTCCATTTGGAGACACGACGTAATATTTGTGTTTGATTTCAGTTTTAACTAAGGGTTCGGGTATAGGTTCTTTAGGTTTAGGCGAATATTGCAGCCTTATATTCATTCCTATTTGTACAACTGGTTCTAAGATGGATGGATTTACGACCACATCATAATTTTCATAAGACAATGGTTGGTAATAATAGGAGGTTTGCTTTTTAACAGTAGCGACGCCTTTTTTCTTTTTGATCGCTTCAAATGACACACTGTTGAAGGCCTGATAACTTTGATAAAAATCTTTAGGGAAGTAGCAGTATTGGTCATCTGCTATAGCCACGTTGTAGTCGGCTAGATCAAAGCCTAAAACTTTATAGTAGGCTTTCTTTTCTTCTATAAGTTTTAAGAGTTGTGTTTGTAGGTTTTTATAGACTTCTGCAATATTTTCGATGTAGTAATCGACTTTCACCAAATTATAGATTTCACTTTTAGCACAAGCGGTTAAAACCGTTTCAAATTGGTTGGTTTTGGTAAATTGAATATGAAGGTTTTGTTGGAGTTCAAATCCGTTGGGAACTTCAGTATAGGTTTTACTGAATAACTTTTTTTGTACTTCAATTTCGTAATTAGGTATAAATGAAATTACATCTACGGCAAAATCATCTTCAGTAATACCGATAGATTTTAACTGACTCTTAATCTTATCTATTCTTTGGTTTATAAGCAAATTGGTACTATCAGCTGTCGGACCAATTTGTGACACATTAAAAATGGCAGTGTAGGTTGTGGCTTCAACATTTTGAAGCGCTTTTACATCAATGAATACAGTTGTACTCGGATTTAAAATTTTGTTGATTTGTTGCTGTACAGTTGGATTGTACAAAGCGGCATTTCCAGAGTGTAATATATTCTGTCTTGAGATTTGGTTATAATTACCCTTGTGTTGTGCGTAGGATGTTGTCATGGTGATTAACATGAACAACATACTCAGTGAGAGATTTTTCATTCGTTTTACGTTTTTCGATTAATGCAGTAAACTTAGAAGCATCTTTTTTCAATAAAAAACGAGAATGAGTGAAGTGGTGGATTGAATGAGTGACACCGATTACTAAATGAGTAAACCAATCAATTTAATAAGTGTTTTTGTAGTTTCATCAGATTTCCCATTTTATTTAATCAATTAAAGTATGTAAGTTTATTCCGTTCAATACAAAACACCCACGTTTGTGGGCATACAATGAAACAATTAGTTACATATAGTCTATTCATCTTGCTGTTTTTTTCCTTCGGAAGTATAACTGCCCAGCAAGAGGATAATGAATATAAGAAAAAAGAAGCCCCTCTTTTTACGATTAGAGGTTCGGTTAGGCATAGTGATAGTTACAAGCCAATTTCAAAAGTAAATATTGAAGTTAATGGTGGAGCTTACACGATGACTGACGCTAATGGAGCGTTTGTTATTAAAGCACGAAAAGGTGATGAATTGGTTGTAAGACATAAAGATTTTGAAACCGTTTATCACGTTATTGAAAATGATGATAGGATCACCGTAGAGGTAGATCCATCCGATACCAAAACGGCAAACCCAAAGTTTAAAATAAATGTAAAAGCGTTTAATGCTTTAATAGATTCTGTATCCAAGTATAAAAAGCTGGATGTAGGAAAGAGTATCGCTTTTGTGGGTGATGCTTTAGGTCAAAGTAGTTCGCAACAGCAAAATGCCGAGGCGTATTTAGTTTTAGCTGAAGTATATATGCACTGGAAACAGTACGATTTGGCAGTTACTAATTATAGAGTAAGTCTTCAAAATAAGGAAACCAATGAAGCCAAGTTAGGCTTAGCTAAAGCATATGAGCGTAATAAAAACTATCAGGAAAGTCTAGAAACCTATAATGCCATAAATGAAAATCAATTAGGTAATTATCAATTGGTAATCTTATATGAAGGCCTAGGAGATACCTATTATAATATTAAAAAATATGAAGCGTCAATTGAAGCTTATGAGAAAGGATTGAAAGTTGCAAATCAGCATATTATTAAGCCAAAAATTGTAGATCTCAATTCGAAAATTGCACAAGCTTATAATGCAAATGGAAAGGTAGATAAGGCCCAAGGGTTTTTCGATAATTCTCTTGATTTGGCTGAAAAGGAAACTAAAAACCGTGCTTTGGAAGAAAAAGTAACGGTAGCCGATTTTCAGAATACCAATAGAAATTATTCCGAAGAAATTCAATTGCGAAAAGAGATTGTCGAAGATGTTGAAGAAGTAGAACGTGATTCTATTATAGAAAATGAAAGTGCGCTCACGCTTCAAAAACAAAACTATAAAATTGGTAATGCTTATTTTTTACAAAAAGATTATGCTAATGCGATTCCGTATTTAGAGAAAAGTATAGAAGAAGCAGATGCCAAAGGGGATTTGGTGGTTAAAAAGGATGCGACTAGAAAGTTATCAGATGTTTTTGTGGACGCTGGAGATTATGAGAAGGCCAAAAAAGCCTTTGAATCGTATAGAATGGTTGTTGATGAGTTATATATCAAACGCGAGCAAGAGCTCTCTCAAGCAGATCGTTTTAGACGTAATATTATAGAACAACAGAACCGGATTACGAGCTTAGAAAGTGATCGAGCACTCACCACAAGTTTGGTCGCAGCACGAAATAAGAATCAACAGTTAATTATTTACTCATTGATTACCGGATTGATATTGCTTTTAATTATGGCGTTTTTTATGTTTAAATACATTAAGCAGCAACGATTAGCAAATAATTTGTTAGCATTGAGATCACTGCGGAGTCAGATGAATCCACATTTTATCTTTAATGCACTAAACTCCGTCAATAGTTTTATCGCCAATAATGATGAGCGGACAGCAAATAAATATCTTTCAGATTTTTCACATTTGATGCGCGCGGTTTTAGAGAATAGTGAGGAGGATTTTATTCCGTTGCAAAAGGAAATCGAATTATTAGATTTATATACCAAATTAGAACATTCTAGGTTTCAAGACAAGTTTGATTATAGTATTACTGTGGATGAAGATGTGAAGGTTGCCGATTATCAAATTCCGCCAATGTTATTACAACCATATATTGAAAATGCGGTATGGCATGGGTTGCGTTATAAAACTGAAAAAGGCCATTTACAGATCACTATTTCAAAGTTAAGTAATACTGAAATCGTTATTACTGTTGCCGATGATGGCATAGGAAGAACGCGCTCTAAAGATTTAAAAACCGCAAATCAGCAGAAACAAAAATCTAAAGGCATGGGCAATATCAAGAAACGTGTTGCTATCTTAAATGACATGTATAAAGATAAAGTTGATGTGTTTATTGATGATTATCAAGATGCTGCAGATGCTGGAACTAAGGTAGTAGTAACACTTAAAAAGGACTAAATGAAATTAAGAGCCATAGTCGTAGAAGACGAAGAAACAAGTAGAGAAATTCTTAAGAATTACCTCAATAAATATTGTCCTAATGTAGAAGTTTTAGGAGAAGCCGCAAATGTGGAAGAAGCATTGGTTTTAATTCGTAACACCGAATTAGACTTAGTGTTTCTTGATGTAGAAATGCCTTATGGAAATGCTTTTGATTTGTTGGATAAAGTTGGTGATATCGATTTTGAAACGGTTTTTGTTACAGCTTATAATCATTATGCTATTGATGCTTTAAATGCACATGCATCGTATTATTTAATGAAACCGATTTCTATTGATGAACTTATTAAAGCAGTAGATTATGTGACCGAAATTCGCACCAAAGAAGATGCCTTACAAGATCAAATACTAGTCCCTAAAACGAATAGTGTGAACGGTAAGATTACGATTCCCCAACAAAGCGGATTTGAGGTTTTGGAAACAGCAGATATCTTATATTGTAAAGCCGACGATAACTATACCGAAATCTTTCTTAATACCAACAAAAAGAAATTGGTGAGTAAGACTTTAAAATATTTTGAAGAAGCCTTAAACGATGGTAGTTTTGCTAGAGTTCACAAGAGCTATTTGGTGAATGTGAATGAAATTAGAAAGTACATCAAAGGAAAAGGCGGAAGTGTTATTTTAAGCAACGGAAAAGAAATCATGGTCTCTGCGTCAAAGAAATCGGATTTGTTGTCTTATTTTAAATGACAAATTTCTGCGAAGACAGGAATCTCTTAATCGAAAAACTAAAATATAGTCTAATCACAAAGGAATAGTATGCCAATCATAAAATCAGTAAAAGGAATTCATCCACAAATACCAGACGATTGCTATGTTGCCGAAAATGCAACTATCGTAGGCGAAGTCACAATGGGATCTAATTGTAGCGTTTGGTTTAATGCTGTGATTAGAGGAGACGTCCATTTTATTAAAATGGGAGATAAAGTTAATGTTCAAGATGGTGCTGTGATTCATGCCACTTATGAAAAATCACCAACAACTATAGGTAATAATGTGTCTATTGGTCATAATGCGATTGTACATGGTTGTACCATACATGATAATGTGTTGATTGGTATGGGAAGCATTGTGATGGATGATTGTATCGTTGAAAGTAATAGTATTATTGCGGCAGGTGCAGTGGTCACCAAAAATACTATTGTGGAGTCTGGTAGCATTTATGCGGGTGTTCCGGCTAAAAAAGTAAAGGATATAAGTCAGGAGTTAATCTCAGGAGAGATTAATCGTATTGCAGACAATTATGTGAAGTATTCAAGTTGGTTTAAAGCGTAGTTTTAAGAAGCGTTATCAATGCTTCAATTGACGCTATTTTATTTAGTGTAGTGTCATCAAAAAGTAGTGTTAGACTATTGTTTTCCAATTTCAGAATAGAAGGGAAGCTCATATTTTCATCTGGATACTTTACTTTAAACTCGTCCTTATGATAAAATTCCATAGCAATGGAGCTCTCTTTTCTGTATGCTTTCCAGATTTTATTTTCTTTGAAGGTATCATAAGTTAGGTCGCATAAGTTGCACTGATATGTGCTAGGACTAAATAATTTATGTCCGACATCAAATAAGGCGTTTAGAGCTCCTGAGTTAGCGTTATAGACAAAGAGTAAAGTCATAGCTTAAACGTTTCTAAAAATCGAGATAAGATACTGGAAACTTCGCATCTAAAATAGTTTTCAGGACGTTTACATTTCCGTTGGAAAAAAAGTTATTTTGAGGAGTTCTTGTGGTATCATTTAAAAGATTGTGTTGCTCTAAAACGGATTTGGTTTGTTTGGCAACTGCCAATCCAGAATCGATAATCTTAACATGATTTGGCAAGAGCTGTAATAGCATAGGAATTAAATACGGATAATGCGTGCAACCCAATACCAAGTAATCGATATTTGCTTTTAGCATAGGTTGTATATAAGTTTCTAAAAGGGCTTTCATTTCGTCGCTGTTAGTTTGTCCTGCTTCTACTAACGGAACAATACCTTCACCAACCTGTTCTATCAATTTAAGACCATTACTATATAAATCGGTTGTTTTATGAAATAACTCACTACTCAATGTTCCTTTTGTTGCTAAAATCCCAATAGCTTTTGTTTGGGTATTGAGTGCAGCAGGTTTTATAGCAGGCTCAATGCCTATTAACGGTACATCGTACGTTTCTCGTAAATAAGAAATGGCAATTGTGGTAGCTGTATTACAAGCAACTACTATTAATTTACAGTTTTTTTCTAGAAGTAATTCGGTGTTTTTAATGCTTAGAGCAATAACCTCATCTTTTGATTTATAGCCATAAGGCGCATTTTTACTATCGGCTAGATAGATGGAGTTTTCATGAGGTAAGAGCGCATGAATCTCGTTGAAGATAGATGTGCCTCCAATTCCCGAATCAAATATACCAATAGGTTTGTTACTCATTACTTACAAAAGTAAAAAAGCCACTTATTAAAAGTGGCTTCCTTGTGTTTTATTTAAGTATTCTTTATTAGAATCCTAATTCTGTCTTTACATCTGTCAAAAGATCTTTTCCAGCTGCCACTAGTACGCCACCACCTTGAGTAGAGTCTAATACGTAATTAAATCCTTGAGCTTTTGCTACTTTGTCGATAGCTGCTTTAGCTTTCTCAAAAATAGGCTTTAATAAAGTAGCTTCTTTTTTACCAAGATCTTCTTGAGCACCAGCTTGGTATTCTCGAATACTTTGTTCCATTTGTTGTACTTCTTGAGCACGTTTTGTGTTCTCTTCTTCAGTCTTCGTATCAACTTCAGCTCTATATTGAGTTACTTTGTTTTGAAGCGTAGTAACCATAGTTTTATATTCTGCATCGTAGGTTTTAGATAACTTTTCGATTTCTGCTTGTGCAGCCTTCATCTCAGGCATAGCTTGCACCAACTCTGTTGTATTTATATGTGCAACTTTGCTTTGTGCAGTTGCAAGGTTTGTTGTTCCAACAAACAATATGGCTGCGAATAAAAGGGTTTTTAAGTGTTTCATTTTAAAATTTGTTACGTGTTATAATTATTGTTTTTAGTTATCATCATTAGGAACGGAATCATTGGCCTTTTTTTGTGCCTCACGTTCATCTTTTGCTTTCTTTCTATCTGCTAATATTTTCTTTTTACGATCTTCAAGTGCTTTTTTTCTAGCTTCACGATCATTTAGTTTTTGTTGTTTCTTTTCTTCAGCGATTTGTGCCGGTGTTTTAGTTCCAGAGTTCGTTTTCGCTGCTGTCGAATCTTGTGGCTTTTTATTTTCTCCTTTTTCAGCGTTTGCAGGTGTCTTTGTATTAGAACTGTCTCTTTCTGCTTTAGCCTTAGCTCTATCATCAATTATTTTTTGACGTCTTTCAGCAGCAGCCGTTTTAAGCGAATCTCTTCGTTTTACTTGTGCGGCTTGTCGTTCAGCTATTTCTGTTTCACGTGCTGATTTTTTATCTTCAATTGCTTTTTGACGTTCGTCCAATTCTTTATTAACAACTGGGACAACATCTTCTTTTTCTGCCTTTTTACGTTCAGCTCTTGATTTTGCTTGTGTTCGTTTTGATGAACGTGTAATACTTCTTATTACTAATTCACTTAGGTCAAAACGTTCAGCAGAAAATAACATCACTACATCTGCAGATTTATCAAAGATGAAATCATATTTTTTACCACCAGCTATTTCTTGAACTGCACCAAAAATTTGATCCTGAATAGGTTGAATCAATTGTTGCTTCTGAATCATTAAATCGCCATTAGGCCCAAATCGCTTTTGTTGGTAATCAAGAATTTCGGCTTCTTCAAATGAGATGTCTTCCATACGTTCTTCATACAACTCTTTGGTTAATAATACGCTCTCACTGTTTAATTGTTTCTTTTTAGAATCAATTCCTGCAAGGCGTAGCTCGATTTCTGTTTTCCATTGCTGCACTTTTTGATCTAGTTGTGAGTTGGCTTCTTGATATTCTGGAATATTCTGTAAGATATATTCGGTATCTATATAGCCTATTCTCACCCCACGCTGCGCATTGGAAACAAAGCTCATTAGACTTAATATGGTCACTAAAAAAAGAACTTTACTTTTCATCTGTATGATTTTATTATTTATAATATTTTCTATAAACTTTAAAACGACAGACTAAATTACGATTCTGTCATTGTGTTTAGTTTTTCAAATTAACGAAATATATTTAGAAAAATTTTAACACACACATTTAAATCGTCGTATTGTTAATAGAAAATATCGTGCCAAATTAAAATTGCTGTCCAATAATGAAGTGAGTTTCCCATCCATTCTTAACAGTTTGGCCAGGAAGAGCATCAAATCCATGACCAAAATCAATACCTAATAATCCAAATGCAGGCATAAAGATTCTAAGTCCGAAACCAGCAGAACGATTAAGACTAAACGGATTGTAATCTCTAAAATTATCAAAAGAAGCTCCAGCTTCTAAGAAAGTCAATGCATAAATTTTTGCTTGTGCTCCTAAAGTGATAGGGTAGCGTAACTCAAGAGAAAATTTGTTATAGATTGAACCTCCATCTTGAGACGATAGCGATTGATTAGGATATCCTCGTAATTGAATAACTTCTCTTCCATCTAAGGCAAAGTTTCCTAATCCGTCACCTCCTAAAAAGAATCGTTCAAAAGGAATGACGCCTCGGTCTTGGTTGTAAGCTCCAAGAAAACCAAATTCTACTCCAGATTTTATAACCAATTTGTCAACAATTCTTGTATACCAATCACCCTTGAATTTCACTTTGTAAAACTCTAGCCAATTATAACGCTCTTGATCAATCTCGCCAATTCTATCCAAATCGTCACTATCGGTTGGGTCTAAAGCGTCTCGTTCATTTTTAAGTGCTTCATAATCGACATCATTTAATAATGAGTATGGTAATGAGAGTTTAGCCGAGATAGAGAAGCTAGAGCCACCTGTAGGGTAAATAGGGTCGACATAAAGGTTGTTTCTTGTTAAACCAATGGTATACGATAAGTTATTTGAGTAACCGTCACCAAACGTAAATAAACCAGTATTATAGTTTTTTAAATTGTAATGCTGAAATGCAACAGACTGAGATAATCTAAAGTAATCATCTGGTTCTTTAAGACGTTTTGATAATCCTATAGAAATACCAGTGATATTAAAACGTCTGTCTTTATCTGCTTTTCTCGTAATAGGATTAAATAAAAACTGTCTTGTGTGAGAAATCGATGTCGATAACTGAGTAGGGCGTTTACCGCCTAACCAAGGTTCTGAAAAGGAGAAGCTATAGGTTTGGAAAAACTGAGACGCTTGTAAACGTAAGGCTAAACTTTGTCCGTCACCAGAAGGGATTGGTTTATATGCCTCTTTATTGAAAAGATCTTTAATTGCAAAGTTGTTAAATGATAATCCAAGGGTTCCTATAAAACCACCTCCACCATAACCACCTTGCAGTTCGATTTGACTTGATCCACGTTCTACTACTTGATATTCAATATCTACAGTACCATCCTGAGTATTGAAATTTTTCATGTTTGGGGTCAACTGTTGTGCATCAAAGAATCCAAGTTGACCAAGTTCTCTGATAGTTCTAATCACATTACTCTTACGATATAACTGACCAGGTTTTGTTCTTAATTCTCTGTAGACAACATGATCATTAGTTTTGTCGTTTCCAGTTACTGTAACATGATCAAAATATGCAGGTTTTCCTTCGGAAATTCTAATCTCCATATCAATAACATTACCTTCAGCACTAGTTTCAACTGGATTAATTGTAGAGAATAAATAACCGCTATCTTGATAGAGATTAGTTAAATCTTGAGCATCGGGCTTACTGTTATCTGCAATTCGTTTTCGTAATTCAACACCATTATAAGTTGTTCCTTCATTAATTCTTAAATAGCGATCTAAATACTCATCGGAGTAAACCGTATTACCTACAAATTCAATTTTACCAAATTTATATTGTTCACCTTCTTCTACGTTTATGAAAAGCGTTACAGTTTTATCATTTTTATAAACAATAGAATCTGAAATGATTCTGGCATCACGATAGCCTTTCTCTTTGTAGGAATCAACAACGCTTACTAAATCTTCTTCAAAGTCTTCTTGGATGTATTTTGAACGCTTTAAAATTCGTATAAGATTTTTTTTCTTCGTATTCTTCATGGCTTTTCTAAGTCTCTTATCTGAAACTTTTTCGTTACCATTAAAAATGATTTTATCGATTTTTACTTTTTCACCTTTATCGACATACACTAACATGTCAACTCTACTTTTTTCAATAGAATCATTTGTTATTTCTTTAGTGTTAACAGTCACTTTGGTGTTTAAATAACCCTTCTTCTTATACTTATTAGTAGTATAGTTACGTGTTGTTGTTATAAGATTTTCAGTAACTTTTTTTCCTGTATGAAGGTCGTTTTCTTTTTTTAATTCTTCGACTTTACTCTTCTTTAAACCTTGAATGGTGATGTCTTTAAGTTCGGGTAAATCAACAAGATTTATTTCCAAATAGGCTTTGTTGCCTTCTACTTTTGCTAGGTAAACATCAATACTACCAAACAACTTAGAATCCCAAAGTTTTTTAATTGCATTACTTATTTGCTCGCCAGGAATAATGATTTCTTCTCCTACTTTTAATCTTGAAAATGAGATTACTGTACCAGGATTAAAATTGGTATTACCGGTCACCTTTATTTCTTCTAAGATGTACTTTTTACCTTGATTAAAATCTGATTGCTGTCCAGCTACAACATTTGAAGTAATAAAAATAAATGCTATTAGTAGTGATTTAATGTAAGTTTTCAAAAGTAAGTAGTTAGCTAAGTTGTTCACTTGTTTTTCCAAATCGTCGTTCTCTATTTTGATAATTAATCAAAGCTTCATAAAGGTCCTTCTTCTTAAAATCAGGCCAAAGAATGTCTGTAAAATATAATTCGGCATAAGCAATTTGCCATAATAAAAAATTGCTTATCCTTTGTTCACCACTGGTTCTGATTAATAAATCAACATCTGGTAAATTATGCGTGTAAAGATGCTTATTTATAATTGATTCGTCAATACTTTCAACGGAAATTATATTATTTTTAACTTTATCTGTTAATTCTTTTATAACCTTAACAATTTCTTCTCTAGACCCATAACTTAAGGCTAGAGTTAAGGTCATATGTGTATTGTTTTTGGTTTTTTCAATAACTTCTAATAGCTCCTTATTGGCTTTTTTTGGCAAATCATTAAGATTTCCAATAGCCAATAAACGTATGTTATTGTCTTGAAGGGTTTTAATTTCTCGTTTTAGGGATTTAACTAGAAGCTTCATTAGTGTACGAACTTCTAGTTTTGGACGTTTCCAGTTTTCAGTAGAAAATGCATAAAGCGTTAAATTCTTAATACCTATTTCTGCACTTGTCTCCACAACTTCTCTTACAGACTTTGTTCCATTTTCATGACCAATAACTCTAAGCATTCCTTTTTGCTTAGCCCAGCGACCATTGCCATCCATAATTATGGCTACATGGTTTGGTAATTTATCACTTAGTATTTGATCTTTCAAGTTCATTTAAAAATTGCAATAACAAGGTCTTTGACCAAAGGTGTAAGTTAAGGTAAAACCAGTAAACACATACCAATCATTACTGTTTATATTTCCAAATGAAAATGCGTCTAATTCTTCTGCATCAGGAACACTGCCGTCTAATTCATCAGAAAACGTATAGCGTGCGCCAACTTCAAAACCTAAAATAAAATGATTAGTAATATTACTCTTTATACCTAATACCATTGGAATACCATAAACCCAACTGTCTGTTCCTTCCGAAGTGTATTCGCCAGTATTATCAAAATAATAGTTTGAGTGTTTAGCTGTTGTTAATCCAGAATATATATAGGGAGTAGCTTTTATTCCGCTTTTGTGTAAATCGAAATCAATAAACGTGAATTCCATTCCTGCCGAAATTTCCAGCAAATTACTATCAAATGAATAATTTCTTTCTTTTCGTCTTGGATCGTCAGATTTTCGATCATGCCCTTTAAGATCAGAATACATTAGAGATACTCTCCATGAATGTCTTGGACTTCGATTCCATTTTAAAAGGAGTCCTAAAGCAGCTGTGTTAGGGGAAACATAGCTTGTTGAACCTACATCGCCAATAAAATTACTTCCGCCAGCAAACACACCAATTTCATATATTTGTGAATGGCTTGTTTGCGCGAAAAATGTACTCAATAAAAATAAGATTATATACCTCATAAATTTTTAAAAGTTTGCAAATATAATAAATATGAATTGCCTACGGTAATTTGTGGCAAATAGTCTTACAGAAAACTGATTTCATAAGGATTTATTGCATGATTCGAGACTCAGTTTCGCTTGTCTTCTCCCCAAAGCATTTTCTTTCGAAGTGTGTCAATAAAACTTTCATCTAACAGCTCTACCATTTTAACTTTAAAATTCGCTTTTTTTATAGTAATGAGTGTTGCATTTGATAATGTGACGATTCTAGAATCTAAGGACATTAAATGTTGATCTTCACGACCATCAACTTTCAGTTGTATAGTGGTATCGTCTGGGATAACCAAAGGTCTAGCATTTAAGTTGTGTGGTGCAATTGGTGTGAGCACAAAACTATTAGTATCAGGAGTAATAACCGGTCCTCCACAGCTTAATGAATATCCTGTAGAGCCTGTAGGTGTTGAGACTATGAGTCCGTCTGCCCAATATGATGTGAGGTATTCATTGTTGAGGTGTGTTTCAACAATAATCATCGAGGTTGTATTTTTTCGGCTTACTGCAATTTCGTTTAACGCAAAATTAGTCTCTATTAACGTGTTGTTTTCAGGATTGGTTTCTACACTTAATAAAGTGCGTTCTGATGTTTTATAATTTCCATTAAGAATATGTTCAATTGCAGCTTCGATTTCATTGGTTTGTATCGTTGCCAAAAAACCAAGTCTACCAGTATTGATGCCTACTATTGGGATTGAGAAATCTCGAACATAAGTGACGGCCCTTAAAATAGTACCATCACCACCAACACTAATTAAGAGATCAAAAGTTTCATTTAATTCTGAAAATGTATGAACTGATTTTAATTGTTTTATATCTTCGGAGATGTGCTTATAGAATAACGCTTCGATAAAAATATCGACAGCATTCTTCCGAAGCACATCAATAAGTTCATCAAATGAATTTGAAGACTTTTCAGGATAATACTGACTGTAAATCGCTATCTTCATATTTATATGTCTAAATATTTTTTGAGATAATCTGAGCGTTCTTTTAAATTCTCAACATAAGTATCTTCTTCATGACCAGAAATAATATTGTAACTGTATCGTCTAAAGGTTTGAATCACATCATTTAAACCAGCATTACCTATTTTCAATGTAATTTGAATGACATCACTTTCCATTTTAGATACAAAAGCACCCAAAATCTTAGCGTCATTAGATTCTACAATTTGGCTTATTTCACTAAATGAATAATCTGGAATACCTTTTTCGACTATTAAGATACCACCTGGTTCTGAGAAAAAAGGAGTTTCGTTGAATAAACCAATAATGTCTCCTAGCTCATAATACCCTAAGTAATTATTGCGTTCATCCAGAACAGGCATAATGTTACATGAGTTTTGAGCGAATGTTTCTAGCACGTCCAACCAATTGGTGTTAGAGCGAACAAAAAACCCGTCAATGGCATAATTACAATCGGCAATCGTTTTTTGAGATTCAAAACAATGCGCATCAGTTTCAGAAATGCAGCCTTGATATACACCATTATTTTCAACAGGTATATGAGAATAGGTCAACTCATTAAATAGAAGTTGAACATCACTCACTTTGTCGTTAATGTTGAGTGGTTTTATGTCGTTGATAACGTATTCTTGTAATGGCATACTAGTCTAAAATTCTAATCAAAATTAATTAAAAATAACTTCATTATTGCACACAATCAAAACTTTTCGGTTTAAAACAAAAAACCAAGATCAGTTCTGTATTTTTGTAATCTAAATTGTCGATATGACTAAGTTAAGTGTAAATATTAATAAGATAGCAACTTTGCGAAATTCGCGAGGCGGAAACACGCCAAATGTTGTGCAATTTGCAAAAGATGTACAGCGCTTTGGAGCCGAAGGTGTTACCGTTCACCCAAGACCAGATGAACGTCATATTAAATATCAGGATACAAAAGATTTAAAACCAGAAGTCTATACCGAATTTAATGTAGAAGGGAACCCTGTTAAATCTTTTATGGATTTGGTATTAGAAGTAAGACCAACACAAGTTACATTAGTTCCTGATGCTGTTGATGCGTTAACCTCAAATGCAGGTTGGGACACGATTAAACATAAGAGTTTTTTAACTGAAGTGATTTCAGAATTTAAATCCAATGGAATACGAACCTCTATATTTGTAGATCCAGATTTAAAGATGGTTGAAGGCGCAAAAGCTATTGGAACAGATCGTATCGAATTATATACTGAAACTTTCGCACACCTATATGGTTTAGGAAACAGAAAAGCGATAGAGCCTTTTACTAAAGCAGCCGAATTGTCAAATGATATAGAACTTGGGATAAATGCAGGACATGATTTGTCATTGGATAATATCAAATTTTTTAAAGACAATATTCCTGGATTATTAGAAGTGTCTATTGGACATGCTCTAATTTCTGAAAGTTTATACTTGGGTGTTGAAAATGTTGTACAAATGTATTTACAGCGATTGAAATGAAACTACACTCAAATATCATAGGTGAAGGCCAGCCCTTTATTATTCTTCACGGATTTCTGGGTATGAGCGACAATTGGAAAACGCTGGGAAAGAAATTTAGTGATGCAGGGTTTGAAATACATTTGGTAGACCAGAGAAACCATGGACGTAGTTTTCACGATGAGGAATTTAATTACGAGGTTTTATCCGAAGATTTAAAAGCGTACTGTGAAGAACATCAACTTGAAGATATTATCCTATTAGGTCATTCTATGGGAGGGAAAACAGCAATGCTGTTCGCTACCGAATATCCAGAACTGGTCTCCAAATTATTGGTGGCAGACATTAGTCCGCGTTTTTATCCTGTCCATCACGATGGGATTTTAGCTGGATTGAGCGCTTTAGATTTTGATGCCATAAAAAGTAGAGGCGCAGCCGATAAGCTATTGTCACAATACGTTTCTGAAATGGGAACACGTATGTTTTTGCTTAAGAACTTGTATTGGATTGAAAAAGGAAAACTCGCATTGCGTATCAATTTGGAGGTTTTAAGAGCACATGTTTCCGAAGTTGGTGAAGGGTTACCCATGCATTCCAAATTTGAAAAACCAACACTTTTCCTTAGAGGCGATAAAAGCGAGTATGTCATGCCAACCGATGAAAAACTAATCAAGCAACACTTTCCGTTGGCTGAAATCGAGACGATTAGTAATGCTGGTCATTGGTTGCATGCCGAAAATCCGAAAGAATTTTATGAGGCTGTTATTAAATTCGTTACTTTAAGGGAATAATCGAAGAAACTTTTTAAGATGAATCTAATTATCCGACTTTTAATTACCGCAGGAATTGTGGTGTTATTATCACATTTTTTGACTGGAGTTGCTGTTAGTGGCTTCACAGCTGCACTTATAGTTGCTGCAGTTTTGGCATTACTTAATGCCATTTTAAAACCCATTTTAATTATATTGACTATCCCTATTACGATTATGACCTTAGGGTTATTTTTATTTGTCATTAATGCTTGTATTATTCTACTTGCAGACCGATTTATAGATGGTTTTGCAGTCGATGGCTTCTGGACAGCCTTACTGTTTAGTATTCTATTGTCGATTTCACAATCTATAGCCTATTCGTTTTTAAAGGAAGAGAAGAAAAAATAGTATAAAACACAATCGCTTAAACTATTGTTGGGTTGCAAAAAATATCGTATTTTTGCAGCCCTTTTTAATGCATTTTCTAATAGATAAAATGTATTAGTCACGTAAAAAAGTAAATGCCTTTTTGGGCTTATAGTAGATAAAATGAATATTACAAGAGAAAACATCGATGCATTAAATGCAGTTGTCAAAGTAGACATCGCTAAAGAAGATTATAGCGATAATGTAGAAAAAATATTAACTGATTACCGTAAATCGGCTAATATACCTGGTTTTAGAAAAGGTCATGTGCCAATGACTATGGTAAAGAAGCAATATGGTAAAGCGGTTTTAGTTGATGAGGTTAATAAACTTTTACAAGATGCTTTGGGGAAATATTTAACTGAAGAGAAATTAGACGTTTTAGGTAATCCGTTACCAAAGGCGCAAGATGATTTAGATTGGGATGCAGATGCCTTTTCTTTTGAGTTCGAATTAGGATTAGCACCTGATTTTGAAGTGAACTTAAAAGGTAAAAAAGCCATCACTCATTATAATATTGTTGCTGACAAGAAGATGTTAGACACTCAAGTTGAGCAACTTAGAAAACAATATGGAAAAATAGTTTCTGAAACAGAAGTTACTAAAGACTCAGAAATTACTGGTGTGTTTGCTAACGAAGAAAAAGAAATTAATAACTCAGTTACCATTACTTTAGATAAATTTAAAGGAAAAGCGACTGAGAAGCAATTCATTGGAGCTAAAGTTGGTGATGTTGTAACTTTAAAAACGAAGAAGTTATTTAATGACGATCATGATTTAATGACGTTTTTAAAAGTATCTCACGATGATGCTCATGGTTTAGAAATTGAAGTTAATTTTACAATAAATGAAATCAATTCTAGAGAATTAGCAGATTTAGATCAAGAATTGTTTGATAAACTGTTTGGAAAAGATTCAGTAACATCTGTAACAGAATTAAAAGATAAAATCAAAGAAGATTCTGAAAAACAATTTGGACAACAGGGTGATCAAAAACTATTAAATGACGTTACTGAGTATTTAGTAGAAAACACAAAGTTTGATTTACCAGCAGAATTCTTGCAAAAGTGGATGCAAACAGCAGGTGAAACTGAAATGGATGCAGAGCAGGCTAAAGAAGAATATCAAAAATCTGAAAAGAGCATGCGTTACCAATTAATCGAAGGTAAGCTTATTGAAAAACATGACCTTCAAGTAAAATTTGAAGATTTGCAAAGTCATGCTAAGGAAATGATCAAAGTGCAAATGGCACAATTTGGTCAAATGAACTCTTCGGACGAAGAATTAGAAGGTATTGCTGCTCGAATCTTATCAAATAAAGATGAGGTAAAGCGTTTGTCAGAACAATTAATGAGCACTAATTTGTTAAACCTTTACAAATCGGAAGCTAACTTAAAGACAAAAGAAATAACTTACGACGATTTTGTAAAAGAGTTTTATAGCTAAAAAATATATTTATAATGAGTATATTTGAGCGTAAGACTTTATAGGTTTTACGCTTTTTTGTTTCACAATAAAATTTCAGAAATATATATGGATTACGGAAAAGAATTTGAAAAATTCGCAATAAAAGATCAAGGTATTAGCAGTACATATTACAATAAGATTGTAAGTAGTATGTATCCTAATGCTTTAACGCCAAACATTATTGAAGAGCGCCAAATGAATATCGCTATTTTTGATGTGTTCTCGCGTTTAATGATGGATCGTATTATTTTTATGGGTACAGCGATTAACGATCAAGTAGCCAATATCATTCAAGCACAATTACTGTTTTTAGAAAGTACCGATGCGTCTAAAGATATTCAAATTTATATCAACTCTCCGGGAGGAAGTGTTTATGCAGGTTTAGGTATCTATGATACCATGCAATTGATTAAGCCAGATGTCGCAACAATTTGTACAGGTATGGCAGCATCTATGGGAGCAGTATTATTATGTGCAGGAGAAAAAGGAAAACGTAGTGGGTTAACTCATTCTCGCGTCATGATTCACCAACCTTTAGGAGGTGCGCAAGGACAGGCAAGTGATATTGAGATTACAGCTCGTGAAATATTGACCCTTAAAGAAGAATTATATAAAATTATTAGTAAGCATTCGGGACAAGATTACGACAAAATCTATGAAGATAGTGATCGTGATTACTGGATGAAATCTGATAAAGCTAAAGAATACGGAATGATAGACGAAGTTCTATCAAGAGGATAAAAAGAACATATGCTTATTGTTTCTTTCGGAAACATTAAGTTTTACATTGATTTATGGCAAAAGAAGAATTAGAATGTTCGTTTTGTGGACGAAAAAAGCCTGAAACCAGTCTGTTGATTGCTGGTCTTGATGCGCACATCTGTGATCGATGCATTGAGCAAGCTCATGGTATTGTTTTAGAAGAGTCTAAACAATCTGATAATACAGAATTGTCTTCAGAACTGATGCTTAAAAAACCGCAACAGATTAAAACGTTTCTTGATGAATACATCATTGGTCAAGAATATACTAAGAAAGTGATGTCTGTAGCAGTTTATAACCACTATAAACGTTTGTTGCAACCTGCAACTGATGATGATATTGAGATTCAAAAATCGAACATCATCATGGTTGGTCAAACAGGTACAGGTAAAACCTTAATGGCTAAAACAGTCGCTAGAATGCTAAACGTACCTCTAGCTATTGTAGATGCGACAGTTTTAACAGAAGCTGGTTATGTAGGTGAAGATGTTGAAAGTATCTTAACACGTTTATTACAGGCTGCAGATTATAATCTTGAAAAAGCAGAAAAAGGAATTGTCTTTATTGATGAAATTGATAAAATTGCTCGTAAGAGTGATAATCCGTCAATTACTAGAGATGTTTCTGGTGAAGGTGTACAGCAAGCCTTATTGAAATTATTAGAAGGTACTGTCGTTAATGTACCACCAAAAGGTGGGCGTAAGCATCCTGACCAAAAATTTATCGAAGTTAATACAGAACATATTTTATTTATTGCTGGAGGAGCTTTCGATGGTATAGAGCGTCATATTTCTAAGCGATTAAATATGACAGCTATTGGTTACAAAGCATCTCATGATGATGAAATTGCAGATCCAGATAATATATTGCAGTATATTATTCCGAAGGATTTAAAAGACTTTGGTTTAATACCAGAAATTATTGGTCGTCTTCCTGTATTAACATACATGGATCCGTTAGATGCAAAAACGTTAAGAGCTATTTTAACAGAACCTAAGAACGCTATCATTAAACAGTATAAGAAATTATTCTCTATGGATGATGTAGAGTTTTCAATTACTGAAGGGGCTTTAGAATTTATCGTTAAAAAAGCTATAGAGTATAAGTTAGGGGCTAGAGGTTTACGCTCGCTTTGTGAAGAAATCTTAACCGATGCGATGTTTGAATTGCCTAGTTCTGATGAGAAAAAACTACATGTTAGTAAATCTTATGCTGAAGGTAAACTATCAAAGACAACACTTAAAAAATTAAAAGCAGTCTCTTAAAAATGTTAGTTAAGAATACATAAAAAAAGAAACCACTCTTTTCCCGAGAGTGGTTTTTTATTTGGATTTAAAAACTAATATTGCTTAACAATATCTAAAGTGTTTTTTGTCAATTTTTAATCTTAAGACAGCCTATTTCTAGGCTTGTTTTGTTTTAAGACTTCGTAAATATAAGTGGATTAGTTTCATAATAAAAATGACTTTGCATGCTTTTGGACAAACACTAGTAAATACTCGTTGTGTGGGGAAATACTATGTGCTTCATCGGATTTTTAATTTTTTTAATCTATTTCTCGTCTACTATAGAGACTTTAGATGATAGTTTTAAAACTTCTTTGTAAATAATAGCATCTGTTTCATAAGTTGAAAATGTCGATTCAAATTTTTGAAATCCTTTTTTCAATACCTCGATGGAATAGTTTTCATACGCTTTTACCTTAAAGCTATAAAATGAATCAATTCCAGTCGTTTGTCGTTCTATTTCATTTCCTTCTATATCAAATAATACAACGGTTGTATTTATTAAAGGTTCGTTTTTTTCATTCACCACAACACCTTGTACCTGTTGGTAGATAACATTGGCTTTAAAACGATACATATCAAAACCGCCTTTTCCTTCTTTTTTATTAGAAGAGAAAAACCCTTGATTATCATTTGTAAACATAAACGCAACTTCATCAAATTTTGAATTGACTTGATTGCCAAGATTTCTGGGTGTTTTTATATCTTCTGAAATTGAACTTACAAAAACATCATGACCACCTATAGCATCATGACCTTTTGAAGAGAAGAATAGTTTTTTCCCGTCTTTTGATAAATGTGGAAAATTATCATCAAATCTTGTGTTGATTTTTGGTCCAAGATTTAATGGGCTTCCTAAGGAACCGTCTGGATTTATGTGAGCAACATATAGGTCATAACCTCCATATGTGCCAGGCATGTTTGATGAAAAATATAATTCGGTTCCATCAAATGATACATGTGGATTTTCTATAGAATAATTATCATTGTTTATTGCTAATTCTAATTCATCTACCCAATTACCATTAGATCCTTCTTCTAAAACTGCCTTATGTAATTGATAGTTAAGTGAATTATCGCGTGTGCTTCTTGTGAAGTAAATGGTTTTTTCGTCTGGAGAGAAAGCGACTTGGCCCTCATTGTTTTTGGTGTTTATTATTCTAGAGAAAAATAAAGGATTCTTAGCTGTGCCATATGCATCTATATCTAAACAGAATAATTCAGTATAAGGCTCTTTGGTATTATAATCTATTCCGTTACCAAGTCCACCAATTTTTTTAGAGGATACCATTATGAGTTTATTTCTGAAAATAGCGGATGGTATTTCAGAATACTTTGTGTTTATCTCAGAGTCATAAACATGAAATTCTAATCCGCTTTTATTGAGTTTGTCAATGGGTTTAGGATTTTTGTTGTTTGGGTCTAAATTTGAAATCGTAGGGAAGTATACCATGCAAAAAAGCAAGGTAAACACCGTGAGGAAAGGCGTTTTCATTGTGAGGGATTATGTGATTAATTATGTAATAAAGTTATAGCCCAAAAACTTTAAGTACTCTTTTTATTGCATTTATTAGATGAAATAGGACTTAAATACGACTAATTCAGTGACACTGTTAATTTTACCGATGAATGACTACTGGATTATGTTTAAGTTGAGTAATTCATCGATATACTCTCTGCTATTGGATAATCTAGGGATTTTATGTTGACCACCAAGTTTGTCATGTTGCTTTAGCCAATCATAAAACAAACGCTTTCTAGCAATATGAACAGTTGGCATGTTTAAGGTCATATTATTGAGTCGCTTGGCTTCATAATCTGAATTTAAGGATTTCAATTTGGTGTCTAGTAGCTCATTAAATGTATTTAGGTCTTGAGGAGGTGTTTTGAATTCTATTAGCCACTCGTGAGAGCCTTTAGCTTTTCCATTCATGAAAATAGGAGCTGCTGTGTAATCTACAATTTCAGATTGTGTAGAATTACAAACAGCTCTAAGTGCATCTTCGGCATTTTCGATGATAAGCTCTTCCCCAAAAGCATTAATATGATGTTTGGTTCTGCCAGATACTTTTATGCGATATGGGTTTGTAGACGTAAACCTTATAGTGTCACCAATCTTATAACGCCAAAGGCCTGCATTGGTCGTTATAATAACAGCATAGTTTACGCCAACTTTAACTTCACTTAAGGGAATCGCTTTTATATTAGGTGTTCCGTAAGTATTCATTGGTATAAACTCATAGAAAATACCATAGTCTAACATTAGTAATAATTCACTGCTATTGTTTTGGTCTTGGATCGCGAAAAATCCTTCCGAAGCATTGTAAATCTCATAATACTTGAAATTAGATTTAGGTAAGATCGCTTTATACTGGTCTAAATAAGGTACAAAACTCACGCCTCCGTGAAAGTACACTTCTAAATTTGGCCAAATATCAAATAAGTTGTCTTTTCCTGTAGCATCTAAAATGTTATTGAGAAGTACGAGCATCCATGAAGGCACACCAGCTAGGCTAGTTACGTTTTCGTTTCTTGTTTCTTCAACAATGGCTTGCATCTTAACTTCCCAGTCGCTCATTAACGATACCTTACTACTTGGTGTGCTACTAAATTCTGCCCAAAAAGGCATGTTATCAATTAATATAGCTGATAAATCACCGAATACAGTTCCGTTTTCTTTATAGAGTTCTTTGCTTCCCCCTAACCGTAAACTCTTTCCGGTGAACAGTTGTGAGTCTTCATTATTGTTGAGGTACATACAGAGTAAATCCTTACTACCTGCATAATGGCAATCCTCGAGAGATTCAGTGCTTACAGGGATGAATTTACTTTTTGCATTGGTTGTTCCGCTAGATTTAGCATACCATCTAATTGGATTTGGCCAAAAAATATTGTGTTCTCCTCGTCGTGAACGTTCTATCATCTCTTGACAATCTTCATAAGATGATATAGGGACGCGTTCACAAAAGGTTTTGTAATTGGTCATAGAACTAAAGTCGTAAGTCTTACCAATTTCAGTGTCCTTTGCAGTAGAGAGGAGTTGAAATAGTAACTCGTTTTGTACTTCATTTGGGTATTTTAAAAACAATTCAATTTGATGAAATCGCTTTTTTAAAAACCATGAAGCTATAGAATTTACTAAGGGAATAGGCATTTTTTTTGGTATCTTTCTGCATTAAAAATAATACTTTTTTTTATATGTTTTACCAAGGTGTTTTAACAAAGATGCAAACCGAGTTAGCTGAGCCTATTCAATACTATTTGATATTAGAGAATGATTTCCTGAATATGAACCAGTTATTGGGTAAAACCATCACTATGGAATTTGTAAAACATCAATGTTTAAAGTGTGGATTAGATAAGCCTATTTACCGACAAGGGTTTTGTAAGAATGATTTTTTTGATATCCCTCAAGCAGGAGATTGGATTATGCGACCAGAATTAAGTACTGCCCATTTAGGTAAAGAAGATCGTGATTTGGAGTATGAAAAAAAAGTACAGCTACAGCCACATATTGTTTATTTAGCAAATTCGAGCAATGTGAAAGTTGGTGTTACAAGAAAAACACAAGTGCCAACGCGATGGATAGATCAAGGTGCGCATGAAGCTATTGAGATTGTTGAGGTTCCAAATCGTTATCTAGCTGGTATTACTGAAGTGGCGCTAAAAGACCATGTAGCCGATAAAACCAATTGGCGAAAAATGCTCAAAAATGATATTGTAGATGAGAGTTTAGTTGAATGGAGAGAGCGACTAAAACAGTTTATACCTAAAGAAGCTGAAGATTATTTTATTGCTTCAAATACGGAGACTAATCTGCAATTCCCTGTGCATAGATATCCTGATAAACCTAAGAGTTTAAAAATTGAAAAGGAGCAAAGTTATACAGGTAAATTGGTTGGTGTTAAAGGGCAATATCTCATTTTTGATGATGATACAGTTTTTAATGTTAGGGCTAATGAAGGCTTGGTTGTGAAATTTATAATTAATTAAAACGCCAATTTAATAGCCTGGGCAATTCCAATGACTAGTAATAAAATTCCGGTAACCTTATTAATCACTGAGGTGATGTTTTGTACTTTGTTTTTTATGGTAATACTGAATTTGCTATACAAGTAAAGTGTTAAAAGTTTTCCCAAATATACACCTGCAAAAAATAAAAACAGCACTAATAAAGGCGAACTAAATGATAGCATTAAGTTATTGTTATTGATAATGCCAAAAGCTACTATCCAATAGATAAGTACAGGCGGGTTTAATATGCCTAGAAGAAAACCAGTGGCATATTTTGAAGACTTTAATTTTTTCTTTTTAGGTAACTTTTCTTTGTGCTTCTTGAAAATTAAAAAACTGCCAACTCCCATTAAAATAACTACAATTAATATTTGAATCCACATATTTCGGTCAAAGAAATCTCTAACTATTATATTACAGTGCAAGGCGTAATAAGAAAGGATAACTTCTGCAAAACCAGCCGTTATAGCTATTTTAAATGCTTGCTTTGCGTTTTGTTTTATAGTGGTATTGATGACAGCAATGTTAGATGCACCAAGCGGAAGTGCTCCGATAATGCTAGCTAAAATTCCAATTATCAAATAAAGTAAAATCATACAGTGTTTGTAGAAGTTTTGTCAAAATACTTACACTGATCTTGAATTTATACAAAAAATAAACCCTTTCAAATTTGAAAGGGTTTATTTAAGTTTTGTCTTTTTATCTCACAATTATCTTAGTTCGGTAATTGTAGCTGTCTTTCGTCTCTATGTTTAGAATATACATTCCTGAATCTAGATTTAAAGGTATAGATAACCTTCTATCTAAAGTTCCTTGAGCTGAATAAACTGATTTACCTGTGATGTCAAACAATGAAATATTTGCATCATCAACAACTTTGTTACTAAGAATAGTGAGTTCATTATCAATTGGATTTTTCTCTATTTTAATGGCAACTAAATTTTCAAAATCTGTATTTGATAAAGTTCCTGGAATAATTTCGCTAAGAGCAAAAGCAACATTTTCTTCTGTTAATTGCACATGACCTTCATTGTCATCAGGCATGTACCAATTTACGAAAGGTGTATTGTTAAGTGTGTCACCATTTCCATCAGGATCACCAAGATTAATATCGTGATACCAATTCACTTCATTGTTAGTGATTTCTAATGCCATTCCGCTTACTGAGGGAATAAAGCAAAATTTATCTATAGTTAAAGCGCTAACAAAATCTCCAATTAGGCCACCTGTACCTAAACCATCTGTAAAACCACCTAAATCAAATAAGCCTCCAGAGGTAGCATCAACACCACTTGAAAATGATGGTGCTTCAGAGAATACCGTTATATCAAAGAGGTTAATAAAGCCCCCAAACACAACTAATATTCTACTTATTTGGGCTGTTGTCCCACTTGTTGGTGTAAGATTAATTTCTATTGTTGCATCAACACTAGGTCCAACTTCTTGAAAAGTATCTGTGATAACGGGAAATCCTGGTGTAACATCTGTTGCAGCTATAGACTGATAAGGGTTCCCAATACCACTACCATTAATTATGGCAACATTTCTTGTGTTTTGTGGGAATCCAGTAGGTGTTAAACTATTAATATCTGCTTCAAATACAGCTCTATATGGATGCGCTTCAGGCAATACTTTTGTAGGGTCAAAATCTACATCGCTTCCAGAATCTAAGTGGGATTCATAGTGATCTACTAGTAATTGTCTTGCGGCTGGTGATTTTAGAAGTCCGTTAACAACGCCCTGTAAAGCTTCTACATTTAACCCGTCTCCAAGACCAAAGCCTAGAAAATTGAATTGATGTTGAAACCCTAAAGGGACATTAGCGCCTAAATGTGGTGAGTCAAAAGAAATCCATAATCTTGTTTCGTGATCTTGAGAAGCATTTTCCATGAAGTTCAATGCATATCGAGAAATTAATCCACCCATACTCGGTCCAATAATGACAAGATCTTCATCTCCAACCTTATCTGTATTTAGGGTGTTAATTAAATCGATAAGCAACATGGCGTTACGTTCCATAAAATCAGCTCCGCCATTTACAAGAGTACTTCCTGGGTAGTCAGCTTCATCTATTACTAAATCAGCATTATTATCGGTAGCATCATCAATGTTTAATAAGGTATTATCGCTAAGTCTAAAGTAAGATGGGAAGTTTAAAATCACCACATCAAAACCTTCGGCTCTTACTAGGTCTGCTAGATTTTGAGCCCCTTGAGACCCAGTAAAGTTTAGTAGACTATAAAGTCCGGGAATAGTTCTTGTATCTCCTGGATCAAAACCATCAACTAAAATGATTGGTTTGTCTAAAATGCTCGTTTGTGTGTCTAAAAATATTTCATATTCACCAAGACCAGCAAATTCTGCTTCACCTACATAGCCAGTAAAGTCAGCTACATTAGAAGATTCAAACTCTATGGTTTGTGCTTCTGCAAAAAAAGGGAATATGAATAAAAGTAAAGCGTATTTTTTTATCATGATCGATTAATTATTGATTATTAAAACAAGGTACAAAGTTTCGATTGGTTAATAAAGTGTTATTTAATGTTTTAGGGTGAAGAGCAAAAAAAATCCTCAAACCGTTAGATTTGAGGATTTTTTAATAATTATAAATTGTTATTAACCTAAAAACGGATAACGATAATCAGTAGGTGTAACAAATGTTTCTTTTATCATTCTTGGTGACACCCAACGCAATAAGTTAAGTGCGCTTCCAGCTTTATCGTTTGTTCCAGATGCTCTAGCGCCTCCAAACGGCTGTTGACCAACAACAGCTCCCGTAGGCTTGTCGTTGATATAGAAATTTCCTGCACAATTTTGTAAAGCTTTTGTAGCTTCTTCAATTGCATACCTATCAGTTGCTAAAATAGCGCCTGTTAATGCATATTCGCTAGTTTCGTCTACAAGTTTTAGTGTCTCAGAATACGTATCCTCGTCATACACATAAATCGTAATTACGGGTCCAAATAACTCTGTACACATAGTTGTGTATTTTGGGTCTTTCGCAACAATAATTGTAGGTTCAATAAAGTAACCTTTACTCTTATCATAGTTTCCTCCTACGATGATTTCAGCATCAGTATCATTTTTAGCTTGATCGATAAACTTTGCTAGTTTATCAAAAGAACCTTCGTGAATTACTGCAGTAATATAGTTGCTTAAATCTTCAGGAGAACCCATTTTAAATGATTTAGCATCCGCAATAACACGCTCTTTAACGACATCCCAAAGATTAGATGGAACATAGGCTCTTGAAGCTGCACTACATTTTTGTCCTTGAAATTCAAAAGCACCTCTGGTAATAGCTGTTGCTACTTGAATTGGGTTAGCAGATTTATGAGCGACGATGAAATCTTTTCCACCAGTTTCACCTACAATTCTTGGGTAGGTTTTGTAATTGTGAATATTATTGCCAATTTTTTTCCAAAGTTCTTTAAATATAAACGTAGAACCTGTAAAGTGTAAACCTGAAAAATCGGGGCTATCCATTACGGTATCTGTAATCATAACTGGATCTCCAAAAACGACATTAATAACACCTGGAGGAACACCAGCTTCTCTAAAAACATCCATAATTATTTTTGCAGAAAATATTTGACTGTCACTAGGTTTCCAAACCACAACATTTCCCATCATTGCCATACAAGCAGGAAGATTTGCAGCGATAGCAGTAAAGTTAAATGGCGTCACAGCATAAGTAAATCCTTCGAGTGGACGATATTCTAATCTGTTCCATGCATCACTTGTACTATCTGGTTGTTCGTGATAAATATCCGTCATAAACTGCACATTAAAACGTAAGAAATCTATCAGCTCGCAGGATGCATCAATTTCGGCTTGTTGAACAGTTTTAGATTGCGCAATCATTGTTGCAGCATTTATTTTTGCTCTGTAAGGTCCAGCAATCAATTCGGCAGCTTTTAAGAAAATGCCAGCACGTTGTTCCCAAGGTAATTGAGACCAATTTTTTCTAGCTTCCAAAGCTGTAGAAATAGCGTCTTCTACATGAGATTTTTCAGCTAAATGATACGTTCCAACAACATGTTGATGGTCGTGAGGTGCAGACATGGTTTTTGTATTTCCTGTCGTTACATCTTTTCCATTAATATATAAAGGAACATCAATTTTGGTATTCCACATGTCTTTGTAAGTTGCTAAAACGGCTTCACGTTCTGGAGACCCAGGTGCATACGACTTAACCGGCTCATTTATAGCTACTGGTACGTTGAAAAATCCTTTTCCCATCTTAAATTTTGGTTTAAAAATTCGTTATTATTTTGAAGCTGCAAAGTTACGGTTTTTTGACGACTAATGAATTGCCAAGTATTAAAACAAGGTTAGAATAATCAGTAATTTTTTGTAAGTTGCCATCAATATTTTTTATATGAACGACGGAATCATTCTAACCCTAGCACATCCTGAAACCATCGTGTCTCATTCTGAAGAATGGTATATTCCGTTTCTAAGGTTTTTGTTTGTAGGTAACAAGAAACATGTAAGAGCTGGTCATGCAGCTTTGGTATTGATAGATAAAACTACAGGCGTTCTTGAGTATCATGATTTTGGTAGATATATAACGCCTTCCTCCCATGGAAGAGCTAGAGGTCGAGAAACAGACTTTGAACTAAATCTTCCAATTGTTGCTCAAATTGAAAACGATCAGATAGTAAATTTAGATGAAATTTTGAAGTTTTTGGCAACACATCCAAAACTTACGCATGGCGATGGTGATTTATATGCTTCGGTTTGTAATGCTATAGATTATCAAAAAGCGAGGCAATATGTAAGTACAATTCAAAACCAAGGCCTAATTCGCTATGCTGCTTTTATAAAGGATGCTTCCAATTGCTCACGTTTTGTAACTGATAGTTTAATCGAAAGTGTTACTGATGCTTCAATTAAATCTAATCTTATTAAATCTAAAGGGTTTACACCAAGTACTATTGGAAATGTGGTTATTACTGATACTGAAAATCATATATATGTCGTGTCCGAAGCTGGTGAAATTTCAGAATTTGATTCAACTATTAATAAAGAAAACAGACGTTTGTTTTTAGATGTTCTCAAAGGCTATAAACCAAGTTTGGTTGGAACACTCGAGCCAAAACATAATGATATTAAAGAAAATCATGCGCAATGGTTAAGTGGTATCGGATCAGGAGCATGGTTTGAGCTTTATGATTTAGACCATCAAGTGGAATTTAGATATAGGCGCATTTCTCCTTACGGAAATGTAGATTGTGATGGTGTTTATAAACTTGCAGCTGAAGGCTTTGATTTTCATTCAGAATACGATTTTATACATTATTCTAATTGTAAATTTTTTCATATCAAACAGGACAAAGAAATCTTTAGATTTGAATATCTGAGAGATTATAACGTATTGTAATTTTAAATTGGTGTTGTCTTAGTTGAGTGCAAAAGGAGCACTTAATTTAAAAGTAGGAATGATAACTTTGAATTTATTGGTGTTGCTAAAGTTTACCATATTGTAGTGGCCTTGCATGGCTCCAAATGGAGATGTAAGTAAACAACCAGAATTGTAGGTGTGAGATTCACCAGGTTTTAAAACTGGTTTTTTTCCAATAACGCCTTCTCCTTCAATAATTTCTGCATTATTTAGAGCATCTAATACCCTCCAATATCTTGAATTTAACTGAACGGAGTCTTTGCTTTGGTTTTCGATAGTTACGTTATAGCCAAACGCGAAGTGCACTTTATAATTTTTATAAAATGTGCCTTCGAAAGAGGTTTCGACAGAAATTTTTATTCCACTTGTAACTTGTTGAACCATGAATTAATCCCAATAATAGCTAACAAAAGTAAGCAATTCCCCCTTAATTTAAAGACTTTTATGAAATTATGCAAAATTTTAACAATATGATAAATAACTATCGATAAAATGATTTAATTACCGGTTGAATTCACAAATTTTTCGATTGTATTAAAAAAGTTTAAGATGTCTTCCTCTTTTAGTAAGGTATTAATGGTCACCATTCTTACAAAATCCTGATTTTTAAAATTTCCGAAGCCAACCATAAGCATAGAATCTTGATATAACCCTGTACATAATGTTTTAGCTGAAATGTCTTTATAATTAAAACATATCGAAATAGAATCATCAAAACTATATAAGGTATAATCTGGATGGTTGTTTATATAATCACGAGCGACTTTTGCTAATTTAAATTGATGGTCAACAATAGTTTCTAAGCCATTTGTGCCAACAGATTTCCAAAGTGTCCAAAGTTTTAGAGCATCGTTTCTACGACCACATTGCAATGATGTTTTTCCTAGGTTGAAATCGTCATTATCGGTTTGATATAAATATTCGGCTTCATTAGAGAACGATTGATACAAGTTTTTTTTGTCTTTGGCAACAATAATAGAGCAGCTTAAAGGAGTTCCTAACATTTTATGAGCATTCACACTAAAGGAATCTGTTAATTCAATGCCATTTACCAAATGTTTATAGGTGTCGCTAAAAATAACAGCACCACAATAGGCACCATCCAAATGAAGCCATACATCATGTTTTTTACAAACTTTACTGATGCTTTTAACATCATCAAAAGCACCTAGAACTGTGGTTCCAGCAGTGGCATTCACGAAAAATGGTTGATAGCCTTGCGCAATATCTTTGGTTATTTGACGGTCTAAATCTTCAGCTAGCATTTCGCCTTTATCATTAGATTTAATAGCTCTTACTTGCTGTCTTCCAACACCAATAAATGATGCGTTTTTAGCAATAGAGTAATGTGAAACTTCCGAAGTATACAACGTCATTGTATTTGTAATACCTTCATTTCGTACAGATGGATTGTATTTGTCTCTTGCCATTAGTACTGCCATATAATTGCTCATTGAGCCGCCAGGAGCAAATGTGCCATCAGCAGATTGCGGATACCCAATGATATCACAAATTTTCTTGAGAATGGTTTTCTCAATTCCAACTTGTGGTCCAGCAACTTTATAGGTGTACATACTGTTATTAAGCATGACGGCTAAAAGGTCTCCAAGTGTGGCTTTGTCAATTCGGCCACCAAATAATTGATTAAAAAAAGAAGTAGATGCTGTTTTGGGTGTGCTTTTAATAATGCCTTTGAGAATGTGCTTAAAATCGGCATCAATAGTTCCATTATCATTGAGCTGAAGGTCTAATTTTTCATAAAGACTACTGGTCTCAATAGGAGTTGCAACAGGGTTGCTTTTTTCTTCGGAAATTAAAAATTCTACAAGTTCTGTAAATAGTTGGAGATCGTTTTGCATGTATTGGGCTTCTTTTTTTTTATTTTTGGCATTGTGTAAATTTATTCCTATTTTCTGGGAATATTATAAAAATCCATTATAACTATTGAAATCGCCTGATAATATTCAAAAACTAATAGCGCTTTTGTCGCAATCTTCAACTGAAGATTACAATGCCATACTTGAAAGTTTCGATTTTAGTTCTATAGACTTTAAGCCTTTTGAAAGTTGGTCTTCCAAAAAGTATACGAGAAACTGTTTGTATAGAGATGCGCATTTTGAACTCATCTTATTGTGTTGGGAACATGGTCAAGAAACTGCTATTCATGGTCATGATGGTGAAGATTGTTGGGTTTGTTTGTTGGAAGGAGAGATGGAAGAAGTGTTTTATAAATTGGATAGAGATAAGGATTTACTAGAAGTTGGTTCACATAAAATCTTACCGCAACAACTCACATTTATGAATGACAGAATAGGTTTTCATAAAATAGAGAACAGTAATAACGGAAAATCTATAAGCCTACATTTGTATGCCAAGCCCATTGAAAACTGTGTGTCTTTTGATGAAGTGTCCCAAAAATTTGTGGAGAGAGCACTAAGTTACGACACATTTAAGCAGCCGACACTCAAAGATTAATTTGAAATATCTACTGAAGTAGCTTCTCCAAATCCAATAAGTTGATCAAATCGAGCGCCTAAATCTCTGTAGTAAACCAAAACTTTGTAGTTGTTTTCGGTTTGCCAATAATCACCACTAATTCTGCCTTCATCAAGATTGCCTTTAGCATCGACCACAACATATTTGTAGTTGTAAAATCCTTGTTTAAGTTTAATAGTGCCTTCGTATTGGCGACCCTCGGTGTTAAAAGCGAGTAGATTTTGTTCTTCTAAGGTGTAGTTGTTGAAATTTCCGCAGACATAGACTTTACTGCCATCGGTAAGTTGTGGGTATCGTAATTTAAAATGAACATTAGTGTAATCGGCTTCGATGTCAGCATCATCAGTATCGATAGCTGTAATTTGAAAATTACCATTGATATCCGGATTGTAAGTATAGGGTTGATTGTAACGAGGTCCATCAGCAAATAAATAACTGTTATAAATATCTTTTAAATCAATAAACTGAACACCTACATTAGCACCTCTTACATCTTTAGTTTCAAAGAAACGGAATTCGTTACTTGCCCAAAACGAAGTTTCCTTAGTGTATCTGAAAATGAGTTCCTTTCCTATAGTATATTGAGGTTTTACATCGGTAATAGCAGTTTTTAGATTGTTATTTTGGATAATTAAAGTCTTAACCGTTTGTTTTGGATTATTTAAAACTAAGGCTCCAGAATTAATCACAATATCAACACTTTGTTTACTATCGATATACGATACATCTCTAGATCTTTTTAGCGCAACACCAACACCTAGCTGTTCTTTATAGATCATGAACTTTCTAGTAAAGACCACTTCTTGGTCTTCGTTATATATGGAAAGGATATAATTACCAGATTTTATCAAAGCACGAGTTTGCTGGTTTGGGATTTGTAAGTCATAATGCGAATAGAGCTGATAAGCATTAAATGAGTTTTGGTAATCGACAATTCTGTAGTTGTCAAACCCTCTCATATATTCCATTTTAACCAGATTAGATTTAGTCCAATCATAGTTATAGTGTTCTATAGTATAATAGAAATCTGGCTCATCGGTTGTGAGCACATCAAATTCTAAATGAAAAGCTTCACCTAAACGTATAATGGGTAATTGTCCTTGTGAAGATGTACGACTTCTAAAGGTGACGGTTTTTATGTAATCTGGCGGATTAACTTCTTCAACTTGGCTAAATCCTTGTGCAGAGATTAGGATGGCTAATAGAAAAAAATAGATGTTTTTAATCATTAATAGTAGTTTGATATGTAAATATAAACAAAATCTGTGCCTTAATATTGCCAGTTACTTATTGTTCTATAATCTGCACTTCGTGTTTTCTTGTCTTTTTTATCCTTTCTTTAAAATTGGATGTGATTTTTTATTTTTAACAGACACCTTATTTAGAATTATTAAAAATAACAAACTTAGATAACCTGACTATTTTATTACGTGGTAAATTTGTAAATTTGCACCGATTTTTAGACAACTAATTTCAATATAAAGCGTATGTCAAAAGACATTAAGATTAAAAAAGGTCTGGATATAAAACTTGTAGGCGAAGCTGATAAAACAGTTGAACAAGCCATTATAAGTAATTTCTGCACTATCAGACCTGAAGATTTTCACAGCGTTATTCCAAAACTAGTAGCAAAAGAAGGTGCTAAATTACAGGCAGGAGATGTTATCTTTTATGATAAGTCTAATGAAGATGTAAAGTACGTATCGCCAGTTTCTGGAACTGTGTTAGAAGTATTAAGAGGTCCGAAACGACGTATTGATGCCATTAAGATTCAAGCAGATAAAGAGCAATCTTATAAAGATTTTGGTAAGTTCAATACAAATTCTGATGCAGCAGCGACTAAAGCTCATTTATTAGCTTCAGGATGTTGGCCTTTTATCAAGCAAAGACCATATGATGTGATAGCAAATCCAGAGAAATCGCCTAAATCGATTTTTATCTCTGGTTATTCTACGGCACCTTTAGCAGCAAACTTAGATTTTGTACTTGCTGGCAAAGAAGTGGAGTTGCAAGCTGCAGTATCTGCTTTATCAAAATTGACTGAAGGTCAAGTTCATATTGGGGTTGGGTCTAACAACTCACCACTTGCAAATATGAGTGATGCTACGATTCATAACGTGTCCGGTCCACATCCAGC
Organism: Psychroserpens sp.; assembly: GCF_036960315.1. NCBI lineage: Bacteria > Pseudomonadati > Bacteroidota > Flavobacteriia > Flavobacteriales > Flavobacteriaceae > Psychroserpens > Psychroserpens sp. The sequence goes on along the minus strand of NZ_JBALVR010000011.1, from coordinate 111,715 downwards.
AGGAAATGTTGGTACGCATATCAATAAGATTGACCCTGTTAATAAAGGAGAAACCGTTTGGACAGTTAATGCACAAGACTTAGTGGTTATTGGAGAATTGTTGCTTACTGGAAAATTCAATGCCGAGCGTATTGTTGCTTTAGCAGGTTCTTCAGTAAAGAAACCAAGATATTTCAAAACTAAAATAGGAAGCGAAGTTGCTACTATGGTGTATGATAATGGTGTTGAGAAAGAGGGTAACGATCGTATTATCTCAGGAAATGTGCTATCAGGAAAACAAGTGAAGCCAGATGGAAGCTTAGGGTATTACGATACCTTAATTTCTGTGATTCCTGAAGGTGATGATTATGAATTCTTTGGTTGGAACAAACCGGTTTTTAATAAAGTTTCTACAACGAGAGCATTAACGTTTTCTTGGTTAACACCTAAGAAAAAATATAGCTTAAACACCAATACTAATGGTGAACATCGTGCCTTTGTAGTTACAGGTTCTTATGAAGAAGTATTTCCGTTGGATATTTATCCAATGCAAATTTTAAAAGCTTGTAAGTATCAAGATTTAGATGAAATGGAAGCTTTAGGAATGTACGAAGTTGCACCTGAAGATTTCGCGTTAACAGAATTTATATGTGTGTCTAAACAACCGCATCAAGATATTATTAGAAAAGGTTTAGACTTAATGCTTAAAGAAATTGGATAAATTATTTGTTTTACACAGTAAAGCGAAAAATGCAAAATAATTATTCATTGCACGAAGTAAAATGAAAAATACACAAGATGGGTTTAAAAAGTAGTTTACATAATTTTAAAGAAAAGAATAAAGACAAAAAATGGTTGCCAGCATTTTCTGCAATACATACGTTTTTATTCTTGCCTAATGAGACCACTCATAATGGGACTCACATAAAAGTAGCCGATGATTTAAAACGTACCATGAACATTGTGATTATGGCAATGGTACCATGTTTACTCTTCGGAATGTTTAATGCTGGATACCAACATCATCTGGCATTTGGAGAAATTCAACAAGCAACAGAAGGTTTCTTTAGTTCAACATTTTGGACGATGGATAACTTCATGGTTGGTTTTTGGAAAGTGATTCCGTTAGTCGTTGTGTCTTACGGTGTAGGTTTAGCAATTGAGATTTTATTTGCTATGAAAAATAGCCACGAAGTAGAAGAAGGCTACTTGGTAACAGGAATGTTAGTGCCTTTAATCGTGCCAATTGATACACCATTATGGATGCTTGCAGTAGCAGTAGCTTTTGGAGTTGTAATAGGAAAAGAAGTATTTGGAGGTACAGGAATGAATATCTTAAATCCTGCATTAACCATTAGAGCCTTTTTATTCTTCGCGTATCCAACATGGATGTCTGGTGATAAGGTTTGGGTTCAAGGTGCAGTAGAACGTGATCAATTAATTGCGGCTGGAGAAAACCTAGATGCTATTTCTGGTGAAACGATTCTGGGAAGTTTAGCACAAAATAAAGGCGCAGGTTATGAGGTCATGGATATGTTCTACGGATTAATTCCTGGCTCAGTTGGAGAGACCTCTACTTTAATTATTTTAATAGGAGCGGGTATACTAATTTTCACAAAAATTGGTAGCTGGAGAATCATGTTGTCTTCAGCAGTAGGGGCTTTAGCAATGGGATTAATTTTCAATTTTGCAGTAAGTTCTGAATGGATTACAGAAGGTAGTAAGTTCTATGGATTGATGAATACACCATTCTGGCATCACCTACTAATTGGTGGATTTGCTTTTGGTACAGTCTTTATGGCAACCGATCCAGTAACGGCTTCACAAACGAATAAAGGAAAATGGATCTACGGGTTTTTAGTTGGATTTATATCAATCATGATTCGTGTATTTAACCCAGCATATCCAGAAGGTGTAATGTTAGCTATTCTATTAATGAATGTTTTTGCACCAACGATTGATCACTATGTGGTTCAAGGAAATGTAAAGAAAAGAATGAAACGTCTAAAAGTTAAAACTGCTTAACGATGGAAAAGAGAACAGATAAAAATTCGTATACCATAATATTTGCTATTGTAATGGTATTGGTTGTAGGATCATTGTTGGCGTACTTGGCGTCTTCATTAAAGCCTACAATTACAGAGAACCAACGTTTAGAGAAACAACAAAATATTCTCTATGCTATGGGAATAAATGAAAACGAAGGTACTAGTGCAAACTTTATATCAACAGATGATGCGCCTGAGCTATTTAGTCAATATATCAAACAACAATTAGTTGTGAGTAAAGATGGACAAGCTGTAGAGAATGATAAGGCTTATTTAATTGACGTAAAAAAGGAGCAAGCCAAAGCTAAAAATGGCGAAGTAAGACAATTGCCATTGTTTGTTGGAGAAGATGAAAAGGGTAAGAAATATTACATCGCTCCAATTAGAGGAAAAGGGCTTTGGGATGCTATTTGGGCCTATGTTGCAATGGATGAAAACATGGTAGTTCAAGGTGCTTATTTTGATCATAAGGGAGAAACGCCTGGTTTGGGTGCAAACATTAAGCAACGTTTCTTTATGGATGATTTTATTGGTGAGCATTTAATGTCCAACGGAAAATTTAAAGGGATTAATGTTGCTAAAGGTAATGCAGACCCTAAGAACAATGATAAAACAGATAATGAGGTAGATGCGATTGCAGGAGCGACGATTACAGGTGATGGTGTTTCAGCAATGATTAGAAGTGATTTGAAGCTTTATGTACCTTATTTTAAAAACTTAAAACAATAACAGTATGGGCTTACTTTCAAAAAAAGACGCAGCTTTAATAAAAGATCCATTAGCAGATAATAACCCAATTACCATTCAGGTATTAGGTATTTGTTCTGCTTTAGCAATTACCGCAGAGCTTGAGGCATCTATTGTAATGTCAATATCTGTATTGTTTGTATTAGGTATTGGTAATGTTGTTATTTCTTTAATGCGAAATATTATTCCTTCAAAAATTAGAATTATCGTTCAACTTATTGTTGTGGCAACGTTAGTAATTATTGTGGATTTAGTTCTGAAAGCTTTTGCTTATGAACTGAGTAAAACACTATCCGTTTTCGTGGGATTAATTATTACCAACTGTATTATCATGGGACGTTTTGAAGCTTTTGCTTTAGGGAATAAACCTTGGCGTTCATTCTTAGATGGGATTGGTAATGCATTAGGATATGCTGTGATTCTAATTATAGTAGGATTCTTTAGAGAACTTTTAGGTTCAGGAACATTATTAGGTATTCCTGTATTAGGAGATCCAATTGAAAAAACTGGATTATACGAATTTGGATATGAGAATAACGGATTTATGTTATTATCGCCAATGGCATTAATAGTTGTTGGAATCATTATTTGGGTGCAGCGTAGTAGAAATAAAGACTTAATCGAAGACTAAAATTGAATTGTCATTCTGGATTTGATTCAGAATCTCATCAAAATATAGAATATGGAACATTTAGAATTATTTTTTAAATCAATATTTATAGATAACATGGTATTTGCAACATTCCTTGGGATGTGTTCTTATCTAGCGGTATCTAAAAAAGTATCTACAGCAGTAGGTCTTGGTGCAGCAGTAATATTCGTATTAGCAATCACGGTACCTTTAAACTGGTTATTAGATCAATATGTATTGCAGCCTGGAGCTCTGTCTTGGATGGGAGCAGAGTATGCAGATTATGATTTAAGTTTCTTATCATTCATCATGTTTATTGCTACCATAGCAACTATGGTTCAATTGGTAGAAATTGTTGTAGAGAAATTCTCTCCATCATTATATAACTCACTTGGTATTTTCTTACCATTAATTGCTGTGAACTGTGCGATCTTAGGTGGTTCATTGTTTATGCAATCTCGTGAAATTGAAACTTTAGGATTGGCAACAACTTATGGTATCGGTTCTGGTATTGGTTGGTTCTTAGCTATTTTAGCAATTGCTGCTATTCGAGAGAAAATTAGATATTCTAACGTTCCGCCAGCTCTAAGAGGATTGGGAATTACGTTTATCATTACAGGTCTTATGGCTATAGGGTTTATGAGCTTTGGTGGTATGTTAACTGGTGGTGATGAAGAGGTTGCAGAAGAGACAACAGTTGAGGTTAAAATAACACCAACTAAAGACAAAACAGAATTAGCTAACAACACTAAAATAGAAGAGTAGTATGATATTAGCAGCAGGGACATTAGGAACAGTCTTAGCAACAGTAGCAGCGTTTTTAATAGTAACATTGATACTAGTAAGCTTGTTATTATTTGTGAAACAAAAATTATCACCATCTGGTCCAGTAAAGATCATGATTAATGGTGAGCGTGAAATAGAAGTAGCATCTGGAAGTACATTATTAACCACGTTAAGTGCCGAAAAAATATTCTTACCATCAGCTTGTGGTGGCGGTGGAACATGTATTCAATGTGAGTGCCACGTTCTTTCTGGTGGTGGAGAAGCATTACCTACGGAAACACCGCATTTCAGTAGAAAAGAGTTAGCACATGGCGCACGTTTATCTTGCCAAGTAAAAGTGAAGCAGGATATGGAGATTACCATTCCTGAAGAAGTCTTCGGAATTAAAAAATGGGAAGCTACTGTAGTTTCAAATTATAATGTAGCTACGTTTATTAAAGAATTTGTAGTCGAAATTCCAGAAGACATGAATTATAAAGCTGGAGGATATATACAAATCGAAATTCCTAATTGTGAAATAAAGTTTTCGGATATGGATGTTTCTGCACATCCGGAAGATCATCCTGGAGAACCAGATAAATTTAAAGCAGATTGGGAGAAATTTGGTTTGTGGCCTTTAGTCATGAAAAACGAAGAACTGGTTGAAAGAGCCTATTCTATGGCTTCTTATCCTGCTGAAGGAAGAAAAATTATGCTTAATGTTCGTGTTGCAACTCCTCCTTTTGATCGTGCCAAAGGTGGTTGGATGGATGTTAATCCTGGTATTGCTTCATCTTATATTTTTAATCAAAAAGTGGGAGATAAAGTAATAATTTCAGGACCTTATGGAGAGTTCTTTATTAATGAGTCTGATTCAGAAATGTTGTATGTTGGTGGTGGTGCTGGAATGGCTCCAATGCGTTCGCATATATACGAATTATTTAGAACCTTAAAAACTGGGCGTAAAGTAACGTATTGGTATGGAGGACGTTCTAAAGCTGAATTATTTTACATACATTATTTTAGAGCTTTAGAAAAAGATTTTCCAAATTTCAAGTTCTTTATTGCATTATCAGATCCAACTGAAGCTGATAATTGGCAACTTAAAAAAGATGTTAACGATAATGAAGGTGATGGTTTTACTGGTTTTATTCATCAAGTGGTAATTGATCAATATTTATCTAAACATGAAGCACCAGAAGATATCGAATTATACTTCTGCGGACCTCCATTAATGAACCAAGCCGTTCAGAAAATGGGTGAAGATTATGGAATTGCAGATGAACACATTCGATTTGATGACTTTGGTGGATAAATCGCTAAGCGATATTTAATTATAAATGTCATCCCACACTTGATGTGGAGTCTATATAAAAGAAAAACCAACTCATAACGAGTTGGTTTTTTTATGTTATTTATTGAGAATGCTCATCTCATATGGCTTTTGGATTATCCCATTTTGCCATCACCATCTATATCTTGTGTGAGATGGGTTTCTAAAGCGACAAGTGTCTTCTTAAGAAGTGCTTTTGTATGGGCTAAATCTTCTTCCAAAATCTTTACACGTTCTTCTATGCTATTTGCTTGTTTTTGTTGTTTGTCAAGTTCGTCTTGCTGTAATAAGTCCCAAAAAATGCCCATATCTTATTTGTTTATTTGAAGAATTTAATCATGAATTATCAGGGTCAATATCAGATTCTTCTTTATCCTCTTTTTTTATTTTATTATAACCCGTCACCAATCGTACTCCTAATCTAGCAAAGAGTATAATGGCAATCACCATCACGATATCAAGTCCGTTCATGTTTTATTTGTATTCTATTATTAAAAAAATAGCTGTACTATCACCAATATTAAGGACTTCGTGCGTTGATATGTCATCTTTACTGAAACTGTATCCCGTTGGGACATTGACCTCTCTAGTTCCTGTAGTATCTTTTATTCTAAATCTACTTCCAACAAGCGTGTATCCAAAATGCGGATTGTGATAATGTTTCTCATGACCAACTCCAGGAGCGAATGTGCATCTCAAAACTCTCACCTTGTTATTATCCTCTACAACTTCACAAACGGCTTCATTATTCCAGCCTGCTTCTAAAGGGTCTGGTAAAGTGTTTTGGTTATTACAGCTAACTATTAGTAGGCAGGTGCATACATAAGTTACAATTTGAGTCTGTTTTAATGTTTTGTATTGAAAGAATTTAGTCATTGACAGCGCTTATTTTTTAATTGCTTAGTTCCCATAGAGTGCCTTTGCAGCTTCTTCATACTTATCACCAGGTGTCCAAACAGGTGTTTTTGGGTCGTTACCTATATGACGTCCAGACAAGACATAGGCTCTAAAAAACTTTAGTAAGTAATCGTAATCTAAAGTGTCAGCTTCATCTCCTGGTCTGTGGTAGTACTTAGTGACATCACCATTAAAAGCAGTAAACCCTAATGAAAACGTTGGTGCTGGAATGCCTTTTCTTGCAAAATGCACATTGTCACTTCGGTCAAATAAACCTTGCTCCGGTGCTGGGTCATCAATTGCCGTTATGCCAAAAGTAGTTGCGGCATCTTTAATGTGTTGCGCTGCTGTGGTTCGTGATAATCCAATAATTGTAGCTAAAGAGGTATCATTGTAACCAGCATTATCACTATTAAAACAATAGACCATTTGGTTTAGTGGAAGCACAGGATTTTCAACATAGAATTTACTACCCAAAAGCCCTTTTTCTTCACCAGTAAATAAAATAAATAACGCTGAACGTTTTGTTGGATATTTGGCCAAGTTCTCAGCCATACTCAAAACAGTTGTTGTTCCAATCGCATTGTCTCTTGCACCATTATAAATTGTGTCACCTGTTTCATCTGGTGTTCCAATGCCAACATGGTCGTAATGCGCTGAGTAAATAATAAACTCTTCTTTGAGTTTTGGATCTGTACCCTCAACCATGCCGATAACATTTTGAGACATCACAATTTCTTCTTTATTTTCGCTAATAGCAACTTTAGAGCTTATGCGTTTTGTTACACTTAAAGCTTCGGCCATTTTGTTGTCTTTATCTAATACCCAAACATGAGCCGTTTGATTGTTGTCACTCTTATCTTCTTCGTTTTCAGCGACCATTAATTTTGAGGAGTTAAAATTATGATCAATAAAACCCCACATGTTGTCATCTGCATTTAAAAGTTCTATAATAGCAGCTACACCGTTTGCTTGAGCTAGTTCTTGTTTTTTGCCACGTAAGCCAAAAGCTGCTCTTGTATCTTTTGCTTCTGAACTTCCTGCTTTAATAATAATAACCTTTCCCTTAAGGTCTTTTCCTTTATAATCATCTTCAAGTCCGTAATTTAAATAGACGGCATCACTATCTGTATTTACAGGAGATGGCGACACAAAAGCATAGTCCTTAATTTTCTGACCATTAATTTCTATAGTGACTTCATAAGGAGGTGATTCGCGTTTCAGTTTTACCTCTTGGTAATAGGTTCCTGTTTTAGGATTTGGTTTTACGCCATAGCGACGCAATGTATTTGCCAAATACGAAGCTGCTATTTTATTTTCGGGCGTTCCCGTTTCTCTACCTTTTAATAAGTCATCTGCTAAAAAATAGATATGCCCTTCAATAGTTCCTTTGCTTGTGGTTTCGATAACTTTTGCTTCTTCAGTTTGTGCCTGAAGCGATACAGTCAAAGTAAGAGCTAGTAGTGATAAGATTAGTTTAATTGATTTCATTGTATTGTTTTATGAGTTATTTATGAATTTAACTCCATGAAAGTAGAGTAATATTAGAAGTGGTTGGCTAATGATGTGCGTATAAATAAATTGATTATAATGTTACAAACAGCTAATGTTTAAATTTACACTTTTTTATTCACTGTATAACAAATCTTATGTTTTGACGTTCTGATACGTATGAAAAAAATAGTACTTACCCTATTAATTCTATCCTCGCTTGTAGTTTTGGCATTTCAGTTGAAGCCAGTAAAAAAAGTAGTTAATAGTGTCAGAGCAAGTGTTGAAGCGCCAAGTCTTATTAATAAAGACAGCTTGACAATAAAATCAAGAGTTAACGTGCCTGAAGGTTATAAACGCGTTGTTTACGAAGACGGAAGTTTTGCAGAGTACCTTCGGAATTACAAACTAAAACCTTTCGGAAAAAAAATCATAAACTACGACAATTCTGAATATTTCTGGCAAGGTGGTCATATAGGGATTTTAGAAGTTCCGGTTCCTAAAAATGGGTTACAGCAATGTGCAGATGCATTGATTAGAATACGAAGTGAATACCTATGGAAATATAATAGAAAAGATGAAATAGGCTTTAATTTCACTTCTGGTCACTACTGCTCATGGCAAAAATATGCAGAAGGCTATCGTCCAAAAATATCAGGCAATAAAGTAACTTTTAGTAGAACAGCAAGGACTAATCATTCGGAAGAAAACTTCTATAAATACCTGAACTTAATCTATATGTATTCAGGCACGTTATCACTTTTTAATGAACTTAAATCTATTGATGATAAAGATTTGAAAATTGGCGATATGCTTATCAAAGGCGGTTCTCCAGGACACATCGTTATGGTCTGTGATGCCGTAGTCAATGAGAAAGGCGAACAGTTGTTTTTGTTGTTTCAAGGGAATACACCAGCTCAAAGTGTGCATTTGGTGAAAAACCTCGAAGATTCTGAGATTTCACCTTGGTATCCACTTAAAAAAGATGCTGTTATTCCAGTCTCTAATTATACGTTTAGTAGTTCAAAGTTTGCAAGGTTTAAATAGCAAGTTCGTATCTTTGCACAATGAGTAAACCCTTAACAGCACAAGAACTTCATAACCTTGCCATGAATCATGTTGGAAAAGATTTAGAGCAACGTGGCTTCGAGTTTGTAGCGATTAACAGTAAATTAAAACGGCACCCTCAATTTGTGTGTATTGATAAAAAAAGTCAATATTTTTTTGTTATTGTTAGAGCTGTGAAGCTTCCTGAAAACCCTAATAATTATGATGTGATTTGGATGGAAACATTCAAAAAACATGCCTTTGAGAAAGATGCCAAAGTCTTATATGCAGGTGTTGGACTAGGAAATCCAAATGGGGAAGATTTACCAGTCTTTTTAGATGAAGAGTATCTTATAGAATATAATGGAATTCAAGTCATAGAAGCTAATCTTAATTAAATGAAACAACTCTCAATAGTATTAATCCTAATTGTTTTGTACTCGTGTAAAGAAGCACCTAAAAACGAAGTTTTAGAAATTGAAAACACAAAATTGTCAGGACCGGTTTTTGGAACAGCTTACTCAGCGATATATGATTCTGAAATTAATTATACCAAGCAATTTGATAGTTTATTTGCTGTAATGAATCAATCGATGTCGACTTATATTCCGGATTCAGATATTTCAAAATTAAATAGAAATGAAGATGTGATTTTAGATCAGCATTTTGCAAAAGTATTTTTAACTTCTATCGAAATTTTTAAAACTACCGAAGGCGCATTTGATCCAACAATTGGGAATGTCGTTAATGCATGGAGTTTTGGAGCGGATAAAAATAAAATTTTGACTGATAGTACAACCATTGATAGTTTGATGCGTTTTGTGGGCCTAGATAAAGTTTATCCAATTTACGATAAATCTGGTTTTAAATTAAATAAATCCAAAGGTACCTATCTAGAGTTTAATGCCATTGCCAAGGGTTATGGAGTTGACGTGATTGTAGAATTTCTTAAAAGTAAAGGTGTTGAGAATTGTCTCGTTGAAATAGGCGGAGAAATACGAGTTAGAGGTAAAAATATAGAGAAAGATACACCTTGGCGCGTTGGTTTGGATGAACCTCGTTTTGATGGTGGTCAATCCGTTTATAAAGCGATAAGTTTGAAAGATGAAGCTATGGCAACTTCTGGAACCTATAGAAAGTTTAAAACTGATAACAATGGAAATCGATATGCACATATCATTAATGCCAAAACAGGATATCCTACCAAAACCAATATTTTGAGTGTCTCTGTGATTACTGAAGATTGTATGACAGCAGATGCCTATGCGACTGCGTTTCAAGCTATGGGAATAGAGAAGGTTAAAACGTTTTTGAATTCATATCCAGAACTGAAGGTATTTATCATTTTCGAAAATGATACCAACGAAATTGAAACCTTAAACTTGAATAACTTCCCTGAATAATTTTTTGTGCCTTTTTAAAATATATAGTGTCTTATAAGTGCGATTAATCTTTACTATAAAAGTTGTTCTAAATATATGTAGTTCAGCTTTTTTTATTTGTAAACCACAGGAATAATTTCACCTTTAGCCAAACAGTATTTTTCAATATCTTCTTTGGAAAGATGGGCTGTGTAATCCACTTCATCTACTTTAAATCCGATACGGCGAAGTTTATCAAAATAGTCACGACCATACACACGAACATGATCATATTGCCCAAAGATTTTGGCGCGCTCTTTTCTGTCTGTAATCGTATCGTCTTCAAACGTAAATTCCCTTGAAAGATCTTGCGGGATTTGAAATATACCATAACCTCCAGGTTTTAAAACACGATACAATTCTTGCATAGCTTTAGTGTCCTCTGGTATATGTTCTAATACATGATTACACAAAATAACATCATAGCAATTGTCTTCAAAAGGGAGGTTACAGATGTCTGCTTTAACATCAGCAATAGGCGATTCTAAATCGGTTGTTGTGTAATCAATATGTTTCAGTTTTTTAAAACGTTTCAAAAAGCATTGTTCAGGAGCAAAATGAAGAATATTTTTTCTTTCAGTTGAAATTTCCGAAGAGAAAAAATCGGTTTCCGCCTTTAAGTACAACCATAATAATCTGTGACGTTCTAAACTTAGTGTCGATGGTGATAATACGTTGTTACGTTGATTCCCATAACCATAAGGTAAAAAGCTTCTAAAACCTGTACCGTCTATTGGATCTATAAATTTCTTACCTCTTAAAAAAAATGCCAGAATAGGACGAGCCACATAGCTCAACCTTATTAATATAGGTCTAGGAATGGTGTTTAATATTATTTTGAACAGTTTTTTCACTATTTATAATCTTCTCTTACAGGAGAAAACACATCTGTAATCTTACAAGCAGTTAGCGCTTTTCCTGAATGTTCAATATTAGAAGGTATAATAACTATCATGCCTGAAGAGTAAACCTTAGTGATGTTATCTATTGTCATTTGAAATTGACCTTCTGTAACTATCGAAATTTGTTCATGTATATGAGCGTGCAGATGTAATTCGGCTCCAGCTTCAACTTCCCAAAAAGCGGTTGTCGTATGTTCACTATGAATAAATCGTGCTTTAAAACCAGTTATGATTTCTCTTTGAGGAATATTTGAAATTTCAAAATCCATTATATTACAAATGCTTCTTTTCTAAATTCATCTTCTTCAGTAGACGTTATGCCAAGAGCTTCATGTACGTAGGCAAAGGTTGAAAGTATCTCAGGTTTACCATCTAAAATCGCAATATCGTGTTCAAAATGCACACTAGGTTTTTCGTCTTGAGTAACAATCGTCCAGCCGTCTTTGAGTTGCTTCACTTTGTGAGTTCCACCATTAATCATAGGCTCAATTGCAACGACCATGCCTTCAATAAATTTCTTTCCGCGACCTCTGCGACCATAGTTAGGCATTTCAGGATCTTCATGCATTTTGCGACCTAAGCCATGACCTACTAGCTCTCTAACAACACCATATCCATGAGCTTCACAATGTTGTTGAATGGCATAACCAACATCACCAACACGATTCCCAATTCTTAATTCTCGTATACCCACATACAATGATTCTTTAGTCACCTGAACCAATTTTTTGGTTTCTGGAGCAACGTCTCCAATTTCAAAAGTATAGGCATGATCTCCGTAAAAATCATTCATTAAGGCACCGCAATCTATAGAAACAATATCACCATCTTTAAGCGGAATATCTGTTGGTAAACCGTGAACTACGGCTTCATTAACACTACATAATAATGTTGACGGGCAATCATATAACCCCAAAAAGCCAGGTAAAGCACCTTGAGCTCTAATAAAATCTTCTGCTAGTTTGTCTAATTGCATTGTAGTAACACCTTCTTTAACTTCTTTGGCAAGCATGCCTAAAGTTTTTGAAACTACCAATGCACTTTGGCGCATTAACTCAATTTCTTCTCTTGTTTTAGCTATAATCATCTTTAAAAAAAATATGGGCAAAGATACTTAAAATTAAAATGTAATTCTTATTTGCTGAAATATGATATTTGACAGTTTTTATGTTTAAATTCTACTGTAATTTTGTGTCATAATAAAGCTAAAGAATCATGTATAAATCGGTAACCGCAGAAGAAGCAGTAAAAGTCATTTCATCAAATAATAGAGTTTATATTCAAGCTGCTGCAGCAGCGCCTCAAGCACTTATTAAAGCAATGACTTCAAGGCATGAAGAATTGAGAAATGTTGAGGTGTGTCAATTGCATACCGAAGGCGAAGCACCATATGCTAATCCAGAGCTAAGTGATAGTTTTCATGTGAATTCTTTTTTCATAGGAAAGAACGTAAGACATACTTTAAAAGCAGGGAATGGATCATATACACCCGTGTTTTTAAGTGAATTGCCATTATTATTTAAACGAAACATTATTGACTTAGATGTTACTTTAATACAAGTATCTGTTCCTGATAGACATGGTTACTGTTCTTTAGGTGTTTCGGTTGAAGCTACACTTGCGGCTATTGATAATGCTAAGTATGTAATCGCTCAAGTTAATAAGTACATGCCTAGAACACATGGTGCTGGAATTATCCATGTATCTGAAATCGATTACTTCGTAGAGTCTAACGAACCATTGCCAACCCATCATATTGCCGAACCAAATGAAATTGAAGACGAGATAGGTGGTTTAGTAGCCAATTTAATTGAAGACCGAAGTACCTTACAAATGGGAATTGGGAGTATTCCTAATGCTGTATTGTCTAGATTGACAAATCATAAAGATTTAGGTTTACATACTGAAATGTTTTCTGATGGTGTCATTGATTTAATTTTAAATGATGTCATCAATGGGAATTACAAAGGAATTAATCGCGGACGAGCATTAACCACATTTTTGATGGGTTCTAAACGTTTGTATGATTATGTTGATGATAATCCGTTTGTAGAAATGAGAGCTTCCAATTACACCAACGATGTCTCTATAATTAAACAAAACCCCAAAATGGTAGCAATAAATTCTGCGATAGAAGTGGATGTTACAGGTCAAGTGTGTGCAGACTCTATTGGTCCTCATATGTATTCAGGTGTTGGTGGTCAAATGGATTTTATAAGAGGTGCTTCATTAAGTGAAGGTGGTAAAGCAATTATTGCATTACCATCAACAACACGCAAAGGAATTAGTCGAATAGTTCCTTCTTTAAAACAAGGAGCAGGCGTAGTGACAACACGATCTCATGTGCATTATGTAGTCACAGAATATGGAGTGGCTAATTTGTATGGAAAGACAATTAAACAGCGTGTAAAAGCTTTGGTTGAGATTGCTCATCCCGATCATAGAGAACATATCGATAAAACCTATTTTGAGCTCATTGGAGGTTAGCGTTTATCGCTTTAAAAATGAAAAGAATCCTTTTTTTTGTGATGCCGATTTTATATTTGGTTCTTCATTAGTAATCATTTGGTATACTTCCCCCCAACCTAAAACTCCGCCAATATTTCTATCATCGATATAGATATCTGCGTAGATTTTTCTACTTACGGAGTTATCATATTTTTCTTCTGGAAAACTATGATTAACAGCATAGAACTTGATACCGTTATTTTCACAAAACGTTACAGCATCTTCTAATTTTTCACCACTTCTGTATGTCCAAAGAATAAGACGATGGCCATCTTGTTGTAATCGCTTCATGGTTTCAAATGCAAAAATACGAGCTTTACCAACTTTGGGATAGGCGTCTTCAACAATGGTGCCGTCAAAATCAATGGCAATGACTAGTTTATCTTGAAAATTCATTTGCTAATTTTTGTGATGTTTCAAAAATACAATTTTTCATAATCAATTAGACTAAAGGTTTTTGCGTCATAGCTTTTGGTTGCTCAATGCCCATAAGTTTTAATATGGTTGGAGCAATATCACCTAGAACACCATCTTTGATTACAGGTTTGTCTTTATCAATCAAAATCACTGGAACTGGATTCGTTGTATGTGCAGTATTTGGTGAACCGTCTGGATTAATCATGGTTTCACAATTCCCATGATCTGCAATGAGAATGGTAGAATAGTCATTATCTAAAGCGACTTCAATTACGGCTTTCACGCACTCATCAACAGCTTCACAGGCCTTAATAGCAGCTTCCATAACACCTGTATGGCCAACCATATCACCATTGGCAAAATTTAAACAGACAAAGTCAACATCTCCTTTTTTTAATTCAGTTATGAGTGCATCTGTTAATTCGTAAGCACTCATTTCTGGTTTTAAATCGTAGGTGGCTACTTTTGGTGAATTTCTTAAAATTCGGCTTTCACCTTTAAAAGGTTCTTCTTGTCCGCCAGAAAAGAAAAAGGTCACATGTGGATACTTTTCAGTTTCGGCAATTCTAATTTGTGTTTTGTTGTGTCGCTCTAAAACTTCACCTAAAGTTTCCGAAAGGTTGTCTTTATTAAAAACGACATTAATGCCTTTATAAGAGTCGTCATAATTGGTTAGAGTTACATAATGCAAATTGAGTTTGTGCATATTCTGCTCATGGAAATCATTTTGGGAAAGTGCTTCGGTTAATTCGCGACCACGATCGGTTCTAAAATTAAAGAATACAACCACATCTCCATCTTGTATTTTAGCAATAGGTTGATTGTTGTCATCGACCCTAATGATGGGTTGGATAAATTCATCAGTGACATTGTTGTGATAACTATTTTCAATAGATTCTGTCGCCGAATGTGATTGTTCTCCTATACCATTAACTAAAGCATCATAGGCTAATTTTATACGTTCCCAACGCTTATCTCTATCCATGGCGTAATATCTACCTGTTACAGAAGCCAATTTTGTATTCGTATTTTTAATATGGTTTTCCAAAGAAGTGATGAACCCTAATCCAGATTTAGGATCTACATCTCTACCATCTGTAAATCCATGGACATATGAGTTTTGTATTCCAAAATCATTTGCAAAATCAATTAATCCAAACAGATGATTAATATGAGAGTGCACGCCTCCATCACTAACTAAGCCTAGAAAATGAATAGGTTTATTATTGTTCTTTGCATAGTTGAATGCATCTATAAGTACTTGCTCATCTTTTAGCGTATTGTTTTTTACGGCTAAGTTTACTTTAACCAAATCTTGATATACGATTCTCCCCGCTCCTAAATTCATATGACCAACTTCACTATTACCCATTTGCCCTTCTGGCAATCCAACATGTAAACCATCGGTTCTTAAGGTAGCATCAGAATAGTTATGATATAGGGAGTCTATAAATGGCGTTTTAGCATTATCAATAGCAGAAACTTTTGGATCTGGAGACATACCCCAACCATCAAGAATCATTAAAATTACTTTTTTATTCATTTTCTCTGAGTTAGAAAACCAAAGATAAAAGTTTAATACTGTATATCATATAAATGACTTTGCAAAATATCAAAAATTAAGAGTGGATTAAAATAAGGTTTACTTAGTGTTAACACCGAGTTTTTATTTAAGATACTATTAACAGATTTGATCACAAACAGTTAAAAAAATGTTATTAAACATTTTTTTGTGTAACACTTTTAAAATTATGTCGTCTCTTTATTATAATCAAAAAACATAAATCAATTAATTTAAAATCTTTCATCATGAAAAAAACAGCAGTAATTATCGCAATCGCCTTAGGGTTTTCATTTACAACCTTAAATGCAACAAACAACATTGTAACATCATCAACTTACGAAACCGTAACCAAAAAAGTTGTTGACCCTTTTTGTATCTCTATTGTTAAAGGAGATATTGATACCGTTAAGAAACTTATTGGCTTAGGTCAAGATGTCAACAGAAAATCGAATGGTTTAACACCTGCGATGTATGCAGCAAAATATAACAGACTTGATATTTTAAAACTTCTTGTAGAAAAAGGAGCGAAATTAAATTTGAAGTCAGCTAAGGGAATGACTGCACAAAAGTATGCAGAGTTGTCTAATGCGATAGATGCACTAGCCTTTATTAAAGAGCTAGATTCTTAATAAATAATGTCTTGGAGAAGACCAATTATTTGAGTTAGTTAGTTAGAAAAACGCGTCATTTATGACGCGTTTTTGTGTTTTTCAATAGATTCTCTAATTTTTTCTTTTCTATTTTCTGGATCTGGATGTGTGCTCATTCTTTCAGGAACACGATTTGGTCCAGCGGCCGCTTTTAAGATTTCCATCACACCAATCATTTCCTCAGGATCATAACCTGCTTTTAGCATAAAAAGCACTCCTAGATCATCACTTTCTAATTCATCATCTCTGCCATTTGTTAATAACGTTTGTTGACCAATACCACTTACCAAACCACCAACGTCACCTCCAACAGATCCTGCTGTAACAAGTCCTTGCCAGTACTCGCTTTCTGCAATACGTTCAGCACTGTGACGACCAAGAACATGACCAATTTCGTGACCAAGAACTCCTGCGAGTTGATCTTCATTTTCTAGTTTAGAGAAAAGGCCATAGGTGATAAAAACTTGCCCGCCAGGCAATGCAAATGCGTTAATAGTGTTTGGGTCTGCAAGCAAATGAAATTCATATTTATAAGGTGTTTCTCTAGCAATACTATTATTGACTAATGAATTACCAACATTGTCTACTATAGCTTGGTATTGATTATCTGGATGGAATCCTCCATGTTGCTGTGCCATTTGTGGTGCACTAGCTAAACCAATCTGGATTTCTTCACTTGAAGTCATAGAAATGGTCTGCATACGCCCAGTATATGGATTTTCTTCACGTTGACTACAGCGTTTTATAACAAAAAAGAGCGCTATAACAACACCGATTAGTAATCTTACTTTAAAATTTCTTCCTCTCATGATATTAAATTCTTAATGTCAATAAATTTACAAAAGTTCTGAATTTATATCTAAAATATTATCGTTTAGGTAGTTAGTAATGAATTCCTCTGAAAAATGCTCAGACCCCATTAATTGCTCTGAAATGATAATAGTTCTTAAATCTAGTTTTTGATACTGCTCTAAATAGGTTTTTGAAAGCGGTTTGTAGCTATAATGCCATGGTTCATATTTGAAACCTTTTCTGCTTTCCTTGTTAGTGTATACTAGATAGAAACCAAATGCGTTGGCATATTCATCCATCCAAGTCTTAAATTTCGAAAAACAACCGTCACCTTCAAAATGACTCGGACTCAAAACATGACTTGGTTGTGCCACATTTGCGTCAATGAGGTCTAAATCTGTTGCCCAATGATGACGTGATGTACCAGGAATTGTCGAATATTTAATAATTTTTTTAATACTTTCTTTTGGACTTAAGCCCTTGTTGGTGTTTTGTTTATACTTACGTTCCCAAATCCTGTTTTGGTGAGCAAAGCTTCTATAACTAGACACAACTTGAATACGAATGTCACTTTTTAAGGCTTCGGCGGATAATTTTAAAAACGCATCACTAGCTTCCTTTCTCAATATGTAACCATTTCCGAATACTTCAGGAGTTCCTTTTCCAATGAGTTCCTTGTAAGATATACTATGAGAAGAATCCTGAAACGCTAACTCAGGAAATACAGATAGTCCTAGGCTAACAAGTGAAGATGTTTTTAAAAAAAGGCGTCTGTTCATTGTATTTTAGTTATTACATAATACGTGCCAACATTTACTTCTCAAACTTAACCAAAATAATTATCTTCACTTCAAAATTCATACAATGTCATTTCAGTTTAAACTCCTAGAACCCTCAAAGATTAATTCGATTATTCCGTTAATACAGAAATTGACAGAACATAAATTTTCCGAAGCTATTTTAAAAGAACGTTTTGCTGAAATGGTGACTCAAAATTACGAGTGTGCCGTGGTTTATGATGATGAAACGTTAATTGGGGTTTCAGGTATGTGGTTTTGTACACGGCATTATGCAGGGAAAACTGTTGAGATTGACCATGTGTATATTGATGATGAGTATCGCAACAGAGGTCTAGGGAAACAGTTTTTAAATTGGATTTATGACTATTTAAAAACCAAAGACTGTAATATCGTTGAGCTTAATACTTATGTGCAGAATTATCCGTCACATAAGTTTTACTACAATGAAGGTTTTGAAATTTTAGGATATCACTTCCTTAAAAAATTATAAATTTCCATTTCAATAAAAAAAGATACTTTATCTTTGCATGTAGAATGCGAGAGTAGCTCAGTTGGTAGAGCGTCAGCCTTCCAAGCTGAATGTCGCCGGTTCGAACCCGGTCTCTCGCTCTCATAGCTTTGTCTTAATCGATGAAGCTTTTTTATTTTAATGCACTTAAGTCAGCTCCAGTACTAACCTCATAAGGAGCTTTATCATATTTAAAAATACGAGCATCAAGAGTTCCTTTTAAAACAATAGAATCTCCATTTACTTCCAGCCAACTTCCTTCTCGAATACCAATAACAGGTTGCGTATTGAATTTATGAAACTCTTGGATACGCGTTTCTCTTGTCTCTCCCATATGCTTGCTATTAGGATCTGGATCCAGATAGTGCGGATTAATATTGAAAGGCACAAAACCAAAGGTTTTAAAACTTGGAGGATACACAATAGGCATATCATTGGTTGTATTTACCGTGAGACCACAAATATTACTTCCAGCACTTGTGCCAAGATAAGGTGTTCCGTTTTTTATGGCAGTTTTTACGACATCAATGAGATTGTTTTTGTAGAGTTGGTTCACTAAAACAAAGGTGTTTCCTCCCCCTGTAAATATTCCTTTTGCTTGTGAGATTGCATCTCTTGGATTATCAAATTCGTGAATTCCAACGACAGTCTTGTTTATTTTTTGAAATACGGTTTTGATTCTTGAAGTATATTCATCATGAGTTATTCCACTAGGTCTAGCGTAGGGAATAAATAAGATTTCTGAAGTATTTTTAAAAAATATTTCTAATTCCTCTAACAAGTAATCTAGAGGTTCTCCTTCATGTATTGTTGATGTACTGGCTATAATAATTTTTTTCATTGGTCGTAATTTATTGTAAATTTAAGGATAAGTATAATTTAACAAAAGTTTAGATAGGCTTTATTAATAAATTAAGGTTTCAAATCATTTCTTTACTAAACAAAATATCAACTATGAAAAAACTACTACTCTTATGCATAGCCTTTTTTTCTTTATTGTCAGCTTCACAAGATATAAAGCGTGTAAAGGTTGATGGAAAAATCATTGTAGAAGGTGATGATGTAGAAGGTATCACGGTATTTAATACCTCTTCTAACAAAGGTGTGATTACTAATGAAAATGGAGAATTTGCCATAGAAGCCACCGTAAACGATTTTATCGAGTTTAGAGCGCTGCAATACCAAAATTTTGATTTACAGGTAAGTGAAGCCATTATAAAATCTAAGCGAATACGTGTTTTTTTGATTGAAGAAATCAATAAACTTGATGAGGTTTTAGTTCTAACCAAAGGACTTGAGGGGGAATTGAAAACCGACATAAATTCAGTAAAAACCTTTAACCCAAAGCTAGATGCTTTGTACTTCGGAATTAAGAAAAGCGACGAATATGTGTTTGCAGATGATAATCGCTCTAAAGCGATTAACGAATCCATGCATTCCCAATCCCAAACTATGGTCAACGGTTTGGATATTGTAAATGTTGTCGATCAATTGCTACTTCCCTTATTTAGAAGTAAAGTAAAAGATAAAAAGGCAGCTGGAATTCCAGATGTTCCTGTGAGTTCTGTTAAATATTATTTTGGGTCAGAGTTTATTATCGACAATTTCAAAATACCAGAACATCGCGTTGAAGAGTTTATTCAGTATGTAGAAGAAGATAAGAATTTTGATTTTTCTTTATTAAACTATGGAAATGAATTAGAGTTTTTGGAAGTTCTTTATGAAAAAAGTCAGGAATTCCTAAAGGTCAAGAGTGATAAAGATTAAATTTTTATTATTTTTTTTCCTTGTGCTTTTTTCTTCGGAAGCATTAGCACAAACTCAAGAAATTACAGGTAGAATTGTCGCAAAAGGTGATTTGGTTGGAATTCATATCATCAATAAAACAGCGAGTAGGTTTACGATTACCAATGATAAAGGTGTGTTTGTCATTCCTGCAAAACAGAATGATACGATTATGGTTTCAGGAATTCAATATGAACCAAAAGAGTTTGTAGTTTCAGATATCATCATGCAAACCAAAGAAGTTACGGTTAATCTTGAAGACCAAATAAACGTACTTGATCAGGTTGTCGTCGGAAAAGTATTGACAGGTTATTTAATGTCTGATATCGAAAATAGCGAGGTTAAAAGAGATGTTAATTTTTACGATGTAGGCATACCAGGGTATACTGGACCAAGAATGACGCAAAGTGAAAGACGTGTTTATGAAGCTAAAAGTGGTGGAGGTTTAATTCCGTTAAACCCTTTGGTTAATTGGATTTCAGGACGAACAAAACGTCTAAAAGAACAAGTAAAACGTGATGAACTTAACTTAGCTACAGATGAAGCTATGGCAAAGTATTCTAAGCTTCTTTTTGAGAAAGATTCATTAAATCTCACTAAACAAAGGGAATTTTTTTATTTTAGTTCTTACGATTCTAAGTTTTTGCCATTGAGTAAATCTAATAAAGAATTCGAAATGCTTGAGTTTTTAAAAGAAAAGCTCAAAGAATTTAAATTACAAATTGAAGAAGATTAGACCTATATTATATATAACCGTAGCAATATTTAATTGTTGGATTTGTAATGCCCAATCAATTGACTTAAAAGGAAAAGTTACAGCAAGTTCAGATTTGGGAAGCATACACATACTCAATATCACTGCGCAAAAATTCACCATTACTAACGACAATGGCGAGTTTGAAATTCCTGCAAAACTCAACGATACTATTTTTATTTCCAGTATTCAATATACGCCTCAAAAGATTGTGGTTTCTAAAACCAATTTAGCAATGAAATTTATATCTGTTTCACTTACCGATCGTGTCAACGAATTAGATGAGGTTGTCGTTGGAAAGGTATTAACAGGTGATTTAATGTCTGATATCGAAAATAGCGATGCCAAGCGGGATATCAATTTCTACGATGTTGGTATCCCTGGTTACACTGGTAAACCGAAAACTCAAAGGGAGCGTAAACTCTATGATGCAGATGCTGGTAGATCGATAGTTATTGCACCTTTATATGTTGGGATTAATATTCATAAAATCTTGAATAAAATTTCGGGACGCACTAAGAAATTAAAGCAAGCAGTTAAGCTAGAAAAACAAGACAAATGCATACAAAAAGTGATCTTTGAATTTTCAAATATGCTTTTTGTCGACTACGAGATTGAAGAGCACTTAAAAACCGAGTTTTTTTATTATGTAGCCGAAGACCCAAACTTTCCAACACTTTGTATAGACTACAACAGTTTTAGAATCTATGAGTTTTTACTCCAAAAATTATATCTCTACACAGATAATGAAGAGCCAACAAAAAATTAGGACTTAACAGTAGATTGCATTTATTAACACTTTTTAAGAATAATATCTTTCATAAAAGAGCTATTTTTGCGACTTATTGATTAATATGAACTTATTAAAGCTCACTTTACTTGCTCTTATATTTCCTCTTTTTATGTCTTCTGCTCATAAATATTATGTGAGTGTTACGCAATTGAACTATGTAAAAGAGAAAAAAGTAGTCCAAATTATTAGCAGAATTGATATTTCCGATTTTGAGCTCACACTTCAAGAGCGCTATGACAAAAACATCAAGATGACAAATATTGACGAAAAACCAATGGTTGATGACTATGTCAAGAAATACTTAAATCAAAAGATAGAGATTAAGATTAATACTAAAGACGTTGGCTTCAGTTATATTGGTAAAGAGTATGATAATGATGTTGTGGTGTGTTATCTAGAAATTGAAAATATCGATAAGATTACAACCATAGAAGTCAGTAATACGATACTTTTTGATAAATTTCCGAAGCAAAAAAACGTCATTAAAACAAAAATAAATTCGAAAGTGAATAACTTAATATTCACCAAAGATGATAGAAATCAATACCTAAATTTTAAATAACTCAACCTTTAATAATAGCTATGAAATTACTAAAATACCTTTGTTTGTCCATTGCATTTATTTCGCTAAATGTCGTTGCACAAGAACAAGAGCCTCAATCTGGTCATGTTAACCAGAATAAGTTTAAGCAGCTCTATGATGAATTTTCAACACCAAACATGTATAGAACAGGTTCTGGTGCTCCAGGTCCAGCTTACTACCAACAGCAAGCAGACTACAAAATGGATATTGAAATTGACGATGAAACAGCTGTTTTAAGCGGGAATGAAACCATTACTTATACGAACAACTCTCCAGATGTATTGAGCTACCTATGGGTTCAATTAGATCAAAATGTAAGACAAAAAGATTCACCTTCAAAAGATATCAATTCGAGTAGAATAACACCTGCGATGTCTGCTTCTAGATTTTCATCTTCATATATGTCTGAACGCTTTGATGGAGGTTTTAATGTCGAAAGCGTCACCGCAACAAATGGAAGTGATTTACCACACATGATTAATCAAACGATGATGCGAGTAGAATTGCCACAGCCAATGAAAACGGGGGATCAATTTTCTTTTAAAATCAAATGGTGGTACCAAGTGAATAATCATGTTACAGATGGTGGACGTTCGGGTTACGAATTGTTTCCTGATGGAAATAGAAACTATGTGATTGCTCAGTTCTACCCAAGAATGGCAGTTTATAACGATGTTGAAGGTTGGCAAAACTCACAGTTTTGGGGACGTGATGAATTTGCATTACCATTTGGAAACTTTGAAGTTAATATTACAGTGCCTTCAGATCACTTATTAGATGGTACAGGGCGCTTAATGAATAGAAAAGACGTATTCTCAAGCGATATGATGAAACGCTACGAAAAGGCTAAGAAATCATATGATGAGCCTGTGATTGTTTCAACACAAGCAGAAGCAGAAGTAAGAGAAAAAGGACGTTCTAAAAAGAAAAATACATGGAAACTTTATGCTGAAAATGTAAGGGACTTTGGTTTTGCAACGTCAAGAAAGTATATCTGGGATATGATGGCTGTTAAGATTGGAAACAAAGACGTGATGGCTGTATCTCTGTATTCTAAAGAAGGAAATCCACTTTGGGAACAATGGTCTACCAAAGCTGTAGCAAGTACTTTAAAATCATACTCTCGTATGACTTTTGATTATCCATATCATAAAGCGATTTCTGTTCATGCAAGACGTCAAGGGATGGAATATCCTATGATTTGTTGGAACTATGGTCGTCCAGATGAGAATGGAAAGTATGACGATCGCACAAAATATGGTATGATGAGTGTGATTATTCATGAGGTTGGACATAACTTCTTTCCAATGATTATAAATAGTGATGAGCGTCAATGGACATGGATGGATGAAGGTTTAAATACGTTTATGCAATATGTAGCTGAGCAAGATTTTGGTGAGTGGTATCCAACGGCATTGTCTGCAAGTGATGATGCATACCCATCTCGTCGTGGGCCAGCAAAAAAAATCACAAGATATATGGGAGGAAACCAAGATAGAATTGCTCCAATTATGACTAAAGGGTTAAATACCTATCAATTTGGGAATAATGCCTACGGAAAACCAGCTACAGCCTTGAATATCTTGAGAGAAACAGTAATGGGTCGCGAATTATTTGACTATGCATTTAAAGAATATGCGAACCGTTGGATGTTTAAGCACCCAACTCCTGAAGACTTTTTCCGTACAATGGAAGATGCTTCGGCATTTGATTTAGATTGGTATTGGAGAGGATGGTTCTATTCTACTGATTGGGTAGATGTAGGTCTTAAAGAAGTGAAAAAGTACTATGTATCTTCTGAACCTAACCAATATGCAAAGAATTATGCTGAAAGTAGAGACTTAAATCTAGAAGATTTAAATTGGGTATATCTTGTTGAAGAAGGTAGCGAAGAGTTCAATGAAAAATTACGTAAAGGAACATCTGCTGATAATTCACCATCATTAAAAGAGTACATGATGGATAATTTCACTGAAGAGGAACGTAAAAACATTAAACAACCAAAGTATTTTTATGATATCACATTTGAAAAACCAGGAGGATTGGTAATGCCAATTATTGTTGAGTTTACTTATGCTGATGGTACATCAAAAACAGAAACATATCCTGCTCAAATTTGGAGATATAATGATAATGAAGTGAGTAAGGCCATTGCTTCAGAAAAAGAAATTGTTTCTATTAAAGTAGACCCAAAATTGGAAACAGCGGATATTGATACATCAAATAACTCTTGGCCAAAAGAAGTCAAGGAAAATGATTTTGATAAATTCAAAAATAAAGTAAAAGGATAATAGATAAACCTTATGTACTTAAAAAGAGCCGATAGACCTATCGGCTCTTTTTGGTATAGAATAATTCAATTATAATAAAACATCTCATTATATTTGCATCGTGATAGAGTTAGCAACGTTTTTATTTTTAGGATTTCAAGAAGTAGTGTTTATTCTTGTAATCGTGGTCATGGTATTTGGCGCGGATAAAATACCTGAAGTAGCTCGTGGTTTGGGTAAAGGGATGCGCATGCTAAGAGATGCTACAAGTGATATAAAATCTGAAATCACAAAAAGTGCAGAAAAACAAGGTATCGATACTAGCGTTACCAAGGACATCACTGATAAAATCAAAAAAGTAAAAGACGAACTTGAAGATTTTACAGGTTCTGTGAGGAGAAATCCTAAATTATAAAGTTCACTACATTTAGTTGCTTTTTTAGCATAAATCTTATTGCTGTTTCATTATTTAGTAATTCTACGCGAATTTCGGCTAATTTTCTATAAAAATAAAAATGAGTTCAATCTAAACTCTTGAAATTCAGTGTGCCGTTCGTCGATTTTGGTTTTGGAATCGTGAAGTTTGTCCTATAAAAAAGCACATTCAACGATTATATTGTTATAAGTGGTTCGCTTAGAGATACTTTAACAAACCCAAATTAACCTATACCTAATATGAAAGCAAATCTACAAATCTGCTTTCTGTTTTGTTCCCTCCTGTCATTCAGTCAAACAGAAAGAGCGCTTATCAATAAAATTGATAGTATAAACGCTGTAGCATTGAGTCATTACAACAGTAATGATATTGCTAAATCCTTCAATTTATTTAATCAAGCAATTAGGTTATCAGACTCTATAAATGATACTTATGGTCATGCTGAAGCAAATTTTACTATTGGTAAGATTTACGATTTCATGCATGAATATGATAAGGCTGAAGCGAGTTTTGCACAAGTGATTAAGGCATCTAAAAATACGAATGAGAATTTTTTGTTGGCGAGTTCGTATTTGCATTTAGGTAAAATTTATGCATATAAAAAACCGCCCACAAACCCAATTCCTTATTTTGAAAAGGCACTCACTTATGCGAAGCAAAATAATGTCCGTGATCAAGATAATACGGATATGAGAGCTGTATTATTATTAAATACAAGATTGAGTTTAGCAAAAGCTTACTTAGAATCTAATAATACCGGAAAAGCCCTTATTTACTTGTCAAGAGCAGAAGGAAACCTTAGGAGTATTCAAGATCATGGTTATTCTAGAGCGAAATGGAATTTTATTAAAGGGCAATACTTTTTTAATAAACAGTTTTATAATAATGCGAATATGAAATTTGTTGATGCAGTAAAACTTTTGGAGGGGAAGGATATCAAAGAAAATAAAGACAGTAATGAACTTTTAAGTGATATATATAAAGAGATGTCTTTAACCTTTGCAATGCTCGAAAAGGATACTGAGGCTTATGGAGCATTATTATTTCACAACAATTATAGTGACAAATATATTAATGAAGATAAAATCAGACAAAACATTATTGTTAGATCAAAATTTTTAATAGAGAACTATAAAAATGTAGCTCAACGCGCTAATAGTGAAAGAATAGAGCAATTAGCAGAGAGTAACAAAATTAAAAATGTAAACGTTATTATATCTATAACAGGTTTCTTACTGTTTATATCGTTGATCACAATGTATAAAAGTTATGTGTCTAAACGAAAGTTGAGTAATATTTTGAAGGTTAGAAATAAGGAGTTAGAAATAGCTAAGAATCAAGCTGAAAAATCTTCAGAGTTGAAAAGTAACTTTATTTCTAATGTGACACACGAATTACGAACACCTTTGTATGGTGTTGTTGGATTAACATCAATACTCTTAAAGAACAACGATTTAAGTAAAAAGGATTTTAAATTTTTGAAATCTTTAAAATATTCTGGAGATTATTTGTTAAATCTTGTCAATGATATTTTACAAATAGGAAAGATAGAATCTCAAAAAATTGAACTCAAAAGTGTAACTGTTAATCTTAGACTATTACTCGAAAATTTAGTAAATTCTTTTGATTACAGATTAGAAGAAGCAAATAATCAGATACAGATTACGGTAGATAAAAACGTCCCAGAATTCATTAAATGCGATAATGTAAGAATGTCTCAAGTGCTCATTAATCTTATGGGTAACAGTGTTAAGTTTACTGAAAACGGTAAAATTGATATTCGAGTGAAGCTATTAAATAGTATTGATGATCATGTCAGTTTACGCTTTGAAGTCGAAGATGATGGTCCAGGAATTCCGAAGGAAAAACAAAAATTGATATTCGAGAATTTCTCTCAATTAGATAAAAACAACAATACCAACTATCAAGGTACTGGATTGGGATTGCCAATTACCAAGAATATAATCGAGCTTTTTGGAAGTACTTTAGAAGTCGAAAGTGAAGTTGATCAAGGAACTTTATTTAGTTTCGAATTGACTTTTGAAATCGATAGAGAAGCCAAATTGGAGAAGATTATAATCAAAGAGTCTGAAGGAGAGGTTATTAGTTTGTCAAAAAAGTATAAAATATTAGTTGCCGAAGACAATAAAATCAACCAAATTGTAACTCAAAATCTATTACTAAAGGAAAATTACGAATGTGTTATTGCTAAAAACGGACAAGAAGCTTTAGAGGCTCATAAACAAACCGCTTTTGATTTGATATTAATGGATATCAATATGCCAGTTATGAATGGCAACGAGTCTACGAAGGCTATCCGTGAATTTGACACGAAAACACCAATTATTGCATTAACAGCTGCTGATATAGATCGGATTAAAATAGATTATAATCTCATTGGATTTGATGGTATCATTACCAAGCCATTCGATAATTATGAGTTCTTTCAAACTCTTTCCGAACATATAGAAAACACCAAATCTGCTGAGGAGATAGCAGATTTCTAATTGAGTAAAGTCTCTTAAACTTATTTTTTTCTGCAGATGGTAAGTCCATCTCTTATTGGTAGTAAAACAGTTTCAATTCTGTTATCTTTTTTTAAGAGCGTGTTAAACTCTAAAACAGCTTTGGTTGAAAGGTCTTTCTCATCAACAGGTTCAACAACTTTTCCGTGCCATAATACATTGTCAGATAGGATGATTCCTCCAGTTTTTATTTTATCAATGATTAAATGAAAGTAGTTGACATAGTTGGGTTTGTCGGCATCAATAAATACCAAGTCAAAAGTCATATCTAGCATTGGTATAATGTCAATAGCACTACCCAAATGTTGATGAATTTGTTGTCCGTAATCTGATTTGTCAAAATATTTTTGCTGAAAATCAACCAACTCCTCATTTACATCAATGGTATGGATCACACCATCGCTTTGCAAACCTTCAGCCAAACATAAGGTAGAATAACCAGTAAACGTTCCTAATTCTAAGATGCTTTTCGGGCGTATTAACTTCGAAATCATACTCAACACACGACCTTGATAAGGTCCACTAAGCATTATAGGTTGTAATATTTTTTGATAGGTTTCCCTGGTGAGTTGCCGTAATAATTCTGGTTCTTCTTGAGAATGAGCTACTACATAATCGTCTAATTTTTCAGGGAGAAAGTACATTATCCTAAAATACGATTTACTAATTTGTTTTTCACTGCTTGATTATCACCACAAAGCCACTGAATCACATTGTCTTCCCAAATCGCATCGCGTTCAATTTTAGTAATAATATCTTGTTCTATAGCTAGATCCAAAATTTTTCCTGGATATGAAGATTGTTTTTCACTTTCCATTTCACCTAAAGGATAAGGGTCATCGAGTCCCATTAGGACCTGTTTAGAACCTTGATTCCTAATCAGTAGTTCTAAGCCACCAGTATCATGAACTAAAGTGTCAAAAAAGATGTTGGGATGTCCTACGGCTTTTCTAGGATGACTTTTACCTTCAAATAAATCTGGACGACCATCAAAACCTTGAATACGACGTCCTAAGTTTATTTGTGCTAATTGTCCACCATGTGCAAAACACGTTCGCATATTTGGGAATTTATCCTGATAACCATTTAAGGTTAAAAAGTGGTAGGCGTCGGCACACTGTGCCAACATCCATATTAAATGAAAACGCCAAGACGTATTTTCTAGCTTAATGAATTTTTCGCCATCATATGGATGAATTTCTACGGCTAGATTATACTTATCTGCCAATTCAAAAATAGGCTCATTCTCTTCATCAAAAATACAACGCCAAGTTCCTATGGTGTCCATATAATGTGTTGGTAAACATAAAAGTTGCATGCCTAATTCTTCTACGCAACGTTCTATCTCCCAACAGGCACCTCGAACAAAACCTGGATGTACCACAAAACCACAAGTGAATTTACTCGGATTTTCACGTTGGACTTTAGCATTAAAATCATTTTGAAAACGTAAGGCTTGCTTCATTTCTTCCACACGTAGGCCATTTCCGTATAATTGAGATAAATTGAGTACAACGGCATGGTCAATTTTGAAGTTTTCCATCCAAGCTAACTTTTCATCTAAAAAGAAACTAGAATCAGTAATTGGACGATTCCAATCCTTTTGTAGCATGAATTTTCTATCCTTATCTACCCAGAAAATTCCTTTGTCTTGCATGAACTGAGGTATTTCTTCCGGATAAGGAAGTAGGTGAGAGTGACCGTTTATTCTAAGTTTGCGTTTTTCTTTCATATGTCATACTGAGCGCAGTCTAAGCATCTCGTTTATTAGTGTTTGTCATTGGCTTGCGCCGAATCTTCGATTTCCTGAGAAGCCAGGAAACTATTTCTTATTAATGTTATAATGGATTCCGTATCACGTGCGGAATGACAGTATTAATCTACTTTCACCTTTGTAGGTGGTTGCATTACTTCACCACAATTTGGGCAACTGCGTTTGTCTTTGTCGCCATAATAGGCATCAAAAATCGCGGGCATATCTGTTTCAATATTGTCTAGTGTGAAATCTTCTTCGTATAGTTTGGTCGTGCAATTTTCGCAAAACCATAATAAAGCATCCTGAACCCCTTTTTCTCTAGGATATTCAATAACCAATCCAACCGTATTTGCTCCACGTTGTGGAGAATGCGGAACTTTTGGAGGCAATAAAAACATTTCACCTTCTTTGATATGAATGTCCTTTGGAGTGCCTTTATCAATCACTTTTAATGTGATGTCGCCTTCCACTTGATAGAAAAATTCTGGCGTTTCGTTGTAGTGATAATCTTTTCTACTGTTTGGTCCACCAACAACCATGACGATAAAATCACCATCTTTCCATACCACCTTATTGCCAACAGGAGGTTTTAATAAATGTCGGTTGTCTTCAATCCATTTTTTGAAATTTATTGGCGGAAATAATGTACTCATGGTTTTATATTTTGGGCGTTACCTAGACATGCAAAAAGCACTGTCTTGGTCAGGCTTTCAAGGCTCGCTATCAGAGATGAGCTCAAACAAACCTTTTAATCCTTAACGCAAATTCATCAATTCAATAAAATTAGTGATAAAAAACGAATTTATTGACTTATAAAGACTTAGTTCTCCCACCATCAACCGGAAGGTTAATTCCGTTAATATAGGCAGCACGTTCACTAGCTAAAAAAGTAATCGCTACAGCCAATTCTTCAGGCTTTGCAAACCTTTTTGCAGGCACAGAATTTTTCATGGCATTGGCAGCTTCCTCTTCAGTGTTTCCTGTTTTGGCGGATTTGTTTTTTATAATTTCAGTTAGGCGCTCGGTTCCAGTGGCCCCGGGAAGTACATTGTTTACTGTAATTCCAAATTGTCCCAATTCATTGGCTAAGGTTTTACTCCAATTTGCAACTGCGCCACGAATGGTGTTGCTCACACCTAAACCATCTAGAGGTTGTTTTACAGAAGTTGAAATCACATTTATAATACGACCATGGCTTTCACTTTTCATAAACGGAACAACAGCTTGCGCCAAGACATGATTACATTTTAAATGTTGCGTAAAGGCATTTTCAAATTCGTCTATTTCCGCAGAAAAAACAGGTCCGCCTTTTGGGCCTCCTGTATTATTTACCAAAATGTGAAACCCATGATTTTGACTGATATAAGCTTCCACTTTTGCTTTTAATTCCATTGGGTTAGAAAAATCGGCAACAATGTAGTCGTGGTTTCTGTGCTGAGGTAATTCGGCCAATGTGGCTTTTAACTTGTCTTCATTCCTGGCAATTAGTGTTACAATTGTGCCTTCTTCGGCTAGAGCTAATGCTGTAGCTTTACCAATGCCTGCAGTGCTTCCGCAAACTAATGCGTATTTGTTATTTAAGTTTAAATTCATAAAATTTTGTTTAATGTCTGGTCGAGCGTAGTCGAGACCTCATTTGCTTTTTAGATTATAATTTGAATGTGTTGTATTTCGATATTCAGAAAGAATTTTATAACATATCAAACTCTCGACTTGCTAGCCCATATTTATTTTTTTCGCTCCAATTTTTAATTTTCTTTTCAAAATATATTGCCTAGTTAAAATCTTGACTAAAGATTAATATTTAATACAAACATTCTTAGCTTCAGTAAAGAAACGCAAGGCTTCAAAACCACCTTCACGACCAACACCAGAAGCTTTTACACCGCCAAAAGGTGTTCGTAAATCGCGCATCATCCAAGTGTTAACCCATACTATACCAGCTTGCAGTTGATGACTCATGCGCATGGTGCGTTTTAAATCGTTAGTCCAAAGTGTTGCGGATAATCCATACTTAACTTTGTTAGCCATTTGTAAAACGTCATCTTCGGTATGAAAAGGCATAATGGTCACGACAGGGCCAAAAATTTCCTCTTGGTTGACACGACACTCATCATTTGGAACTTCAATAACCGTAGGTTCTAGATAATAACCATTTTCATAACCTTTAACAATCACTTCATTTCCGCCACATAATATAATTCCGTTTTCATCTTTAGCAATTTGGATATAATCTTTTACCTTTTCAAGATGAGGTTTTGATACTAAAGCGCCTATATTGGTGTCGGAATCGGAAGGATGGCCAATTTTAAGCTGTTTGATTTTAGATACAAAATCGCTTTTAAATTTATCATAGATAGATGCTTCTACAAAAATACGACTTCCACAAAGGCAAATCTGACCTTGATTAGCAAAAGAAGATCGAACCGTTGTTTCTAACATGTCCTGATAATCACAATCAGCAAAAATGATATTTGGGTTTTTTCCGCCGAGTTCAAGAGAAAGTTTTTTAAATAGTGGTGCTGCGACTTTAGCAATGTGCGCTCCAGTGGCAGTGCCTCCTGTAAATGAAATGGCTTTGATATCTGGATGTTCAACTATGGCTTGACCCGTTGAGCCACCTAGACCATGAACAATATTCAATACGCCTTTTGGTAATCCTGCTTCGTTACAGATTTCGCCTAAAAGATAGGCCGTCATTGGTGTGACCTCACTAGGTTTGGCAACAACACAATTTCCTGTAGCCAAGGCAGGAGCAATTTTCCAAGTAAAGAGATAGAGTGGAAGGTTCCATGGAGAAATACATCCCACAACACCAATCGGTTGTCTCAAAGTGTAATTAATGGCTTGCTGCCCAACACTTTCATGACTTTCGCTAGCAAACTGGGTTATCGCATTTCCGAAGAACCTAAAATTACTGGCTGCCCTTGGGATATCTACTGTTTTTGCCAAAGACAAGGGTTTTCCATTGTCTTTGGATTCGGCTTCTGCAAACCGCTGCAGATTGGCTTCCAGTAGTTCTGAAATTTTAATGAGAATACGACTACGTTCATCTAAAGTGGTTTGCGACCAGCTAGGAAAGGCAGATTTGGCTGCGATGTAGGCGTTCTCAACGTCTTCTTTGGTTGAGTTAGGTATTTGTCCGTAAATTTCTCCGTTAGAAGGATTATAGTTGTCTATCCACCCATTAGCAATGGGAGACATGAATTTTCCGTTGATGTAGTTTTTAATGTTCATTATTGTTTCTTGTAAGCCATCACCTTAATTTCAACTACCAAATCTGGATGTGGTAATTGGTGTACAGCAACGGTTGTTCGTGTTGGTCCAGTTTGCTTATCAAAGAATTCTCCATAAGCTTTATTATAACCAGCAAAGTCATTCATGTTGACTAGAAATGATGTGACATCAACTACGTCTTTGAGTGAAGCGTTAACTTTAGCGAGATTCCCTTCTATGTTTTTTAAGACTTCTCGCGTTTGTACTTCTGCATTGAGGCGTTTGGTTCCCATGTCGTCTATGATATCTACACCTGCGATGGTGTTGTCTGGCCTACGGGAACTTGTTCCTGAAACGAAAATAAAATCGCCAACTTGTTTAACGTGTGGATATGCTCCTCTTGGTGTTACTATGTTTTCGCTCATAAGTTCTTAATGTA
This sequence comes from Psychroserpens sp., assembly GCF_036960315.1. Lineage (NCBI taxonomy): Bacteria > Pseudomonadati > Bacteroidota > Flavobacteriia > Flavobacteriales > Flavobacteriaceae > Psychroserpens > Psychroserpens sp. Next base: position 78,658 of record NZ_JBALVR010000011.1, on the reverse strand, counting down.
ATCCAGCGATTCTGTCATCTTCTAAAATCGCTTCTGTTTTGGTTTTTACTTTTTTTAATATGACTTTTAAATCATCACTTGGAGAAATGATTCCGTCGTCAAGCATATTTATAATGGCTTTGTCTTGCGCACGACCTCTTAACATCGCTTCTCGATAGCCAATATGTTCATTAAAGGTAACCAAACTGTATTTTGATGAATAGTCATTTGGGAATTCCTTTTCCAAAGCCATCTCAATTTTTCGTTTCTCTTGAAAAATAGGATTGGACACATGGTCTTTCATTTCATGGAAATTATCAATAGCTAAATCGGCAATCGCATCAGTATCTTTTTTTCTTGTTTTTTCGTATTCAGTAAAAATAGTTTCCCAAGCTGACTGTCCGTTAGATAGTTCGGCTTCATGTTTGTCTAGAATACCATCAAACTCTACCACATCTTCAAAGGACGCGTTCATCCCTTGTCCGTAAAACGGTACAATAGCATGTGCAGAATCTCCCATGAGTAAGGTGTTGCCTTTAAAATGCCAAGGTGAACATTTTACTGTTCCTAAAGGAGCTGTTGGATTTTCAAAGAAATCTTCGGCAAGGTTTGGCATAAGTTCCAGGGCATCTGGAAATTCTTTCTGGAAGAATTCAATCACAACTTCTGGAGTGGTTAAGTTATTAAAATTGTATTCACCTTTATCATAACTCAAGAATAAAGTAACGGTAAAACTACCATCCAAATTTGGTAAAGCGATCACCATAAAATCACCTCTTGGCCAAATATGCAAGGCATTTTTGTAAGTTTTATAATCTCCAGTTTCCGTAGGTAAAATAGAGAGTTCTTTGTAGCCATGAGTGAGATAATCTTGTGAGAAACTAAACAAGAACTTCCTTTCTAAATAGTAACTTTTGCGCAAAGCGGAACCTGCGCCATCTGTCGCGATGATAGCATCTGCATCTTCAATAAATTCATCTTTGGTGCTATAATCTTGAAAAAGGACTGTAGTATTTTCAAAATCTACCGATTTACATCTTTTATTGAAGTGAATAGTAACATTATCGTGTTTTTCAGCTTCAGTTAATAACAAACCATTGAGTTCTCCTCTCGAAATAGAGTTGATATACTCATGATCTCTCCCACTGTAATTAGATAAAAATGTTTGCCCTTCTTTATCATGTAGCATTCGACCATTCATTGGGATACAGAGTGATTTTACCTTGTCTTCTATACCAACCAATTTCATGGCTTTATTACCACGATCTGAAAATGCCAAGTTGATAGAACGCCCAGCCGAAATATCTGTTTTACGTAAATCAGGACGCATTTCATAAACGGCAACATTGAAACCACGTTGTCCTAAACGCAAGGCTAATAGGCTTCCGCAGAGCCCTGCGCCAATGATTAATATGTTTTGTTGTTTATTCATATATTTTTATGTCTGTTCGATTGTAGTTGAGATTTCTCGGCTACGAACGAGATGGCTTTATTTAATTCAAAATCGTTTTCAATCGCTCTACAAACTCATATACATCCATAAACGAATTATAGAGTGGGACGGGAGCACATCTAATCACATCTGGTTCTCTCCAATCGGTTATGATACCAGCTTCTGTGAGTTTGGTATGCATACCCTTGTCTGCATTTTTAACTTGTATTGACAATTGACATCCACGTTCATCAGGATGGCTTGGTGTTATAATTTTAATGTCTGAATTGTTAAGTTCATTCAATAAAAACTCAAAATAACCTGTGAGTTGCTTTGACTTTTCGCAAAGTTTATCAAAACCTGCTATTGCAAATACGTCTAACGAGGCGCGAATAGCTGCCATTGATAAAATAGATGGATTACTCAATTGCCAACCTTCAGCTCCTGGTAATTGGTCAAAATCGTCACGCATTCTAAAACGTGTTTGCTTATTATGTGACCACCAACCTGTAAAACGGTTGAGGTCTTTTCTGTTCGCATGACGTTCATGAACAAAAGCACCAGATAAACTTCCAGGTCCTGAGTTTAAATATTTATAGCTACACCAAACGGCAAAATCTGCTTCTGAATCATGTAGATTTAACTGAACGTTGCCTGCACCATGAGCACAATCAAAACCAACTACACACCCATGTTGATGCCCGAGTTTAGTAATACGTTTCAAATCGAAAAATTGCCCTGTATAGTAGTTGACACCACCAATCATTATCAAAGCGATTTCATCGCCTTGTTGTTCTAAAATGGTTTCTAAATCGTCATAATTTGCCAATTCTTCGCCTTCACGGGCTTTCCAAAGAATCAATCCTTCTTTATCATCATAACCATGATGACGTAACTGTGATTCTACAGCATATTTGTCACTTGGGAACGCATCGGCTTCTATAAGAATTTTATATCGTTTAGGTGTTGGCTGATAGAAACTCACCATCATAAAGTGAAGGTTAGCTGTTAGTGAATTCATCACCACAACTTCCAATGGTTTTGCACCAACGATTTCTGCCATGGTACTGGTTAAAAGCTCATGGTAGTGTAACCATGGGTTTCGACCTTCGGTATGGCCTTCTACACCTAGATTTGCCCAGTCTTCAAGTTCCTGATTAATATAATCTTTGGTGATTTTAGGTTGTAACCCTAGAGAGTTTCCAGTCATGTATACAAGTTCATTTCCGTTAGTGTCTTTCGGAATATAAAACTGAGTTTTGTATGATGATAGTTCGTCATTTTGGTCTTGTAGTTTTGCGAATTCAAGACCTAATTTAAAGTTGGACAAGATTTATAGTTTTATGGTATCTAACAAAAGTAAGAATAAATATGGTAGAATGGAATAGCTGAGTTAGCCATTTTACAAAGAAAAATGAAACACTTTTTTTAGTATCTTTAATGAAAACAATGACTTATGGGAAAGACTAATGAATACAGTAATGGTGAAGTTACAATAGTTTGGGAAGGCGAAAAATGCATACATTCTGCAATCTGTGTTAACGGGTTGAGCGATGTATTTCAGCCTAAAGAGCGACCATGGATAAAAATAGATGCCGCTTCTACTGAAGCGCTCGTAAAACAAGTTAAAGCTTGTCCGTCTGGGGCCTTAGGCTATTATATGAATGGTGAGGGTAATGAGGAAGCCGAATCTTTAGAAACAAAAGTTGAAGTGTTGAAAGATGGACCGCTTTTGGTATATGGGACTTTAAAAGTGACTCATAAAGATGGAAGCGAAGAAACAAAAAATAAAACGACTGCGTTTTGCAGATGTGGCGCATCACATAACAAACCGTATTGTGATGGTGCTCATGTAAGAGATGGGTTTGAGGGATAAGCTAGAAATATACTAAGGAAAAAGCACTTCATCTAAGTAGGTGAAGCGCTTTAAATATATATGGACGCAAATGCGGAATGTTAATATACTTTATGTGCATATTTAAGTCGTAAGTTGGACTTTGATATTACAAAGAAATACTAACTTTAATGTTTTTTTAAGATTTGAAAACCGGCCTACTTAACTTTTAAGTTTGAGAAGTAAAGATTAAAATTACCTTCAGCCATTTTATGGTCTTTCGCTATTTTGATTCCGTTGAAATCTTCATAGTTTTCAAAAGTAGTCGTCATTGATGGTTCTTTGCTATTGCCTTCTCTAAATACCCATTCCTTAATCATAAAGTCCTCATCATAAAAAATGTCGTAAGCGTCTCCAGGGGTGTATCCGCCTTCATTTCCGTAGGTTAAAGTGATTTTATTTAATTCGGTTTTAGAAATTGGAGCAACTTCCTTTAAAGGCTTAGAAATGGTAGTGCCTTCATCCCAAACTAACTGAAAAGGAACTAATAACCAATACTTATCATTAATAAAGCCTTGGTCAAGTTTGATCGTTGTAGAATCTATCTTGCTTCGATTAAAAACTACTATAGAGTCAGTACCAGTAGAAAATATAACTCGATTCTTTTTAGGTTCCCATAACCATATTCTTTCAAAATGGTTTTCACCTCTATCAACATTGAACGTAAACTCAATTTCATTGACGTTTTTCCAATTATCAAAACCATGAGCTTGGGCAATCTTTTCGGCGACGGTTAATTCCTTTTGTTCTTCGGAAATCGTCTCAGTTGTTGTGTTTTGTTCTTTTGTTTCAGTTTTGCAAGATACCAGAACGATAATCATACATAAGATGGTAAGTAATCGGATCATCTGTTTTTTTGTAAAGGTATGAAAGTCTTCTCATTTCCGAAGTTATTATTACTTTAGAGCTTTAAACGAAATGTTATGAGCGAAGATCATTTTGACGTCAATAGGAAAACCTGGAATGAGAAGGTGAAAATTCATTCTAAAAGTGAGATGTACGATTTGGAAGCCTTCAAAAGGGGGAAGTCATCATTAATGTCTTATGAACGTAATGCAATTGGTGATGTTAAAGGTAAATCGTTATTGCATTTACAATGTCATTTTGGTCAGGATACGTTGAGTTGGAATCGATTGGGAGCGACATGTGTTGGTGTCGATTTAAGTGATGAAGGAATTGCTTTAGCTAAATCTTTAAATGAAGAACTAAAATTGGATACCGAGTTTGTGTGTTGTAATGTTTTGGATACCTCCAAGTATGTTCAAGATACGTTTGATATCGTCTTTACATCATATGGAGTAATAGGCTGGTTGCCCCATTTAAAACCATGGGGCAAGATGATTGGAGAGCGTTTGAAAAAAGGGGGTACGTTTTATATGGCAGAGTTTCATCCCATTGTTTGGATGTTTGACTATTTAGACGGAAAACAGGTCATGAAATATGGCTACATGCAAGAGGAGGCAATTTATGAAGAACATGAAGGGACATATGCCGATCAGGAGTCAAAGATGATAAGTAAAGAGTATGGTTGGAACCACGGTTTGAGTGAAGTGATTAATGCGCTTGTTGAAGCAGGATTGCGCATTGATTATTTAAATGAGCATGATGAAAGCCCTTATAACGTATTGCCAGATTTAGTCGAAACCAAATCTGGCAATTATATATCAAAGGATAGATTATATCCTCTTATTTTTGAAATTAAAGCGACTAAACTTTAATTTTTTACAATCAATTTTGAGCCTGCCGACTGTCCGTGAATATAGAAAGTAATAACATAGGAGCCCGCTCTCAAATTTGATAAATTAACAGAAGATTCATTGCTATTTATTTCTTTGGTTTTCACGCGTTGACCAAGAATTGTATATATTTTTATTTCTGATATTTGTGAATTTGATTCAAAATTCACGATTCCTGTTGTTGGGTTAGGAAACAGTTTTACAGTAGCGAGTTCTTCATTTGAAACGCTTAATGCATCATCTGTGATTTCTATATTTCTAGACGCACTATAATACCTATTTGGTGAACTTGATGCAGAGGTTGGTCCTACAGAATAGGTTACTGTATAGTTACCCACTACTGAAGCAGATGCATCGATAGTACCTGTATTTTGATCTATTACTAGTCCTACAGAATCACTTAAGTAAATGCCTCCAGATATACCATTTGTTAGCGATGGAGTAGGGTCTGTATCTGTTATGTCATAAATAGAAGCTGCATAATCAAACTCTGAAAAGTTGTTGTAATGAATACTAAGGTATTCTAAAATGACATTAGCATAATCTATGGCAAAAGGTTCTAAAGTATTCGGTCTAGAGTCGTAAGGTGATCCTAAATCTCTTACACGACCATTAACTTCTGTTGTTATACCGTCAATATTTCCGCTACCACCTATACTTGCTGGTCCTCCTGTTCCATCTCCTGATCCATGTCTTCTGTTGTTATAAAAATTTCCATCGAAATACGAATTACTATAAGGAGTTGTATCATCACAGCTTGTATCTCCATAATCTGAATTACTAGGAATGGCTCTGTAACCTGATGTTACACCACAACCTGGATTTTCATTTGCATTATAAAAAACACCTGGTGCTTCTTGAAACAATTGTCCTAGGCTATTTTCTCCTCTTACAAGCTCCTCATGGGTATAGCCATTCAGATTTGTAGAAACAAGATTCATGATTGTAGATTTATCAATAATAGATGTGCTATTTAAGTCTGCCGAGTTTAAGTCTGCAGAAGTGATATTATATCCTATTTCAATTCTTGGTACAGTATGATCTTGACCATGTAGGTCAATGTAAAAACCTTTTCCCCAATTTGCTTCTACAGCAGAGCTGGCATCGTTAATGTAATTTTGAAAATTACTCCAATAGGATGCTGCATGACCATTACCACAAGAGCCTTCACTTGTCATACGGTTTGGGTCCATTTTAGACCTGTGAAGATTATTAATGATTACGTGTGCATATCCACCAGTTTGGGCAAATATTTCGTCTTGAATTCGTCTTACTAAGATTTCTGTATTGTCGTCTCTTTCGTTTGTGCCACAAGTTCGATCAGGTAAGTTTGAATCATCATCAGGATAAAATACGCCTCCAATGGTTTCGCCAGATTGCAAAACACCACCATGAGGAGCAGATATAATTATGGGTAAATTTCCTGGAATATATTCAATATACTGATTAGGATTTGAAAACTCTGAAACACCAGGAGTTTGAGCATTTGCCACAAACGAAATCATAACAAAGCCTAGTAGGTAAGTAATTTTTTTCATCATAAGTGTATTTTAGATTTGGGTAATCTATTGTTACTAGATCACTAAAATACGCCTTTTATCGACGAAAAACCAAATTTTATCGACGAACGACACGAATTTAATGCTTTTCCTTCAAAATTTTAGGCATTTTAGCCTTAAATCTATTTAATCTTGGAATAGATACATTTCTAATATAGCCTTGGTTTGGATGAAGTCTTTCGTAGTCTTGATGATAGTCTTCTCCAACCCAGAATTTTTGAAAAGGATAGACTTCGGCTGCAATTTTGGCCTTAAGGTTTTCCGCTAATGCTACTTTTTTATTCTCAATAATTTTCTTTTGAGCGTCATTCTGATAAAAGATTATTGAGCGATATTGATACCCCTTATCAGGACCTTGACCATTAACTTGTGTTGGGTCTTGAGATGCAAAATACACATCAACTAGGGTTTCAAAGCTTACCACTTTTGGGTCGTATAGTATTTCTACTGCTTCAGCATGATCTTTATTGTAACTATTACTTGTTGATTTATAGGTTGGGTATTTTGTATGTCCACCAGCATATCCGCTAATGGATTCTTCAACTCCTTTTACACTTTCAAATACAGCCTCTACACACCAAAAGCATCCGCTTGCAAAATAGGCTTTGGCTTTTCCGTTTTTTAAAGGAACCTCAATTGGTGTTGCATCTATGACTACTTGTTGTTTCTCGTTGACTTGAGCATTGTTCTGGCAACTGAAAAATAATATAATAGCTAATGTAGATAGTAGTCTTTTCATAATAGTTTTTTCTTTTCAATAGGTCGAGTAAAGATAAGAAACCTTAATATGAAGTTTGTGAAAGTTTTATTAAAATGAAAAAGCCTCTATCGAATTGATAAAGGCTTTTAAATGAAATTTATTTTGGATTAAAGTTTTGAAAACATTTTCTCCATTTTTTCTTTTTCTTCTTGTGCTAATTGCGCATCCACTAAGATTCTTCCACTGTGTTCATCTGTAATAACTTTTTTACGAGATGCAATTTCTACTTGAATTTGTGGTGGAATAGTAAAGAACGATCCTCCAGATGCACCTCTTTCAATTGGTACAACAGCAAGTCCATTCTTAACATTATTTCTAATACGTTGGTAAGCATTAACTAAACGCTCATCCAATTTCTTTTGGAAATCTTCAGATTTTTTATTTAAAGCTTCTTCTTCTTTTTGAGTTTCAGCTAAAATAGCATCTAGCTCACTACGCTTATGCTTTAAGTGTGTTTTGCGATCTTTAAGACGATCTTTAGTCTCGTCGATCACAACTTTTTTCTGATCAATTTGAACTTTAAATTCTTTGATGTGCTTTTCAGCCAATTGAATTTCTAATTCTTGAAATTCAACTTCTTTAGTTAAAGAATTGTATTCTCTGTTATTTCTAACATTTTTTTGTTGCTCTGTATACTTTTTGATAAGCGCTTTGGCTTCTTCCATCAAGTTTTTCTTTGATTTAATTTGATCGTCAATTAAATCTAGATTAGTAGATAACTTTTCAAGTCTTGTATTTAAACCTTCAACTTCATCTTCTAAATCTTGAACCTCAAGAGGTAATTCGCCTCTCACGTTTCTTATTTCATCGACTCTAGAGTCGATTAATTGTAAATCATAAAGAGCTCTTAATCGATCTTCAACAGATGCTTCAGCTTTTTTTGCCATAATTATAAATACTTTACCGGATTTGTAGTCGTCGTTGATAAAACGACTGCAAAATTAGTGATTTTTTTCGAGAGATAGTCTACTAAAAAGGTTTTTGTGAACTGTTCGCTTTCATAATGGCCAATATCTGCCAAAATGATATCGTTTTCTGCAGAAAAAAAATCATGGTATTTTAAGTCGGCAGTAAGTAAAACATCAGCTCCAGCACGTTTGGCTGCCGAAATAGCAAAACTTCCAGAGCCACCAAGGACAGCCACTTTTTTAATTGAGTTTTTTACGATTTCAGAATGTCTAATACATGATACGTTCATTTTTTCTTTTACAAACTCAAAAAAAGCATTGGTTTCTTGAGGTTCTTTAAGTTCGCCAACCATGCCCATTCCGATATTTTGATCGTAATTATCTAAAGTTGCTACTTCAAAAGCAACCTCTTCATAAGGATGATGTTCAAATAAGGTATTGAGCAATTTTGATTCTATATGTTTGTTAAACGTTACTGATATTTGCATTTCCTGTTCTTCATGGAGCTCACCTTTCTTTCCCAGTGTAGGATTAGAGTTTTCATCTCCTCTGTAAGTTCCTGTACCTTCAGTATTAAAACTACAGTTGTCGTAGTTACCAATATTACCTGCGCCTGCTTTAAAAAGTTGAGCTCTTAGAGCGTTTGCATTTCCTATAGGAACATAAGTCGTTAGCTTTTTGATCGTGCCTTTTTGCGGAATTAAAATTTTCTTATTTACCAAGCCAAGTGTATTGCAAATAATATCATTAACTCCTTTAAGTGCATTGTCCAGAGCAGTATGAATGGCATAAATCGCAATATCATTTTTAATAGCCTTTAAAACAGTTCGCTCAACATAATTAGAGCCTGTAAGTGTTTTTAAGCCATTAAATATGATAGGATGAAAGCTCACAATAAGATTGCAGTTGTTTTCAATAGCTTCATCCACAACTGCTTCTAATGTGTCTAAAGTGACTAAGATTCCTGAAACTTTTGAGTTTTTATCGCCAACAAGAAGCCCCACATTGTCAAAATCTTCGGCATAAGCCAATGGCGCGAGTGCTTCTAAAAGTGAGATGACATCTTTTACAATCATATGATATTAGTTTGTACCAAAGATAAAATATTATACTTTCGTTACGATGAAATTATTGAGATACATATTATTTCCTATTGTTCCAATTTATTATTTGGTGACTTGGTTACGAAATAAGTTTTACGATTTGGGTTGGGAACCTTCAAAATCATACGATATTCCTGTTGTTTGCGTTGGAAATTTGAGTACTGGAGGTACAGGCAAAACACCAACTATTGAGTATTTAATTCGGTTGTTGGAAAATCAATATAGAGTAGCAACTTTAAGTCGTGGTTATAAGCGGGAAACTTCAGGATTTATTATTGCAAATGAACATGCAACGGCAAGAACCATTGGAGATGAACCATTTCAATTTTATAAAAAGTTTAAAAAAGCGATAGTTGCTGTGGATGCAGACAGGCAAAATGGGATTTCAGAACTCATCAAGTTAAATCAATCAGATGTTATTTTGTTGGATGATGCATTTCAGCATAGAAAAGTAAAGGCAAGTTTTGATATTCTACTCACTGCTTATGGTAATTTATACACCGATGACATTGTATTACCTACTGGGAATTTGAGAGAACCAAGAGCAGGAGCCAAGAGAGCAGATATTATTATTGTGACTAAATGCCCGAGAAATTTATCGTCTTCGGAAAAAGATCAAATCAGAAAGAAACTGAAACCTTTAACGTATCAATCGGTTTATTTTAGTGCTATTTCGTATTCGGATAAGGTTTTAAGTGAAAGTTCGTCACGACCTGTTAAACAATTTGTAGAAAAAAAAGTAACCTTAGTTACTGGAATTGCAAATCCGAATCCATTGGTAGCCTATTTGAAATCTGAATCGATAGATTTTGAACATTTAAAATTTAATGATCATCATGTATTTTCTACTTCAGAAATTGAAACATTGAAGCAAAAGGAGGTTATTTTGACGACAGAGAAAGATTATATGAGATTGCAGGATAGTTTTAAATTCAATCCATCACAATTGTGGTATTTACCAATTTCCTTTGAAATTGATGTAAAGGGTGATTTTGATAATCAGATCCTTACGCTAATAAGTTCAATTTCAAACTGATGCTCTTTTGTTTTCGTTGGCTGCGAGTACTTCGTATAATTTCTTTTCGAAGTCATCTTGCTTAAACGGTTTAGAGATAATATCATCAAAACCAGCTTCGTCAAACTCATGCATTTTATCTTCTAACGTCACCGCGGTAAGCGCAAAAATGGTTAATTCTTTATCAAAAGTTCTAATGATTTTAGTCGCTTCTAAACCACTAATTCCTGGCATGTGTATATCCATCAAGACAACATTGTAATTGCTTTGCTTGACTTTTTCTACTGCTGCTTCACCATTGTCTACGATATCACACTGAAGGTTCATTTTATTTAGAATCTTTTTGGTGATCATTTGGTTGATCTTGTTGTCTTCTACAATCAAGATTTTAATGTTGCTAATGTCCAATTTGCTAATGCTTTTAGAGTAATCTTCTTTTTCGATTTTAATAGTTTCTGGAGCGTAGGTTAATGGAATTTCGAAAAAGAAGGTTGTGCCTTTTCCGAGTTCACTTTTAAGGTAGATTTTTCCTTTTAATATTTCAATAAGACCTTTTACGATAGAGAGACCAAGTCCTGTCCCGCCATACTTTCTATTGATTTGAATCGAGCCTTGGGAGAAGCTCTCAAACATATTATCTTGCTTTTCTTTTGAGATACCAATACCGTTATCTTCAATTTCAAATCGCAAGACGTGATCATTATTATTTTTATTAATACTATAGACTCTTACCCAAATGTCGCCATCTTTGGTAAACTTGATAGAGTTACCAATAAGGTTGATTAATATTTGAGAGATTTTAAGGTTATCACCAATAAAGGTTTCTGGTAAATCTTTTTGGAAGTCATAATGCATAATGATGTTATTATCCAATGCAGAATTATTTAATGCAGAACATACATTTTCAACTTTAGTTTTTAAATTAAATAACACTGGATCTAACTCAACTTTGTTGGCTTCAATCTTGTTAATTTGTAAAATATCATTGATAAATGTTAACAGATAATCACCCGAAAACTTCAAGGATTTTAAATGCGGAATTTGATCTGGATTAGGTTTTTCTTCCAACAACATATTAGTTAATCCAGTTACAGCATAAAGCGGAGTTCTCAACTCATGCGTCACTGTTGATAAGAAATTAGCTTTCGTTTTTGATGCCAATTCTGCCTTTTTCATGGCTTCAATTAAATCGTCATTTTTCTCTTGAAGCATATTATTAGACTTCAATCTAATATTGTTATTCTTATAAAGCGATAAGGTTAATAAAGATAAAATAGTAATTAATGCAATACTAAGTATGGTTGTGATTTTGGCTAAATTACTATCAGATTCTTGATCTTCAACTTGTTTTTTTAATTTCTGAAATTCAGCGGCATTATAGGTTTCTATATATTCTGCACGTTTTTCAGGCGACAGATTTGCACGTTGAATATTTAGTATTGAATCGGATAAATACACATGCTTTTGAAGATATTGATGTGCTAACTCAAAGCTTTTGTCATTTTCATATATCTTACTTAATGTCAAATATCCTTCATTAATATTTTTAGTGAAATTTTTAGCCTTGGCGATTTCAATGCCTTCGTTAGTTAAGTTAATGCCTTGTTGATTATTTCCTAACTTATCTAAAGCTTTTCCACTGTAAATTAATGCAGTCGAAAGAATATCGTTTTGATTGTTTTTTTTGGCTAAAACAATCGCCTGTTCTAATAGTGATTTGGCAGTCTTATAATCTTTTAACTCTAAATGTATTTTAGCTTGATTGAGTGTGATTTCTGGAATATTGATCTCTAAATCTTTTTCTTCAAAAAGTGTTTTAGCCGAATTTAAATATTCTAAAGCATCTTTATATTCTTTTTTACCAGCATGAAGTGCACCCTTTATACTATAAGTAATCGCTAAATTCTCTTTATCTTCTATTTCTCTCTGTAAATCTGCGGCCTTAATTAGAGATGCTAATGATTTGTCAAATTCGTTGACAGTGAATTGAAGTTCGCCAATTTTGGCATAGATAATACCTTGACTTTTTTTGTCTTCTATTTGAACTGCGAGTTCTAAAGCTTTTTCAAGATGATCTTTCGCACTAAAATAATCACCTCTTTCAGTATCAAATCCTGATTGGGTAATAGTATTTTGGATACGTAGTTTTAAGACATCAATATCTTCAATGTTGTTCGTTTGAGCAGATATTGCGCAAGAAAAACACATTAAAAAAGCAACTATGTAATATTTAGTTTGGGACATATTTGGCCACTTTCATTTGGACAAATATAAATATTTATTCGATAAAAGACACTATTTCATCGATAAATTGCAAATTAAATCTAAAATTCTACTTGAATAACCAGTTTCATTATCGTACCAACCAACGATTTTTACCATATTTCCAATAACAGATGTCATTTGTGAATCGAAGATACAAGAATGTGTATTTCCAACAATATCGATGGATACAATTGGATCTTCTGTGTATTCGAGGATGTGTTTTAAATGTGTATTCGCCGCAGTTTTAAACGCATTATTAATCTCATCAATGGTTACCGTTTTTTCAACATTGAACGTAATATCAGTAAGTGATCCATTAGCGACAGGAACTCTAATTCCACAGCCACCAATAACATTTGATAACTCCGGAAATATTTTAGTCAATGCCTTAGCTGCCCCTGTTGTTGTTGGCACTATAGATTGTCCGGCAGCTCTTGCTCTTCTCAAATCTCTATGTGGCTGGTCGTGCAAGCTCTGGTCTGTAGTATACGAATGAATCGTGGTTATATAGGCTTGTTTTACACCACATAATTCGTTAATAATAGCAATCATTGGCGCTGCATTATTCGTGGTACATGATGCATTAGAAAGGATGAGTTCATTGCCTTCAATTTCTTTGTCATTAACTCCTAAAACAACTGTTTTTATATCATCTTCAATTGGTGGAACAGATAAAATGACACGTTTCGCTCCGTTGTAGATGTGTTGTTTTAAATCTTCGGAAAGTTTAAACTTTCCGGTAGATTCTATTACAAAATCTACATCGAATGGTGTCCAATCGATATCTTTTGGATGATTATGATTGAGGAGTTTGATTGGTCTTCCATTTAAAACAATACAATCTTGGGTTGAAGAAATGAGATGTTTTGAAACCCCATGAATGCTATCATACTTTAATAAATGCCCAAGTGTTCTAGCATCTGCAAGATCGTTTATGGCAACAACTTGAATATCATCTCTGTCTTGAATTAATCGAAATACACGACGACCAATACGACCAAATCCGTTAATTGCTACGCGAATCATTAGTTGATGTGTTTTTGGGCTTTGTATGAAGATCTCACAAGAGCACTACTTTCTACATGACGGAAACCAAGTTCAAGACCAATGGACTTATACTCGTCAAACTGTTCTGGATTGATGAACTGTTTTACGGGTAAGTGTTTTTTACTAGGTTGTAAATATTGACCAATAGTGACAACGTCAACATCATTTTCTCTAAGATCGTGTAGTGTAGTGATAACTTCTTCTCGTGTTTCACCTAAGCCAAGCATAATACCCGATTTAGTTCTACGTTGTCCTTGTTGTTTTAAGTATTTAAGCACATGCATGCTTCGGTCATATTTTGCTTGAATACGAACCTCGCGGCTTAAACGTCTTACGGTTTCAATGTTGTGTGATACCACTTCTGGAGCCACATCAATTATTCTATCTATGTGTTTTTCAATACCTTGAAAATCAGGAATTAGAGTTTCAAGTGTTGTTTCAGGATTCATGCGTCTTACTGCTTTTACAGTTTCGCTCCACATAATACTTCCCATATCTTTAAGATCATCTCTATCGACACTTGTTAAAACAGCATGTTTAATTTGCATGATTTTGATAGAACGTGCCACTTTTTCAGGCTCGTCCCAATCTACAGTTTCCGGTCGTCCAGTTTTTACGCCACAAAATCCACAAGAGCGTGTGCATACATTTCCTAAAATCATAAACGTAGCAGTACCTTCTCCCCAACATTCACCCATATTTGGACAACTACCTGATGTACAAATTGTATTGAGTTTATACTTATCGACAAGACCTCTTAACTCGGTGTATTTTTTTCCTGTTGGAAGTTTAACACGAAGCCATTTTGGTTTAGGCTGGCGCGCAACAACTGGTTTTGATTCGATTTTTGTATCCATCTACATTAATTAGAGACTGCAAAGATACGAAGTATATTGTTAATTAGTGGTTATAATATGGTAAGGTACCAGATGCTAAAGCCTATTAAAAAAAGTATGCCTAACCAGCTTAGTATATGAAGTTTCATACTAGGTCGCCATTCTTTTGGTGTGTGTTGACTACTAATTAATCTATAGTTGATTATGGCATAAAAAGGAGCCGTTAAGAATGATAATATGGTAGCGATTTTTATGAGTAATCCCATTTCAGACTTAAGGAAAAAGAAAATGAGGATGGTTCCAAAGATTAAAATTAATATCCAAAGCAAGTAGCCTCGTTTTAGAATATTCCCAAATAGAAGTTGAGTTGTTTTTGCCATTGCTCTTGGTGAGGCGTCTAGCGTCGTTAGTGTGGTGCTAAACATGGTTGTGAATGCAGCGACACCAATAATGATATACGACCAATTACCGAGGCTTTTAGTATACATCGAAATAAGTTGGTTAGAAAATTTACCAGCTTTTCCGCTAAATTTCTCACCACTATTAAACATCACCAAAGCACCTAGAGCTATGAACCCAAGGCCTAAAACAATCGTTGCAAAATACCCAACGTTAAAATCGAAAAGGGACGACTTTACGGTGTACTCTTGTTCCGTTTTTTGTTTCTCTATTGCCCAAAGGGAATGCCAAACCGAAATATCTAAAGGTGCAGGCATCCAACCCATAAAAGCAATTAAAAAACCAAACTCCATTGCATTTGGGAATATTTGTGTTAGCGAGGTTGGTTCAGATGTATTCTGAAAGGCAAAAATCACAGCGACTATAGTGCTTATAGTGAGGGTGATGATGATAATTTTCATCAGCTTATCCAAAAAATTGTATTTGCCAAGAATTAGAATTAAAAAGCAAATGCTTAGGATGACTACAGTCCAAATTTCAGTAGAAATAAAATTGCCGAAAATTGAAGATGCTAAACCAGCGGTAACTATTGTTACAGCAGTTTGAATCGTAAACATCGTTGCGAAAGACAATATGAAATAAGCTATTAAAACACCTTTACCTAATTTTTTGTAACCGTCCAAAAGTGTTTCACCAGTTGCCATGGCATAACGAGGCCCAAACTGAAAAAACGGATATTTAAAAATATTAACCAACAATAAAGCCCAAATCAGTCCAAAGCCAAAATCGGCTCCAGCTCTTGTAGATTGCACTAAATGTGATACACCAATTGCTGCACCTGCAAACAATAAACCTGGACCTATATTTTTAAGACTTATAGCCATTATTGCTTTTCAATAATCTCTGCTAATAATTTTTTTGCTCTTAATAACTTCACTTTTACATTATTAATCGGTTCATCTAAACTCTGAGAAATTTCCTTGTAACTTAACTCTTGAAAATATCTTAAGTTGATTACTTCTTGGTAGTGAGGTTTCAGTTTTTTGATATCACGAAGTAGTTTCGCCAAGTTTTGTTCAGTAATAAGTTTGTCTTCAGGTGAAGGAGATTCATCAATAATCGCAAAATACGCATCATCTTCATTACCATTTGATGTATTAGAAATCGTTGATTTTTGCTTTCTAATTAAATCAATATGGATGTTTTTTGAAATGGTAATTAACCACGTGTTAAACTCATACTTCTCGTTATATGTATGAATTTTATCAAATGCCTTAGAGAAGGTTTGAATGGTAATGTCTTCAGCGTCATTTTCGTTTTGGGTACGTTTTAACTGAAACCCGTAGACGCTATTCCAAAATCTATCCAACAGAAAATTAAAAGCGATTTGATCATTTTTTTTAGCATTTTCTATCGCGTCTTTTACTTCCAATGGTGTGGTTTTGATGAGAGATTTTTTATAAATATAAAGAATTGAAAGATAATTAAGAAAATTTCTAAAAACGGAATAAAAAGTATTAAACCTGTTTCATTAAGTTTTTTTGATGACAAATAGAGAGTTGTATACTGTGCAATAAATCTTAAGGCAATTAGTCCAATAACAATTTTCCATTGAAATAGAACGATTAAGAGTAGGCTACCCAGAATCCAAAAAAATACTTGAGAGATATAAAATAAAGCAAGTAGGATTTTATGTTTTGGTTTATAATGCACAGCTGTACTAATATGTCTACGCTTTTGAAATATCCAAGACTTAAATGTTGTTTTGGGTTTAGATTCGGTAAAACTCTCTTCGGAAATGCAAAGTGCCACATTAGTTTTGTTTCCCATTTGATTAACAAAAAGGTCATCATCACCAGAGGTTTTATCCATATGATTTATAAAACCATTAGCTTCAAAAAATAATTCCTTTTTGTAAGCCAAATTTCTACCAACTCCCATATATGGCATCCCTATTTTTGCATAAGAAAAATATTGGACAGCAGTCATAAAGGTTTCAAACCTAATGAGAAGATTAAGGAAAGACCCTTTAATTTTCTCATAAGCACCATAACCGATGATTATAGATTTTTCATTACTGAAATGAGCACTCATTTGCGAAATCCATTCTTTAGAAAGTGGTTTGCAATCGGCATCAGTAAACAGTAAGAAATTATGAGTTGCAGCTTTTATACCCAGAGTAAGTGGGTATTTTTTGTTTCCCCAATACTTTTCTACAGGTTTTACATCTACGATTTTGATATTCTCGCATTGTTTTTTAAAGGTTTCCATAACCTCTAATGTGTCATCAGAAGAATTATCATTTATTAAGACTAATTCAAAGGTTTTGTAGTCTTGTTCAACGAAAAACGGTAGGTGCTCTTTTAGGTTTTCGGCTTCATTTTTTGCACAGATAATAACTGAAACACCAATATTCTTTTTTGTTGTTTCTTGAAGTTTTGAAGTTGAAAATCTTCCGAAGATAAAAGTGTAAAAAATAAGTTGAATTCCTACTATTGCAAGAAAAGAGTAGAATAGAATTTCAAAAATCAGCATCAACGATTAAGAGTGTTGAGGTTCGTCACAGTTCTCAAATTGATCAGGCGATTTCCCACAGAATCCGCAAGCTTCACCTTCTGTATTTATCATCGGATTTTGGCTTGCACAAGTGCCAGCAAACTTGCCGTCTTTTTTTGCCCATATTTTTATGGCTATACCAGCGACACCTAAGCCTAAAAGTACTAATGTAATAAGAACCAGTTTCATCTGCTTATCGTTATAATTTTTATTGAAATTTATTTTGTGTAAAGATACAGGTTTTCGCTGTTTTTATCCCAAAATTGTTTGTCAGATTACCAGTGATCTTTTAAAAAAGGTGACTTTAAAATTTGTTTAAGTGTCTAAAAGTTAATAAATTAAATTTTTACTAACTAACAATTATTATTATGAAAAAATTATTTGCTGAATTTTTTGGAACTTTTTGGCTGGTTTTTGGAGGTTGTGGTAGCGCATTATTTGCTGCTGGATTTCCTGAATTGGGTATTGGCTTTGCAGGTGTCGCATTGGCATTTGGTTTGACAGTTTTAACCATGGCTTATGCTGTTGGGCATATCTCTGGAGGGCATTTTAACCCTGCTGTTTCTTTTGGTCTTTGGGCTGGAGGGAAGTTTCCTGCTAAAGATTTAATTGGTTATGTCATTGCTCAACTTATTGGAGCTTTTGTTGCTGCGGGTGTTTTATATTTGATTGCCACTGGAAAAGAAGGTTTTATTATTGATAATACGCAAGCTGGTGCATTTGCTGCTAACGGATATGGAGACTTATCTCCTGGAGGGTACTCAATGACAGCTGCATTGATTGCCGAGTTTGTATTAACAATGTTCTTTTTGCTAATTATTTTAGGGAGTACTAATGTGAGAGCTCCTAAAGGTTTTGCACCAATAGCAATTGGTCTTGGGTTAACTTTAATTCATTTAATTAGTATTCCTATTACTAATACATCTGTCAACCCGGCACGTTCAACAAGTCAAGCATTAATTGCTGGTGGAGAATTTGTTCCTCAGCTTTGGTTATTTTGGGCAGCTCCTATAGCAGGGGCAATTGTGGCTGGTTTAATTCATAAAGCATTTTTTGATAAAGAATAGTTCTTAATCAGTACTTAAAATGTATAAAAAGCCACTTTTGATGATTCAAAAGTGGCTTAAATTTTTAAGTATAATTGCTGTTAGTTGTTCCTGCTTTTTAAGGTAATCTCTGCAACAGCATTATCTGATGTTTCATTTTTATTACCATTAGGTTCAATAGTAATTGCTAAACCAAGCGCATCTTCAATATACTGAATAGATTGTAATTCGCTTTGAGCAGGATCTAAAATACCAAGGTTTACCATTCGGTCTTGCATTTCGGCCCATATTTGATAGGTGTAATTTTCTGGTAATTGCGGTAAAGACACTACATCAATCATAGATGTTTTTTCAACAGCATTTATATATGCTACTGTTTTTAAATCTTTAGCACGATCGTTTCCTCTAAAAACGTATTTTTCAGTTTCTGGATTATTGAGTTTCATAAACTGACGCATTAAATTGTCTAGCATCTTATTGTTATTCTCAATATCACTTCTTAGATCGAAAATTTCGTCCACAACAACTTGATTTTCTTTAAGTAACTCCTTGTTTTGTTGTGTCTTCATGTAGTATCCCCCTGAAAAAACGAGAGCGGCAACACTTGCTGCTATACTGTACCAAGGTGTTCTGCGTTTTTGTGTTTCCAGTTTGATCACCGGATTACTGTCTGCTTCAATTTCATTTAAGACATTGTCTAAAACAAAATTTGGAGCCTCTATAGAATTGGCTTTAGCAATTACCTCAAGATTGTCTTGCAATCTAAGATATTCGCTTTCCACTTCTGGGTAGGTCTCAATATAATGTTCTACTTTCAGACTTTCTGAAGTAGATGTTTCACCTAGTATGTACTTGTCAAGTAAACCAGATTGAAAAAAAGTATGTAGTTTTTTTTCCATAATTAACTTGTTTCTGGATCATAGACCTTTTTAAGCTCACGTAATCCAATTTTTAATCTAGACTTAATCGTACCTAACGGAATATCTAATTCTTCGCTTGCCTCCTGTTGGGTCATGCCTTCAAAAAACAGGGCTTTTAAGACTATTTGGTACTTTTCGTCTAACCTAGCAACATGTTCCTTTAAATCAATAACATCTTGGTTTAAACTTACTGTTGGTAAGATATATACGTTAGATTTATCAATTTGGACTTCTTTTTCAAATCTATTGTTAAAACTTCTTAATTTATCTATGGCTGTATTTTTTGCAATTCTATACAACCATGTAAACAATTTTGCTTTTTCTGAATCGTATTTTTTTGCATTTTTCCAAACCTTCACAAAAGTTTCTTGCAAGGCGTCTTGAGCTAATTCTTCATTAATAGTCACTTTTAAAATTACGCCATAGAGACTGTCTGCGTAATTTTCGTAAAGAAGATTTAGCGCTTTTTTGTTACCTTTTGCAAGTAAGTCTACTATTTGTTGTTCTACAGAAGTGCCCAAAACCAAGGATTTGAAAAAAATTAAAAAATCAATTTTAAAACGACCAAAAATAAATTTCGACCGTATATAATATTAAGAAGGTAAAATTAGTAAAATAATAACAAAACGGAATTTAATCCATTATCATAACAATTTCTGTGGAATAGAATTTTTTTCTTCCCAAAAGAAAAATTGATTAATAGCTTTTTCAAAAACTACTCTATAGTGATTAACAGCCTCAATTATTTGAGGCTTTTTTTTTATACGATATTGACTTCAGTTTCAATAGTAATATCAAAAATACGCAATACTGTATCTTGAA
The DNA here is from genome assembly GCF_036960315.1 of Psychroserpens sp. Taxonomy (NCBI): domain Bacteria; kingdom Pseudomonadati; phylum Bacteroidota; class Flavobacteriia; order Flavobacteriales; family Flavobacteriaceae; genus Psychroserpens; species Psychroserpens sp. The sequence goes on along the minus strand of NZ_JBALVR010000011.1, from coordinate 58,381 downwards.
TAAGTTTGGAAAGTGCTAAAATATCACTTCCCTTTGCGCCTCCATAATTTACTAAAACTAAGGCTTGTTTTTTATGCACACCATAATTACCAAAGGTTTTTCCTTTAAACCCTGCCTGTTCAATAAGCCAACCAGCTGGGACTTTGATTTCGGTTTCTGAAACAACATAGTTTGGTGCCTCTGGAAAATTCTCCTGTAATTTTAAAAAGTCATGTTTTGGAATCACAGGGTTTTTAAAAAAACTACCGGAATTTCCAATCTCTTTTGGGTTTGGAAGCTTGCTTTCGCGTATTGAAATGACTGCCTTAGAAATGCCTTGAATTGTTGGTTGCTTAACATTCATGTGCTCCAATTCTGAAGTAATAGCCCCGTAATTCGTGTAAAGTATATGATTTTTGGTTGTGAGCTTAAAAACTACGCTTACAATAATATATTTTCCTTTACCCTGTTGTTTGAAAATAGAATTTCGATAATCAAATTCACATTCCGAGTTGGTAAATGTTTCAACTTCTAAAGTTTCAAGGTTTAAAGCATTACATGAGTGAAACGTGTCTTTTAGTTCAACGCCATATGCACCAATATTTTGTATTGGACTTGTGCCAACATTTCCAGGAATAAGAGATAAGTTTTCTACGCCTCCAAAATCTTTTTCGAGTGTCCATAATACAAATTCATGCCAGTTTTCACCTGCTTGACTTTCGACTAAAACTTCAGAATCTGTTTTACGTAATACCTCTTTTCCTTTTAAATTTAAATGAATAACTAGCGCATCAATATCTTTGGTGAGCAGCATGTTGCTTCCACCTCCTAAAATGAATTTCTGTGGAAAGTCTTCCGAAGAAAAAATAGCTTTCAAATCTTCTATTGAAGTTACCGAAACAAAATGATTCGCTTTGACATCAATTCCGAAGGTATTGTAAGGTTTTAAAGATATGTTCTGTTGAATTTGCACTAGTCTTTATATATTTTAAGCGCTTCTTTTAAGATATTTACAGCCTTTACGAGACTTTCTTTATTTAAAACGTAAGCAATTCGAATTTGGTTTAAACCTACACCTGGGGTACTATAGAAACCTGCTGCAGGAGCGACCATAATAGTTTCACCATCAACATCGAAAGATTCTAGTAGCCATTGTGCAAAAGTATCAGAATTTTTCACAGGAAGCTGCGCGATGCAATAAAAGGCTCCTTTTGGATTAGCGACTTGTATTCCTTCAATTTTATTGAGTTCTTGAATTAATACATTTCGACGCCCTACATATTCTTCAATAACATCATCAAAGTAGCTTTGCGGTGTGTCTAAAGCAGCTTCACTAGCAATTTGAGCTAAAGTTGGTGGACTCAATCGAGCTTGTGCAAATTTAAGCGCAGTTTTGATAACGGCTTTATTTTTTGAAACCAAACACCCAATACGTGCGCCACACATACTATAACGTTTAGAAACAGAATCGATAACAATGGCGTAATCTTCTAAGCCTTCTTCTTGAAGAATCGAGTAGTGTTTTGCACCATCGTAAGCAAACTCGCGATAGACTTCATCAGCAATTAAAAACAAATCATGTTTTTTTACAATAGCTGCTAATTTCTTAATCTCTTCTCTGGAATATAAATATCCTGTTGGATTTCCAGGGTTACAAATAAGAATAGCTTTTGTTTTTGGCGTAATTAATTTTTCAAATTCTTCTATTGGAGGTAAAGCAAAATTATCTTCAATCTTAGAAATTACCGGAACGACCTTAACGCCAGAGGCTGTCGAGAAACCATTATAGTTAGCATAGAAAGGTTCTGGTATAATAACTTCATCATCAACATCCATAATAGTTCCAAATGCAAATAACAAGGCCTCACTGCCTCCAGTGGTAACTATTATATCGTCATGCTTAACATGAATATCATTTTTGGCGTAATAGCCGGCAATTTTTTGTCTATAGCCTTCAGACCCTTCAGAACGCGTATAAGCTAAAATTTCTAAAGAGTGAATTTTTACAGCATCCATTGCCACTTTAGGTGTTTTGATATCTGGCTGACCTATATTTAAATGAAAAACCGTTTTCCCTTGTTTGTATGCTTTTTCAGCAAAAGGAGCTAGTTTCCGAATTGGTGATTCTGGCATTGAAATACCTTTCTTTGAAATTTTTGGCATGATTATTAATTTAGAATGGTAAAGTTCTGAAAATTATCTTAAATTTTATTTAAAAAATAGAGGTAAAAACATAAGATGTGACAAAGATTTGTAACTTGTTTATAATACTTATGAAATTATTCAAAAAAATAGCCGCTTCTACTCTTTTGTGCTTATTGAGTTTTACCTTTTCCTTTGGGCAAGGGCAATTTAACTTACCAAGGAAAAAAACTGATAAAATTAGATTCCAACTTATTAATAACCAGATCATAATCCCTGTTGAGATTAATGGTGTAGAATTATCATTTTTATTGGATACAGGTGTGAGCAAACCTATTTTATTCAATATCACAAATACAGACTCTCTTCAAATCAATAATGTTGAGACTATTTTTTTGAGAGGACTTGGTGGCGGTGAATCTGTTAAGGCACTAAGATCGAAGAATAATTTTTTTAAAATTGGGAATGCAGTTAATATCAATCAATATATTTATGTGGTCTTCGATCAAAATATAAATTTCACGCCTAAGTTAGGCGTGCCAGTGCATGGTATAATTGGGTATGATGTCTTTAAGAATTTTATTGTAGAGATTAATTATAGGTCAAAATATTTGAAACTGCATAGACCAGAGACTTATAAATATAAAGATTGTAAAAACTGTGAGACTTTCAATTTATCATTCTTTAATAATAAACCTTATATAGAAATGCAAGTGACACTAGATGAAAACCGTGTGCCGGTTAAACTTCTGGTCGATACTGGAAGTAGTGATGCTTTATGGTTATTTGAAGATGATAGTTTAGGTCTTTCTACAAAACACTATAATTATTTTAATGATTTCTTAGGTCGAGGGTTAAGCGGAAATGTGCATGGCAAAAGATCTGTAATCAAATCGATAAACCTCAAAAGCTTCGAGTTAAATGACGTTAATGTTGCGTTTCCAGATTCGACATCGATTAGTTATGCTCGAAAAATTAAAGACCGAAATGGGAGTATAGGTGCGGAAATATTAAGGCGATTTAATCTTATTATTGACTACCGAAGTTCTAAAATGACACTAAAAAAGAACGGAAATTTTAAAGCTAGTTTTCATTACAATAGAAGCGGCATAGTTTTAGAACAAACTGGAGTGAGAGTCGTTAAGGAAGTCCTTAAAAATACGATTTTGGATTCCTATGGTCAGGCTAGTAAAGATAAAATTTCTATAAACTATGTTCAATCTTATGAGTTTAATATAAAACCAGCTTACACTATAGTTTTAATTAGGGAAAATTCCGTAGCAGAAATAGCGGGACTAAAAGTAGATGATGTTATCCTAAATATTAATGGGAAAGAAACGCACACGCTTAAGCTTCAAGATGTTATAAGTTATTTTAGAAATAGTCCAGGAAAGTCTATTCGACTTAAAGTTGAACGGGGTAAAGAAATTATGAACTTTGAGTTTAAACTTGAAGACGTCTTTAAACAAAAAGAACTCCCTAAATAGAGAGTTCTTTATAAATTGTAAGTAATGTCGTTTTTTACTGCTCCATTACGCTTTTGTCTTTCTTTTCTAAAACACTTGTCTTACTTGGGTCTACAACCAACCCTTTAATCTTTAAAGCTACACTAGGTGTGTCAGCATTCGAACTAACCGTAATTGTCTTTCTAATAGGATTTACTCTATTAGTATCATACTTTACTCTTATTTCACCTGTTTCACCTGGCATGATTGGCGCTTTTGGCCAATCTGGCACAGTACAACCGCAAGTTGACTTTGCTTTAGATATAATTAGTGGGGCATTACCAGTGTTTGTAAATTCAAATACTCTAACGCCATCAGCACCTTTTTCAATGGTTCCGTAATCTATTACATCTGTTTTAAATTCAATCTTCGCTATTTTCTCTTGAGCATAAACTCCTACACTTAAGAATGCTATACATAATATTACTGCTAAATTTTTCATCATTTTAATTTTAAATTGATACTATCAAAACTACTTACTTTTTGTGATTCTGCAAAATAAATTAGCTGTATGACCTATTAATTAACATTATTTACGATTTAAGTGGTCATTATTCCTTTTAATCATTTCGCTAAAAAAGAAATATAAGTACTTTTGTCAGTCATAAAGCAAAAACAATACCAAAGCATGGAAATTCCATCAAAATATTCAGCCCAATCAGTAGAAAGCAAATGGTACGACTACTGGATGAAACACAATTATTTTCATTCTACTCCAGATGAGAGAGAACCTTATACCATTGTGATTCCGCCACCAAACGTTACTGGAGTTCTACACATGGGACATATGTTGAATAACACTATTCAAGATGTCCTCATTCGTCGTGCACGTTTACAAGGTAAAAATGCCTGTTGGGTGCCTGGAACTGACCATGCATCTATTGCTACCGAGGCTAAAGTAGTTGCGAAGCTAAAAGCACAAGGAATTGATAAAAATGATTTAACTCGTGAAGAATTTTTAGAGCATGCTTGGGAATGGACTGAAGAATATGGAGGTGTTATCCTTGAGCAATTAAAAAAACTGGGTTGTTCATGTGATTGGGATCGTACCAAATTCACAATGGATGACGATATGAGTGAAGCTGTAATTAAAGTTTTTGTTGATTTATACAACAAAGGTTTGATTTACAGAGGTTACAGAATGGTGAATTGGGATCCAGAGGCTAAAACAACATTATCTGATGAAGAGGTAATTCATGTTGAAAGACAAGGCTTACTTTATTATTTAGAGTATCAAGTTGACGGTAGCGATGAGAAGTTAACCATTGCAACGACACGTCCAGAAACTATTTTTGGTGATACTGCCATTTGTATCAATCCTAATGATGAGCGTTTTGCACATTTAAAAGGAAAGAAAGCTATTGTGCCTATTTGCGGAAGAGTTATTCCTATCATTGAGGATGAGTATGTAGATATTGAGTTTGGGACAGGTTGCTTAAAAGTGACACCGGCTCATGATGAAAATGATAAAGTTTTAGGGGATAAGCACAATCTTGACGTTGTAGATATTTTTAATGATGACGCTTCGTTAAATAGCTTCGGAATGCATTACGAAGGTCAAGATCGTTTTGTTGTAAGAAAAGCTGTTACTAAAGAACTCGAAGCCGCTGGTGTTTTAGTGAAAACTGAAAATTATATCAATAAAGTTGGAACGTCAGAACGTACCAAAGCTGTTATCGAACCTCGATTAAGTGATCAATGGTTCTTAAAAATGGAAGATTTGGCGAAACCGGCTATTGATGCAGTTTTAAAAACTGGCGATGTGAAACTGTTTCCGAAGAAATTTGAAAACACCTATAGACATTGGATGGAGAATATTCGTGATTGGAATATCTCAAGACAACTACTTTGGGGACAACAAATTCCTGCATACTTCTATGGTGATGGAAAAGATGATTTTGTTGTTGCAGAAAACAGTGATGATGCTTTAAGGTTTGCTAAAGATAAAACAGGTAATTCAAGTTTAACTGCTGAAGACTTAACTCAAGATACAGATGCATTGGATACATGGTTCTCATCATGGTTATGGCCAATGAGTGTGTTTGATGGTATTCGTAATCCCGAAAATGAAGAGATTAAGTACTACTATCCAACCAACGATCTAGTTACTGGACCAGATATTTTATTTTTCTGGGTGGCGCGAATGATTGTTGCAGGTTATGAATATAAAGACCAAAGACCATTTGAAAATGTCTATCTCACAGGATTAGTAAGAGATAAGCAACGACGAAAAATGTCTAAGTCTTTAGGGAATTCACCAGATGCTTTAAAACTAATTGAAGAGTTTGGAGCAGATGGCGTTAGAGTAGGCTTGTTATTAAGCTCTGCAGCTGGAAACGATTTAATGTTCGATGAAGATTTATGTCAGCAAGGAAAGCAATTTGCTAATAAAATATGGAACGCCTTTAGATTAGTGCAAGGCTGGGAAGTTGATGATGCAATCAGTCAGCCAAATTCAAGTAAAATTGCTATTGAATGGTTTGAATCTAAGTTTCAAAAAACGATTGCTGAGATTGAAGATCATTTCAGTAAATACAGACTAAGTGATGCGCTTATGGCGACTTACAAGTTAATTTGGGATGATTTTGCGTCCTGGTTATTAGAGATTATAAAACCAGAATATCAGCAACCTATTGATGCAAAAACATTGGAAAGCGTAAACGCTATCTTTGAAGATATTCTAAAGATATTACATCCCTTTATGCCATTCTTAACTGAAGAAATCTGGCATTATATTAAAGAGCGTTCTCCAGAAGAGGCTTTAATTATTTCTAAATGGCCAGAGGCTAAACCAATTAATGAGACTTTGATTTCTGAATTTGAGTTTGCTTCTGAAGTGATTACTGGAATAAGAAATGTTAGAAAACAGAAGAACATCGCTTTTAAAGAAACAATTAAATTTTCTGTTGTAAATAATGAAAATGTTGCAGTTACATTTGATGAGGTGATTTCAAAATTAGGAAATCTAGAGAGTTTCGATTATGTGAACGAATCAGTTGAAGGCGCAATAACCTATCGTGTAAAATCTAACGAATACTTTATTCCTATGGAAGGAAGTATTGACGTAGAAGCCGAAATAAAGAAGCTTACAGAAGAGTTGAGTTACACTGTAGGGTTCTTGAAATCTGTACAAAAGAAGCTTTCAAACGAACGTTTCGTAGCAGGAGCACCTGAGCAAGTCGTTGCTTCAGAAAAGAAAAAAGAAGCAGATGCTTTAGCGAAGATTGAAACTTTAAAATCAAGTTTAGCTAGTTTGAAGTAACTATTGTTTTGAAATAGAATATAGAAGAAAAGACCATTTTTAAAATGGTCTTTTCTTCTTACCACTCATTAATCTTATTGCTATCTAGTTTTACGAAAATAAAGAGTAAAATTGTAAAGCCCCAAAGACCAGAACCGCCATAACTAAAAAAGGGTAGAGGGATTCCTACCGTTGGAATTAATCCCATCACCATTCCTGTGTTAATGGTAAAGTGAATAAATAAAATGGAGGCGACGCCATAGCCATATACACGACTAAATTGTGATTTTTGGGATTCGGCTAGAAAGAGCACTCTAATGATTAATCCCATAAACAAAATCACAACCAAAGTACTTCCTAAAAACCCCCATTCTTCACCTACTGTACTAAATATATAATCTGTGTGCTGCTCAGGGACAAACTTTCCAGTAGTTCGCGTGCCTTGTAAAAACCCTTTCCCTGTCCATCCACCAGAACTGATAGCTTGTTCCGATTGAATAAGGTTATAGGCCTCTTCTTTTTTCATTTGCTCTAGCTTAGCTGGGTCTTTTTCAAGTCGTAACCAAAGGCTTATCCTATTCTGCTGATGTGCTTTTAAAACATGTTCATAAAATAATTTTACACCTGACGAAAATGAGATACAGATCAACAGAATGACTATGGACTGAACAATAGAAAGCGATTTCTTTTTCCTTCGGAAAAAATAAATACCAAAAATAACAACGGCTGCAATGATAGCTGTAACTAATACACCAAATTTTAATCCCAAAACTGCTAGAATGATAGTTGATAATGCAATTCCCAGGTAAATCTGTTGTAAGCCTTCTCTGTAAAAAACAAAAAAGAAAGAGGCGTAGACAAGTGTGCTTCCAGCATCATTTTGAAGTAGAATTAAAAATGCTGGAACTATGATAATAGCGACCGCTCTTAATTGGTCTTTGAGTGTATTCATGTTGGTTTGAAGATCACTCATATATTTAGCAATAGCCAAAGCCGTTGCAAACTTTGCAAACTCACTAGGTTGTATAGTCATACTTCCAATGCCATACCAGGAACGAGCACCATTGACATCTTTTCCAAAGATAAATAATCCAACAAGCGCTAACATGGCTACGATGTAAATGATACTGGCAAACCGTTCATAAAATTTGGCTTCAACAGAAAGTATAAGTACAATTAAAACGAAGGTTAGGCCTAGAAAAACTAAGTGTTTACCGTAGAGTTGACTCATGTCAAAGTAGCTTTCAATCTCACCAACATGAGAAGCTGACATGATATTTAACCAACCAAAACCTACTAGTATTAAAAACAAGACTATTATAATCCAATCAAATTTATAAGCTCTATGAGTTTCTCTATTCATTCTTATTGGTTAGGTGAATCAGAATTAATTCTAATAGAGCTGTTAAGGTCATTGTTTTCTTCCGGTTTTATCTTTTCAACAACCTGAAGCGTAGTTTCTCCATTAATTTTAAAAGGTTCTCCGGAATAAGGTTTAGCATACTCATTTTCTAAACTATGTGTGAGAATCCAATTCTCCATATCTGTTCTGGTAATCTCTCTTTTAATGTATTTTTCAATCATTAAACTTGCCATACGACCCGCAAATCGACTTCCCCAATAGCCGTTTTCTACAAATACAGCAATGGCAATTTTTGGGTTGTCCTTAGGAGCGAAAGCCACAAAAATTGAATGGTCTGTTAATTGTGTTTTTACACTATCAATTTTAATATAGTTCTCTGCTGTTCCTGTTTTTCCGCAGATATCAATTCCAGGAATCCGAAGTGTTTGAGCAGTTCCTTTGTTATACACATCAAACATTCCTTGAATAACTGGTTCAAAATGACGTTTATCAATGGTTGTATGTTTTGGTTTTAAATATTTACTCGGAACCGTGTCTCCTTCAATCTCTTTTATGATATGAGGTGTGTAGTAATAGCCACGATTACCAATTGCTGCGGCCATATTGGCCAATTGAATAGGTGTCGCTTCAACTTCACCTTGACCAATTGCATTAGACACAATATAAGTTGAGCCCCAACGATTTTCTCCATAAGCTCTGTCGTAATAATTTCCATTGGGAATTCGTCCTTTCTGTCCAACAGGTAAATCGTATCCCAAATAGTTTCCAAGACCAAAACTTTTGGCATGGTCTGCCCAAATGTTCATGCCTTTTCCAGCATCTTGATACTTATCGATTATTTTACGGTAGGCAGTTACAAAATAAGCATTACAAGATAGGGCGATACCATTATTCATGTTTACCGGACTTTTGTGATGGTGGCAACCTGTTAGTCTACGACTACCATAGTAGTAACCCATTCGACATGTAACCTTTTCTTCAGGAGAGATGACATCCTCTTGTAGAGCTATAAGCGCATTGATCACTTTAAATGGTGATCCAGGTGGATACTGGGCTTGCAAGCCTCTATCAAATAATGGTTTAGCAATACTATCGCGATAAAGTTTTGTGAAATTTTTAGAGCGATCTCTTCCTACTAATAAATTTGGATTATAACTAGGGCCAGAGACTAATGCTAAGATTTCCCCGTTGCTTGGATCTATAGCAACGATACCACCTCGTTTGTTGGTCATTAACAACTCACCGTATTGTTGTAATTCAGAATCGATTGTGATTTTAATGTCTTTTCCTGGTTGAGGCAAAGTATCGTATCGTCCTTCTTTGTATGGTCCAATGTTTTTATTGAATCTATCTTTTTGACTAAACTTAATGCCTTTAACGCCTCGCAATACATCTTCATAAGATAACTCGACACCTTGTTTACCAATAAGGTCACCCAATTTGTAATAAGGTTGGTTTTGAATGATGCGTTGATTGACTTCTCCTAAGTCACCTAAAACATTCGCTCCTATTGAAGTTTGATAGTCACGTAAAGATCTCTTTTGAATATAGAACCCTTGAAACTTTCTCATTTTTTCTTGAAGAACAGCATAATCTTTTTTTGATAATTGCGGTACAAATGGAGAAGGTAATCTTGTTGAATAATTATTTGCTCTTTCAAACTTTTTATGATACTCTTCAGTTGTAATTTTTAAAAGACTACAAAATTCTGCTAATTGAGTATCATCAAGTGGCTCAACTTCTCTTGGGATGACCATCACATCGTAAGATGGCTGGTTAGCAACTAACAATTTCCCATTTCTGTCATAGACATAACCTCGTTTTGGATAATCGTAGGCCTTTCCAATCGCATTGTCATCAAATAAACTATAGGTTTCTTTTTTATAAACTTGCAAATAGAATAAGCGAGCAATAAATAAAAGCCCTACGGCAACTACGGTTAATAAAAGGAGAAGTTTTCTCATCGTTGTTTGTTACTAAAAAGTATCGAAATTAATACACAAAGTATTATAGTGAAAATACTTGAAAATAACGTCTTCTGAAGAACTAAAATTATATTTGAAACGTTAAAAATTTCTAATAAAAACATGATCAAATGATGGATTATAACCAATATCGAAAAGTAGATAAGTCTGTTGCCAAATTCAGTATTGTTGAACTTAATGGTTTGGTGTTCATAGATCATTCCGAAAGCAAATTTTAAAACCGCCGGTCTAATAAATGCTATTGTAACACATGCCGCCGCATGAACACCTCCAGAATCTGAGAATATATCTACAAACCATCCCAACATAAAACTTAGAAAAATAAATAGCGTTCTATTGTTATTTGCTGGAAATAGTAAAATAAAAAGTAGGTATGGGTACGGATTCACAGAACCCATGAAATTGATGTTATTGAATATCAGTGCTTGAGCCAATATTAGAAAAACAAACCTAATGATGCTATTAAAGTTAAGACTATTCATCAATTGGATTTTCTAGTTGTTTTATTTCTTCGGTATCCAGATTTTCAATGATATAGATATGTTTTAGGTTCTTCATATCATTAAAAAGTTTGACTTCAATAGTATACGTATCACCACTAATGTCTAATACAAAACCGTCAATAGTTCCTATCGGAATACCTTGAGGGAAAATTGTTGACTGTCCGCCTGTCACAATAGTATCACCTTCTCTTACCGGGGCAAATTTTGAAATATCTTTTAATTGAACGTTGTAGACTGATGTTTTTCCGTCCCATTGCAAAGAACCATAGTGGTTAGAAGCTTTTAGTTGTGCATTTATTCTACTTTTCGTGTTTAATATCGAAAGCACTCTCGCATATCCCTTAGAGGTATTGTCAATAATACCAACAATACCTTTTGAGGTCATTATACCAAAATCTTCTCTAATGCCATGTTTCTCACCTTTATTGATCGTGAGGTAGTTTTTGGTAGACGCGTAATTGTTATTGATGATTTTAGCCGATTGAACTCTATAACGACCACTGTAAGATACACTGTCAATTGTAGTTATTGAAGTAGAAGAAGAATCTCCAGCATTAAAAACCTGAGAACGCAACGTATTGTTTTCTTCAATAAGAATTCTATTTTGCTCTCTTAATCCGAAATAGTCGGAGATCCCACTTGCACTTTCATAGATACCTCCTGTTAAAACATTGGCGGAATTAATGAATTTACTTTTATGATAAGAATGTGACTGAATGGTGAGTGCTAACGAAATAATAAACAACAACAGAAACAAAAGGAAGGTTTTGTTTCTAAGGACAAAGTTTATGATTTGTTGCATGCTAAGCTATTCTGAATTGAGTTATTTAATCAGTACACTTTTATATTTTGGTAGGTTTTTAAGTGTTATTCCTGTACCTCTAACAACAGCTCTCAACGGATCTTCAGCAATATAAACTGGTAAGTCTGTTTTTTGTGACAAACGTTTGTCTAGGCCTCTTAACATCGATCCACCACCAGCTAAATAAATACCAGTGTTATAAATATCGGCTGCTAGTTCTGGAGGTGTTTGTGATAAGGTTTCCATCACAGAGTCTTCAATTCTTAAAATCGACTTATCTAATGCTTTTGCAATTTCACGATACGAAATTTGTACCTGTTTAGGTTTTCCAGTAAGAAGGTCACGACCTTGAACACTCATTTCTTCTGGTGGTAAGTCTAAATCTTCGGTAGCAGCACCAATTTGAATTTTTATCTTTTCCGCAGTACGATCACCAACATAAAGATTATGTTGTGTTCGCATGTAGTAAATAATATCGTTTGTAAATACATCACCTGCAACTTTAACAGATTTGTCACAAACAATTCCGCCAAGTGCAATAACTGCAATTTCAGTTGTTCCACCTCCAATATCGACAATCATGTTTCCTTTAGGTTGCATAATATCAATACCAATACCAATAGCTGCTGCCATTGGTTCGTGAATTAAATATACTTCTTTACCATTTACGCGCTCACAAGATTCTTTTACAGCTCGCATTTCTACTTCTGTAATTCCGGAAGGAATACAAACGACCATTCGAAGTGTTGGTGTAAATAATTTCTTTTTTAAGGCAGGAATGTTTTTGATAAACAAACTTATCATTTGCTCGGACGCATCAAAATCGGCAATCACACCATCTTTCAAAGGCCTAATCGTTTTGATGTTTTCATGCGTTTTTCCTTGCATCATGTTGGCTTCTTTTCCAACAGCAATGATTTTGCCTGAAATTCTATCTCTTGCAACTATTGATGGACTATCAACCACAACCTTGTCGTTGTGGATAATTAATGTGTTTGCGGTACCTAAATCTATAGCTATTTCTTCGGTTAAGAAATCAAAAAATCCCATACGTTATTCTAATATTATGAGGGTGTTATTGTATTCAGTTTTTGGCGTGTTGTAAAAGTAGTAAATCTTACTAAATATTTACAGTTTATTTTTACTTCAATTTATATGAAAGCTAAGTGGTTAACTTTTTATAGTTAAACGTTTGCTTTTTGGTTTTGGATGTTTGAAATTGAGTAAAAAATTTCAATGTTGTAGATTCCCTTTTTTAAAGGAATGCTAATGTTTAAAATGACGTGTTCCAGTCATTACCATTGCTAAATTATTTTCATTACAATAATCAATCGTCAATTGATCTTTTATTGATCCTCCAGGTTGAATCACAGCAGTAATTCCAGCGTTATCCGCAATCTCTACACAATCTGGAAACGGGAAGAATGCATCACTAGCCATAACAGCACCTTTTAAGTCGAAATTAAACGACTGCGCTTTGTGTATCGCTTGGTTAAGAGCATCTACACGGCTTGTTTGTCCTGTTCCACTAGCACACAACTGTTTATTTTTTACTAAAACAATCGTGTTAGATTTGGTATGCTTGCAAATTTTTGAGGCAAATATCAAATCTTCTAGCTCATTTTGAGTTGGTTTATTGTTGGTTGCGTTTGTTAAATCTGAAACGCTATCTGTTTTATTATTCCTATCCTGAACTAAAACACCGTTAAGACATGTTCTAACTGAAGTTTGAGGAAAATCGATATCATGTAAAATTAAAAGAATTCTATTCTTTTTTCCTTTTAAAGTTTCTAATGCATCATCGGAAAATGAAGGAGCAATAACCACTTCGCAAAATAAGGAATGAATCTCCTCGGCAGTAGCTTTATCAATTTCAGAATTAGCGATTAAAACACCACCAAATGCAGAGACAGGATCTCCAGCTAATGCATCTACATAAGCTTGGTGAATCGTATCACGTTGCGCAAAACCACAGGCATTATTATGCTTTAAGATAGCGAATGTTGGTATTTCACCTTTAAACTCATTCATTAAGTTCACGGCAGCATCAACATCTAAAAGGTTGTTGTAACTGAGCTCTTTTCCGTGAAGTTTGGTGAATATGTCGTCAAAATTTCCGAAGAAAAACCCACGTTGATGAGGGTTTTCTCCATAGCGCAATACTTTTCCGTTGGTCTCACTGATCTTAAGTGATGGGATCTCATGGTTGGCATTAAAGTAGTTAAAAATAGCCGAATCGTAATGTGAAGACACATTGAAGGCTTTAGCTGCGAAATGTTTTCTGTCATCTTCGGAAGTGTCTCCGTTTTTAGATTTTAGAACCTCTAAAAATTCAGAATAATCATCAACAGATGAAACACAAACGACATCAGTATAATTTTTTGCGGCAGCTCTAATAAGGGAAATACCTCCAATATCAATTTTCTCGATGATATCTTGATTTGAAGCTCCAGATGCTACCGTTTTTTCAAAAGGATATAAATCGACAATCACCAAGTCGATTTGTGGGATATCAAAATCAACCAATTCTGCCACATCACTATCATTATTTTGACGATTTAAGATACCTCCAAACACCTTAGGATGTAACGTTTTTACACGTCCGCCAAGAATTGATGGATATGAGGTAACATCTTCAACGGGTACGACATCAATACCTAAGCCTTTGATGAATTTTTCTGTACCACCTGTAGAATAAATAGTCACATTTTGTTCGTTAAGTTTTTTGACTATGGGTTCTAGTCCGTCTTTACTGAAAACTGAAATTAATGCAGATTTAATTGTTTTGTTGTTGCTCATTTTGGTGTTGTTGTCGTTGTAGTTCTTTTGAAGAAACTAAGTTGTGAAAATTAATGCTCAAAAATACACAATATCAAGAGTTTCTGTAAGTCGAAAAGGCAGTTTATTTGAGTTTTTTGTAACAAAAAATTGTTGAAAACGTCCTACCTTTATAATTCTAGTAGTTTTCTAGAAAACTAAACCAATCTCATGCTTGTTTATCTAAGGTTATTTAAGGAGAGTTTTTCGTTCGCTATTAACGCGTTGCGTAATAATAAGCTACGAACATTCTTATCACTTTTAGGAATTACTATAGGAATCTTCTCCATTATTGCGGTTTTGTCTGCAGTAGATTCTTTAGATAAAAGTATTAAAGATCAATTGAGTGGTTTAGATAAGAATACGATGTATTTAACGAAGTATTCTTTTGGCCCAACTGAAGTGCCGAGATGGCAACGCGATAATTTCCCGCAAACTGAACATGATGATTTTGAGTTTATTGAGCGTAATGTGCCTGACATTAATGCCATAGCATATGTTATTTTTGGCGGTAGCGAAAACATCAAGTATGAAGGAAATACGGTTTCTGGAGTTAATATTACGCCAGTTTCTGAAGGCATTTACGACATAGAAAACATGAAAGTTGCCGAAGGTCGTTTTTATACTGAATCTGAATCTATCTCTGGAGCAAACGTCATGGTTTTAGGTAGTGCTACTGCAGATAATCTCTTTGAAAATATAAATCCAATAGGAAAAACAATTCGTGCATACGGACGAAAGTTAACGGTTATTGGTGTGTTGAAAAAAGTGGGTTCTGGATTAGGAGATTCCCCTGATGAAAAGGCCTATGTTCCTGCAAATTTTGTGCGTCGTTTTCAAAATGGAGGTTCAGATGGTATTCCTGGGGCTATTATTATCAAACCAGAAAAAAATGTAGATATTGGCGCTTTTGAAGCAGTTTTAAAACAAAAATATCGGGCTTACAGAGGTTTGAAAGCTGATGAGCCTGATAACTTTTTTGTTAATAAAATTTCTGGATTCACCCAATTTATTGATGGTATTATTGCAACACTAAATACGATTGGCTGGATTATTAGTGGATTTTCACTACTCGTTGGAGGATTTGGAATTGCTAATATTATGTTTGTAAGTGTACGTGAGCGAACGAATCTCATTGGAATTCAGAAGTCATTAGGAGCAAAAAACAGATTTATCTTGTTTCAGTTCTTGTTTGAAGCTGTTATTTTATCTGTTTTAGGTGGAGTAATTGGAATTATTATGGTTTGGATTATATCCTTAATAGCCACAGCTGCTTTAGATTTTGAATTTGTTCTCTCTTTTAGCAACGTCTTCTTGGGATTCTCGCTATCTACATTAATTGGATTACTCTCCGGAGTCATACCGGCAATTTCGGCATCTAAATTAGATCCAGTTGAGGCGATTAGAACAGGAATGTAGAATTTAGTTAAAAGAGAATGTTAGACCAAAAAGAATATTTAGATAATATCGGCTACCTTCTCGCAAACAAATTCTAAAAAGCGTTCATCTTCCGAAGTAAAAGGATCTGTTGTATTAGAGTCAATATCTATTTGACCAATGTTTTCGCCGTTCACAAAAACAGGAATCACAATTTCTGCTTTAACCGTTATGCTGCAGGCTATATAGTTATCTTGAGCAGATACATCTGGAACCACAAAATTTTCATTAGATACAGCTACTTGTCCGCAAATCCCTTTTCCGAAGGGAATAATTATATGATCGGTAGGTTCACCAACGTAAGGACCTAACTTCAACTCATTTTTATCACCATTTTTAAAATAGAAACCTACCCAATTATAATAGGATATGTTTTCTTCTAAAAGAGTACAAATAGCTAATAAACGTTCATCAACAGTTTTAGAGCTAGTGATGATTGTTTCAACTTGAAGTTTTAAGGCTTCGAATGTCATAGGTTTCAAAATTTTTGGTAAAAGTATTTAAAAAGCGTCATTTCTAGATTCAATTTATATAATTTTAACTCTTAATGAAAGCACTCTTTTTAAAATATAAGTCGGTTGTAAAATTTATACTAACCTTTCTAACGGTTTATGTTGTCTTTACAATGGCTTATAAGTTGTATTTGGATTTTTCGGATGGTTCTAAATACTATCCAGATTATATCACCAACCTGGTGGCAAATCAAAGCGAAATGCTGATAGATGTTTTTGGTTATGATGCTGTAACAAAGCCTCATGCCAATGAAACTTCTATGAAATTAATTGTTAATCATAAATTTGTCGCTAGGGTTGTTGAGGGTTGTAATTCTGTAAGTGTTATCATTCTCTTTATGTCATTTGTCATCGCTTTTGCAGATAAGTTTAAACCAACGTTTTTGTATGTGTTATCAGGTAGTGTACTCATTTACTCAGTAAACTTATTGCGAATAGCGATACTTTCTATAGGTTTGTATAATTATCCTTGGCGAAAAGATATTTTGCATACGGTAATTTTCCCAATGATTATCTACGGAATGGTTTTTCTGCTTTGGATGTTTTGGGTGAATCGATTTTCAAAAAAAAGGAAAAAGAATGCGTAAGTCAATTATCTACATATTGCTCTTAACTCTTTTTGGAATACTAATTCTAATTCGTTTTTTTGAAAATGAATTATTTTACGATCCTTACCTCTTATTTTTTAAGAGTGATTATTTGCATATGGATTCTCCACGTCGAGAAATTTTAAAACTATCACTGTTTACGACCTTGCGATATCTGCTAAATTCTGTAATTTCACTTGGTATTATTTTTATCTTCTTTCGAGATAAATCGATTGTCAAATTTTCGGTTGCGGTCTATACCATAGCTTATGTTATTTTAATGCTATTCTTCTTGTACTTTGTAATTAATCCAAAACAAGAAGATTATTATTTATTTTTCAATTTTAGACGTTTCTTGATTCAGCCTATGTTTTTACTGCTTTTACTTCCTGCATTTTATTATTATAAGCTTAAAAATTAAACGGTTAATCAAGCTGTAATTTAATTACGGCTAATTTCTTTTTTCTTAACTTTGCCTTATGTTAAAACAAGTTTTACATAAACTAGCTTCGATAACAATAGCAATACTATTGTTATTTTCTACGGTGTCTTTTACTGTTGAGAAGCATTTTTGTGGCGATGTTTTAATTGACGTTGCTGTATTTAGCGATGTCGAAAAATGCGTGATAGAAGCTTTTGAAATCGAGCAAGAACAGATCACTAAAATGTCTTGTTGTAAAGTTACGTTTGACTTAATTGAAGGTCAGGATCAATTAACAGTTAAGACATTTGATGATTTAGAATTTGAGCAACAGCAATTTATGTTGGCTTTTGTGCATGCGTTTCAGGATTTGTTTGAATTTCTCCCAAACCGGATTATTCCTCATAAAAATTACACACCTCCCAACTTGATTACAGATATACATGTGCTTGATCAAGTATTCCTAATTTGATATTATGCTGCTTTTAAGATTTTAAGGACTGACAACATTCAGTCTTCAAGTATTATATCAAAAAAAAACATAATGACACATATATATAGAGTTACAGGTATGACTTGTAATGGATGCAAATCTTCGGTAGAAAAGGCATTATTATCAGTTGATAATGTTGAAGTCGTTACGGTAGATTTAGAGCATTCTGAAGCTGAAATTAGGATGTCTAAGCCTATAACTTCAGAAGTTTTACAACAAGCCTTGCCAGAGAAATTTACGATTTCTGAAAAGGAAGATGCCGCTTTGTTTACTCCGGTTTCCGAAGAAAAAGACGTCGAAAAAAGCGAGTTGAGACAATTATTTCCGTTGTTCTTGATTTTCGCTTATATCATCGTTGCTTCAGTCTTGTTGAATGTCAGTCCATGGAATTCTGAAGCATTTATGCTTGATTTTATGGGTTTATTTTACATCGTATTTAGCTTTTTTAAATTATTAGATTTAAAGGGTTTCCCAAAAAGTTTCAGAATGTACGATCCATTGGCAAAGGTGATTCCAGCTTATGCTTGGGTGTATCCGTTTGTTGAAGTTGCACTTGGGATACTATTTTTGATACGTTTTCAAATTTCATTCGCTTTGATCCTAACATTAGTTGTTCTAGGTATTACGACTTTCGGAGTTATAAAAACACTAGTAGATAAAAAATCGATTCAATGTGCGTGCCTAGGAACCGCTTTAAAACTCCCAATGACCAAGGCCACGTTTATAGAAAACAGTGTCATGATTATTATGGCTGTCATTATGCTTATAAAAACCTACAATTAAAATGAAACGATTACTATTAATCTTATTAATGCTTCCCATTTTTTCCTTTTCTCAAGAAAAAATAGAAGGCATAGTAACCGAAGCAACTTCGGGAAATAAAATTTTCCCTCTAGCTGGAGCTAATGTATTTTGGCTTGATACCTCAGTAGGTGCAGTTACAGATATTGATGGAAAGTTTAGTATTCCATACGAGCCTAGTTATATGAAACTTGTGATTAGTTTTGTTGGTTTTAAAACAGATACGCTAACCATCACTAAGCCTAGATATATCAAGCATTTGCTTGAAGCTACAAGCGATTTGGATGAAATCACTTTAACTGCGCGAAAACAAGCCACTAGAAAATCATATTTGAGTTCGCAAAATATAACGACGGTAAGTAGTGCCGAATTACTTAAAGCGGCTTGTTGTAATCTATCGGAAAGTTTTGAAACCAACCCGTCAATAGATGTCAATTTTTCTGATGCAGTTACAGGAACGCGTCAAATTAAAATGTTGGGATTAACGAGTAAATATATTTTGATTACTACAGAAAACATTCCATCCATAAGAGGTGCGTCACAGGCCTATGGATTGAGTTTTATTCCTGGAACTTGGGTAGAGAGTATTCAAATCACCAAAGGTGCAGGAAGTGTGGTTAACGGATTTGAAAGTATAGCAGGTCAAATCAATGCCGAGCTTCAAAAGCCAACTACAGATGATAAGTTTTTTGTTAATCTGTATGGTTCAATGAATGGTAGGCTTGAACTTAATACACATTTCAATACTAAAGTCAGTGAGAAGTGGAGTACAGGATTGTATATTCATGGTAACCTGAGAGATGAAAAGTTTGATAAAAATGACGATACATTTTTAGATGTGCCACTCAAGAAACAAATTAATGTGATGAACCGTTGGCAATATACTAATCCTGAAAAAGGTTTTGTGAGCTTTATAAATGTTAGATATTTAAGCGACAATAATCAAGCAGGTCAAATGGATTTTAATCCGGATACTGATCGTTTAACAACCAATGCGTGGGGAAGCGAAATTGATACAGAACGTTTTGAAATTACTACGAAGTTTGGATATGTAAATCCAGAAGTCCCTTGGCAAAGTTTAGGTGTGCAATTTGCTTATAGTACGCATAGTCAGGATTCGTATTTTGGTTTAAATAAATATGATATTAAGCACAATAGTATATACTCGAATGTGATTTATAACTCAATAATTACAGACTCCAGACACAAGATTAAAACAGGTCTTGGGTTTACTTATGATCATTATGATGAGTTTACGCTTGATACGAAATTTGAACGTAGTGAGCGATCAGCAGGAGCCTTCTTTGAATATGCTTATGATGATTTGGATAAATTTACTTTAACAGCCGGTTTGCGTTTTGATACACATAATTTATTAGGAGAATTTATCACGCCACGTTTGCATGCGAGATTCACGCCTTGGGAAAAATCTGCTTTACGAGCATCCGTAGGAAGAGGAAAACGAAGTGCTAATGTTTTTGCTGAAAATCAGAATATTTTTGCAACGTCGAGAACGATTAATATTTTAAATTCTGGCGGAAACATCTATGGATTAGATCCTGAAATCGCATGGAATTACGGTATCTCATATCTTCAAGGATTTAATCTCTTCGAAAGAAAAGCAGACATCACATTTGATTTTTATAGAACCGATTTTGAGAATCAAGTCGTTGTAGATTGGGAAAATCCTCAGGAAGTTAATTTCTATAACCTGGAGGGTGATAGTTTTGCTAATAGCTTTCAGGTAGAACTCAATTATAATATGTTTGAGCTTTTCGATTTCAGAACCGCGTACAAGTATTATGATGTCCAAACCGATTATACATCTGGAAGACAAGCGAAGCCATTAATACCGAAGCATCGGTTTTTTGCAAATGCTTCATATGAAACACGTGTTCAAGAAGGTGAATTTGCACGTTGGAAATTCGATCTAACGTATAATTGGCTAAGCGAGCAACGATTTGCATCGACTAGCTCAAACCCAATAGAGTTTAGGCTTTCAGAAGAATCACCAACGGTTGGAACCCTAAATGCCCAAGTGACGAAAGTCTTTTCTCCTAAATTTGAAGTATATTTAGGCGGTGAAAATATCACAAATGTTAGACAGAGTGACCCGATTTTGGGCGCCGATGATCCTTTTGGTTCAAATTTTGATACAACGTTTGTATATGGACCAATTTTTGGAAGCATGTATTACGCAGGATTACGATTTAAAATAAAATAATAGAGAGATGAAAAAGATATTATTAGTATTGGCTGTTATGTTAACAACACTAACATTTGCGCAAAATAAAAATGCTAAAGCTTCAATGGAAGTAGATGGTGTGTGTTTAATGTGTAAAGAACGAATTGAAAAAGCAGCAATTAGAACCAAAGGTGTTAAATCTGCTATTTGGAATGTGAAAACCCATGAACTCAAATTAATTTTTGACGAACGTAAAACCAACCTTGAAACGATTGGTAAAAAAATCGCGGCTGTTGGTCATGATACCAAAGCTTTAAAAGCTACAGCAGAAGCTTATGCAACAGTTCATCCTTGTTGTAAATACAGAGATGTCGACGTGGTTGATGATCATGAAAACTAATTAGAATTTAGTAATAATAAAAAGAGCCTTTGATTTTTATCAAAGGCTCTTTTTATTTAAAATATGTAGTGTGCGTTTGGGTAAGTAGCACATCTATGGCGATTCGCCATTCGTTGTTACATCATACCTGGCATTCCGCCTCCCATTGGTGGCATTCCACCAGCAGGTGCATCTTCTTTGATATCAACTAAAGCACATTCTGTAGTCAAAATCATTCCAGCTACAGATGCTGCATTTTCTAAGGCGATACGTGTTACTTTTTTAGGATCAATGATTCCTGCTTTAAGCATATCGACATAAGTTTCAGACTTCGCATCAAAACCAAAGTCTTTTTTGCCTTCTAATACTTTATTAATTACTACAGAACCTTCGCCACCAGCATTCTCCACAATAGTACGTAAAGGTGCTTCAATTGCTCTATTTACGATTTGTACACCAGTCGTCTGATCAAGGTTTTCAGTAGTGATTTTTTCTAAAACAGATTTTGCTCTAACTAGAGCAACACCACCACCAGCAACGATACCTTCTTCAACTGCGGCTCTTGTTGCGTGTAATGCATCATCAACTCTATCTTTTTTCTCTTTCATTTCAACTTCACTTGCTGCACCAACATAAAGAACTGCAACACCTCCAGCTAACTTAGCCAAACGTTCTTGTAGTTTTTCTTTATCGTAATCACTAGTTGAAGTTTCAATTTGAGCTTTGATTTGATTCACTCTTGCTTTGATGTCAGAAGAATTACCAGCACCATTAACAATAGTCGTATTGTCTTTGTCAATCATTATAGATTCAGCAGTTCCAAGCATGCTTAAATCTGCATTCTCAAGTGAAAAGCCACGTTCTTCAGAAATCACTGTTCCGCCAGTTAAGATAGCGATATCTTCAAGCATTGCTTTACGACGATCACCAAATCCTGGAGCTTTCACTGCAGCAACTTTTAATCCACCACGTAGTTTATTAACCACTAAAGTTGCTAAGGCTTGACCTTCTACATCTTCAGCAATAATTAAAAGTGGACGACTAGATTGTGATACCGGTTCTAATATTGGAAGGATTTCCTGTAAGTTAGAAATCTTCTTATCGAATAATAAAACGTACGGATTTTCTAAATCGGCAATCATTTTATCCGAATCTGTTACAAAATAAGGTGATAAATACCCTCTGTCAAATTGCATTCCTTCAACAACATCTACATACGTATCAGTTCCTTTAGCTTCTTCAACAGTAATGACACCTTCTTTTCCAACTTTACCAAATGCTGTAGCGATTAAGTCACCAATCGTATCGTCGTTATTTGCAGAGATTGAAGCGACTTGTTTGATCATTTCCGAAGAATTTCCAACTTTTTTTGCTTGCTTCTCAAGGTTTTCAGTAATTGCTTTAACCGCTTTATCGATACCACGCTTTAAATCCATTGGATTAGCGCCTGCAGCAACATTTTTCAATCCTTCTTTCACTATAGCCTGTGCTAAAACGGTAGCAGTAGTTGTACCATCACCTGCTAAATCGTTGGTTTTAGAAGCAACTTCTTTTACCATTTGAGCTCCCATATTTTCAAGCTCATTATCAAGCTCTACTTCTTTAGCAACGGTTACACCATCTTTAGTGACTTGAGGTGCGCCAAATGATCGACTAATAATTACGTTACGACCTTTTGGTCCTAATGTTACTTTAACTGCATTTGCTAATGCATCAACACCACGTTTTAATCCGTCACGTGCTTCAATATCAAATTTTATATCTTTTGCCATTTTTATTATTTTTTTGTCATTCCTGCGAAGGCAGGAATCTATTAGTTTTAACTTAGTTTAATTGGATTCCGCATCTAGTACGGAATGACAGGTTGTTTATACAATCGCTAAAATGTCACTTTCACGCATGATAAGGTAATCTTTGCCTTCTAATTTTAATTCTGTTCCAGCATACTTTCCGTAGAGAACAGTATCACCAGGTTTTACCGTCGTAGGTTCATCTTTTGTGCCTTTACCAACAGCCACAACTTTTCCTTTTTGTGGTTTTTCTTTAGCATTGTCTGGAATAATAATTCCTGAAGCTGTTTTAGTTTCAGCCTTTACAGGTTCGATAAGAACTCTGTCTGCTAATGGTTTAATATTTAAGCTCATTGTTATGTGTGTTTTTAATTTAATGTATCAGTTAATGCTTAAGCATTATGCTAAAAATGTGCCAATGAAATTTTACTGACAAAGTTACAGGCTTACCTGCCGAATTAGGGGAAATAAAAAATGCCAACTATTTAGTTGGCATTTTTTATAATATGTTTTAATGACTTACTACTGTCCTGTAGAATCAGCTGGATTAGCTATATTATCAGTATTGTCTGCTGGAGTTGTCAAAGGAGTAGTTGTTTGATCAGTTCCATCGATTATTTTAGATTCTTGTGAACCTCTCGCTCCTGGAATAGCAAAATTAGAGGCTAAAATTAATGCTAACAATAAAGTAGCTAAAGCCCAAGTACTCTTGTCTAAAAAGTCGGTTGTTTTCTTAACGCCTCCTAATTGTTGAGTGCCACCACCTCCAAACGAAGAAGATAATCCTCCACCTTTAGGGTTTTGTACCATAACTACTACGATAAGTAAAAATGAAACTAGTATGATTAAGATTAAAAATATAGTAAACGCTTCCATTTGTCTATGTATTATTTTGTTGTAATTCTTTTACTGCTTTAATTTGGTCTGCAAAGAAACCACTTTTTTCTGGATATTTCAAACTTAAAATTTTATAAGATTGAATTGCCTTTCCATAGTTGTTTTGCTCTAGATAAATTCTGGCTAAAGTTTCAGTCATTAGTCCGTCGTGAGCAACTTTATCATCAGTCTCAATATTGATTTTTGGTACGTCTTTAGAAGGTACAATCTTTGGATTGTTTTCTAAAAATCGATCAATAAGCTCAAACTTTTTATTTTTATCTGTACTATTTTGAGCTTCAGGTTCTTCGATTTTTTCTACGGAAATTGTCTTGTTCTCATTACGTTCTATAGGTTTGAAACTTGTGATTTTTAACCATTCCGTAAAAGAATGTGTTTCATCTTTTTCAAATTCTAGAGGCTTGCCAATTTGTAATTTTTCTTCAGGTGTTACTTGAATGTGTTTGTCATCGATGTCAATAATAACCTGCTCAGGTGTGTTTTTTGGTAAGGTCAAAAAGTGTGCAACTTCTTCTGGTTTTACTTTTTGCTCAAACAAGTCTGGATCGAGTACACCTTCAGTATTTTTAATATGCTGTTTTAATGCATCATCTATAGTTACACTTTTATCTATCGAAATATCATCGACTTCATTAACCGTAATTTCTTTAAGGTGCTCTGAGTTTTGTTTAATGATTTGAGATATTTCATTCTGATTAAATGCTTCCGAAGTGATATAATCAAACAAAATACTTCTATCTGTTATATGGGCAGCAGTTGTTTTTAATTCTTGATTGTAGGCATAGCTTTCTTGGTTTTTAAGGCCTTTAAGGTATAAAGCTCTAGCCGATTGAAAGTAAGGATATTGAATGGTTAGATTATGCAAATCACTGGTTTGCTCACCTGTAATGTGTTGAGGGTTTTGTAATATATATGCAAAATCTTTAGTATTCATCTACCATTTAGCTAAGGTTGCATTAAAAATATCTTGTGTTAAGCGTTCAAAAATAGCTTCATGTGCCGCATCTTTTTGTGAGCCTTGTAATAATTGACTTCCACCAAAATCGAAGAAAAACGAAAAACGCTTTTCAAATTCTTCGTCAGGTTCATTCTTATCATAAAATCTCAAGTTGACACTAACAGTTAATCTATTTTGTGCAGCTGTACTATTTGCTTGAGCTGTAGTAGGAGAGATGCGATACTCTGTAATCTCACCTTCATAAATCAAATCACCATTAGTAGTTGTTAAGTTTAAATTGGTTTGATTGGAGATTAAATCTTCCAAAGCTAATTTGAAATCTCTATCAAAACCTGGTTCGATTAAATTTGATGAATTCTGGAAATAATTCACCTGAAAGGTTTCAATGTTATCAGCAATTGAGGTTCCGGTAAATGAATATGTCGTGCTACAACCATAAATAGTTACCGAAATCAAAAGTAGAGTAATGTATTTAAGTTGTTTCATTAATACGTGTTTGGACGTTTCATAGTTATAAAGGCATAAATATAACCACCTTCTATTGTGAATGATGTCGTGATTAATCGGTAACCTTTGTAATGTTTGTCGTTAATTAGATCTTCAGCCTCTTTTCTAATTGCTTCAGAGCTATTTGGTGAAAACGATAATCGCAATCTAAATATTTCTACAGCTTTCATTTGAGGTTTTTTTTTATGTCTTGTCAAATGTAATCAACCACAATTAAAAAAGAACATTAAAGATAATGCTTTATTCTGGTTGGTTTCATAAACTTTTCTTAAAGATCGTATTGTTTAATTTTTCTATATAATGTGCGTTCACTAATTCCTAATTCGGCTGCTGCTAATTTGCGCTTGCCTTGGTGACGTTCTAGTGATTTTTTAATCAATTCTAGTTCTTTGTCATGTAAGGAGAGGGTTTCCTCTTCTTCGATTTCTTCAGCAAAATGATATTTGTCTTGATTTTTATCTTCTGGATCAAAAATTTCACTAGACTGTTCTGGTATTGCTAATATTTCTAAATCTTCAAATTCTTCAATTGCGCTTTCCTTTTGAGGTTCGCCATATATTTTTTGGATTAGACCTTCGTTATCTTTTTCTACTTCGGAAACGTTGCCGTTTTTCATCAATTTCATTGTGAGCTTCTTAAGATCGTTTAAGTCACTTTTCATATCAAAAAGCACTTTGTAAAGAATCTCACGTTCATTACTGAAATCACTTTCAGCTTTTGAAGTTTTTATGACAGCTGGAAGATTACTGCTACCATTTGGTAAATAGCCTTGAAGTGTCGCTGTACTTATGGTACGATTTTGCTCTAATACCGAAATCTGCTCAGCCGCATTTCGCAACTGTCTGATGTTACCATTCCAGCGATGCTTTTTTAGAATAATTACAGCATCATCAGTTAATTTGATGGTTGGCATTTTGTATTTTAAAGCGAAATCACTGGCAAACTTTCTGAATAGTAAGTGAATATCTTCCTTACGTTCTCTAAGCGGCGGAATGTTGATGTCTACAGTACTCAGTCTATAATATAAATCTTCACGAAATTTCTCTTTTTTGATCGCTTCAAACATGTTAACGTTTGTAGCAGCAACGATTCTTACATCTGTTTTTTGAACCTTACTAGAGCCGACTTTAATGAATTCGCCATTTTCTAATACACGCAATAAACGGACTTGTGTTGTTAGCGGTAATTCGCCAACTTCATCTAAAAAAATGGTTCCGCCATCCGCTACTTCAAAATAACCATTTCGTGTTTGTGTTGCTCCAGTAAAGGCGCCTTTTTCATGGCCGAAAAGTTCACTATCGATCGTTCCTTCTGGAATGGCGCCACAGTTAACAGCAATGTATTTGCCATGTTTACGATGAGATAATTGGTGAATGATCTTAGGAATACTTTCCTTACCAACACCACTTTCTCCTGTAACCAATACCGAAATATCAGTAGGTGAAACCTGGATCGCTTTTTCGATAGCTCGGTTGAGTTTTGGGTCGTTTCCTATAATTCCGAAACGTTGTTTTATGGCTTGAATGGATTCCATTTAGTTAATTGTCTTTAGAATATTTAATTGTTGCACCTATCAGCGTCGCACTAGTACAATCTGTGATTTTCACCTTTACCAAATCTCCAATGTTATAATTTTCCTTCGGAAAAACTGCCACAATATTTTGAGACGTTCGTCCAGACCATTGCTGATCTGATTTTTTCGATTCACGCTCAATTAGGACTTCTACAATAGTGTTTAAATATTCTTTAGTTTTTATTTCACTGTGCTCACGTTGTCGTTGTACGATTTCCGCTAATCGACGTTTCTTAACATCTTCAGGAACATCGTCATCCATTTTACGTTCTGCCATAGTTCCTGGTCGTTCCGAATAGGTAAACATATAACCAAAATTATATTTCACATAGTCCATAAGACTTAAGGTGTCTTGATGGTCTTGTTCAGTTTCCGAAGGGAAACCAGAAATCAAATCCTGACTAATCGAACTATTTGGTAAGATTCGTCTAATATTATCAATGAGCTCGAAGTATTCTTCTCGCGTGTGTAAACGATTCATTTCCTTGAGAATGCGATTGCTTCCACTTTGAACTGGTAAATGAATATGCTTACATATATTATCAAACTTAGCCATGGTCTCAATCACGTCTAAGGTCAGATCTTGCGGATTTGATGTTGAAAAACGAATACGTATTTTAGGTTGTGCTTTGGCGCATAATTCTAACAGCTGTGAGAAATTTACAGCCGTTGCTTTTTGCATATCACTAGCCTTAACGAAGTCTTTTTTGAGTCCGCCACCATACCATAAATAGCTATCTACATTTTGACCTAAGAGCGTAATTTCTTTGTAGCCTTTATTCCATAAGTCATTAACTTCTTCAATAATACTTTGAGGATCACGACTACGTTCGCGACCTCGCGTAAATGGCACCACGCAAAACGTACACATATTATCACAACCACGCGTAATAGACACGTAAGCAGTCACGCCATTGGTGTTGAGCCTTACAGGAGCAATATCTCCATAGGTTTCTTCTTTTGAGAGAATAACATTTATAGCATCTCTGCCTTCATCTACTTCAGCCAACAGATTTGGTAAATCCTTGTAAGCATCGGGTCCTACAACGAGGTCTACTATTTTTTCTTCTTCTAAGAATTTGGTTTTTAGTCGTTCAGCCATACAGCCTAGAACGCCCACTTTCATTTTAGGATTAATGCGTTTTACAGCATTATATTTTTCTAAACGTTTTCTAACGGTTTGTTCAGCTTTATCACGAATAGAACAGGTATTGACTAGAACTAAATCGGCATCTTCAAGATTTTGAGTTGTATTATACCCTTGATCTGAAAGTATGGAAGCCACAATTTCGCTGTCGCTAAAATTCATAGCGCAGCCATAACTTTCAATGAAAAGTTTTCGTGTATTGCCTTCTTTTTTCTCTAAAACTAGGTGTTCACCTTGTTTGTTTTCGTCAATCGTTTTCTCCATAAATCTTTGAAAGTAGTGTACAGTCCATTAAGTATGCAAAGATAGTACAAATTTAAGTATTATGACAAAGTGGCAGTCATAGAATATTGTTAAAAAGAATAATTACATTTGAAGTACTAACCAATTTTATATCTAAATGACCTTCCAAGACATTCAATCAAAAATCAATTTAAACAAAGCGCTTGACTTTGGAGATGTTTTTAATAAATCTATAGAATTATTTAAAAAGAGTTGGGTAAATGGACTCATTTTACAATTGTTCTTAATACTAATGGCATTGCCATTTGTCATAATTATATATGCGCCTTTGGTTATTATGATGATAGCACAACAGGAAAGTGGTTATTCAGATACTGAATCGTTTAATACATTCTTTGCAGGATTTTCCATATTGTATCTTGTGTTAATTTTTGTTGGCATCATGATTATGAGTGTAGTACAGTTGGCATTGACTGCTGGTTTTTTTAGAGTGTTAAAAGCATTGGATCATAACGAACTTGTGAAAACATCAGATTTATTCTATTTCTTAAAAGGGAAATATTTTGGACGTATCGTGCTTTTAATGTTGGCTTCGTTTATCATTGCTGTTGTTGCTATGTTATTGTGTTTTATACCAATATTCTATGCCATGATACCCTTGTCGTTTTTCACCATAATGTTTGCATTTAATCCAGATTTAGGTACTGGTGATTTAGTTAGACTTTGTTTTAGTATTGGTACTAAAAAATGGTTAATTACATTTGGGTTAATCTTTGTAGCGTCATTACTTGCTTCGTTTGTTGGGTTTTTACTCTGTGGTATTGGAGCGTTCGTAACTGCTGCATTTACGTATCATCCAATTTATTTTATATATAAGGAAGTTGTTGGTTTTGATGATGACAATGAGGAACTAAAAAGAATTGGAAATGACACAAATTTTGACGCAACCATTTAAGGATTGTTACCTCTAAATAGAAATTTTTATTTATGAAGCTCACTAGAATAATTACATTTGATGAATTAACCAAATTTTAATTTAATGACATTTCAAAATATTCAAAATAAAATACAGAACTCTCAAAATTTAGACTTTGGAAAAATTCTAGACCTCTCAATTAATCTATTTAAAAAAGTATGGTTAAAAGGATTTTTGATGATTTTAATTACGATGGTTTTAGGAGTTATTATAGCTTTCTTATTAGTTTCTATTGGTCTTATTCCTAATCCCTATGATGTTACGGGATATGAAGAGTTTAGTTTTTTTACGTCTTATGCTAGAAGTTCATTTGTTAATTTGCCTCAAACTATATTGGTTACCCCTATAGTTTTGGGAATGTTGTCTGGGTTTTATAGAATGTGTAAACAAGTTGATTTAACGGAGTCTCAAAATGATGATATGTTTTATTTTTTTAAAGGTGATCATATTAGAAAGGTTTTTTTGCTTGGCTTAATCTATGCTTTAATTGCTTCAGTAGCACAAGCATTATTTTTATTGCCCTATATATATGCTTTTATCCCATTGTCGTTTTTTGCTGTAATTTTTGCTAATAATCCAGAATTGAGCGAGACAGAAATTGTTAAGCTAAGTTTCAGTTTAGGAACTAAGAAGTGGTTTTTAACCTTTGGATTGATGTTTGTAACTGGGATTTTAGGTATGCTTGGATTTATCGCTTGTGGAATAGGCGTGTTATTCACAATTTCTATTATCTACCTTCCAGTATATTTTATATATCGTGATGTTGTAGGTTTTGAAGATGATAATGAAATTCAATACATAGGAAGAGAATAAAAAAACATCTATACTACTTTTAAACTTCTATTTGCCGCTATACCAGTATATTTTATTTACAAAGAAGATGATGATTTTGATGATGACAATGAGGAACTAAAAAGAATTGGAAATGACACAAATTTTGACGCAACCATTTAAGGATTGTTACATCTAAATAGAAATATCTATTTATGAAGCTAACTAAAATTATTTCTGCTTGTTTTTGTTTTACATTATTATTAATGAATACGCAATGTGATGATGATGACGATTGGATTCAAACACCTTGTGGACAAACTGTAGTTGTTGATAGCGGGTTTTACGATTCTGCAGCATCTGATATTTATAGCCTCATTAGTACCGAAATTGTAGGGAACTGCCTAACAATAGATATATCGGCAAGTGGTTGTGATGGTAATTCATGGAGTATCGTTTTGGTAGACTCTGGAGATGTTTCGGAGACTTTGCCTGAGCAACGTTTTCTAAAATTTATATTTGCCAATACCGAAACTTGTTTGGCGGTTTTTAGTCAAGAACGCTCTTTCGATTTAACACCAATTCAAGTAGACGGGAGTAACGAAACGATTTTGAATATCGAAGATTTCCCTGAACCATTACCCTATATCTATTAGCAACAATCAACACCAAATCGGATATTCAATTGTATTAGTAAGTACGTTTGTTTTAAATTGATATGAACGATTTAATCATAAGTGAGCCTGAAATTTTCAGGCTTTTTTATTAAAAATTCATAGATGAAAGTCTTGATTTTTAAGTTAAAATGCTATCGATATTTATTTTAATTAGGAAGATAACTTTTTTTTCACATACATTTGTAGCCTCAAAAATTCATATATGTCGAAGAATTTAGTCATTGTAGAGTCACCAGCAAAAGCCAAAACCATAGAAAAATTTCTTGGAAAAGATTTCAAAGTAGAATCTAGTTTTGGTCATATTGCCGATTTGCCTTCAAAAGAGTTAGGAGTTGATGTCGAAGGAGATTTTAAACCTAAATATGAAGTTTCAAAAGACAAAAAGGACGTTGTTAAAAAGCTTAAAGATCTTGCTAAGAAGGCCGAAATGGTTTGGCTAGCAAGTGATGAGGATCGAGAGGGTGAAGCTATTGCTTGGCATTTAGCTGAAACTTTAGGATTGGATAAAACGAAGACTAAGCGAATTGTTTTTCATGAGATTACAAAATCGGCCATCCAAAAGGCGATTGAAAACCCTAGGGGTATAGATTATGACCTAGTAGATGCGCAACAAGCACGTCGTGTTTTAGATAGAATTGTAGGTTATGAACTCTCTCCTGTACTATGGAGAAAAGTAAAAGGTGGTTTGTCTGCAGGTCGTGTACAATCGGTTTCTGTTCGATTAATTGTTGAAAGAGAACGTGAGATTTCAGGTTTTAAACCCACTGGGTCTTATAGAATTGATGCCGAATTTTCAAACGAAGACGGACAGACATTTAAAGCAAAACTTCCGAAGAACTTTTCAACTAAAGAAGAAGCTTATAAATTTTTAGAATCAAACGCAAGTGCTAATTTTAAAGTTGCAAGCCTAGAGAAAAAACCAGCTAAAAAATCACCAGCTGCACCATTTACAACTTCAACTTTACAACAGGAAGCTTCAAGAAAACTTGGGTTTTCGGTAAGTAGAACAATGTCAAATGCACAACGTTTGTATGAAGCAGGTTTGATTACCTATATGAGAACTGATAGTGTGAATTTATCTGACGAAGCTCGAAATGGTGCTCAGGCAGAAATAGAAACAGCTTTTGGCTCTCAATTCAGTAAGCCAAGAAAATATAAAGGAAAATCAAAAGGCGCTCAAGAAGCTCACGAAGCGATTAGACCTACAGATTTTAAAAAACATTCTGCAGATGTAGAAAGAGATCAAGCTCGATTATACGATTTAGTATGGAAACGTGCCATTGCTTCACAAATGAGTGATGCGCAACTAGAACGTACTAATGTTAAGATTGAAGCATCAACACATAACGAAACCTTTACGGCTAATGGAGAGGTGATTACATTTGAAGGCTTTTTAAAGGTATACCTTGAAGGGACTGATGATGAAGATACAGAACAAGAAGGAATGTTGCCAGCAATGAAAGTCAATGAGACTTTACTCAATAGTTATATTACGGCAACCGAACGTTTTTCGCGTCCACCATATAGATATACCGAAGCATCTTTGGTAAAACAATTGGAAGAGTTAGGGATTGGTAGACCGTCTACTTATGCGCCAACAATTTCAACAATTCAGAATAGAAATTACGTAGAAAAAGGTTCTAATGAAGGTGAAGAACGTGACTATTCTCAATTACTATTGCAAAACGGAAGTCTTACCGATAAAAAATTAACTGAAAAAGTAAATAGCGATAAGGGGAAACTTGTACCTACAGATATAGGTATGATTGTAACCGATTTTTTGGTAACTCATTTTAGCAATATATTAGATTATAACTTTACAGCTAAAGTTGAAGCAGATTTTGATCAAATCGCCGAAGGGAAGGAAGACTGGACTAAAATGATGAAAGACTTTTATAAGAGCTTTCATCCTATAGTAGAAGATGTTGCTGCAAATGCTGATCGTGAATCTGGTGAACGTATTTTGGGTAAAGACCCTAAAACAGGAAAGCAAGTAAGCGTGCGTTTAGGTAAATTTGGAGCAATGGTTCAGATTGGTACTGTTGATGATGAAGACAAACCGCAGTTTGCGAGTTTATCTCCAGATCAGCAATTAACGTCAATTACTTACGAAGAAGCCATGGAGCTTTTTAAGTTGCCTAAACAATTAGGAACGTACGAAGATGAAGCTATAGAAGTTAATAATGGTCGCTTTGGTCCTTATGTGAAATTTGGAAAGAAATTCGTTTCCCTTCCAAAAGGAACAAATCCTATGGATGTTGAAATGGATCAGGCTATTGAACTAATTAAAGAGAAACAAGAAGCAGATGCGCCTGTATATATGTATCAGGAATTACCTGTACAAAAAGGTAAAGGGCGTTTTGGACCATTTATAAAATGGAACAATATGTTTATCAACGTCAATAAAAAATACGATTGGGATAATTTATCTGATAGTGATATTGTAACATTGATTGAAGAGAAGATTCAGAAGGAAATAGATAAAGTCATTCATAACTGGGAAGACGAAGGGATTCGTGTTGAGAAAGCAAGATGGGGAAGACATAATATCTTAAAAGGTAAAATAAAAGTTGAGCTACCAAAAACCGTTGATGTTTCTAAGATGACTTTAAAAGAAGCACAAGCTCATATCGAAAAGAAAGCACCTAAGAAGAAAGCTGCGGCCAAGAAAAAAACAACTAAAAAGAAAACGGCTACTAAAAAATAATACCAAATGAATTTTAATTTTTTGTCACCAGTCTCTGATGCAGTACTGGCTCATAACGAGCTATTATCGCAACAAGCGCTTGGGAAAAAGATGGAAATTCACTCTGCTCAAAATGGCATTCCAGATTTAGATGGTGTTAAGCTCGCGATTATAGGTGTGCAAGAAAGTCGAAATGATGTGAACTATATGGGAGAAGAACTGAGTTTCGACGCCATTAGAATAGCATTGTATTCCTTATTTCCTGGAAACTGGCATACAACTGTTGCCGATTTAGGTGATATTCCTGCAGGCGCATCTATTGATGATACGTATTATGCACTACAAACAATAATTTCAGTTTTACTTGAAAAAAAAATCATACCTATAATAATAGGAGGAAGCCAAGATTTAACTTATGCTAACTATAGAGCCTACGACACCATGTCTCCAATGGTTAATATTGTTAATGTAGATAGTAACTTTGATTTGGGTGATGCTTCGGTAGAGATGAAAAATAATAGTTTTCTCGGTAAAATCATCCTAGAGCAACCATACAACCTATTTAATTATTCTGCTATTGGTTATCAAACCTATTTCAATTCTCAAGAAGAAATTGATTTAATGGATAAGCTTTATTTTGAAGCTTACCGATTAGGTGAAGTTACCTATAATATAAATATGGTAGAACCCGTTATGAGAGATGCACATATTGTGACTATGGATTTAAAATCTGTAAGAGCAGCAGAAGTTGGCGCTAAACAAAAGTATTCTCCTAATGGTTTCAACGGAAAAGAGATTTGTGCTATTGCACGATATGCTGGAATAAGTAATAAGGTGTCTTCATTTGGGATTTATGAGTATAAATCAACCAATGAATTGGATGCAACGCCTATGTTGATATCACAAATGATATGGTATTTCATCGAAGGTATTAATTGTAGAGTGAATGATGATGATTTTAGAAGTTCAGATAATCATCAGAAATTCAATGTCTTGATTGAAGATGATGAATTGATATTCTATAAAAGTGCAAAAACTGGACGTTGGTGGATAGAGATACCTTTTTTGCCAAATGTTAATAATAAATTAAAAAAGCATACGTTATTACCTTGCACACATGATGATTATGTGGAGGCAAGTCAAGGTAAAATACCAGAAAGATGGTACAAGGCCTATAAAAAGAACAGTTTTTAGTATATTTATCGAATGTTAATTAACACTTTTTTAATCGATGAAATGTTAACTTTTGGGGATAAAGTGCAAAAAACATTCAAAAAAAGTAGGTTTTTACAAAATATATAAATATGTTTACTGCCTTGAAAAAATCAAGACATCAAATAACAAACAATTACAACTAAATAATTTAACCTCGAGTTTCTATGAATATTAAGAAGTTTGCTTTATTAACCACTGTTTTAGCCCTAATGGTCAGTTGTAACTCTGGAGACAGAGGACAGCTCGTAGGAGTTAAAGGAAAGAAATGGCATCCCGAAAAACCTTATGGTATGACACTTGTTCCTGGAGGAGCATTTATAATGGGAAAGTCAGATGACGATTTAGCTGGAGTACAAGATGCTCCAACAAGAACCGTAACGGTAAGAGCCTTTTACATGGACGAAACAGAAATCACTAATAGTGAGTATCGTCAATTTGTGGAATGGGTAAGAGATTCTACTCTTAGAACGAAATTAGCAATATTAGCCGACGACATTGGCGAAACTCCTGGTAATGGAGGTATTGGTGAATTTGCATTTAACGATGCAGATCCAGATAATATGTCTGTTTACGAAAAATACATGTATAATAACTACAGTGGCCTTGGCCCAACAGGTTATGAAGGCAGAAAATTCAACAAGGAAGTTGATTTGATTTTCGATACTGCAGATTATCCAGATGAGTACTACGCTGAGGTTATGGATACCATGTATTTACCAATCGAAGAATCATATAATGGTCAACGTACTTGGGATGTGAAAAAATTCAAGTTTCAGTATAAATTTATGGACATTCAAAAAGCTGCAAAAGACCGTAGCTTAAGTCGTAGTGATGTTATTGTTACCGAAGAGGTAGAGGTATATCCAGATACAACGGCTTGGATTAGAGATTTCTCTTATTCATATAACGAACCAATGCACAATGATTATTTCTGGCATGACGCTTATGGTGATTATCCTGTAGTAGGGGTGTCTTGGAAACAAGCTAAAGCATTTTGCCAATGGAGAACACTCCATCATAACGAATACAGAAAATCTAAAGGAAAACACTTTGTAAACGCATATAGATTACCATCTGAAGCAGAATGGGAATATGCTGCAAGAGGAGGTCTTCAAGGAGCAACTTTTCCTTGGGGTGGACCATATGCTAAAAATGACAGAGGATGTTTCATGGCTAACTTTAAACCCTTACGTGGAGATTATGCAGCCGATCAAGCATTATATACTGTAGAAGCTGATGCTTACGAACCAAACGATTTCAACCTATATAATATGGCTGGAAATGTTTCAGAGTGGGTACAAGGCTCTTATGATGCTGCTTCCTATGAATATATGGCTTCGTTTAACCCAAGTGTAAACAACCCAGAGAACACACGTAAAGTCGTACGTGGTGGTTCTTGGAAAGATGTTGCATATTTCTTACAGGTGAGCTCACGGGATTATGAGTATGCCGATTCAGCAAGAAGTTATATTGGTTTTAGAACTGTCCAAGATTATATGGGAACAGAAGTAACCAAGAATGCAGCAACCAACTAATAAAATAATTAACTCAACTAAATAAATATTAATCTACTTAAGTTAACTGCTTAAAACTAAAAAAAACAAAATTATGGCACAGAAAGGAAACATCACACTCACAAACATGGTCTACGGACTAGGAGCAGCAATCGTAATTGTAGGCGCTTTATTTAAAATTCAGCACTGGCCTTTTGGTTCTGAGATTTTAACTGTAGGTATGATTGTAGAAGCCTTAGTATTTACATATTCAGCATTTGAAAGACAACAATCAGATTTAGACTGGTCTTTAGTATATCCAGAGTTAGCTGGAGGAATGATAGGTAAAAAAATGAAAGAAGCGCCTAAAGATGCCGAAGGATTATTATCTCAAAAATTAGATAATTTATTAAAAGAAGCAAAAATTGATGGTGAATTAATGGCAAGTCTTGGAACTGGCATCAGAAATTTTGAAGATGCTGCCAAAGGTATTAGTCCAACTGTTGAGGGAATGAATGCTCAAAAGAGATATAGCGAAGAAATGTCTTTAGCTGCTGCTCAAATGGAATCATTAAATAGCCTTTACAAAGTACAAATGGAAAGCGCTAACCGCCAAGCTGTAATTAACGAAGAAGCTGTTGAAAATGCAACTAAGTTAAAAGAGCAAATGCAATCATTAGCTTCTAACTTATCATCATTAAATGGTGTTTACGGAGGAATGTTATCTGCAATGAACAAAAACTAATTAGTTTTTATTGAACTATAATTAATTAACAACTAAAAACTAATTAACATGGCAGGAGGAAAATTGTCCGCAAGACAGAAAATGATTAACCTAATGTACTTAGTCTTCATTGCGATGATGGCTATGAACATGTCGAAAGAAGTATTGTCTGCTTTCGGTTTAATGGAAGCAAAGTTTGCTAACTCAAACGTATCAACAACGGATAGAAACGAAGCTTTGCTTGCCGATTTGGAGCGTAAATCTGGAGAAAAACCAGAAGAATTTATGATTCCAGCTTCTAAAGCAAAAGAAGTTAGCATCGCTTCTGAAAAGTTTTATAACTACATTGAGACGTTAAAGAGAGATTTATTAAAGGAGGGAGAGTATGCAATCGATCCTGAAACTGGTAAATTACCATTTGAAGAAATGGATAAGACCGATATCTTAGACGAAGCTTGGTTTACAGGTGATCGATTTACTAAGAAAGGTGATGAAGTGATGGCTAATATTGCAGGTTATAAATCTAAAATAAGAAGTATATTAGGAGAAGATATTAAATACGGTAAAGCTCTATTAAGTTTTGAAGACTTATTTGGTACTGGAAAACAAGCTAATAAAGATGGAAAGAAAATAGAATGGTTAAACTACCATTTTCAAGGATTTCCGGCTATTGCATCATACACTAAGCTTACAGCAATGCAAAATGATGTAAAAGTTACAGAAGCTGGTATGATGAACCTTTTCTTAGGGAATGTACTAACAGATGCAATAACGCTTAATAAGTATAAAGCTATTATTCTAGCTGATAAATCAGCATTCTTTGCTGGTGAAAAATTCCAAGGTAGAGTTGTTATTGGTAAGTATGCTAAAGTGCCACCAACAGGTTTAAGTATCGGTGGGCAATCTGTCGATTTAGCAGAAGCTATTGATTCTACTGGTGCTGCGCGTTTAGATTTTAACGTAGGTGGTGTTGGAGAGCATGAGATTAACGGTAAATTTACATTCTTAGAAGATGGGAAGCCATTAGAAATTCCTATTAAAGGAAACTATGTGGTAGTACCTAGACCTAATTCTGCTACGATTTCAGCAGATAAAATGAATGTGGTATATCGTGGTGTTGTTAACCCAATGACGATTTCATTTGCAGGTGTGCCTGATAATAAGGTAGCGGCTAATGGTGCTGGACTTAAGAAAGGTTCAGGTATGGGTAAATATAATATGACACCTACATCAGGTCGTGAAGTAATTATTAATGTTACGGCTACACTTGACGATGGTTCTAAAGTAAGCGATAAAGCAGTATTTAGAATTAAAGACATCCCAAAACCAACTGGTAAAATTGTTGGTCAGAGTGATGGTAAATTGCCGAGAAACAACGTAGAAATTGGTAGAGTAGAAGCGGTATTAGAAGACTTCGATTTTGATTTACCATTAACAGTAACAAGCTTTAAGTTTAAAGTTCCTGGGCAGCCATCTGTGATTTGTTCTGGTAACAAGCTTAATGGAGCTGCAAAATCTGCTTTACGTAAAGCGAAACGTGGTGCGACGGTTCAAATTTTTGATATTAAATCAAGAAGTACTGGTCCAGCGATCAAACCTGCAACACCAGCTGTTATTGAATTAGCGAACTAATCAACCTATTTATTGATTAACCCAAATTAAAATTTAAAAAGATGAATTATAAATTTTTATTATCAATCATTGCCACTGTAGGTTTCACATTCAGTATGTCTGCTCAAGCAAACATTTTAAATGCGAAGACACCTCAAGAGGTTGGCAAGAAAACTGAAGCACAGTTAGCATTAGATAATGACGAGCCTTTAGAATATGGTTATGTTGATGATAGAGACATACTGTTTTCTAAATTAACTTGGGAAAAAGTAGTTTTAGACGAACGTGTAAACTTCCCTTTATACTTTCCTGTTGATACTAATAATATTGGTAAGGAAAGACGATCACTATATCATACATTGATAACAGCAGTGAAGAGTGGAAGAATTAAGAACGTTTATAATGATTCTTATTTTAATGAAAAAAGAACTTTAAAGGAACTCAAAGATATCACAACGTCTATAGATACTTTAGATCAAGGTTATGACCAATTAAATGCTGATGGCTTTGTAGATCCTGAATATATAGTAACTAGAAATATCGAAGCATTCGATGTTAGTGCCTATTTAATTAAAGGACTTTGGTATTTTGATAAGCGTCATGGAGAATTAAAATATAGAATTCTTGGTATAGCACCAGCTGCACCAGACATTAACTTTATTGATTCTGCCGATGAAACTAACAAATTGCCTAATGCACT
This sequence comes from Psychroserpens sp., assembly GCF_036960315.1. Classification (NCBI taxonomy): domain Bacteria; kingdom Pseudomonadati; phylum Bacteroidota; class Flavobacteriia; order Flavobacteriales; family Flavobacteriaceae; genus Psychroserpens; species Psychroserpens sp. The sequence goes on along the minus strand of NZ_JBALVR010000011.1, from coordinate 19,261 downwards.
GTTTTGGATCTTCTTTCCAGAAGCTAGAGAAGTATTACACGAAGGAAAAGCATTTAATAACAAAAATAGTGCTAAGCCTATAACGTTTGATCATTTGTTAAATTCAAGACGCTTTAATGGATACATGTACAAAGAAGAAAATGTATTTGGAGATAGAGAAGTGAAAGAATATATTGCAGATAATGCATTAATGCAATTATTAGAATCAGATCGTATCAAAGATAAGATTCGTGATTTCGAACAAGATATGTGGTCTTACTAAGTAAAGGCATAAATTATATCAAAACGCTCACTATATTTTAGTGAGCGTTTTTTATTTGCACTACTTTTACAATAATGAAAGAGCTTGACTATATTGTTGTTGGTGGTGGATTAGCAGGTATTGCTTTTTGTGAGCAGTTGCGCGCTGCAAATAAAGATTTTGTTGTATTTGATAACGCATCTCAACAATCTTCCAGAGTCGCAGCAGGATTGTATAATCCAGTGATTTTAAAACGTTTTACTAAAGTATGGAATGCCAAATCTCAATTAGAATTGGCATTACCAAAGTACAAAGTGCTCGAGAATTTATTAGCAGTTAAGCTAAACTATGAATTACCTGTTTATAGAAAATTCGCATCTATCGAAGAACAGAATGAATGGTTTGTCGCTTCAGATAAGCCCGTTCTATGCGACTTTTTATCAACTGACCTAATTGGTGACATCAATGAATCTATCAATGCAGAATTTGGTTATGGTGAAGTCTTACATTCTGGAAGAATTAATACAGCGCAACTAGTAAAATCTTATGGTGATTACCTTCGGAGTACTGATAGGCTAGTTCCCGAAGAATTTCAATATGAATTATTAGAAATGGAATCCAATGCGATTCAGTATAAAAACATCACATCTAAACATATTGTTTTTGCTGAAGGCTTTGGATTGACTAAAAATCCATTTTTTAACCATTTGCCACTAAATGGAACAAAAGGAGAAATGTTGACCATTAAAGCCCCAGATTTAAAAATGAATTTTATTCTAAAATCGTCGGTGTTTATTGTGCCTTTGGAAGATGATTTGTTTTGGATTGGAGCGACATACGAAAGAGAAGATAAAACACATCAAGTTACCCAAGAAGCTAAAGACGATTTGATTGAAAAGGTGAGGCTAATTATCACTTGTGATTTTGAAATTGTTCAGCAAGTTGCTGCTATTCGTCCAACTACAAAAAACCGTAGACCTTTTGTTGGCTCACATTCAGAATATAAAAATATACATGTGCTGAATGGATTAGGTACTCGTGGCGTCATGATATCACCTTTTGTAGCCCAAGAATTATTTAATCATATTGAAAAAGGAACAGCATTAGATTCTGAAATTGACATCAAACGATTTGATAAGTAATTATTTCTTCTTCTTCGCTAAATCTTTATCATAACTCATAAATAAGTTAATCCAAATATTTCTCGACAACCTCATTATAATGGGTCCTAAAAGCACTAATGTGCCCACTATTGCTAAAAATGCAGTAACTAATGATGTTTCAATGATGTTGTAGCTAATTATAAAAGCAGCAACAGCAAATGCAATTCCAACACCATAGCTTATGAACATTGATCCAAAGAAAAATGAAGGCTCTAAACGATAGCGTGTACTACAATGTGAACAATTATCATTAATTTTTAAGGTATCAGTTAATCTATAAGGGTTCTTAGTTTTATACATCGATTCTTGATGACATTTTGGGCAAGAGCCTGTAAAAATGCTATATATTTTTGTGCCTTTTAACATGCTATAAATTTGATTACTTTTGCATTTTGTAAATAGAATACAAATTTAAACTTTAATAAGTAAAATAGTATAACAAAAGTAGCAAATGCTAAATATTCATAATCTCTCTATATCTTTTCAAGGCGAATATCTATTCGAAGATATCACGTTTAAATTAAGTCCTGGAGACCGCATTGGTTTGATTGGAAAAAACGGTGCCGGTAAATCAACTATGCTTAAGATTTTATCTAAAGAATTGGAGCCAGACTCCGGACAAATAGCTGCCGATAAGAATTTAAGTTTTGGTTTTTTAAAGCAGGATATTGATTTTACCCTGGGAAGGACAGTATTAGAAGAGTCCTACGAAGCCTTTAAAGAAATTAAAGAGCTAGAAGCTAAAATGGAGTTCGTTAATACGGAATTGGCTGAACGTACAGATTATGAAAGTGACGGTTATCACCAATTGATGATTGATCTGAATGATATCCAACATCAATATGAAATTGTAGGAGGTTATAATTATCAAGGCGAAACCGAAAAGATATTACAAGGTTTAGGTTTTAAAAGAGGGGATTTCACGAAGCTTACCGATACATTTTCTGGAGGATGGCGAATGCGAATTGAACTAGCGAAGCTTCTACTTCAAAATAATGATGTTCTATTGCTGGATGAGCCAACAAATCATTTAGATATTGAATCTATAATTTGGTTAGAAAACTTCTTAAAAAATTACTCAGGTGCAGTGGTTATCGTCTCTCACGATAAGATGTTTTTAGATAATGTGACTAACCGAACCATAGAAATTTCCCTCGGTAGGATTTACGATTACCCAAAACCGTATTCTAAGTTTTTAATCCTTCGTAATGAGATTAAAACGCAACAGCTAGCGTCACAAAAGAATCAGCAAAAACAAATAGTACAAACCGAAAAACTTATTGAAAAGTTTAGAGCTAAGGCTAGTAAGGCAACAATGGCCCAATCGCTTATCAAAAAGTTAGATAAAATTGATCGCATAACGGTTGATCAAGATGATAATAGTGTGATGACTTTAAATTTTCCTGTTTCAGTAACACCTGGAAAAGTAGTTGTTGAGGCCGAAAACATATCGAAAAATTATGGTGACAATCATGTATTGTCTAATGTCAATTTAATGATTGAGCGTGATAGCAAAACGGCTTTTGTTGGGCAAAACGGACAAGGTAAATCCACATTGGCCAAAATTATTGTCGGAGAACTCAAACATAAAGGCGATTTAAAACTCGGTCATAATGTTCAGATTGGATATTTCGCCCAAAATCAAGCAGAGTATTTGGACGGAAGTAAAACTGTTCTAGACACGATGATTGATGCTGCCAATGAAACCAATAGAAGTAAGGTTCGTGATATTTTAGGATCGTTTCTCTTTCGTGGTGAAGAGGCAGAAAAGTTTGTACGCGTCCTATCTGGAGGAGAACGGAATCGTTTAGCTCTGGCAAAGCTTATGCTGCAACCTATTAATGTTTTAATAATGGATGAGCCCACCAACCATTTAGATATGATGTCTAAAAATGTTTTAAAGGAGGCGCTTAAAAAGTATGAAGGAACTTTGGTTTTAGTGTCACACGATAGAGATTTTCTACAGGGCTTAACGAATAAAGTTTATGAGTTTAAAGACGAGAAAATAAAAGAATATTTAGGAGATATCGATTTCTATTTAGAACAACGAAATGTTGAGAATTTACGTGAAGTAGAACGAAGAACTGTTGTTAAAGAAACACCTAAAGAAACTAATAAGCAATCGTACCAAGACCAGAAAAAACTGAAATCTCTCAATAATAAATTGAGTAATATAGAATCAAAAATTAATCAGTTTGAACAGGAAATTAAATCAGATGATGTTGATTTAGCGACTGATTATGATAAAACGGTTTCTGATGATACCTTTTTTGATCGCTATCAAAAGAAAAAGGAAAAGTTAAAGCAATTGATGTCAGATTGGGAAGCTGTTCAGTATCAGTTGGAAGAATTATCCTAGCTAATTTATAGGGTTTTATGTTTTTTTTAACTGCAAACGAGGCGTATTTGAATACTTTTGTATTGAATTTACTTAAAGGATCATAATCAAATCCTATTAGTAGTTGACTAACCATCATACCTATGCGAAATATTATTCTTTCCATTATTGGAGTCCTTATTATCATTGGCTCTTTTTTAGTTGCTAAACGACTCATAGCGAATAAGAAAAAACCAAAACCAGTTTCCGAAAAAGTCATTAAAACGGTGTTTATTGATACGGTTCAAAACGGTACGGTTCGAATCATAATTCCAGCGAATGGAAGTCTAGTCGCTAAGCGTCGTGTTGAGTTGTATTCTGAAGTTCAAGGTGTTTTTAGAACTAGTGGGAAACTTTTTAAACCCGGACAAGAATACCGTCAAGGTGAAACATTAATTCGTATTGATGCTTCAGAGTACTATGCCAGCGTGCAATCTTCAAAAAGTAATCTCTATAATTCGATTGCGGCAATCATGCCTGATTTAAGATTGGATTTCCCAGAAATCTTTCCTAAATGGCAAAACTATCTCAGTGGTTTTGATTTAAATAAAACCACGCCTAAGTTACCTGAGATGACTTCGGAAAAAGAAAACTATTTTATTACTGGTCGAGGAATTGTTTCAAATTTCTACAATGTCAAAAACCTAGAACAGCGTTTGGCTAAATATAATATTCGAGCTTCATTCCCAGGGATATTAACTGAAGCACTAGTTACAGAAGGTTCCCTAATTCGTAACGGACAAAAGTTAGGAGAATATATTGATCCTTCAGTTTATGAAATGGAAGTGGCGCTGAGTAAAACGTATGCGAGCCTATTAAAGGTTGGTGAAGACGTAGTGTTAAATAATCTTGAACATACCGAAACCTATTCTGGTATTGTGTCTCGCGTTAATGGAAGTATTGATGCTACAACGCAAACCATTACAGTATTTATTGAAGTTAAAAACGAAACGCTTAAAGAAGGGATGTTTTTGGAAGCAAATCTCAATGCTAAAAAAGAAACTGATGCGATTGAAATCAACAGAAATTTAATACTTGAAGGACAGCAAATTTATGTAGTTAGAGATAGTTTGTTGGATGTGATAGATGTCAAACCTGTCTATTTTTCAGATACAAAAGTGGTTTTAAAAAATGTCCCTAACGGCACAATTATGCTGTCTGAACCTGTGCCAGGAGCCTACGCAGGAATGTTAGTAAAGCCCTTCCAAGCTAAAAAAGAGGATGATAAAGCTCCTAATACAAAAATAGAAAAAACGTCTAACGAAATTGTGAAATCAAAAACAGCAAATTAGATTATGAGAAAGCTAATTGCTTATTTTATTCGTTATCACGTTGCTGTTAATATCTTCATTCTTGCATTTTTTGCCTTTGGAATTCTAGGATATATATCACTAAAATCTTCGTTCTTCCCGCTTGTAGATTCAAAAATTATCAACGTAAGCATTGCATATCCTGGCGCTTCACCACAAGAGATTGAAGAAGGTATTGTATTGCAAATTGAAGATAACCTCAAAGGATTAAAAGGTATAGATCGCGTCACATCCTCATCCAGAGAAAATAGTGGAACCATCACTGTTGAGATTGAAAAAGATGAAAATATAGACTTCATGCTCCTTGAAGTTAAAAATGCCGTAGATCGCGTGCCTTCGTTCCCTACAGGAATGGAACCACTTGTGGTGGCAAAACGTGAAGAAGTAAGAGAAACGATATCATTTGCATTAAGTGGGGATAATATTCCGCTGGCAACATTGAAACAACTAGGGCGTGAAATAGAGAACGATTTGCGCGCTATTGATGGGATTTCACAAGTGAATGTTACTGGTTATCCGGCTGAAGAAATTGAAATCGCAGTTAACGAAGTCAATTTACTCGCTTACAATCTAACGTTCAATGAAGTAGCTCAAGCTGTTGGTGCATCTAATATTTTGGTTACAGGAGGAAATATTAAGACAGATGTTGAAGAATACCTTATTCGTGCGAATAACCGTGCCTATTATGGTGTTGAACTATCCAACTTAATCATTCGTGCTACACCAGATGGAAAAACAGTGAGATTAAAAGATGTGGCCATTGTAAGAGATCGGTTTTCAGAAACACCAAATGCAACTTTTTTTAATCAGGATCTATCGGTAAATATTACGGTGACAAGCACCAATAATGAAGACTTAATTGCTTCTGCTGATAAAGTTAAGGTATACATTGAAGACTACAACCAAAAGCATGAAAATATAAGATTGGATGTTGTAAGAGACTTATCAATTACGTTAAATCAACGTACTGAACTTTTATTTTGGAATGCATTAGCAGGTGTCATTCTAGTGCTTCTTTTTCTGTCCTTATTCCTTAACACGCGTTTGGCGTTTTGGGTCGCATTAGGATTGCCAATATCATTTCTGGGGATGTTTATTTTTGCGGGTCAGTTTGATGTCACCATTAATGTCTTATCGCTTTTTGGGATGATTATTGTCATCGGTATTTTAGTTGATGACGGTATTGTGATTGCCGAAAACATCTACCAGCATTACGAAAAGGGAAAAACTCCAGTTCAGGCTGCTATTGATGGCACGATGGAGGTAATTCCTCCAGTAGTCTCTGCTATTATAACGACGATACTAGCATTTTCGTTATTCCTGTTTTTAGATAGTAGGATTGGCGAATTTTTTAGTGAAGTGTCTGTAATTGTTATTCTAACATTAGTCGTTTCTCTTGTTGAAGCGTTAATTATTCTTCCGGCACATTTGGCACATTCTAAAGCGCTTAGGAAGCAAGTCATTGATGAAAATCCATCCAAGATGAAACAGTTCTTTTCTAAAATGAGAGGGATCAATGCTTTTGGTGATCGAATCATGAGTTTTTTAAGAGATAAAGTATATGCACCCGTTTTAGGGAAGGTTCTTCAATTTAAGATATTGTCTTTAGGAATCTTTATTGCACTACTAGTCTTAACTTTTGGTTCTATTGGAGGCGGTATTATTGGTGTCACTTTATTCCCATCTATCGCAAGTGATCGTGTATCTATTGAATTGGATATGCCTAACGGAACTAATGTAGCAATTACAGATTCTATCATCTCGATGATTGAAGAAAAGTCATTTATTGTCAATAAAGAATTCACTGAAGAGTATTTAAAAGGTACAGATAAAACGCTTTTTGAAAATACTATATTGACTTTAAATAGTAGCTCTAGCGCTCAATTAGTCATAAATTTATTACCTGGAGAAGAACGACCAGACGCCATTAAATCGTCTTTAGTGGCTAATAGACTGAGTGAGTTAGTCGGACCAGTAATTGGAACTGAACGATTAATTTTTAGTTCTGAAGGTAATTTTGGAGGAAGTCCAGTTTCCGTAGCATTATTAGGAAAAAATATTGAAGAATTAAAAGCTGCCAAACTTGAATTGAAGCAGGTGCTAATCGAAAACTCATTGCTTAAAGATGTTCAGGATAATGATCCTGCTGGTATTAAAGAAATCCGATTAGAGCTTAAAGAAAGCGCCTATTTATTGGGCTTAGATCTAAGAACTGTCATGTCACAAGTGCGTTCAGGATTTTTTGGGGTTCAGGCTCAACGTTTTCAGCGTGGACAGGATGAAATAAGAGTTTGGGTACGATACGACCGAAGTAATCGGGCGTCTATCAACGATTTAGATGATATGCGAATTACAACCCCATCTGGAGAACGAGTGACCCTAAAAGATATAGCAGTATATACTATTGAGCGAGGAGATGTTGCAATTAATCATTTAGAAGGTCAACGCGAAATTCGTATTTCAGCAGATTTAAAAGATCCAAGTTCAAGTGCTACAGATATTCTTAATGATATACGAAATAATACAATTCCTGATTTACAATCTAAATATCCAACAATAACAGCCTCATTTGAAGGACAAAATAGAGAAAAAGATAAACTGTTGGGCTCGTTAAAAACCGCCGGAATTCCTATTTTAATACTTATTTATATTACTATCGCCTTTACATTCCGAAGTTATAGCCAGCCAATTTTGTTAATTCTTTTGGTGCCTTTTAGTTTAACTGCTGTGGCTTGGGGACATTGGCTCTTAGGTTTTTCTGTGAATATTTTATCACTTTTAGGAATCATTGCACTTATCGGTATTATGGTTAATGATGGTTTGGTACTTATAGGTAAATTCAATAGTAATTTAAGAGAAGGCATGAAATTCGATATGGCTTTAACCGAAGCTGGAAAATCCCGTTTTAGAGCGATTTTCTTAACGTCTTTAACAACCGTTGCAGGTTTGGCACCCTTGCTTTTGGAAAAAAGTAGACAAGCACAATTTTTAAAACCAATGGCAATTTCAATTTCCTTCGGTATTGCTTACGCAACCATTTTAACTTTATTAGTCTTACCCTTATTTTTAGCCTTTAGTAATAATATCAAAAAAAGCGCAAAATGGTTATGGACAAACAAAGATGTAACCAAAGAAGAAGTTGAGCGTGCCATAAAAGAACAGAACGAAGAACATTTTCTGGAGGGCGATTCACAAACACTAGTCAATAGTGATAAGGAGGTTAAGGAAAAAATAAAGTTTGAATTACATGACAAAAATCAAGCAGATGAACTTTAAAAATTATATCGTATTTGGCTTAGTTCTTATTGGAATATATACCAATGCACAACAAGTCGTAACCACAGAAGAAGCTGTTGAATTAACGTTAGAATATAACTACGGAATAAAGATTACCAATAATACAGTTGAAGTTGCTGAAAACAATACCAGTATATTAAACTCTGGGTATTTACCTACTCTAACGGGAAACGCTGGAGCAATTCATAATATAGATAATACTGAAGCAGAATTTTCTAATGGAGAAACAACAATATTAACTGGTGCTGAAAGCGATAGATATAACGCCTCTTTGAATTTAAACTATATCCTTTTTGATGGCCTTGGGCGCAAATACAACTACAAACGTTTAAAAGAACAACATCAATTATCTAAGTTGGAAGCTCGTGAAACCATTGAAACCACAATTGTTCAGTTGTTTTCAATTTATTATACAGTCGCTCGACTTTCAGAAAACACAAACGCCTTAGAGGAAACCATTATGATTTCTATGGATCGATTAACACGAGCCGGTTATCAATTTGATTACGGACAAAGCACTAAACTAGATGTGTTAAACGCTGAAGTAGATATTAATAACGATAGTATTAACCTCATTAATATTAGGCAACAGCTAAAAAACACAAAGCGGGATTTAAATGTGGTTATGGGTAATCAATTGTCTGAAGGTTTTGATGTTAATACTGATGTGAGTTTTTTACTTCAGTTAAATAAAAATGAACTCTTGGAAAAGACAAAAGCTAATAATGTGTCTTTATTACAATCAGAAAAAAATATTACTATAAGTCAATTTGGTCTTAAAGAGAATAGAGCTACACAATTTTTTCCAGCAATTAGTCTCACAGGCTCATATGGTTGGAATAAAAACAATAATAATGCAGCATCTTTTGTTGCTGTATCCACAAATACGGGTTTGTCAGGAGGTCTCAATCTCTCTTGGAATTTATTTGATGGTGGAACAACAATAACACGTATAAGAAATGCTAAAATTGATCTAGAAATTCAAAAGCTTCTAAAAGAACAATTACTCATTGATATTGAACGAAATTTTAATAATGCTTGGGATGATTATCAAAATAAATTGGTGATTTTTCAAGTGCAAGAAAATAACATTAAAACATCTCAAAACAACTTTGATCGTACTCAAGAAAAATTTAAAATTGGTCAAGTCACTTCCATAGAATTTAGATTAGCACAACTCAATTTATTAAATGCCGAATTAAGTCGAAATCAAGCAAAATACGACGCGAAATTAGCCGAGTTAGATGTGCTTCAATTGAGTGGCGAATTATTAAATGTTCAGTTATAAATTCTGAATACATACTACCATGCAAGAACACTTTTTTCAATGTCCATATTGTTGGGAATCCATCTCTATGTTAGTCGATATTTCACAAAATTATCAGAACTATATAGAAGATTGTGAGGTGTGTTGCAATCCAATTCAAGTTGAAATTTCCACTGAAAATCAAGAAATTACGAGTTTTAATGCCAAAAACATAGAACAATAGCTTTTTGTTAAATAGTTGATAATCAAATGATTGAATAATTATTCGATAAACGACATTGCAGTTCATCGAAAAAACTTGCCAGTTAACCGATATTCTGCTACATTCGTAATATTGACATTTGTCCCTAAACAAATCTATTATTATGAAAACCGCAAAACTTACATTATTATTGTGTTTTGTTACCCTATTGTCCTTTGGTAACGTTTCAACAAAAGAAAAAGAAGCTTTAAAAGACCTTTACAATTCAACAAATGGTGCTCTTTGGAGGACCACTTGGGATCTAAATTCACCTGTCAAAGATTGGCATGGTGTTGTGGTTAAAGATGACAAAGTCATTGAGCTTAATTTGGAATTCAATAACCTTAGGGGAAAAATCCCTGAATCCATTGGAGATTTGGTTTACTTAAAACATATCAACTTCTTTAGAAATAAAATTTCTGGAGGACTTCCTTCAACAATAAAAAGTTTAAAATCCTTAGTGACTTTAAATGTTGCTTTCAATATGTTGAATGCACCTTTACCAAATGAGATTGGTGATTTAGAATCCTTGCGAACGCTTAAGTTATTTATGAACACTATTGATGGAGAAATTCCATCTACTATAGGACAGTTAACTAACTTAAACACATTAGAGTTATACAACAATCAATTAAGTGGTGAGTTACCATCAACTGTTGGTGATTTAGTTAACCTGCAGGAAATGTTGCTAAGCAGTAATAAATTTTCTGGAAAGTTGCCAGCGAGTATTGCTAATGCCAAAGATTTAAAAGTGATTAGTGTTTTCGATAATAATTTCTTCGGAACATTACCAAACTCCATTTGTAGTTTGACAAAATTAGAAGAACTTGTATTATCTGATAATGCATTCTACGGAAACTTGCCTAATGGCATGGCTAGTCTTACAAACCTTAAAGTATTGCTTATTGGTAACAATGATTTTAAAGGTGAATTAGTACAATTAAAGAATCAACTTCCAAATTTGAAGCAATTCGATTTTGTGAACATTAGTAGTCAGGGAACAATTGTTACCCTTGATACAGAAGACGACAATTAAAAGTAGTTATATAGTTATAAATTAGTGATAGCTCTCAGCATTTATTTGTTGGGAGTTATTTTTTTAATATTAGTATTGTAGAAATAAAAAAGCATCGTATATTTGCAGTCCTAAAATGATTGAGTCGGCATTATGAACCGAAAGTTAAAAGCTAAGATCACCATTTTTAAGATTAAATCGCGGGATAGAGCAGTAGGTAGCTCGTCGGGCTCATAACCCGAAGGTCACTGGTTCGAGTCCAGTTCCCGCTACTAAATGTAATCTGTTTAAGATCAATGGTTTTGTTTACGCAAAGCCATTTTTTTTATGTTTAGTTTAAATTCTTATCTTACAAATGAACACGGAAACGAACACATTTTAGAACACAGTTTGTCAAAAAAGAAAAATTTTTCAGCCCCAAAAATTTATTCTGCTAACGGAAATTTAAACAAGCGTTGGTACGTCTATTACACTTATCGAAATCCTGAATCTGGAATACTCCAACGCATGAAAAATGTCTATGGCGGTGCTAATAGATATAATACAAAAGAAGATCGACTTATTATTTTAAGTGTTTATAGAGTAAAGCTTTTAAGTTTATTAAATGAGGGATTTAATCCCTTTGAAGATAATACCACACGTTATGAGGATCGTGAGGATAAGAAACTAAATCCAATTACAGATACGAATGTTGTAAAAACTAATATAGTACCTGAAGTTGAATTAATGATTGAGCCGAAAGTATCCGTTTTATCCTGTAAAGAAGCCTTCACAAAGGGTTTGAAGTACAAGGAAAAGCTAATAAGCGATACCACAAGACGTAGTTATGAAAATCGTTTAAAGAATTTTTTGCTTTGGGTTGAAAAGCATCATCCAGACCTAAAAGCGATTACCGATATTGACAAGAAAGTGGTAATGGATTTTTTAAATCATATTTTAGACCAAACCAGTCCTAGAAATCGGAATAATTATCGAACTGATTTAAGTAGTATTATGCAGGCGTTGGAGGATAATGATATTATCCCGACCAACTTTATAAAAAAGATACCTGTATTAAAATCTGTACCGCAAAGAAACAAAACGTACTCAAAGGAGGAGCAAAAGGATATTTTTGAACATTTGGAGAAAACTGACAAAACCTTATTGCTCTTTATAAAATTTATATCCTACAATTTTTTGAGGCCAATAGAAGTCTGTAGATTGCGTGTTGGTGATCTAGACATAAAGAATAAGCGCATTCAATTTAAAGCCAAGAATAGTCCTTTAAAGACTAAAATCATACCTGATTTATTGCTTAAAGATTTGCCAGATCTCTCGAAGCTAAATAAAGAAGATAGTTTGTTTACACCTGATGGTATAGGAGGGATTTGGGAATCCGAGTTAAGCAACAAGCGGGATTACTTTTCTAAACGGTTCAAGCGTGTTGTCAAAGACCCATTTAATTTGGGAGCAGATTATGGGTTGTATAGCTTTAGACATACATATATTACAAAATTATATCGCGAGTTAGTCAAGGGGTCGTCACCATTCGAATCTAAAAGTAAATTGATGCAGATTACAGGGCATTCCTCAATGAAAGCCCTTGAGAAATATCTACGCGATATTGATGCCGAGTTTCCTGATGATTATTCTGAATTAATAAAATCCTAAGTTCGTATTTTGGAAAAGCCTTTAAAAGATAAGCACAGTGAATTAATACATCGATTGTATAAGCCACTCATATTTTACTTACCTCGAAAGATGTGGGCTGATTTGGATGACAAGTGGATGGATAAAGAATTCGATACCGTGTTCAATACTGTTATTCTAATGCGTGAGAATGGAGATAATTATATACTTAATAATGGTGCCTCCAATTTTTATTTATTAGGGAAAGCTTCGTCATTGGATAAAAATATCTATGAGCTCCTAGATTTGAAAGTTAAGTTAACCTCTGAAGCTTTCCGTTTTCTGTCCGAAAGATATTCTCTAAGCGTTGCATTTTACAAACATGCATCCAATTGGATGGTAGAGCATGTCAAAGACGATATTTCTAACTGTAGTGAAGAAACTATAAATTCATTTGAAATCCAGAAAGAAGCATTTGCTAAACATTGGGATTATATTCAAAAGCATTTTTCTGTTCCAGATCATATAAAAAATTATTTTGATAATTCTCAATTGAACACTCAAGATGTAGCTAATATACCTGATTTTATAACTGGTGACAAGTCACAGACAGAACGCATATTTGAGAAGCTAGCTAAACCGATAAAGAATAAAAAGAAAATACTTATTACAGAAGAGGAGGCTGAAAAACTCCTTCTAAAAACTGTATTTAACGTGCAATTATAGTAATCTAAATCGACATAAATGACTAATAAAAAATCAATCACAGATGAAGATGCAACGCTTAATTTTAGAATACCGAAAGTATTAAAAGCGACGATTATTGCCAAGGCTGAGAAAGAAAATATAACCAGTTCTAAATATCTGCGTGATTTATTGGAAGCAGTTCACAATGGTAGTTATTGTCACTTGGAGAAGTTGAAATCGGAACGTGAAGAGTTTTTGTTTTCAATGGAGTTTTTACAGCTGATAGTTTGGATTTATAAAAAACGTGAAAACAATAAACGTGAAGTCGAGAAAAATGATTTAGAACGTTATGTTAAAACATTAAAAAGAACTGAGAAGTATCTTCCTGAAAGTTTAGTGCGGGAGTTTGATAAAGTTCTAAACAATTTACTTTTAGTTAGAGTTGTTAAGGGATATGATGGAGATCATTTCGATTTTCCTAAGTACCACAGTAATGACAAAAAATTCAACTACGAAAAGGTAGAGAAGTTTTTATTGAATGAAAATGTAATGGAAGTCTTTATTGATAATGGAGAGAGTCCTATACCTAATATTCTTTTATAAGAAGGTGCTGTAATTTAAAAATCAACCCAAATTTTTTTGTGATAAATTATGTGATATTTTTGTAATACAATAATATCACAAATTAAAAACAATTGATTTGAACCATTGTTTATGATAACAAATGTTATCAGAAAGTCGATTTTAGGGACTTTAGCCTTAACGAACTTAAAGAAACACTGTTGTTTTTGTGTGATACAAAAATCATAAAATAGTCTTTGTGTTATGAGCTATTTATGATATTAATTGAAATAGGAGATAGATGATTTTTCGGTTTTTTTATTTTAAATCTCAAAAAATAAACCGAAAAAAATAAACTAGATTTTTATTTATAAATGTTTTGTGATATTTTGAAACAGTATTACTTTCTATATAAGGTCATTTGAGTAAGTAAGGTAAATTAAAGTATCAGGTTGTAAATTATGTAGCCTTATTTCTGGACGGCTCAAAATGAATGGCAACGGATTTGTGTATTGTTATTTGCGGGAATTTCGTTTAGAATATTCCGATTAGTTAAAGATAGTAATTTGTAGGAGAAGTTCCTCGTTTTAACCAACTGTAGCAATTAATTATACACGGTGTTGTACATAGTTATTTTTCCTTTTCCAATTTAATACCTTCAGAAAATATTTTCATACATATCGTTGAGATATATAGCATAGATATATTTAATTTTCCTTCGTCAGGCATTTCTCCGTTTTCGTTTTCTTTAAAGATATCTTTATTTATAGTAGTTTTTTTGAAACTATCAGATTGGAAATAATCTTTATATGGTTTAAATCCTTTTATAAAATCAGAGAATAGTTTTTCGTCGTATTTTAATTTATGTGCAATCGAGTTTCTCAGTTTATTCAAAAGTTTTAATTCTTCATATATTTTTGGGTTGGCTTTAAAAAGACCTAATGTCTTTGCTATTTCAATTTTGTTAGAGTAAGAAAATTTTATTCTGTCAAAATTTATTTTTTCAATCGATGCCTTTTCAATGAAAAAATTGAGTGAATGTTCGGTTAAAATATGTCCTTTTAAAATCAAATAATCAAGGTCTTTTATTCCGAACATATGAAAGAAGAATTTGTCAACTAAAATATGCTCTTTCTTTTCTTTGTTCATGGATTTTTTCTGTTTTCCTTAATTATGTACAACGTTGTTGTGTATGGTTAGTTGCGTGGTTAAGCAACTAATTTAGTAAACAAATACGAACCCGAGAAAATTCCGAAGGAATTTTCCAAATAAGCACTTGCCAAAGCAATTAATTATACACGGTGTTAGCAAACGTATTTTATATTCTATGAACAATTTCAGTTAAAATTAGTCGCTTTGTAAAATAATTATCAAAATCTAAATCAGCAATTAGCATTTTATAAGCCAAAAGCCTATGGTCTAACATTCCACCATCTTGAATCATTTCAAGATATTCTTCAACAAATTTATTTTTTTTTGAAACACCTTTTAAAGCTTTAATATATTTCCCAAAATAATTTATGTCGTAATGATTTTCTAATGTAGCGATTAATGAATCCTCATTATTAACTTTAGGTATAGAAGCCTCTAAAGTTCCAAAATCATATTCTCCTTTTATGTTCAAATACTTTCTTCTAACTCGATATTCAGTGCGAGACTTATATGGACTATTTATAACCCAAATAGAATCTGGTATTCCGTAAACAATATTTTTAAGTTGACTATTGTTAAATTTTCCGATACTTTTTTTGGATGGTCTTCCCCAAATTCCGTTCATATCCGACTCTATTTCTGTCAAATATTTTACGTATGCTTTTTCAGTCGATGAGTTTGGGTATTTTTTCTTTAAAAACGTTGTTTCAAAGTCAATTACTAATGAATTGAGTGATTCAATATTTTCTTTCCCCAAAGTGTTTTCAAATTCAGCTATTTCAGATTTATTTGAGCAACTGCAAAGTAGAAGTAGAATTATGAGGTTTTTCAATATTTTCATTTGTTGGTCATATGTTTGCTAACGGTTACGTATAAGAATAGTGCGTAGTTTGAGTGCGAGGATTTTCCGAAGGAAAATCGGATGCAAGCAAACAAGCACTAGCCTTTAGATTTAGGAATAAACTTACGCATTATTTTTATACATTGTTAGCCCACGTTATTATTGGTTTATGTAAACATCTTCTATTTCGTCTATTAGAAATAATTTATTTAATTCGAAGTCGATTTGTTCATAGTTATTATCGAAAATCAATCGAATTATTTTTTTGGGTAACTCTTTGTTTTCCGATTCAGTTCCGTACAATTTTACAGTTCGAATTGGGTTTTGTCCGCTTCCGTTTTCTTTATGATTCCCTAATCCGATTGTGAATTGAAAACTATCATCAGCATTTGGAGCCAACGAAATCGACAAATATTTCCCGTTTTTATCATCCAAAACTTCAAGGTCAGGAAAATTGAATGTTAAATCTCGAAATTCTTTCCAGTATTCATCGCTCCAATTAATCTTATTAAAATCCGTTAAGTGTTTTTCGTAATCTGTTTTTCCAAGCACTTTATAAGAGTCCGTTTCGTAATCCGTTTTATGAATTCGAGAGACAAAATTTGTTTTCATTTCGTTGGAGGTTTCATTTTTATCCGTTTTATTTTTACAAGCAAGGAATAAAATTGGTAGTAAAAATAGGATTTTGGTTAAGGTTTTCATTGTGGGTTTTAATGTGGGCTAACGTGTTCGTGTATGGTTAGTTGCGGGAATTTCGTTTAGAATTTTCCGATTAGTGAATATACGAAAGAAAACAAACTCTTCCTCTTAACCAGCTAGCGCAGCAATTAATTATACACGGTGTTGCCATTTCGTTAATTTTCTAATTCAGATGCTTTTTTGGCATTGTAGCCCATTACTAGCCAATCTCTCACACTTTGAATTTCTTTAACGTGATACTTTGAACTTGCATTAGGCTCGCTTAAAACATTGTCTATATAGTCAAGTATCGTTTCTTCTTTTCCATTATAGATTTCAATTGTATTTACATCTATGTGATAACCTTCAGGGTCACTAAGTAAAAATTTATAAAATACGGTTTTATACATTCCCAAATCAACAATGCGTTTCATAAAGTGTTGTGGGTTTCTAGTGTCCTGTGTTGTTCCTTTTTCATAACAAATGAATTTTTCAGAGTTTTCATTCCAAAACTTGGTGAATTTTTCTTTATAATTTGGGTCTTCTTTAGATACTCCAATAAAATTTAAAATCATTTTTTCCATATTAGAGCCTGCTTCTTTGGCAGATAAAGTCCTAAAAGTTAAAGCAGAACTGCATATTTTTTTTGAAAGGATTTCAATTCTCTCATCGCTTATTTCAATTTCATCATTTTGTGCTTGAATATTGAATGAAAATAAAACAACAAATACCAATAATAAAGATTTTATACTTTCCATAATCTAGTTTTTTAATTCAGAGGCTATTTTGGCGTTGTAATCTTCTATAATTGTCAGTCTTAACAATTTAATTTCTTTTATATTATATTCTTTTGCTTTCTCGGGATTTGAAATAATTCCATCTAGATAATCCAACAAAGTTTCTTCTTTGCCATTATAGATTTCCACAGCATTTACATCAATAGGGTATTCATCTTCATCAGACAACAGGAAGTTATATAAAACACTTTTATACATCCCCAAATCAACAATTCGTTTCATAAATTGTTGTGGGTTTCTAGTTCTTTCTGTTGTGCCTTCATCGTAACAAATAAATTTTTCATAATTTTCATTCCAAAACTTAGTTATAATAGCTTTGTGATTTTTATCTTCCTTGGAACTTCCAAGAAAATTTAAAATTAATCTCTCAATCCTATCCCCAGCCTGTTTCGAACTAGAGACTCTAAACGTTAATGCAGCAATACACATTCTTTTAGATAGGTCTTCAATTCTCTCGTCACTTATTTTAGTCTCATTTTGTGCTTGGGCATTAATTGAAACTAAAACAACAAATGCCAATAATAAATATTTAAGTCTTCTCATAATCTAGTTTTTTAATTCAGATGCTTTTATTATTTCGTCAATTCGAAAATTCTGCCTCTGAATATTACCATATCATTTTTAATTTGAATAGAATCAGTACTATTTATAACATATGTTTTTTTAGATGATTCGATGAATACTTTTTTAAATAGCGTTATATCTAAATAAGTTTTCATTATTTCTTCAAAATCAGATTCATGACTTAGTAACTGTGATAATGAACAATAGTTAGTTTTTGTGAAATCTGAAGTGTCTTTATTTATTTGGTCATCTACCTTTATTTCATCTCGCACTTCACAATATTCTTTTTCTATTAATTCAATGATTTCAAAATTGGTTAATTGAATTTGATATTCTTTTATTTTTTTGTCAAAAAGTCTACCATAATTTAAACCGTCATTTACAATAAATAACTCTTTATTTACCTCAATTTGATTTAAAAACACTTTCATTATTAAATTAATCTATTACGTTGTTAATCTTTCGTTAGTTTTTTAATTCAGATGCTTTTTTTCCATTGTAATCTAATATTATAACGTCTCTTAAATCTTTAATTTCTTTTACATTATACTTAGATTCTACCTTATGGTCTTTTAAAATAGCATCAATATAATCCAATAAAGTTTCTTCCTTTCCATTGTATATCTCAATTGTATTTACATCAATAGGGTACTCATCTTCATCAGACAACAGGAAATCGTATCCTACGCTCTTATACATTCCTAAATCAACAATTCGTTTCATAAAGTGTTGTGGGGTTCTAGTGTATTTAGTTGTTCCTTCTTCGTGGCAAATGAATCTATAAGAATTTTCATTCCAAAATGCAGTAAATATTTCTTTATGATTTGGGTCTTCTTTTGAGGTTCCTAAAAAATTTAAAATTAATCCTTCGACACCTTGACCTGCTTTTGATGCATCTGCTATTCTAAAAGCTAAAGCCGCACTACACATATTTTTTATGAAATCTTCCATACGCTCTTCACTAATTTTAGTCTCATTTTGTGCTTGAGTATTAAATGAAACTAAAACAACGAATACCAATAATACATATTTAATACTTCTCATAATCTTTTTTTAATTCAGATGCTGTTTTGGCACCATAATCTTCAATTATCACACCTCTTAAATCTTTTATTTCAGGCATATTATACTCTTTTGCCTTCTCAGGATTTGCAATGATTGAATCTAAATAATCCAACAAAGTCTCTTCTTTGCCTTTGTATATCTCTATAGCATTGACATCAATAGAATATTCATCTTCATCTGAAAGAAGAAAATCATAAAGCACAGTGTTATACATCCCCAAATCAACAATTCTTTTCATAAAGTGTTGTGGGTTTCTTGTTTCATCCTCTGGACCTTCATAGCAAATAAATTTTTCAGAATTTTCATTCCAAAATTTCGTCAATTTTTCTTTATAATTTGGGTCTTCTTTAGATACTCCAATAAAATTTAAAATCATTTTTTCCATATTAGAGCCTGC
>NZ_JBALVR010000010.1:0-148139 GCF_036960315.1 Psychroserpens sp. | reverse complement strand
GGAGTACAGGCGCAACTTCAGCAAGTATTACTGTAAATCCGAATACAACTACAACATATACGGTGACCGCTTTTAATGTTTCCGAAACCGTTTCAGATGACGATTCTGTTATAGTGACTGTAAATGCATTGCCAACAACAGATGCTGGAAGTAATGTTACTATTACTACAGGGGAATCAACAACACTAATAGCTACTGGAGCAGATACCTATTTATGGAGTACAGGTGAATCAACGCCAAGCATTTCGGTATCACCAAATAGTACAACAACTTATACCGTTACTGGATTTTCCGGTGATTGTGAATCTTCTGATGAAGTAACTGTTTCCGTAGGAACAGAAACGATCACAGCAAACGCAGGAACAGATGTTTCAATTTGTAATGGCGGAAGTACAACATTAACAGCTTCAGGAGGAACAACCTATTTATGGAGTACAGGCGCAACTTCAGCAAGTATTACTGTAAATCCGAATACAACTACAACATATACGGTGACCGCTTTTAATGTTTCCGAAACCGTTTCAGATGACGATTCTGTTATAGTGACTGTAAATGCATTGCCAACAACAGATGCTGGAAGTAATGTTACTATTACTACAGGGGAATCAACAACACTAATAGCTACTGGAGCAGATACCTATTTATGGAGTACAGGTGAATCAACGCCAAGCATTTCGGTATCACCAAATAGTACAACAACTTATACCGTTACTGGATTTTCCGGTGATTGTGAATCTTCTGATGAAGTAACTGTTTCCGTAGGAACAGAAACGATCACAGCAAACGCAGGAACAGATGTTTCAATTTGTAATGGCGGAAGTACAACATTAACAGCTTCAGGAGGAACAACCTATTTATGGAGTACAGGCGCAACTTCAGCAAGTATTACTGTAAATCCGAATACAACTACAACATATACGGTGACCGCTTTTAATGTTTCCGAAACCGTTTCAGATGACGATTCTGTTATAGTGACTGTAAATGCATTGCCAACAACAGATGCTGGAAGTAATGTTACTATTACTACAGGGGAATCAACAACACTAATAGCTACTGGAGCAGATACCTATTTATGGAGTACAGGTGAATCAACGCCAAGCATTTCGGTATCACCAAATAGTACAACAACTTATACCGTTACTGGATTTTCCGGTGATTGTGAATCTTCTGATGATGTAACTGTTTCCGTAGGAACAGAAACGATCACAGCAAACGCAGGAACAGATGTTTCAATTTGTAATGGCGGAAGTACAACATTAACAGCTTCAGGAGGAACAACCTATTTATGGAGTACAGGCGCAACTTCAGCAAGTATTACTGTAAATCCGAATACAACTACAACATATACGGTGACCGCTTTTAATACATCACAAACAACTTCAGATAACGATTCTGTTATAGTGACTGTAAATGCAATGCCAACAACAGATGCTGGAAGTAATGTTACTATTACTGAAGGCGAATCGACAACACTAATGGCCACTGGAGCAGATACTTATTTATGGAGTACAGGTGAAACAACGCCAAGCATTTCGGTATCACCAAATAGTACAACAACTTATACCGTTACTGGATTTTCTAATGGATGTGAAGTCACTGATGAAGTCGTGGTAATTATAGAGGCCTTCGAATTTGAAGCAAGTGCTGGAGCGAATCAAGATATATGTCAAGGCTATGAAACCACACTTACGGCAAGTGAAGGTGATGCCTATTTATGGAGTACAGGAGAGACAACACAAAGTATTAATGTAAATCCGACAAATACCCAAACCTATACGGTTACTGTGTTTATGGATGGGTATCAAGACGATGCAGATGTTACTGTATCTGTGAATCCTAATCCGAACGTAGTAATTACAAATGGAAGTGAAGTTAATATTTTGGAAGGTGAATTTGTTACACTTTCTGCATCAGGAGGAAATACATACTTATGGAACAATGGTGCAACACAACCTAATATTGCTGTGAGTCCTTCGGTAACAACAAACTATGAAGTTACTGGTTACATAAATAACTGTGAAGATACTGCAGCATTTGTCGTAAATGTGCTAGAAGTCGTTCAGGCAAATGCAGGTGAAGATTTAATTATTTGTAATGAAGAAACGATTACATTAACGGCAAATGGAGGAGATGAATACCTATGGAGTACTGGTGACACCACACAAACTATTGATGTCTCTCCTAATGAGGATACAGAATATTCTGTATTGGTTTATAATGCTCTGAGTAGTGATGAGGATACTGTTATCGTTTTTGTGGAACAATGCAATGTAGTTGTGATTCCACCAGGAAACGAAAAAATTAATTTTACAGTATCTCAAAACCCAAATAGTGATATTTTAAAAATAAAAATCCGTGGTTTGCAGTCCGTTAATGCTAGAGGATTTATGATTTACAATTTATCTGGAAGAGTCTTATATACAGAACAATTTAACAAGGCAGAACTTGAAAACCAATCTCAAATAACCAAAATAACAGACACATCAAGTTTTGCGAGAGGCATATATATAGTGAGACTCATTTATGACGATACAAGTCTAACTAAGAAAATAGCGATTAGATAAAAACATTAATAGTTGTTTGAATTTAGTTATGAAACCATTGTTGGTGCGTGTCCAGCAATGGTTTTTTATTTGATTAATAACGACTGAATGGTCGCTATAGAATCACAATTTTTCACCCAAAGCTCCACGTCTTTATCGTTAAATTCATTTTCAATAAGATAGGTTTTACAAGAATCTGCTTTGGTATCACTTTCTGAAAAGTTAACGCTTCCCGTTTTTATCAAATTTGAAATAATAAGGGTATCAATATTATGATACGTCATTTGGTCTTCAGCAGTTTCAGAAAACATAAGTTTTTTAATACTAATATTCTTGATGGTTCTAGCATTTGGGCCATAATCACAAGAGGTCTTTTTTCCGCTTAAAAAAAAGGTTAGTAAAATGAGTCCTATTGAGAAACCTCCCAAATAGTAACCTATTCGATGAATTAATTTCATAAATGTATATTCTAGAAAATCAGTAGATTGACATCACTACAATCGAGATCAAACCAATCTGCAACGGATTTATTAGTTAAAATTCCGTGGTAAAAGTACAACCCATTTTTTAATCCACGATCAAAACGTATGGCATTTTCAATTCCGCCATCTTCACCAATCTTTAAAAGATAAGGTGTAAAGATATTACTAATTGATACAGAGGCAGATCGTGAATATCGAGCAGGAATGTTTGGAACACAATAATGCGTAATACCATTATGCTCAAAGGTAGGCTTATCGTGATTGGTAACTTCACTAGTTTCAAAACAGCCACCCATATCAATACTCACATCGATGATTACAGCTCCCGATTTCATGGTATTTACCATAGCTTCGGTCACAACAATTGGCGAACGGTTTTTTCCTCTAACTGCACCAATAGCAACATCGCAGCGTTTTAAAGCTTTGACCAAGTTTTTAGGTTGAATAGTTGAGGTATATAGAGTGCGACCAAGATTGGATTGCACACAACGTAATTTTGTAATAGAATTATCAAAAATTTTCACATTGGCACCGAGACCAATAGCTGAACGAGCTGCAAATTCTCCTACAGTTCCAGCGCCAATAATAACAACTTCGGTTGGAGGCACACCACTAATATTCCCAAACATGAGTCCGTTACCACCATTTATGTTTGATAGTAATTCGGAAGCAATTAGAATAGAAGCCGTACCCGCAATTTCACTTAATGATCTTACGGCAGGATAGGCGCCATCTTCATCTTTTATAAATTCGAACGCAAGTGCCGTAACCCGTTTAGAAGCTAGTGCTTCAAAATATTTCTTGTTTTGTGTTTTTAATTGTAGCGCAGAGATTAATAAGGTCTGCGGATTAATTAATTTTATTTCATCAATTGAAGGCGGTTCTACCTTAAGTAAAATAGGGCAGGAGAACACTTTTGCAGTATCCTTGGTGACTTCGGCTCCAGCTTCACTATAGGTTTTATCCCTAAAATTGGCACCTTCACCAGCACCAGATTCGATCATAACACGATGACCATTAGACACTAATGCAGACACGGCGTCTGGTGTGAGGCAGACCCGCTTTTCTTGGAAGTATGTTTCTTTTGGAATTCCAATAAAAAGATTGCCTTTCTTTTTATAGACTTCAAGCGTCTCTTCTTGGGGTAAAAGTTGGGCTTTAGTGAATGGAGATAATGATTTGCTCATTGCATATTTAATTGGTAATTCAAATTACAAATAAAAATTCATTATATCCAAAATTAGTTTTATATTCGTTAGAGATTATTTTCTATGACAAAATTAGGTTTAAGAAATATTAGAGTCAAAGATGTTTTTATTGTTCTCCTCATTTTAGGGGTGACTTTTGGGTATTATTTGGATTCGTATATTCCAGAAGGAGTTACCAAATTAGATTTGTATTTTTTTGAACTTGGGAGTTTTGGGTTTTTCGATATTGGAAATCTGATATATTATTCTAAGATGAAATTTTTAATTATTATCTTTTCTATTACTTGGTACTTAACTTGTAAGCACTGGTGGAAATCTGCGATTTTGGTAATAATCGCTATAGAAATTTTTAAATTTATCAATTCATTAAATGAAAATCAGAATGACATAGACGAAGTAGATTATTTAACAAGTTTGCCCATAACAATACCAATAATTATTTTACTAATTCTAGTGTCTAAAAAATTGAATTATTACAATTTGGTTGAAGAAATTGGTTTCGAAATCGATAATGAAATTGATTTTGTATTCTTTGAAATAAAATCTAAAAGAGAATCAGAACTTAAAATTTTGGAGCAAAAATTTATTCAAGCAAAATTATCTAAAGCCGATGGTAATAAAGATAAATATCTTGCTGATTTAATTAATATAAGGAATGAGTTTTACAAATTTTAGAAAATGAAATTATTGAATCGAATTACTAAAAATAATAAGACTAAAAAAGATGTTTTTTTAATGCTAGTCATAATTATTTTGCCTTTTGTATTTTATATATATAACCTTGCGCCAAGGACAGCTAAGTGGAAAACTACATGGTTTGAAATTGATTCAGGTTTTTATGATGATGTAAATATGTTTTTGTGGCTACTTTCTATTAAATTTTTTACTATTTTGATTTTATGTATATGGTTTATTACTTGTAGTTATAAATGGAGATACGTTCTTCTATTTCCTTTATTATTTGAAAGCTATAAAGTAATTGTTGGTTTTAAAATAGTTGATTTTGGACATTTTAATGATGTTCCGTATGTCAATAGTCTTTATTTGTTTGTTCCACTTGTAGTAATCTTATTTTTGATAGATAGAAAAACAGGCTATTATAAAAAGAAGGATTCAATCCAAGGTGCAATAAATACAGAAATAATCAAGTTGTCAAAATTTGATATGAAAATTCATAAAACTATAAAAAGTGAGTTATCCGAACTTAGCGAAAAAAAAGATTTAATAGACCAAAAAACATATTTGTTAAAGCTTATTGCTTTAAGAGAAAAAGTAAATTTCTGATTTCTATTTAATTTTTACCTCATCAATCTCCTTCAAAATTTCATCCAAAAGTGCTTTTTTCTCATCAGACCATTGTTGTTTTAGTCGGTTATTGATATAGGCTTCAATTTCGTGTTTCGCTCTCGTTTTTGGTTTAGGGGTGTCTTTTATAAACATGTCACCTTTACCTGTAATAAGCCACACCAAATTAATCTGAGGGTATTCTTTAACAATACGTTCTATCACATCACTTCCTACTGAAGCATTGTTTTTCTCCATGCGTAAAATATAGCCATTGGCTGTGCCAATAGAGATATCAAATTGTCTGGCACTCATGTTTAAAGCAGAGATCGACTGCATAATCCGATGTATAGTTTTACTCATTTTCTAATTAGGGTTATAGAGTGAATAATTGAAATAATGTTCTACAAATGTAATTTTTTTTGGACAAACTAAACCGAGTATAGACTATTTTCTAAGAAATGAGGAGACATAAAAAAACACAATCAAAAGAAATGATTGCGTTTATTATGTAATTTTATGGTATAATTTGCCTAAAAATACTGCTTAACCTTATCCCAAACACCTTTCGGTTTCATCATAAATTCATCTTCTAACTCTTGCATGGTTTTACCTGCATCATTGATTCTATTAAACATTTTCGCTCTTATCAAATAGATTGATGGAATAACTATAGCCATAATCGGTAACATATAAATTAACTGAAACTCATCAAACCTTTGACTTTCTGCAAAAAAT
The DNA here is from genome assembly GCF_036960315.1 of Psychroserpens sp. Classification (NCBI taxonomy): domain Bacteria; kingdom Pseudomonadati; phylum Bacteroidota; class Flavobacteriia; order Flavobacteriales; family Flavobacteriaceae; genus Psychroserpens; species Psychroserpens sp. The sequence goes on along the minus strand of NZ_JBALVR010000010.1, from coordinate 141,884 downwards.
GTTACAAATATTTGAAAAATATACATTGCTATGGGAACCAAGAGAGCATGATACCACCAATTTCTGTTAGTAAAGAACCATAATAGTAGTAAAAATAGAGGTATAAATTTACCTGTAAATACCCACATTGCATATTGGGCATCGTCCCATACATTACTATCATAAGTAAACAAAAAAGTGTCCCAAACCTTTTCGGCAGGAACACTCTCATGTAAAGAAAATAAAATCGGTGTAGATGCAATAAGGGTACCAATGATACTGCCTATAATTGCACTTCTACTAACTTTTTTATCCGTTCGGAACAAGCTTTCGCTTTTTCTTTTCGATTTCAGTTTTGATTTGTCCATCTAGATTTATTAAATCAGTTGCGTGAGCTGTGAACAACATTCCACCGAAAATAGCGATAGCTAATACGTATTTTTTAGTTTTCATAATATAAGGGATTAATTAATTAATTACTCAAATATAAGCAGTACTTACATTTTGAATAGTTAAATCGACTGTTAAAAACAGCGCTAATAATCATCCTACATTACGGTTTTTCCGTACTCTCTAACAATGACGTGGTGTTAGGTTGTCAATTTATTTACTAAATTTTGTGCTGCTCCATAGCGTTTTTCTGGGTTAATGTTGTGTTCTGGCTCAATTTGAGGGATCTTGAGGTCTTATCTTTATGAGTAATCTCAATAGAATTTACGTTTTCTGGTAACAAATTTTTAGCGTTTTCTGGCCACTCAATAAACACCCAATTCGAGGTGTATAAATAGTCTTCAAAACCAAAATTTAAGGCCTCTTCTTCATCCTTGATTCTGTACAAATCAAAATGATAAATAGAGGCATCTTTTACACCATATTCGTTAACAATTGAGAATGTTGGACTAGTGACGTCATCTGTACTTCCTAGTGACTTTGCCAATGATTTTATAAGTGTCGTTTTACCAACACCCATAGCACCATAAAACAAAATCGTTTTAGAGTTGACATGATCCAAAATCTGTTTTGCAACAGCATCGATATCATTAATTTGATATGTAATGTCCAATAACTTTGACATAATCTATTTTTATCAAAAGCGTAACTAGCCTAATTTATGGAACAATAATAAGCATAATTATTGAGAAAAACTAGAAAAAAGTGTATTTCACCGGATTTATTTGCAGTACATAGATTTATTAACAATCGTTTTACATTCAGGCAATTAGCCTATTTTGGGTTCATAACCACGAACGGAATGATCATTTCCTCCAACGATACACCACCATGTTGATAGGTATTTCTATAATAATTAACATAATGATTATAGTTGTTTGGATAGGCTAAGAAGTAATCACTTTTGGCAAAAATAAAGGAACTACTCATCGTTAAAGATGGTAATTGAATACGCTTTGGGTCCTTAGCGACCAATACTTCGCGTTCTTCGTAAGTAAGACTCCTTCCAGTTTTGTAGCGCAAATTTAAACTCGTATCACGATCTCCAATGACCTTAGATGGATTTTTAACATTTATGGTTCCGTGATCTGTAGTTAAAATTAACTTGAACCCTAAGTCTTGTGCTTGCTGAATCATTTCCAGCAAAGGCGAATTCTTAAACCAACTAACGGTTAATGAGCGATAGGCTTTATCATTTGATGCTAGTTCTTTAACCACTTGCATTTCCGTTTTAGAATGTGATAACATGTCCACAAAATTGTAAACAATCACAGATAAATCATTATTCTTTAAAGTCTTGAAATTTTCAACCAATTTCTTACCAGCTCTTAAATTCGTGATTTTATGATATTCGGTTTTTAGATGTTGTAAACCCAATCGTTTAAGTTGTCCGAGTAGAAACTCATATTCGTGCATATTTTTCCCGCCTTCATCTGTGTCATTTTTCCAAAGCTTAGGATGGAGTTTTTCCATGTCTGCAGGCATTAATCCTGAAAAAATAGCGTTTCTCGCATATTGTGTTGCTGTTGGAAGAATACTATAAAAAGGTACTTCAGACTCTTTTTTATAATAATTATTTACGATAGGTTCAAAGGCTTTCCATTGGTCATAACGTAAATTATCGATAACAATTAAAAGGGTAGGTTGGTCTTTGCTTAATTCTGGAACTACTTTTTCTTTAAATAAATTGTGCGATAAAGTAGGCGCATCTGCATTATGGTCAAACCACTCTGGATAGTTTTTATCGATAAATTTACCAAACTGAACATTTGCTTCATTCTTTTGGGATTCTAAAATTTCGGTCATACCAACATCTTCAATATCTTCAAGCTGCAATTCCCAATACACCAATTTTTGATATAAATCGCTCCATTCTTCGAAACTATTCACCATCGATAAGTCCATAGCTATCTTTCTAAATTCCTGCTGATAGTTGGATGTTGTTTTTTCTGAAATGAGCCTTGAGTGATCCAAGTTCTTTTTTAAACTCAATAAAATCTGGTGTGGGTTTACAGGTTTTATCAAATAATCGGCAATCTTATTACCAATAGCTTCTTCCATAATATATTCTTCTTCACTTTTGGTAATCATAACCACAGGAAGATTGGCGCGACGTTCTTTAATCTCATGTAAAGTTTCCAAACCAGTGAGGCCTGGCATATTTTCATCTAAAAACACGATGTCAAAGTTGGTATCATCAATAATTTCAATAGCTTCAGTTCCACTTTGGCAAGTGGTAACCTTATATTGTTTTTGTTCTAGAAAGATGATATGAGGTTTTAAAAGATCAATTTCGTCGTCAACCCAAAGAATATTTATAGTGTTCATGTATATTTGTTTAAAATTAATGTAAAAGTGCAACGTTTGAAGGCAAGCAACAAACTTAAAATCTTTAACGACCCAATTTACGGATTTATTACTATTCCGAACTCGCTTATTTTCGATTTAATCGAACATAAATACTTTCAGCGACTGCGTAGAATTTCACAAATGGGTTTATCATATCTCGTGTATCCTGGAGCGCACCATACTCGTTTCCATCACGCGATTGGTTGTATGCATCTCATGCAAAAAGCCGTCAATGTACTGCGTTTTAAAGACGTTACGGTTTCCGAAGACGAAGAAAAAGCATTATACATCGCCATCTTATTACATGATATTGGTCATGGTCCATTCTCACATGCTATGGAGCATAGTATCGTAAATGGGATTTCTCATGAAGAGATTTCAAGGCGATTTATGCAGAAACTCAATACTGAATTTAACGGAAGTTTAACGCTGGCCATCCAAATTTTTGAAGGAAACTATAATAGACCGTTTTTATGTGAGTTGATTTCGAGTCAGTTTGACATGGATAGAGCCGATTACCTCAAACGTGACAGTTTTTATACTGGAGTTGCCGAAGGCAATATAAATAGCGAACGCTTGATTACCATGTTGAATGTGGTCGACGATACTTTAGTGGTCGAAGAAAAAGGCATCTATAGTGTTGAGAAATTTTTAGTAGCACGACGTTTTATGTATTGGCAAGTATATCTTCATAAAACGGGTTTGGTTGCAGAACAATTATTAATGCGTGTTTTAAAACGCGCAAAGGAATTAAGCAATTCTGGTATTGATTTAAAAGCAAGTGATGCGCTTTCATATTTTCTTAAGAATGAAATTACTGCCAAAAACTTTGACGATCTTACCCTTGAAACCTTTTCACGTTTGGATGATACAGATGTTATGGCTGCCATGAAAGAATGGCAATACCATGATGACTTTGTTTTAAGTCATCTCTGTAAAATGATTATCAATAGAGATTTGCTAAAGATAAAACTGAAAAACAAGCCTATTAAATCATCAACTTTAGACAAGCATATTCAGCGGCTTATTGAAACGTATCATATTTCTGAGAAAGAAGCTAAATATTTTGTTTTTATTAATGAAATATCAAATCAGGCTTACCAATCAAAAATTCAGAAAATAAAAATTTTACAAAAATCAGGAAAAGTTGTCGATATTACTAAAGCATCAGATCAGTTTAGTATTAAAGCCTTATCAAAACCTGTAACTAAATATTATATCTGTTATCCAAAGGAATAGACAGCCCTTTTTGTGAATTAGAATTCTCCATTTCTAGACTAATGAAAATGGATATTTTAGAAGAATTTTAAAGAAAAAGTAAACCTTGAACTACAATTTGAATAGGGATTACATTAAACTACTCTGAAACAACTATAAATATATTCTACATTTTTCCTATTTTTGCGAGAATGAACTTTACAGCACAACAAATAGCTGGAATTTTAGAAGGTGATATCGTTGGAGATCCAGAGGTAGAAGTTTCTAAACTTTCAAAGATCGAAGAAGGAACAAAAGGCTCCTTGACTTTCCTAGCTAACCCTAAGTATAAGTCATATATTTATTCTACAAAAGCGTCGATCACTATTGTGAATAGAACCTTTGAGCCAGAAAACGATATTACTACCACACTTATTAAAGTCGATGATGCCTATAAATCATTTTCTAAACTTTTAGAATATTACAATCAGGTGAAATTAAACAAACATGGTATCGAACAGCCTTGTTTTATTTCTGAATCTGCAAAGGTTGATGAAGATATATATTTAGGCGCGTTTAGTTATATTGGAGACAATGTTACTATTGGGAAAAATGTTAAGATCTTTCCGAGCGCGTATATAGGCGACAATGTAACAATTGGAGACCATACTATAATTTTTTCTGGTGCTAAAATATATTCTGAAAGTGTTATAGGAAATAACTGTGTCATCAATTCTGGAGTGATTATTGGAGCAGACGGATTTGGTTTTGTACCAGACGAAAACGGCGAATACAATAAAGTTCCACAAACAGGAAACGTGATTATTGAAGATTATGTCGATATTGGTGCAGCTACTACAATTGATAGAGCTACATTGGGCTCAACAATTATAAGAAGAGGTGTGAAATTGGACAATCAAATACAGATTGCACACAATGTAGAGATTGGTAAAAACACAGTAATTGCAGCTCAGACTGGAATTGCAGGTTCTACCAAAATTGGTGAGAATTGTCAAATTGGCGGACAAGTTGGTATCGCTGGTCATATTACAATTGGTAATAATGTAAAAGTACAAGCCCAATCCGGAATTGGAAGACATGTAAAAGATAATGAGATACTGCAAGGGTCTCCATCGTTTGCTTATGGCGATTGGAGCAAATCGTATGTCTACTTTAAAAATTTACCTAAGATCGTCAAAACAATAAATGATTTAGAAAAGAAAGTAAATGGCAATAATTAAAACAGACGTAAAACAAAAGACAATAGAGGCGAGAATTTCTCTAACCGGAGTTGGACTTCATACAGGCAAAGATGTAACATTAACATTTTGTCCAGCAGCTGTAAATAGCGGTTTCGCATTTAAGCGTGTCGATTTAGAAGGAGAGCCGGTTATCGAAGCAGATGCAAACTATGTGACAAATACACAAAGAGGTACTTGTTTAGAAAAAAATGGTGTTACTATTCAAACATCTGAACATGTATTAGCTGCTTTAGTTGGATTAGATATTGACAACGCAATTATAGAACTCAATGCCTCAGAGCCTCCAATTATGGATGGGTCTTCCAAATTTTTTGTTGAAGCATTAGAAAAAGCGGGTATTACACAACAAGACGACTTTAGAGTAGAATATGTCGTGACTGATGTTGTATCATATTCTGATGAAGAATCAGGAAGTGAAATTATTGTCATGCCAGCTAAAGAATACCAAGTGACTACCATGGTTGATTTTGGCACCAAAGTTTTAGGTACCCAAAATGCAACGTTGAATCATATTTCAGATTTTAAAGCCGAAATTTCAGATTCAAGAACATTCAGTTTTTTACATGAGATTGAAATGTTGTTAGAACACGGACTTATAAAAGGAGGAGACCTTAATAACGCTATTGTTTATGTGGATAAGGAATTATCTCCAGAAACGATGGAAAAGTTAAGAGTTGCTTTTAATAAAGATTCAATTGCTGTGAAACCAAATGGTATTTTGGATAATCTAACACTGCATCATGCGAATGAAGCAGCAAGGCATAAGTTATTAGATGTTGTTGGTGATTTAGCTTTAGTTGGAACACGTATCAAAGGAAAAGTAATTGCGAATAAACCTGGTCATTATATCAATACACAGTTTGCAAAGAAGCTATCTAAAATTATCAAAAATGAACGTCGTAATAACGTTCCGCAAATCGATTTGAATCAAGAGCCTTTAATGGATGTGATGCAAATCATGGATATGTTGCCACATAGACAGCCCTTTTTATTACTCGACAAAGTTTTTGAGTTATCAGAATCTCATGTGATTGGTATGAAAAACGTGACCATGAATGAGGACTTTTTTAAAGGACATTTCCCTGGAGCACCTGTTATGCCTGGAGTTTTAATTGTTGAAGCTATGGCGCAAACAGGAGGTATATTAGTATTAAGTACGGTTCCTGATCCTGAAAATTACTTGACGTTCTTTATGAAAATTGACAAAGTAAAATTCAAGAAAAAAGTCGTTCCTGGTGATACACTTATTTTTAAATGTAATCTCATTACACCTATACGTCGTGGTATTTGCCACATGCAAGGATATGCCTATGCTAATGGCAAACTCTGCGCAGAAGCAGAATTAATGGCGCAAATATCAAAAGTAAAATAAAGAAATGAACTTAGCTTTGACCAAATAAAAATGAACTTATTTTGTTTTCTTAGCGAACACATTTCAACAAAGAAAGAAATAAAAACGAAGAAATGAACCAACCTTTAGCATACGTACATCCTGGAGCAAAAATCGCTAAGAATGTTGTCATAGAACCATTTACGACCATTTATAATAATGTGACTATTGGAGAAGGTACTTGGATTGGCAGTAATGTCACAATAATGGAAGGCGCACGTATTGGTAAAAATTGCAGTATTTTTCCAGGCTCTGTGATTTCTGGAGTGCCTCAAGATTTAAAATATAATGATGAAGATACACTTACAATAATAGGTGATAATGTCACTATAAGAGAGTGTGTTACGATTAATAGAGGGACCACAGATAAAATGAAAACAGTTATTGGAAATAACTGTCTAATTATGGCCTATTGCCATATTGCTCACGATTGCATCGTTGGTAACAATTGTATCTTTTCTAATAATAGTACACTTGCGGGACACATTAATATTGGAGACTATGTGGTTTTAGCTGGCATGACTGCTGTGCACCAATTTTGTTCTATCGGAAATCATGCTTTCGTGACTGGTGGATCACTAGTAAGAAAAGATGTGCCTCCGTTTGTGAAAGCTGCTCGTGAACCTTTATCTTATGTTGGTATTAACTCTGTAGGGTTGCGTCGACGTGGATTTTCAACAGATAAGATTAGAGAAATTCAAGATATATACAGAATGTTATATCAAAAGAATTATAATAATACCCAAGCTTCCGATTTGATAGAAGCCGAAATGGAAGCTACTCCAGAGCGTGATGAGATTCTTCAGTTTATTAAGAACTCACATCGTGGAATTATGAAAGGGTATTTTAAATCAAATTAATATTAAAATTATAACTAGATAATATGGCAAGTACATCAGATATCAGAAATGGATTATGTATCAGATATAATCACGATATATTCAAAATCATAGAGTTTTTACACGTCAAACCAGGTAAAGGACCAGCTTTTGTTAGAACAAAAATGAAAAGTGTAACCTCTGGAAAGGTTTTGGATAATACATTTTCTGCTGGACATAAAATTGAAGATGTACGTGTTGAAACACACAAGTTCCAATACTTATATAGTGATGGTGATTTTTATCATTTTATGAACGAAGCCGATTACACACAAATTCGTCTATTAGAAGCTGCTTTAGATCGACCAGAATTAATGAAAGAAGGCCAAGTAGTTACTGTATTAATCAATACTGAAGATAATTTGCCGCTTTCTGTAGATTTGCCAGCTAGTGTTATTCTAGAAGTCACTTCTACTGAACCGGGAGTAAAAGGAAATACTGCAACTAATGCAACAAAGCCTGCAATTGTTGAAACTGGGGCATCAGTTAATGTTCCTTTATTCATAAATGAAGGCGACAAGATTAAAATCGAAACAGAAAAAGGAACTTACAAGGAACGTATTAAGTAATAAATACATGAAGTTTCCTAAAGAACACAAACTTAAAGAGATAGCAAATCTCATTTCTACAGAATATGTAGGAGCCGATGATTTCCCAGTTTTGGGTATGAATGAAATTCATGTTGTAGAACCTGGAGATATTGTTTTTGTTGATCACCCTAAATATTATGATAAAGCATTAGAGTCGGCTGCAACAGTTGTACTTATAAACAAAAAAGTAGATTGTCCTGAAGGGAAAGCACTTTTAATTAGTGATGATCCATTTAGAGATTTTAATAGACTAACTCTTCATTTTAAGCCGTTTCAATCGGCTAATGTTTCAATTTCACCTTCAGCAAAAATTGGAATAAACACTGTAATTCAACCTAATTGCTTTATAGGACATAATGTAACTATTGGCAATAACTGTGTAATTCATTCTAATGTAAGTATTTATGATGATACAGTTATAGGTGATAACGTCATCATTCACGCTGGAGCAATTTTAGGAGCAAGTGCTTTCTACTATAAAAATCGCCCTGAAGGTTTTGATCAATTGCGTTCTGGTGGTCGTGTAGTTATAGAAGATAACGTAGATATTGGAGCTTTGTGTACTATTGATAAAGGGGTCACAGCAGATACTATTATTGGCGAAGGTTCTAAACTCGATAATCAAATTCAAGTTGGCCATGATACCGTTATTGGTAAAAAATGTTTAATCGCATCTCAAGTTGGAATTGCTGGTTGTGTTGTTATCGAAGATGAAGTCACTATTTGGGGACAAGTTGGTATTACCAGCGGAATTACCATCGGAAAAAAAGCAGTTATTTCGGCAAAATCCGGAGTTAGTAAATCATTAGAAGGACACAAAAGCTATTTTGGAGTTCCAGCTGATGATTTCAGAAGTAAATACAAAGAAATTGCAGCTATTAGAAAGATACCTGAAATACTTGAAAAATTAAAAAACTTATAAATGTCAGCAAAAGAAGTTGTTAAAGCATTCTACGAACTAGATTTAGCAAAAGCTAATAACGCACTTGATTTTATTCATCCAGATTGCAAGTTGCTCTGGAATAGTAGCAATGGCTACACAAGTTTAGATTATGATGGCATAAAAACCATGATAGATGATTTAAAGAAATCATATCACTCTTTTAGCTACAGAATTAGTCATTTGCTTGAAGACCAAAACACTGTAACAACGAGATATACGGTTTATGTCACACCAATCGAACGACCAGAAAAGGAAGATGCGCTAGCGCATTTTATCTCTATTTGGGAGGTTAAAGATGGTAAGCTTTACAGATGTCATGAAATAAGTCAGCTGGCAGATGATAGTTCAGAAAGTTTAAATTCTTATTCTGAAATTAAAGTTTAAAAAGATTTAAAAATTCTATTCAAAAACTTATTTTTGTCATCGGAAATTTTAAGCATATCATATTTTTTCCGAAGATTAAATAATTCAAATTAAAATCATATAAAACAAACACAAAATGAGCGTTTTAGTAAATAAAGATTCAAAGATAATTGTTCAAGGTTTTACAGGAAGTGAAGGAACATTTCATGCTGAACAAATGATTGAATACGGAACAAATGTTGTTGGTGGAGTAACGCCTGGCAAAGGAGGTCAAACTCACTTAGATAGGCCTGTTTTTAATACTGTAGAACAAGCAGTTAAGGAAGTTGGAGCAGATACAACTATCATATTTGTGCCACCAGCTTTCGCTGCAGATGCCATAATGGAAGCTGCCGACGCTGGTATAAAGATTATCATCACGATTACTGAAGGGATCCCTGTTGCTGATATGATAAAAGCTTCAGATTACATCAAAGGAAAAGATTGTAGACTTATTGGACCTAACTGTCCTGGAGTCATTACACCTGGAGAAGCTAAAGTAGGTATCATGCCTGGATTTGTTTTCAAAAAAGGAAAAGTAGGTATTGTTTCTAAATCTGGAACTTTAACTTATGAAGCCGCAGACCAAGTTGTAAAACAAGGTTTAGGAATTACTACGGCTATCGGAATTGGTGGTGATCCAATTATTGGAACAACAACTAAAGAAGCTGTTGAATTATTAATCAACGATCCAGAGACAGAAGCTGTTGTTATGATTGGTGAAATTGGTGGTCAGTTAGAGGCTGATGCTGCTTATTGGTACAAAGCTAGTGGAAGTAAAAAACCAGTTGTAGGATTTATTGCTGGGGAAACTGCACCAGCTGGTCGTACAATGGGTCATGCAGGTGCTATTGTTGGAGGAAGTGATGATACTGCGCAAGCCAAAAAGAAAATTATGAGAGCTTGTGGAATTCATGTTGTTGAGTCTCCAGCTGAGATTGGAAAGAAAGTGGCAGAAGTGTTAAATTAGGACTATACTTCTTGTTAAAATAAATATAAAACGTATGCGTTATAATTCCGTTGACAGTAACTTGTCAACGGAATTTTTTTTTAACTCAACTCAACAAATAATCAAACTTAATCACATGAGAAACATCAAACTACTTGTTGCACTTTTCGTAATTGCATTAGCTTACAATTGCAAAACTGATAACAAAACCGATTTAGCCTATGCTGCTGAATCAAATACAGATGCCAACGGGTTCTCTTACGAATCTGTTGAAAACGACCCAACAGGTTTGCGTTTGTACACCTTAGATAACGGACTCAAAGTTTATTTAAGTAAAAATGTTGAAGAGCCTAAAATTCAAACTTATATTGCGGTACGAGCTGGATCAAACTACGATCCAAAAGAATCTACTGGTTTAGCACATTATCTTGAACATATGGTGTTTAAGGGAACCGATCAAATTGGAACCGCAGATTGGGAAAAAGAAAAAATATATTTAGATCAGATTTCTGATTTGTACGAGCAACACAGGGCAGAAGCAGATCCTGAAAAGAAAAAAGAGCTGTACAAAAAAATTGATGAAGTTTCTCTAGAAGCTTCCAATTCTAGTATTGCAAATGAATATGATAAAATGATGGCGTCTTTAGGGGCTACTGGGACTAATGCTTATACTTGGTTTGAGCAAACAGTCTATACTAACAAAATACCCGCAAATGAATTGGATAAATGGTTGCATTTAGAAAGTGAGCGTTTTAATCAGTTGGTATTGCGTTTATTCCATACAGAATTAGAAGCTGTTTTTGAAGAATTCAATAGAGGTCAAGATAGTGATGGTCGTAAGCGTTATGCTGCGATGTTAGATGGATTATTTCCAAATCATCCATATGGACAACAAACAACCATTGGTATAGCAGATCATTTGAAAAACCCTTCAATGATAGATATTCATAATTACTTCGATAAGTATTATGTACCTAATAATATGGCTGTAGTATTGGTTGGTGATTTAAATTATGACCAAACCATTAAATCCATTAATGATACGTTCGGGAAATTTGAAAAGAAAGAAGTTGTTCACCCAACATTACCTAGAGAAGACCCAATTACTGCTCCTGTTGTAAATGAAGTGTTTGGCCCAACAGCCGAAAGTATTTCTATTGCATTTAGAACTGATGCTATAGGCTCTGAGCAAGAGATGCTAGTAACTATGGCTGATATGATTTTGGCTAATGGAAATGCAGGTCTAATAGATTTAAATCTAAATCAAAAACAACTTGTCCAATATGCTGGTTGCAGTCCGACATTCCTTAAAGAATATGGATATCACACATTCTCTGGAGGGCCAAAAGAAGGTCAATCACTAGACGAAGTTAAGTTGTTAATATTAGCTCAAGTTGAAAAATTAAAGAATGGTGAGTTTGATGAATGGATGCTAGAAGCAGTAATTAACGATTTAAAGTTAAGCCAAACACAGCAATATGAAAATAATACAGCATTGGCAGACACATATGTTAATGCATTTATTAAAGATATAGATTGGAAGGGAAGAGTTCAGTTTTTAGATGATTTAAAAAAGATTACTAAACAAGAGTTAGTAGATTTTGCAAATTCATTCTATAAAGACAACTATGTCGTTACTTATAAACGACAAGGTGAGGACGCATCTATCGTTAAAGTTGAAAATCCTGGAATCACACCTGTCAACGTGAATAGAGATTTGAGTTCACCGTTTTTAGTGGATTTTAATAAAATGGAATCTAAACCGTTACAACCAAAGTTCATTGATTATAAAAAGGAAATCAAAGAAGTTAACACAGATAATGGGATCAAAGTCGCTTATATAAACAATGAGAATAATGATTTATTTGATATGAATATCATTTTTGATATGGGAAGTGATAATGATAAAAAATTAGGTCTTGCTGCCGGATATATGGAGTATTTAGGTACTGATAAATATTCTGCGGAAGAATTGAAAAAAGAATTCTATAAGCTAGGCGTGAATTACTACGTGAGCGCAGGAGCAGAGACAACCTACGTAGGATTAAGTGGTTTAAAAGAAAATCTACCAAAAGGTTTAGAACTTTTAGAACACCTTTGGGACAACGCTGTGCCAGATCAAGATGCTTATAATAAGTATGTAGAGTCGATTACAAAGGGTAGAGTCGATGGTAAATCACAAAAAGGAAACATTCTTTGGAATGGTTTAATGAATTATGGAAAGTATGGTGATAACTCGCGTTTGAGAAATATCTTCCAAGCGAATGAGCTTAAAGATATGGATCCGAGCAATTTGGTAGATATCATAAAAGGAATGAAAAATTTCGAGCAACGTATTTTTTACTACGGAAAAGATATTGATGCAGCAGTAACAGCATTAAATACGAGTCATAAGGTTTCCGAAGACTTAAAAACGTATCCAGAAGCAATGGCTTATCTGGAAAAAGAAACTGGCGGAAATGTATATTTCGTTGATTTTGATATGGTTCAATCTGAAATGCTATTCTTAGCAAAAGGTGATCCTTTCAAAGCCGAAAACATGGCAGCATCAACACTATTTAACACCTACTTTGGTAGCGGATTATCATCTATTGTATTTCAAGAAATTAGAGAATCAAAATCATTAGCATACTCTGCGTTTTCTAGTTATAGTACAGCAAGCAAAAAAGATGATTCTAACTATGTCATGGCCTATATGGGAACACAAGCCAATAAAATGCCACAAGCGGTTGATGCAATGATGGAATTAATGACCAATATGCCTGAAGCTGAAGAACAATTCAAAGCAGCAAAAAAAGCGACATTAAAGAAACTTGCAGCACAGCGTATTACCAAGTCTAGTGTATTCTGGAATTACGAACGTCTTAAAAAACTGGGTATCGATAATGATAACAGAGAAGAACTATACAATACCATAAAAGACATGACTATGAGTGATTTACGTGAATTTTTTAATGATAATATCAAAGGAGAAAACTATAATATTATGGTTATCGGTAACAAAAAGGATATTGATTTTAAAGCATTAAATAAATTAGGTAAAGTTCAAGAGATGGATGTCGATTATCTATTTAACTATGAGCAACCTGAAGAATTAAAGATGTAAGGAATAAATTTTCATTCCTTAAATACTGTTAAAAACCTCACAAGAATTTGTGAGGTTTTTATATGTTGTGCAACTTGGAATTGCTATATTTGAATACCAACTATTAAATAGTATAGAATGAAATTATTGGAAGGAAAAACAGCAATTATCACTGGTGCAAGCCGTGGTATCGGCAAAGGTATTGCAGAGGTTTTTGCAAGGCATGGAGCTAATATTGCTTTTACATATAGCTCTTCGGTAGAAGCAGCAAATGAATTAGAAAAAGAATTAAATACCCAAGGTATTAAAGCTAAAGGCTATCAAAGTAATGCTGCGAGTTTTGACGATGCTCAAAAACTTGCTGAAGACGTTTTAGAAGAATTTGGTAGCATCGATATTTTAGTCAACAATGCAGGAATTACAAAAGATAATCTCCTCATGAGAATGAGAGAAGAAGATTTTGATAGCGTTATTGAAGTCAACCTTAAGTCGGTATTCAATATGACTAAAGCGGTTCAACGTACTATGCTGAAACAACGTAAAGGCTCTATCATTAATATGAGTTCTGTTGTTGGTGTTAAAGGTAACGCAGGACAAACCAATTATGCCGCATCAAAAGCCGGTATTATCGGATTCTCTAAATCTGTGGCCTTAGAATTAGGATCAAGGAATATTAGAAGTAATGTGATCGCTCCTGGTTTTATTGAAACAGAAATGACTGCAAAATTAGACGAAGAAACTGTTAAAGGTTGGCGTAACGCTATTCCTTTAAAACGTGGAGGAAGCCCAGAAGATATTGCAAATGCTTGCGTATTCTTAGCTAGTGATATGAGTGCATATGTTACGGGACAAACGTTGAATGTTGATGGTGGAATGTTAACTTAAAAAAGTAATAAAATGAGAAAAATAGCTTTGACCATAATATGCGTTTTTTCTGTGCTCACAATTGCTAATGCGCAAGAATGGGCAAAATATAAATCTACCGAACTAGCTTTTGTTGCTGATTTCCCAGCTATACCAACTAGTAAATTACAGAAAGTTCAAACGGATGCAGGAGAAATTGATATGAACATGAGAATGTGTACGCCTGTTCTAGATGATGACAACCTAATATATAGTGTTATTAGATCTGATTATCCAGAAGATAATTTTATTGATGCAACAGATGAGTTTAATAATAGTGTATTGGATGGTTCTGTAAAAGGTGCGGTTAATAACGTTCAAGGGACTCTTGTTTTTGATAAAAATCTATCCTTTAACGGTTATCCATCAAGACAAATTAAAATTGATATTACTGGTGGATTTATATACATTAATGTTTATTTGATCGTTAACACAATGTATATCACTCAAGTTATTTGCGAAAAGGATAAAGACAATAATACGGACATCAAAAAATTTCAAGATTCTTTTGAGATTATAAAAGTTAAATAAATATTGTCAACAGCTTCAATAGTTTATATTATTATATCTGGAGTCATAGCGCTATCACTAGCGCTTTTTCAGTATGCTTATAAATCAAAACTTAAAGGCAAACGCTCTTGGTTCTTAACGACTTTGCGTTTTGTGACCTATTTTTCTGTTTTTCTATTATTAATAAACCCGAAGTTTGACAAGGTCACGTATTATAATGAAAAACCAAATCTTGTTGTAGCAGTTGATAATTCAGAATCTATTGGTTATCTCAATCAGTCGCAAAACACTTTAGATTTCATCGATTCATTGAAGGCAAATGAAGCCCTTACCGATAATTTTAATTTAGAGTTTTATAGCTTCGGAAAAGAAATAAATCCGTCAGATTCGTTATCATTCAATGAAAAGCAATCTAACCTTGCTTTAGTTTTTGAACGCTTATCTGAAGTCTATAATAATTCCATTTCACCAACTTTGCTCATTTCCGATGGAAATCAAACTTACGGAAATGACTATGCTTACATGACCAAACGCTATAAGCAATCGATTTTTCCAATAATTTTAGGCGATACTACAACCTATACAGATGTAAAGATTCAGCAGTTAAATGTCAATCGTTATGCGTACTTAAAAAATAAGTTCCCTATTGAAGTTATTGCAACTTATAATGGGAATTCTACTGTAAATACACAATTGAGAATTTCAGCAGGAAATTCTACGGTATTTTCAAAGCCAATTACATTTAGCAAAACACAAACCTCTCAAATAGTCAACCTAACATTGCCTGCAAATAGAGTAGGTGTGACGAGTTATAAAGCGCAAGTGGTTCCGCTGGAAAACGAAAAAAACACCATCAACAATGTTAAGAATTTTGCAGTTGAAGTGATTGACCAAAAGACTAATGTGGCGATTGTTTCAGATATATTACATCCAGATTTAGGAGCACTCAAAAAGTCTATTGAAAGCAACGAGCAACGCAATGCCGAAATTTTATCAACACTAGAGTTTATAAATAAATCCAATGATTTTCAATTGGTTATTGTGTATCAACCAACGAATAACTTTAGGATGTTATTTGATGAAATCGACAGATTAAAATTAAATAAAATTGTTATTGCTGGAACAAAGACCAATTGGTCTTTACTCAACAAGTTGCAAAGCATTTACAAGCAGGAACAAACCAATCAAACAGAAGAATATCAACCGACATTAAATCAAAACTATTCGACCTTTATAGTTGATAATTTAAATTTCGGCGAATTTCCACCATTACAAGGAGAGTTTGGAGAAACTTCTTTCACAGTACCTTTTGAAACGATTCTTTATAAAACTGTGAATGGAACTGAAATTGATGAACCACTACTTGCTACTTTTGAAATCAATGAGAAACGCGGAGCTTTAATTCTAGGTGAAGGTATTTGGAGATGGAGAGCTCAGGCTTATATCAATGAAAACTCCTTTAATACATTCGATAATTTTATAGGTAAACTGGTTCAGTATCTAAGTACTAATAAGCGTCGGACCCGATTAAATGTGAACTACGAATCGTTTTACAACGGAAATGATAATGTCAGAATCACTGCTCAGTTTTTTAATAAGAATTATGAATTTGAAAACAACGCTAATTTAAATATCACACTTAAAAATAAAGATACAGATGAAACTAAGTCCTTTCCATTTGTATTAAAAAACACGAACTACGAAGTGGATTTAGGCGGTTTAGAAGCCGGGAATTATACCTTTACAGTCAAAGTCAATACTGAGAATATCTCAAAATCTGGAGAACTCAAAATATTAGATTATAACGTTGAGAAACAATTCTTAAATGCCAATGTAACAAAACTTCAAAGCTTAGCGACTAATAGTGAAGGGAAGGCTTATTTTATTGATAATACATCATCGGTAATAAATGATTTATTAAATGATTCTAGGTTTGCAACAATCCAAAAAAGCACCAAAAAAGTCGTACCTTTGATCGATTGGAAATATCTTCTCGCACTCATTGCATTAAGTCTCGCAGCTGAGTGGTTCATAAGAAAATATAACGGACTAATTTAAAAACTAAAACTATGGAAAAATTACCAAAAGGCGGTATTATAATGATTGTCATTATAATCGCAGCATTAATTATATTATTCAAATCTGCAGTAACTATCGATTCTGGTCATGCTGGAGTAGTTCACGAAACGCTTGGTGAAGGTGTAGATCCTACGGCGGAGGCATTAGGGCCTGGATTTCATATTATAGCACCTTGGAATCGTGTTATAGATTATGAAACGCGTCAACAAGAAATGCCTGAAAAAATGTCTGTTTTGTCATCTAATGGATTAGACATAAAATTGGATGCTTCGGTATTATATGAGCCTGATTTTAAAAACTTAGGTAAATTACACAATCAAAAAGGAGTTGAATATAAGAATAGAGTTTTGCAACCAGCTATTCGAAGTGCAGCAAGAAGCGTTGTTGGTCGTTATACTCCTGAACAATTATATTCTAGTAAGAGAGATGCCATTCAGGATGAAATTCGTGAGGAAACAAAAAAGATTGTAGAACCTCAATTCATTCAGATTAATGATATCTTAATTAGAGATATAACCTTGCCTCCAACCATTAAACAAGCAATTGAGCGTAAATTAAAGCAAGAACAAGAATCTTTGGAGTATGAATTTAAATTAATCACTGCTGCAAAAGAAGCTGAAAAAGTAATTATTGAAGCGGAAGGAAAAGCAGAATCTAACAGAATATTAAGCGCCTCTTTAACGGATAAGATTTTACAAGATAAAGGGATAGATGCAACTTTAAAACTTGCTGAGTCACCAAATAGTAAAGTGATCGTTATTGGCTCAGGAGATTCTGGATTACCGATTATTTTGGGTAATCAATAAGGATTAGGTGAAAGGCATTATCTTTCTTTTATTTTGTAGTTTAAATCTTTTCGGTCAGGATATAGATAAACTTCATAATCTCGATTTTGTTGAATCCTATTACGATAGTGAAACGGATAAGCCATTATATATCTATGATCGTGTTAATGGGGAAATTGTTGGTACACTAAAGAATAGTGATGCCATAAGTTCCTGGTATAAGATTGCTATCATTGAGAGTGAGTATGGCTGGTTTAAAATCAAAAATATTCAGAGATTACCTAATGCTTACAAAAATTATGATTATGAAAACCATTGGGTGAAAGCTTCTGAGTTTTTAATTAATGTAGATACTTATGATGAAAATCATAGAGTTTACCTTTATGATGAACCAACAAAGACATCCAATAAAATTCATAAAATAGATAATTTTCAACAAGTGAATGTTATAGAAACTAATGACTTATGGGCAAAGATTAGTTTCATGGTAGGTAAAAAAAAGGTAATTGGTTGGTTGAGTTTTAAAGACCAATGTGCTTATCCTTGGACAACTTGTTTCAAAAATGAGTAATTCACAATTAAGAAGAAAAATATTAGTAATATCATAAATCGTAATTCAAGATTTGGAATTATGGATTTTAATTTGCAATCTTTGTACTTCAATAACAACTATGACATTTATTCAATTACATCATCATCATTTTCATACTAGCACTCAAGCGAGCTGAAAATGTATTGAATAAAATCAACATATTTTAAAAACCGTTTGAGCAAATCAAGCGGTTTTTGTTTTTATAACACTTTCCAAAACGATTTACTCAAACCATATAACAAACCAAAAAGGATATGAGTAAATTAAAAATTGCAGTACAAAAATCGGGCAGACTTCACGATGATTCCATGAAACTTCTAAAAGATGTTGGGATTTCTATCGATAATGGAAAAGATCAACTCAAAGCGTCCGCTAAAAACTTTCCGATAGAAGTATTTTACCTCAGAAATGGTGATATTCCTCAATACCTAAAAGATGGTGTTGTAGATGCAGCCATCATTGGAGAAAATGTGCTAGTAGAAAAAGCCAATGAGATTTCAATAATAGAAAAGCTTGGTTTTTCAACATGCAAGGTGTCTGTTGCTGTACCGAAATCTCACAAATATACATCTATCAAAGATCTAGAAGGTAAACGCATTGCGACTTCTTATCCAAATACTGTCAAACAGTTTTTAGACCAAAATAAGGTCACTGCTAATATTCACATCATTAATGGTTCTGTGGAGATTGCTCCAAATATTGGATTGGCAGATGCGATTGTAGATATCGTATCTAGTGGAAGTACATTGTTTAAAAACGGATTAAAAGAAGTTGAAGTCTTATTGAAATCAGAAGCCGTTATTGCGGTTTCTCCTTTGATTTCTCCCGAAAATAAACAAATCCTGAACAAATTACAGTTTAGATTACAATCGGTGTTAAAAGGCCGACAAAACAAATATGTATTGCTTAACGCTCCAGATGATAAATTAGATGCTATTATAAATATCCTTCCAGGAATGAATAGCCCCACAATTTTACCATTAGCTAAAGAAGGCTGGAGCTCATTGCATTCGGTAATCAATAAAAATGAGTTTTGGGAAATTATTGATGAACTCAAACAGTATGGCGCAGAAGGAATATTAGTTTGTCCAATTGAAAATATGGTGTTATAATGAAAACAATAATTAGCCCAAATAGAGCAGATTGGTCAGAGTTGCTAAAGAGACCAACACAAACCGTTGAGAACATTGAAAATACTGTCAATGAAATTTTCAATGACGTTCAAAGACGTGGAGATAAAGCCATTTCTAAGTATACCGAATTGTTTGATGGTGTCCATTTAAATGTACTTACAGTTACAGAGGAGGAAATTCGTAATGCTTCAAAGCAAATTTCAGAAGAATTAAAGAAAGCGATTCAAACTGCTAAGGGCAATATTGAAACTTTTCATGCAGCTCAAAAAACAGATCGTCTAACTGTACAAACCTCTATAGGCATTGAATGTTGGCAGGAAAAGCGACCAATTCAAAAAGTCGGACTCTATATTCCAGGAGGAACTGCTCCTTTGTTTTCAACAGTTTTAATGCTCGCAGTTCCAGCTCAAATTGCAGGATGTAAAGAGATTGTGCTGTGTTCGCCACCAAATAAAGAGGGAAAAATAGCGAATGAGATTTTATATACAGCCCAATTATGTGGTGTCACAAAAATCATCAAAGTTGGAGGAATTCAAGCGATTGCTGGATTAACCTTTGGAACAAAAGCTATTCCGCAAGTATATAAGATTTTCGGACCAGGAAATCAATATGTAACAGTTGCTAAACAATTGGCTACCAAATATGGCGTGGCTATAGATATGCCAGCTGGTCCTAGTGAGTTATTAGTTGTTGGAGATGATACAGCAAATGCAAGTTATGTGGCTTCAGATTTACTCAGTCAAGCCGAACATGGCGCAGATAGTCAGGTGATTTTAGTGTCTACGTCCAAGCTATTATTAGACGAAGTACAAAGTGAGATACAAAAACAGATCTTAAATTTGCCTAGACTAGAAATGACTCAAAAAGCGATTGACAATTCAAAACTTATTTTTGTTGAAACTGATGAAATTGCTCTAGAAATCATTAACGAATATGCACCTGAACATTTTATTATCTGTACAAAAAATGAAGGTTTCTATGTTGAAAATATCGAAAATGCGGGTTCTGTATTTATCGGTAATTATACGCCTGAAAGTGCAGGGGATTATGCTTCTGGCACGAATCATACCTTACCAACAAATGGGTTTAGTAAGGCCTATTCTGGTGTGAATTTAGATAGTTTCACAAAGAGTATCACATTTCAGAAAATATCAAAAGAAGGCATCAAAAACATTGGAAATACGATTGAATTAATGGCTGAAGCTGAAGGTTTACAAGCGCACAAAAATGCGGTGACCTTGAGATTAAATGATTTGAAATAAAGATTTGTCATTCCGCAATTGATAAGGAACCCATTTAGATTAATAAAACTGAAATGAAAGATTTCAATATAAACAACTTCGTAAGAACAAACATCAAAAACCTGAAACCGTATGCTTCAGCAAGAGATGAATATAATGCCATTTCTGGTGATATGGTCTTTCTCGATGCTAACGAAAACCCGTTCGAAAACGGAGTCAATCGTTACCCGGATCCGCAACAAAAGCGTCTCAAGAGGGAATTAAGTATTTTAAAATCGGTTTCTGAAGAACAAATGCTTTTGGGAAACGGAAGTGATGAAGTTTTAGATTTAATTTTTAGGGCGTTTTGTGAACCGAATACGGATAGTGTTATCACATTGCCACCAACTTATGGTATGTATGAGGTCTTGGCAAATGTTAATGCGGTAGGTGTTGTTAAAATCGAATTGGATACCGATTTTGAGCCGAAAATTGATGAGATTTTAAATGCTGCTACTAAAAAAACAAAACTATTATTTTTGTGCTCACCAAATAATCCGACATCAAATAGTTTTAAAGCGAAAAGTATTGAACGCTTAGTTTCTGAATTTAACGGAATTGTTGTCATAGACGAAGCCTACATCGATTTTTCAAATGAAGAAAGTTGGATGAGTAGATTAGATGAGTTTCCTAATTTAATTGTGACTCAGACACTATCTAAGGCGTATGGATTAGCCGGAATTAGATTAGGAATTTGTTATGCGTCAAAAGCTGTCATTTCAGTTTTAAATCGTATTAAACCACCTTATAATGTTAATGAGTTAACACAGCAAAAAGCTTTAGAGCGATTATCAAAACCTCAAATAGTTTCTGAAGAAATTCAGAAAATTTTGGAGCAACGGGATTGGCTTATTTCTGAAGTTGAAGACTTGTTATTTGTTGAAAGGGTTTTTCCTTCTGATGCCAATTTCATCTTGGTGAAAGTAGATGATGCGAGTAGAAGGTATTCTGAATTAATCGATAAAGGAATCGTCGTAAGAAATAGAACAACTCAACCTTTATGCGAAAACAGCTTAAGATTTACAGTCGGTTCGCAAATGGAAAACATAAAATTGATTACAGTATTAAAACAATTAAATTAACTGTCATTCCGCACGTGATGCGGAATCCATTACTTATATTAATTAAAATTAGAATTCTGCCTGCGAAGGAAATCTAAGATTCAACCTAGTTAATGACAAAAAGCATGAAACGAGTATTATTCATAGACAGAGACGGAACCATCATTAAAGAACCAGCAGACGAGCAAATCGACTCGTTTGAAAAACTGGATTTTTATCCGAAAGTATTTCAATATTTAAGCAAAATAGCCAAAGAGTTAGATTTTGAAATCGTCATGATTACTAATCAAGATGGTTTGGGGACTGACATATATCCAGATGATACATTTTGGCCAGTTCACAACTTTGTTTTAAAAACCTTTGAAGCGGAAGGGGTTGTCTTTGAAGAGCAATTTATCGACCGAACATTCGCAAAAGATAATGCACCAACTCGAAAACCAAATACAGGATTGCTTACCAAATATTTTTCTTCGGAATATGATTTAGCGAATTCATTCGTTATAGGTGATCGCTTTACTGATATGGAACTAGCAAAAAACTTAGGTTCAAAAGGGATTTTTATAAACGATAACACCAATTTGGGAACTGATGAGATTACGGTAAATAGAGATGCTTTAGATGCGTTTATCGCATTGGAAAGTAGCGATTGGGAAACCATTTATACCTTTTTAAAAGCTGATGCCAGAACTGGAAGTATCGAACGAAACACTAATGAAACAAAAATTAAAATTGATTTAAATCTCGATGGAACTGGTCAAAGTAATATTGATACTGGAATTGCTTTTTTTGATCACATGCTAGATCAGATTGCACGTCACGGGCAACTAGACTTAAATATTAAAGTAAAAGGTGATCTCGACGTTGATGAGCACCACACGATTGAAGATACGGCCATCGCACTTGGAGAGCTATTTGCATCAACACTAGGGAATAAGTTGGGAATTGAACGTTACGGGTTCTCATTGCCGATGGATGATTGCTTTGCACAAGCTGCAATTGACTTTGGTGGAAGAAACTGGTTGGTATGGGAAACAGATTTTAAACGTGAAATGATTGGTAAAATGCCTACTGAAATGTTCTATCATTTTTTTAAATCGTTTACAGATGGCGCAAAGTGTAACCTTAATATTAAAGCGGAAGGAACTAACGAACACCATAAAATAGAAGCCATTTTTAAAGCCTTTGCAAAAGTGATTAAGATGGCTGTAAAACGCGATGTAGAGAAAATGATATTGCCATCAACAAAAGGAATGTTGTAATGAAATTAGTAATAGTCGATTATGGAGCAGGAAATATTAAAAGCATTCAGTTTGCTTTTAAAAGATTAGGTGTAGATGCCTTACTTTCTAATAATCCTGAAGAAATAAAAGCAGCAGATAAAATTATTTTCCCTGGGGTTGGAGAAGCAAGCTCAGCCATGCATATGTTGAAGCAAAGTGGATTGGATGAACTCATTCCGAAGTTAAAACAACCTGTTTTAGGAATTTGCTTAGGGATGCAATTGATGTGTAACTATACAGAAGAAGGAGACACAAATGGTTTAGGGATTTTTGATGTTAATGTAAAACGATTTAGTAATGCCGTTAAAGTTCCTCAAATGGGATGGAATACGGTGAGAAATCTAAAATCAGAGTTGTTCAAAGACATAAATGAAGATGAGTTCCTGTATCTTGTACATAGTTATTATGCTGAAAATTGTTCTAAAGCTATTGCGACCTCTAATTATGAATTAGAATATGCATCAGCATTAGAAAATGAAAATTTTTATGGTGTACAATTTCATCCAGAAAAAAGTGGTGAAGCTGGTCAAAGGTTATTGAACAATTTTTTAAAAATATAGCTTAGATTTTTTTTGCTAAATAAGATAATAGAAGAAATAATAAGATAGCAGATGGGAATAAAATATAATTATAGTGATTTTCAATCTCTGTAGCTTACCATTGAGCGACCACAATACTAATAAAAAAACGAAATGCTAGATTTTTGATCATGTACATGATAACCAAGGATAATAGTAAAGATTTAAACTAATAAAATAAATGAGAATTATACCTGCAATTGATATTATAGATGGGAAGTGCGTTCGTTTGACAAAAGGCGATTATAATACTAAGAAAGTCTATAATGAAAATCCTATTGAAGTTGCTAAAGAATTTGAAGGCTATGGCATTCAGTATTTACATTTGGTAGACTTAGATGGTGCTAAAGCCAAGCATATTGTAAACTATAAAATTTTAGAACAAATTTCATCTAAAACTAATTTAAAGATTGATTTTGGAGGTGGTTTAAAATCTAATGAAGACTTGCATATTGCTTTTAATTCGGGAGCAAAACAAATAACTGGAGGAAGCATAGCTGTAAAAGATCCAGAAATTTTTGAAAGCTGGATTTCTAAATATGGTGGTACAAAAATTATTCTTGGAGCAGATTGCAATAATGAAAAAATTGCAGTAAGTGGTTGGCAAGAGGAAAGTGATATGGAAGTCATTCCGTTCATAAAATCATACGAAGATAAAGGTGTTAAATATGTGATTTGCACTGATATTGCTAAAGATGGTATGTTAGAGGGCCCTTCAATTGACTTGTATAAGCGCATTTTAAGCGAAACTAAAAATGTGAAGCTCATTGCTTCTGGAGGAGTGACATCAATTGATGATATAAATATTCTTGAAGATTTAGGTTGTGAAGGCGCTATTATTGGTAAGGCTATTTACGAAGGACATATTAGATTAAGCGATTTGGCAACACACTTTTAAACTATGCTCACAAAACGAATTATCCCTTGTTTGGATATCAAGAACGGAAGAACCGTAAAAGGGATCAACTTTGTAGATTTAAGAGATGCAGGTGATCCCGTTGAATTGGCAAAGAAATATGCTAAACTAGGGGCAGACGAACTCGTGTTTTTAGATATTTCAGCAACACTTGAAGGTCGAAAAACAATGCACGATATGGTTCTGAAAGTTGCTGAACAGGTCAATATTCCGTTTACAGTTGGTGGTGGAATTTCATCAATTGCAGATGTTGATGATTTATTGCACTGTGGTGCCGATAAAGTCTCCATTAATTCAAGTGCAATTAGGCGTCCAGAATTAGTAAACGAATTGTCAAAGAAATTTGGGAGTCAGTGTGTCGTCGTAGCCATTGATGCCAAAAAAATCGATAATGAATGGATTGTACATATAGCTGGTGGAACCATTCCTACAGAACTCAATCTGTTTGATTGGGCACGCGACGTAGAGCAACGTGGTGCAGGTGAGATTTTGTTTACTTCAATGAATAATGATGGTACAAAAGCTGGCTTTGCAAATCATGCATTGGCAAAACTTTCTCAAACTGTAAATATTCCAATAATCGCTTCTGGAGGCGCAGGAACTGTTCAGCATTTTGTAGATGCGTTTAAAGAAGGCAAAGCAGATGCAGCATTAGCAGCTAGCGTTTTTCACTTTGGAGAAATAGAAATTTTGGATTTAAAAAAGAAATTGAAAGAGCAAAATATTGCTATTAGACTGTAACTGTTATTCCGCACTTGATGTGGAATCCAAAGAACTTTATAACAACAATTAGACTCCTGCCTTTGCGGGAATGACAACATATAGAATATGCAAATAGATTACAACAAAAATAACGGACTCGTACCAGCAATCATTCAAGATGCAACAACAAATACTGTATTGATGCTAGGGTATATGAATGATGAGGCACTCAAGAAAACCCTTGATACTAAATTGGTGACGTTTTTCAGTAGAACAAAACAGCGCTTGTGGACTAAAGGAGAAGAAAGTGGTAATGTTCTCAATCTTGTGAGTGTGAAATTGGACTGTGACAGCGATACACTATTAATAAAAGTAAATCCGAAAGGACCAACATGCCATAAAGGTTCTGATACCTGCTGGAATGATGATAATGTGCAAAGCTTTGGTTTTCTTTCTGAATTAGAAACAGTTATAGAGAGTAGAAAGAATAATGCTACTGAAGATACTTCTTATGTCGCTTCTCTATTTGCTAAAGGGATCAATAAGATTGCTCAAAAAGTAGGAGAGGAGGCTGTGGAGGTTGTTATTGAGGCAAAAGACAATGACGATAAATTATTTTTGGACGAAAGTGCTGATTTACTTTTTCATTATTTAATTCTGTTACAAGCCAAAGGGTTTAAATTGAATGATATTGTAACTGTATTAAAGAGTCGCGAAAAATAAAACTACCAATAACAAAGCCTTCAAAAATTTTGTAAAAACTCATAAAATAGCGTTCTTGCTTTAATGTTTAATAAGCGCTATTATTATTTAATTAAGATTCAGTTCTTAGGTTATCGTTTTCATGGTTGGCAAAAACAACCAAAGTTGAAGACGATTCACTTAATGATTGATAGAACGCTCAATTTTATTCTCGACGGAACGCAATTTAAAACCTTGGGTTCTGGTCGTACAGATGCCATGGTATCAGCAAACGAAACGGCTTTTGAGTTGTTTATTTATGAAAAAATAGAAGATGAAGCTGCGTTTTTAGCCTTATTTAATCATAACCTTCCACAAGATTTAAGAGCCTTAGCTATTGAAGAAGTTGATGCGAAATTTAATATCATTCAGCATTCAAAAATTAAGGAATATGTCTATTTATTTACTTACGGACAAAAATGTCATCCGTTTTGTGCACCAATAATGACCACAATTCTTGATGATTTAGATATTGAACTTATGACCCAAGGTGCTCAACTTTTTGAAGGCACTCACAATTTCAAACCCTATTGTTTTAGAGCAACAGATAAAGGCCTGTATACGCGAACAATTAAAAGTTGTCAACTTGTTGAAAACACTCTGTTTACAGCTAGTTTCTTTCCGGATAGCACTTACACACTTATTGTAAAAGGAAAAGGTTTTGGACGTAATCAAATACGTCTCATGATGGGAACGCTCATAAAATTAGGTAGAGGTGAAGTGGACTTAACGTATATTGAAAACTCATTAAAACCTGAAAGCACAGACGTTATGGATTTTATAGCTCCAGCTTCTGGTTTGATTTTGAATTCGGTGGAGTTTGAGTAAAAACAAAATACAAATTTAGATTTTCAATCTCGCAGAAGCCATCACGCTTTGATCTGCATTATAGCCTTCTAAAAACTTAAGATGTCCAACAATAGCAATCATTGCGGCATTATCAGTAGTGTATTCAAACTTTGGAACATAGGTCGTCCATCCAAATTTAGTTTCGCCATCTTTCAAAGCTTGACGTATCCCAGAATTTGCCGAAACACCTCCACCAATAGCAATATGTTTGATGCCAGTTTCTTTAGAAGCCAGTTTTAGCTTATCAATTAATATTCCGATAATCGTATATTGAATCGATGCACAAATATCATTCAAGTGCTCTTCAATAAAATTCGGATTTGCCTTCACTTGCTTCTGAACAAAATATAATATTTGAGTTTTCAATCCGGAAAAACTAAAATTCAATCCGCTAACTTTCGGTTTTGTAAATGCAAATGCTTTTGGATTTCCTAGCTTGGCACGTTTGTCAATTTCTGGTCCTGCAGGATAGCCAAAACCCAAAAGTTTCCCGCTTTTATCAAAAGCTTCACCAACAGCATCATCAATGGTTTCTCCAATGACGTCCATCTCAAAATGGGAATCTACTTTTACGATTTGCGTGTGTCCACCAGAAATAGTCATTGCTAAAAAAGGAAAAGGTGGTTTTATAAAATCAGCTTCTTCAATAAAGTGGGCTAAAATATGAGCTTGCATGTGGTTCACATCAATCAACGGAATACTTAAACCATAAGCCAATGACTTCGCAAAGGACGTTCCAACCAACAAAGAACCCATCAAACCTGGACCACGTGTAAAAGCAATAGCACTTAATTGCGATGCACTCACATCAGCTGTAGTAAGCGCTTGATCTACAACAGGAACAATGTTTTGTTGGTGCGCTCTAGACGCTAATTCTGGTACAACACCACCATACGCCTCATGAATTTTTTGACTTGCGACAATGTTGCTTAAAATTTTTCCGTTATGCATTACAGCAGCTGCTGTATCATCACAGGAGGACTCAATAGCAAGAATATATATATTTTGTGTGGTCATTATATAAATTAGGCACAATAATTGTTAATTTTGATGACAAAGTTATAACTTTCAAAGCGTATCAAAAAATTTCTAAAAATAGTATCCAAAATATTAGCAATCATTTTGCTATTATTCATCATTTTGGTGTTGGTGCTTTCTATTCCTGCTGTGCAAACAAGTTTGGGTAAATATGCTACAGAAAAAATCAATGAAGACTACGGAACAAACATCAATATTGGTAAGGTCGGACTCCAGTTTAACGGAGATGTAGAGCTTAAAGAAATCTACATAGAAGACTACAAAAAAGACACACTTATTGCAATCATTGAATTGAATACGTCAATTCTCAACTTCAGAAACCTCTACAACGGAAAACTAAATTTTGGTGATGTCGATATCATGAGCTTGACGTTTAATGTTAAAACTTACCATGGGGAAACAGATACCAATCTCGATATTTTTGTTGCAAAGTTTGATGAAGATAATCCGAGAGAAGAAAAAAGTGATTTTCTGCTGTCTTCAAGTGATGTCTCAATCTATGATGGTACGTTTAGACTTATTGATGAGAACAGAGACACTCAAAAGGTATTAGAATTTAATGATCTTAATATCAACGCAACCAACTTTGTTATTGCAGGAAGCGATGTCAATGCTCGAATAAATACGTTGAATTTTAAAGATAGTCGAGGTGCATATGTCAAAAATATGATGACCGATTTTGTGTACACACTTGACCATATGAGCTTTGATAATTTGAGTATTAAAACTGAAAATTCTCATCTCGATGGAAATGTGCGCTTTGATTATAAACGTGAAGATTTGAAGGATTTTGAAGATAAAGTGCAAGTATCTGCAAAATTTAAAGATTCTGAACTATTTCTGGATGACCTTAATACATTTTACAATGAGTTTGGTGTGAATCAGAAAGCCAAATTAGATGTTGACCTCTCGGGAACACTCAATGATTTAACTGCTAAAAACCTTAAACTGAATGCGAGTGGACGAAGTAAAATCTATGGAGATATCAACTTTAAGAATCTATTTAGTAGTGCTGAAGGTGACTTTTCAATGAATGCCCAATTTGATAATTTGTCCTCTAACTACTACGATTTAAGAGCCTTACTTCCAAATATACTAGGTGAATCTATTCCGAGTGCATTTTCAAAACTAGGAGATTTTAGGATTACAGGAACCTCATATATTACAGATACTACTATTGATGCAGATATTAAAATAAATACAGGTTTGGGTTTAATTGTTTCCAATATGAAAATGACTCGTGTTGATGATATCGACAATGCCAATTATGTAGGTAATGTCGTTTTTGATGCTTTTGATTTAGGCGTATTGCTTAATGATCCAAAAGTAAAAACAACGTCTTTTGATTTGGATGTCGATGGAAAAGGTTTTACACTTGATAATTTAAGTACTCAAGTTACAGGAAAAGTATTTCAAATTGAATACAACGATTATAACTACCAGGATATTGATGTTTCAGGAAAATTAGGGAATCAAATTTTTAACGGACTACTAGAATCAAAGGATGAAAACTTCAAGTTTAAGTTTGACGGTCTTGCCGATTTATCCAAAGACATTAAAGCATTCGATTTTAATGCGAATGTAGAGTACGCAAATCTAAGAGCACTTAACTTTATTACTAAAGATAGTATTTCAGTATTTAGAGGAAAAGTAACCACTTCAATGAAAGGGTCTTCAATTGATGATGCCTTCGGAGCTTTAAATTTTGAAAAGACGACTTATGTTAATGAACATGATGAATACTACTTTAAAGATTTTAAGATAGAATCCAAATTCAACAACAATAAGCGTATTCTAACCATAAATTCTCCTGATATCATTCAAGGAACGATGAGTGGTAATTTTAAGTTTAAAGATATTGGGAAATTGGTTGAAAATTCTGTTGGTAGTATTTATACCAATTACATTCCGAATGAAATTGAAACAGATCAATATTTAGAATTTGATTTCAAACTTTACAACAAGATTGTTGAAGTCTTTTATCACGATTTAGAACTCGGTCCAAATACAACCGTAAAAGGACGAATTGAAACCGACGAGAAGCAATTTAATTTGACATTTAATTCACCTCAAATCAAATTGTTCGATTATTTCGCGAATGATATTTCCGTTTTAATAGATAATAGTAACCCTATATTTAACACCTATGTTGAAATTGATACTTTGAGTACCAAGTATTATGACATGTCTAAGTTTAGTTTGATTAATGTGACACAGAGGGATACCCTATTTATTAAATCTGAATTTAAAGGCGGAAAACAAAATGTTGATGATTTCAACCTTAGCATGTTTTATACTATTGATGAAAACAATAACTCTGTTGTTGGTTTTAGAAAGTCTGATGTGATCTTTAAAGGTAACAAATGGACAATTAATGAAGATAAAAACAAACGAAACAAGGTTGCTTTTACAAGAGATTTCAAAAACTTCAACATTAGTAAATTAGTAATGAGCCATTTTGATGAGCGTATAGAACTCTCTGGAGAAGTAATTGGTGATAGCTATAAAGACTTGAAATTGGATTTTACGGATGTAGACCTAACTAAAATTACACCAAGAGTAGATAGTTTATTATTAGAAGGTCGTGTGAATGGGAAATTAGACTTCTTGCAAAAGGATGGCGTGTATTTACCAAATTCTACTTTGTTAATTAGTGATTTAAGGGCCAACGATTATGAATTAGGTGAACTTAGCGCCAAAATCTCAGGAAATCAATCGTTAACCAATTATAGTGTAGATGTCACACTTGAAAATGATAACTTAAAATCTTTGGACGCGAAAGGAACTATAGATGTTGATGCGAATACTATCGATGTTGATGTTGTATTCGAAGAATTTTTACTGGATCCGCTTGATCCCTTTGGAGAAGGCGTGATTACCAATATTAGAGGCTTGGTAACTGGTAATGCAAAAGTAAATGGAAGCCTTGACAATCCGCAGTTCAACGGGGATTTATTATTAGATAATGCCGGTTTGACTATCCCTTATCTCAATATTGATTATAGTTTTGATTTTGATTCCCAAGTGAAATTAGAATCTCAGAAATTCATATTTCAGAATGTAGAGATTACAGACTCTGAGTTCTTTTCGAAAGGGATTCTCAATGGTTATATAGGACATCAGAATTTTTCAGATTGGAAATTAGATTTAGAAATTGATACAGATCGACTTCTCGTTTTAAATACAGTAGATGACGAAGATAAATTGTACTATGGAACGGCATTCGTAGAAGGAAAAGCAGAAATTTTTGGACCCACAGATGGGCTTACAATCGAATTTAACGGAAGTACAGCACAAGGCACTATTTTTAAAATTCCATTGAGCGATTTTGAAACTTATGGTGACAACTCTTACATTCACTTTGTGAGTCCACAGGAAAAAGAAGCAAGAATAAGAGGAGAGGTAATAAAGACGACCAATGTTAAAGGATTAGAGTTAGAATTTAACTTATTCGTGAATCCCTATGCAGATATTGAAATAGTTATCGATAGAAATTCTGGAAGTACAATTCAAGGAAAAGGCAATGGTAATTTACTATTTGATATTAACACCAATGGGAAATTCCAAATGTTTGGAGATTTCCAAATTGTAGAAGGCACCTATAATTTCGCTTATGCAGGTTTGGTTCAAAAGGAACTCAGTGTAAAACCAGGAGGATACATTCGTTGGGAAGGCGATCCGCTAAAAGCAGAAGTAGGGTTAACTGCAGTTTATGCCACAAGAGCTAATCCGTCTGTTTTATTAGATGCACCAATTAATAGGAGTATATATGTAGAGGTAGAGGTCAATCTTTCGGGTCAGTTGGAACAGCCAGATCCTGATTTCACATTTAATTTCCCAACGGTAGATTCCAATATCAGGTCTGAGTTAGAATACCGATTAGAAACTAAGGAAAGCAGAACCAATCAGGCCTTATTTTTATTATCTACAAATTCATTTGCTAGCGAATTGAGTTTAGGGCAACAAGCCTATGGGACGATTTCAGATCGTGTGAATGCTTTTTTTAGTAGCTTCTTAACTGATGAAGATGGAAAGCTTAATATCGGAGTTAATTATGAGGCCGGATCGCAAACAGCAGAGTACCAAACCGATAATCGCTTAGGTCTTACCCTAAGCACAAAAATTAGTGATCGTGTCCTTATTAATGGTAAAGTAGGTGTGCCAATTGGAGGTGTCAACCAAACTGTTATTGCTGGTGATGTACAAATTGATGTACTACTTAATGACGACGGAACCTTAAAAGCGACATTCTTCAATAGAGAAAACAGTATTCGAAATTTTGGTGAAGAAATTGGTTACACTCAGGGCGCTGGTATCACTTACAATGTCGAGTTTGATACGTTTAAAGAATTAATTCAAATTATCTTTTCAGGAAAAAACAAAAATAAAGAGAAGGAAGAAGAAAATAAAAAGGAAGACGACCCCGAACAAATGACACCAGATTTTATAAATATGAAGTCAAAGAAAAACACAAAAGGCAATTAATTCTCTTCATTTTTAACAATTATTCTTTTTTTTATTAACTATAACGTTTGAGTTCTTACAGACTTATAAATTTATCTTAAATACCGTTCTCATTGTGATTTTTGTTTACTAGTTTTACTTTATAAAACTAAATATACATGGTACACACCATAAAAAAAATAGGCGTTTTTACTTCTGGAGGAGATTCTCCAGGGATGAATGCAGCCATTCGTTCAGTAGTTAGAGCTTGTGCTTTTCACAATATTGAATGTGTTGGTATTTACCGAGGCTATGAAGGGATGATTGAAGGTGACTTCAAATCTATGGATGCGCGTAGTGTAAAAGGTATCATAAATAAAGGAGGGACAGTCTTAAAATCGGCACGCTCCAAAGAGTTCCGAACAGTTGAAGGACGACAAAAAGCTTACGAAAAATTAAAAGAAGCGGGTATTGATGCATTTGTTGTTATTGGTGGTGATGGTAGTTTTACCGGAGCGATGATTTTTAGCCAAGAATTCGGAATACCAGTTATGGGAATTCCAGGAACCATTGATAATGATATTTTCGGAACAACACATACATTAGGTTATGATACGGCTTTAAATACCGTAGTTGAAGCTATAGATAAAATTAGAGATACGGCAAGTTCACACAATCGATTGTTCTTTATCGAAGTTATGGGTCGTGATGTTGGACATATAGCACTTAATGTAGGAATTGGAGCAGGAGCTGAAGAAATTTTAATTCCTGAAGAAGATTTAGGTTTAGACCGCTTATTAGAATCCTTACGTCGTAGTAAACAATCTGGGAAATCATCAAGTATTGTTGTCGTCGCTGAAGGTGATAAAACAGGAAAAAATGTATTTGAGTTAAAAGACTATGTAGAAGCCAATATGACAGAGTATGAAGTAAGAGTCTCTGTTCTTGGTCACATGCAACGTGGTGGATCACCTTCTTGTTTTGACCGTGTTTTGGCAAGTAGAATGGGAGTAAAAGCTATTGAAAGTTTAATCACTGGAAAAAATAATTGCATGGTAGGTTTAAATAATGATATCATGACTTTAACGCCCTTAGATCAGGCTGTTAAGGGGAAATCGAAAATAAATATGGAGTTATTGCGTGTATCTGATATTATGTCGATATAAGTAATTCAAATAACAATTAATATTAACAAAAGAGAAAATGTCAAATTTAAAATTAGGAATTAACGGTTTTGGTAGAATAGGTAGAATCGTATTTAGAGCAACAGTTAAGAGAGATGATGTAGATGTAGTTGCAATCAACGATTTGTTAGATGTAGAACATTTAGCGTATTTATTAAAATATGATTCAGTTCATGGAAATTTTGACGGTACCGTTGAAGTTAAAGACGGACATTTAGTTGTAGATGGTAAAACAGTTCGTATTACTGCAGAAAGAGATCCTAAAAACTTAAAATGGGATGAAGTAGGAGCTGATGTCGTAGCTGAATGTACAGGTATTTTTACCACTTTAGAAACAGCCGATTACCACATCCAAGCTGGAGCAAAGAAAGTTGTAATTTCGGCACCAAGTAAAGATGCACCAATGTTTGTTATGGGTGTAAATGATGATGAATTAACTGGTGATCATACCATCGTTTCTAATGCGTCTTGTACTACAAATTGTTTGGCACCGATAGCAAAAGTTGTTAACGATAACTTCGGAATAGAAGAAGCATTAATGACCACTATTCACGCAAGTACTGCAACACAGTTAACTGTTGATGGACCATCTCCTAAAAATTATAGAATGGGACGTTCAGCTATTTTAAATATCATTCCCTCTTCAACAGGAGCAGCCGTAGCTGTAGGTAAAGTTATTCCAAAGTTAAACGGAAAATTAACTGGTATGGCATTTCGTGTACCAACTGCAGATGTTTCTGTAGTAGATTTAACAGTAAGAACAACAAAAGAAACGTCATTAGAAGAAATCAAAGCAGCTTTCAAAAAAGCATCTGAAGGATCTATGAATGGTGTTCTAGGATATACTGAAGATGCTGTGGTATCTCAAGATTTTGTGAGTGATGTACGCACAAGTATTTTTGATGCAGAAGCCTGTATCGAGTTGAGTCCTAAATTCTTTAAATTAATATCATGGTATGATAACGAATTTGGATACTCAAATAAATTAGTAGACTTAGCTCAAAAGGTTAATTCTTTATAATATAATATTCATTTAAATCCGTAGTTGTATTCTATAGCTACGGATTTGTTTTTACACATAGCTCATGATTTTAATCACTGATGGTGGCTCCACAAAATGCGATTGGATTGTCGTCGATAATAATGGAGGACAACTCCAAGAAAAAATTCGTACAAAAGGACTCAATCCAGCTATTTTAAAAGAAAAAAAATTAAAAAAAATCATTAGAGGAAGTGATGAACTCATGCAGTTTAATCATGATGTAACACATGTGTTTTTCTATGGAGCAGGCTGTGGTACTGAAAAACCTAGACTAATGCTCACAGAAATTTTAGAGTCCGTTTTTAGCAATGCTGAAGTCGATGTTCAAGAAGATACGATGGCGGCTGTAAGAGCAACTCTCAATAGAAATGATGAAGCTGCAGTCGTGTGTATTATGGGAACAGGATCTAATTGTAGTTATTTTGATGGACAACGATTATATCAACGTGTTGTGTCTCTAGGTTATATAATTATGGATGAGGCTTCTGGTAACTACTACGGAAAAGAGCTGATCAAAGACTATTACTACAATAAAATGCCAGAAGATATTAAAATCGCTTTTGAGCATAAATACAATTTGGATGCCGATTATATTAAGTATAACTTATATAAGTTGCCTAACCCAAACGCATATCTCGCCAATTTTGCTGAATTTATGTTTTTGAATAAAGATTCAGATTATATTACTGAACTCATCAAAAAAGGCATTCGTAGATTCGTAAATAACATGATCTTTCAGTATAAAGAAGAATTAAAAGTTGTACCAGTACATTTTGCTGGATCTATAGCGTTTTTCGCTGAAGCTGAAATTCGTGAAGTGGCTGAAGAACTTGGATTTAAAGTCGGTAATTTTGAAAGACGTCCCATCGAAGGATTAGTGTCTTATCATACCAGCCAACTGTAAGAAAAACGAAAATAATGATAATCAAATCTAGTGTCGAAATAGGCATTCTGAGTAAATAATTAGTTAGTGACACACATCTAACTAATATTATAATTGTAATAAAAAAGGCATTAGAAATATCTAATGCCTTTTTTGGATAAAATGGTTGGTTAGAATTTTATTTTATCCATTTTTTTGATATTGACATCTTAGAAAACCAGACTAAGAATATGCAAACTACTATTACAATTATTGGCATAATTTGATCTACACCTTCAACTTTTATTACATAATAGACTTGTTGTATAGTAGCACACAAAAATGAAATTATAAAAAGTAAGTATGCCCATTTTTTTCTTAATAATAAGGCAATGCCTCCTAGAACTCCTCCAAAGACTGCCAAAGCAAATAGGGCTATGTACCAGGAAGGATATTCATACATCATTTCAAATTGTTGTTGTGGTTCGAGTTCATCAATTATTTCTTCTGTTGCATAAGCTCCAAATAAATAGGCTCCAACTCCCATGAGGTTCCAAAGTAGAGCAAGGACACTTACAACCCAAAACCATACAGGTGGTTTAGTATTTGAATAATCTGTCATAGTTAATTGTGTTTAGTTAGTAAAAACACAACAATTTATAAAAATAAATGCTATAAAATCAAAAAACTCGACTCAATTTTATATTATCTATAAAATTGAGTCGAGTTTTAACATTTAAAACTTAATAAGTTTTTAACCTTGTACCACGTGCAGTACAGGTGTTTTATTTACCCATTTTCCGTTTATAGATTCACCTAATATAAGCACATCTTTAGTTTGCTCGTATTCTTTAATAGTTCGCAACATTTGCTCTTTGGTGTCTCTATGAAGTTTGATTCCGGTATTCTTACCTTTGTTTCTTATCTCAATATAAAATCCATCTCTGAATTTTATTGGTCTTGTTGGAGGTCTTCCCATGTATATGTATTTGTAGTAATAGTCACGCATATTAGTAAAAAATAATACAATATGCAAGGCTAATTTATAATTATTCAATATTATAGTATTTAATAACTAAAAATCAGCGTTTTATATAGCTAATAACGATTGGTATATAGCGAACAACTATACCAAAAGGATTTCTTTATTTTAGTAATCTTTCTTAGTGCTTTTTTTGTACTTTTATTCTGAAAAACAACATTACATGGCGACTCCAAAATTCTCAAAAGAGATTCTAGACTTTTTTAATAAACTAGAGAAGAACAATGATAGAGACTGGTTTAATACACATAAAGCTGAATTTAAAGCTAACGAATCCAAAGCTAAAGATGCTTATAAATTTGTATATGATTCGTTAAACAAACATGATGTTGTTGATGGGTTTAAATTATTCAGAATTTACAGAGACGTCAGATTTTCTAAAAATAAATTGCCATACAAAACCCATTTTGGAGGTTCTTTCCACAGAAAAAAACCAGAATTAAGAGGTGGGTATTATGTTCATATTCAACCCAATAATGAATCGTTTATTGCTACCGGATTTTGGGAACCTAATAAAGACGATTTGTTAAGAATTAGACGTGAGATTGAACAAGATGATGAAGACATCAGGGGAATCATTGGCAACAAAAAATTCAAATCGATTTGGGGAGATTTTGTAGGTGATGAGTTAAAAACGGCTCCAAGAGATTTTGACAAAACACATCCAGCCATAGATTTAATAAAAAAGAAACAATTCATCTTCACAAAAAAATATACTGATAAGGAAGTGACAAGTGATAACTTTATCGATGATGTGAACGCATCCTTTAAGGCTATAAGACCATTCTTTGATTATATGAGTGATGTCTTAACGACGAACTTAAATGGAGAATCTATAATTTAAATAGCTTTAGCAAGCGGTTGCACAAATAATTGAATATTACTAACCAATCGCTCTTTAACGATATTCATCATTCGTTTATTTAATGCTGAAGAATTTTGAATATAAAGATCATACTCTTCAACAGTAAACTGACCTATAATCATTCCCTTTACAGAATTTCTAAATTTCATATCCTTAAGAATAGCATTCTCAATATAGGCTAATTGCTTTGGTAAGGACAGCTCATAAAACACGTTTTTGCGCTTGACGATATAGTTTCTAAAGACCACAATAAGCAAGTGATTTTGCATTTTTATAATAGGTCGCAATGTGGCATTTTGAAAGCATTCATCTGTACTCATGTTATCATTAACTTGAGCAGAAGCAATAGTTGGACGAATAGATTTCAGGTTAGTAGATCGATCATTCATGGCTTTAAGTTTTAATAAAAATAGAAATAAAGACTAGCATATTCATAAGCGACACATTTTGATGTTAACATGCTTATTAACAAAAAAGACTAGAAAGCTAAACTTTCCAGTCTTTTTAATCAATAATTAATGATTTTTAAATTTGACTTAAACCGCCATCAACTTCTAATTCAACACCATTGATATATGATGCATCATCAGATGCTAAAAATAATGCAGCATTAGCAACTTCTTCAGAGGTACCAAATCTAGCCAACGGAACTTGTGCAGCAAAACCTTTTTCCAATTCTTCTAAACCGTCATTTGTCAATTCCATTTTACCATAAATAGGCGTTTCAATTGGTCCTGGAGCTATTGAGTTGACTCTAATGCCTCTACCTTTAACTTCACTAGCCAAAACTCTAGAGTATGCGCGTAACGCACCTTTACTAGCAGAATATACAGCCATACCATCAAAGCCTCTTTGATGTACTACAGAATTAGTAAATAGAATAGTACCTGCATCATTAATATGTGGCAATGCTTCTTTAACTGCTAGAATTGGACCTTTCACGTTAATATTAAAGGTTTCTTCGTAATGACCTTCAGAAATATCTGTTGTTGGTGTAGGTTTGGCAATTCCTGCATTTAGGTATAAAATGTCTATAGCACCATATTTTTCTACAGCTTTTTCAATTAAATGCTTATTATCTTCTGGTTTTGAAACATCCGCTGTAACGGTTATAAAATCGCCGTCTAAATCTTTAGTTGCTTCAGCTAATGCATCTGGGCGTCTTCCTGAGATTACAACTTTTGCACCTTCCTTTAAAAATAATTTAGCTGTTGCTAATCCAATTCCACTATTTGCGCCAGTAATAATAGCGACTTTGTTTTTCAATTTATTCATTGTTATTGTTTTTTATTTGAAACGTTCGTTTCAAATACAGTTAAAAAAAAATTAATTTAATGTTTGCATAATTGTACTTGCAATGCCTTGCAATTGTTTTTTATCAGTAAGCAAAATTCCTGTCATTCTTAAGCCTTGCAGAGACGTAAAAAGATACATAGCATAATTATTTGAGTTTTGTTTCATATTAATAAGGTTATCATCTTGAGCTTTACCAACCAAATCTTCTAACAACTTGAGCATATGATCATGATTTTTTTCTAAAAAACTCGTAATGGATTTTTCATGATTAGCCATTTCCGCTTTACAATTACCAATAAGGCATCCTTTGTCATACTCTTTGTTTTTAGAAATAATCTTAATATAAAGTTCAAAAATAAGTTCAATAGCATGTAATGGGTTAGAGGCTTTCAAAAGCGCATTTGAAGTGTCTCTACCAAAGGCATCTTCATATGATTTTAAGCATTCTAAATATAAATTGAGCTTATTAACAAATGAATTATAAATGCTTGACCTATTTAAACCCGTAGCGTCAACCAAATCTTGCATTGAGGTTGCATTATAACCTTTGTCATGAAATACATTTGTTGCTTGTTGAACAACATAATCTCTATTAAATTTTTCTACTTTAGGCATATCTATTTGAAATGAACGTTTCAAAATTAAACATTTATTTTAAACTAAATGTTAATTTTTTGTTATACTATTTTAATAGCTTAATTGGGTGATGATTTAAAACTCCCAAATGAAGATAAGGACAAGTCAAAAACTAGTAGTTTGGTATATTTAAACCAAGTATGATATCTCTATTTGCCGTTTTCATATCACCATTTCCACTTAACGAAATAACTCCAGAACCTGCTCTAGGTTTTTTTCTATTTAATATATTAAGCGTGATATTTGGATCGTCAGAAAAATAAAAGTCTTCAATATAATATTCATTCACATTTGGTTCTTTTATTGTAATATGAATATGCTGAGGAAGTGTTGAGTTTGGATAGGATGCTGGTCTGGTGGTATAAAATGCATAATGACCGTTGCTGTCAGTTTTTAACCATGTCCTCAAATTGCCATGTTTCTTTCCCCATCCCTTAGATGAGGCTGTTTTTGGGTAGCGTCCAGTTTGATCGGTATGATACACATATAAAATAACATCTTTTGCAGGTGTTTTTGCATCATTTTTATAAACGGTACCGCTTATTTTTATTTTATTTTGCATGGTGTCAAAACCAAAAATTGTATCGACAGATGTCAATTTTTTGTTGTCATAATTATTTACTGCTTCACAGCCTTCACAAGGACCACCAACCTTTGTCGTACTTTGAGATTGTGCACAAGAAATCATGACCAATGTTAGTAGCGCAAGTAAAATAGCATGCTTTTTCATAAGAAAATTGATTATTAGTTCTAAGTTAATAATTGAATGCCTGCTTTATTTCCTATTTAAGAAAAGTTTAGAAAAAGATTAACACACCTTACATACTTTCCAAATAAATACCAATCTTTACATAAAAAAAAATGAGATTCCATACACGAAAATGGGTTAAGCCCGAAGATTTAAATCCTAATCAAACTTTATTTGGTGGACAATTGCTTGCTTGGATAGATGAAGAGGCCGCTTTATACACGATTATTCAGTTGGAGAATTCTAAAATTGTGACAAAGTATATATCTGAAATTAATTTTATGGCATCTGCAAAACAAGGTGATATTGTTGAAATAGGTATTGAAGTCATAAAGTTTGGTAGATCATCATTAACCTTAAATTGTGAAGCACGAAATAAAATGACTAGAGAAACGATATTAACGGTCGATAATATTATTATGGTTAATCTTGGTGATGATGGAAAACCAAAGGCTCATGGTAAAACAGAGGTGGAGTTTGTTAGAAATCGAATAGAGGATTAGATCAATTCGAAATTTATTAGGCTTTTTGATGGCTTTTTTGTTTTCTTGATTATCTTTAATATTCATAATCAATAACATATGAGAACGCCTGTAATTTTTATGCTCGCTTTAGTTTCTGTAACTTTTTCATATGCACAATCAATATCTGAGTTTATATCCATTGAACCTGTTGGGCAATCCGAACAATTTGTAATTCCATCAACACATACATTTCAAAAGATAATTTCTACTGGAGATATGCTTACTGAGGGTGGAGAACTTGGAGTTAATCCAGATTTTTCGGCATATGTTCCTATTGCAAATAGTAGTTCTAATGGGTATTTAAGCATTAATCTAGAATCTAGTGGTGGTGTAACAGTTTTAGACATAAACTTTAATTTTTCAACTAAACTATGGGAAACAAATGCATCTGAAGCTCTTGATTTCTCCGCTTTTGTATTGACAACTGCTAATTGTTCTGGTGTTGTAACATCATGGAATACAGTTGTTTCATGTGAGGAAGTTAGAGTGCCAATTGATATAAATTCAGATGGATATAATGATTTAGGTTGGAATGTAGAAGTAGATCCTGTGAACAAAATTGTGTTAAATAAATTGTGGGCTATGGGCAATTTTGCACATGAAAATATAACTGTACATCAAAATCAAAGAACTGCTTATCAAGGTGCAGATTCTGATCCTGGATACCTTTATAAATTTGTAGCCGATACTGCTCAAAATCTTAATTCAGGAGATTTATATGTATATGCTGGTAGTAAAAATGGTGCTGGCTCATGGATTCAATTACAAAATAGTACTCCTGAACAATGCAATAGCACATTAGCCCAAAGCGCAATGGTAAATGCTACAGTTTTTGATGGTATTGAAGATGTTGAGATTGGTCCAGATGGGATGGTGTATTTAGCAGTTAAATCTGAAGATCAAGTATATAGATTTCAAGATTCAGATCCCTTGACTGGAATGACAGCAACTATGGAAACATTTGTTGGTAATACCAATTATGATATTTCTCATGCCTCTGGTACAACTTCTGTACCATGGGGAAATGGAAATGATAATTTAGCATTTGATGGAGAGGGTAATCTTTGGGTGTATCAAGATGGAGCTAATAGTTATATTTGGGTTGTAGAAAATGGTCATACCCAAACTAACCCTCTAGTTAGAATTTTTGGGAGTACACCAATAGATGCAGAACCGACAGGAATCACGTTTTCCCCTGATTTTAATTTTTTGTTCATGTCCATACAACACCCAAGTGATCAAAATAACGCCAATCAAATAGATGCAGCTGGAAATTCGATTTCCTTTGATACGTCAACAACATTAGTTATTGCTCTAAATGGTAACCTGGGAGGAACTTTGACCATTAATGAAATCCCAATGGACAAGTTCTTAGTATTTCCAAATCCGCTAGAAATTGATAAGCTTTTAGAAATCAGAGGAGCGCCAATCAAATCTGTGAATGTGTTTTCAATTACAGGCAAGAGCATTAAAAATTTTGAATTTGATGGTGCCGAAAACGTTTCTATTGATTTAAACGAACTGAGTTCAGGAAGCTATCTTCTTAGGATTAATAATGAAAAAACAATACAAATCATGCTCAAGTAGTCTAAGCATTGATATAAAAATTATTTTCAAATACTTCCAAATCAAAATAGGGAACTGCAGCTATTGCATGATCGAAAATATCAGACATAATATACTCGTAATTCACCCAGCGTTTATCACTACTAAAGCAATAAATTTCTAAGGGTAACCCTTGAGCTGTCGGTTCCAATTGACGTACCATAATGGTCATATCCTTATTTACTGCGGAATGATTTTCAACATACAACTGAAGATACTTTCTAAACACGCCTAAGTTTGTCAAATTCCGACCATTAATCAACACAGATTTATCTGCATTTTCATCTTGGTTGAACGTATTAACCTCCTTTTGTTTTGTATCCAGATAACTAGAAATAAGCTGAATGTCTTTTAATTTTCCAATATGCTCATCAGTAAGATATTGGATGCTTGTTGCTTTAAGAATGACAGCACGTTTAATACGTCGTCCACCAGACGATTCCATACCTCTCCAGTTTTTAAATGAATCAGAAATTAGGGCATAGGTTGGAATAGTCGTAATTGTTTTATCAAAATTTTGAACTTTTACGGTAGATAAGTTAATTTCTATAACATCTCCATCTGCTCCATATTTTTCAAATGTTATCCAATCTCCAATACGAACCATATCGTTTATTGATACTTGAATACTTGCAACAAAACCCATGATAGTATCTTTAAATACTAAAATAATTACTGCTGAAGCGGCTCCAAGAGTCGTAACAAACTTCCAAAATGAAATGCCACTAATTATGGCAAAGGAAGAAAATATACCGATAACCCAAGCAAAAATCATAAAGACTTGGATATAACTATCAATAGGTTTGTCTTTAAAGCGGTCTACTGTTTTTAAATAATCTTTAATAGTTTTTAAAACACTGCGTACAATCCATAACGTAAGAATAATACCAAACACTTTTGATCCCTTTTCAATGATATTCTCGAGGTAATCAAAATCAGAAAAAATAAAAGGAATAAACTCTATTGCGATTAGCAAAGGAATAATATGCGCAATATTTCTCGGAACTTTGTTTTTTACGAGAATATTATCAAAGTTTGATTTCGATCTAAAAGCAAAAGCATTGAACGCATTTACCAATACTTTTCTAATAATGTAATCTATAATAAATACAACTATTAGTAATGCAATGCTAAGCGCAATCATATTCAAGTACTTGGCAGTTGTGTCGCTTAATCCAACAGAAACTAGATAATCATATAGTAAATGACGAAATTCCATCATAGCGCTTTATTTTTCAAATATTTCTTTTCAATATAAAAGGTTCCAAAAGGAATTATAGAAGCAATTAACACAGTAAATAAGGTTCTTGTTTTCCATTTCAGCTCTTTACCAACCATAATTGCTAATACAATATAGGCTAAAAATAACAAGCCATGTGGCATACCAAATATCTTAACGTAAGTATCGTCGTGAGCAAAACGCTTAATTGGAGTCGCAATAAACAATAATAATATGTAAGATACACCTTCTAAAAGGGCTACAATTCTAAAGCTATTTAACAGTGAAAGCATTGTGAAACTATTTTACTGCAAAAGTACTTTATGTAAGGAATTCTATCTAGTTTTTTACAACATTTTTAACGATAACTGTATCGTCAGTTGTATTCGTCATTTTTACCAAATACAATCCTGATTCTAATGATGAAAGTGAAATGTTAGTTGTTGATAGATTGGTATGTGAACTGTGTACAAGTTTGCCATCCAAACTATAGATATCAACGTTCAATTCTTGATTTAGTGTGTTTGAAATATGCAATTCATTTTTAAATGGAACAGGATATAACCTTATCGCATTTTGACTTTCTACATCATCATTACTCAATGTGCTATCAAAATATTGAAGAGCTAAATCAAAGGCTTCATTACCAATTTTGTCACCAATTATACGGCCTTTAATATCATCGATAGGAGGATGAATACCTCCCCAAATTCTTGATAGACTTGTTTGGTCTGAGGCATCACGATAGGTAGCCCATTGCAAAGTCATGTTTTGGGTAGGTCCAACCTCAAATACCAAAAAATTATTTTGTTCAATATCAAAAGTCCCCATACCACCTGGAAAAAAAGGATCTCCTGTAAGTCGTGTTAATACTTCAGCAGCAGCAC
Source organism: Psychroserpens sp. (assembly GCF_036960315.1). Lineage (NCBI taxonomy): Bacteria > Pseudomonadati > Bacteroidota > Flavobacteriia > Flavobacteriales > Flavobacteriaceae > Psychroserpens > Psychroserpens sp. The sequence goes on along the minus strand of NZ_JBALVR010000010.1, from coordinate 97,610 downwards.
GTGAAAACGTCGAATGACCAGACAGGTAACCAGCGAAAGGTGGTGTTACAAAAGAGCCACGTTGATATGGCCACCAATGTGTACCTATAATCCAATCTACACCAGCTGTATCCGTGGCTGGATCTTCAATAAAATCGGGACCTTTCCAAGCTTTAATCTTAATTTTATCAAGGTTTTCGTTGCTATTGCCTCGAAGCGGATCTGTAGGTCCTATTAATTCTATAAGTCCGTCAACTAAAGGGATGCCATGTACATCATAACTAGGTAATGATGCATCACTACTTTGTCCTTTTCCAGCCATATAGCGGATAGCGGATATTGGACGTAAATAATCGTAATACCCTTTTATTCCCCAAATATCAATTGCTGAATCATGCATTGCTCCACCCAATGCTAAATAGGATTTTACATCCCATTCTAAGTCACTTACAATTTCACCCTGACCAGTAATTCTCTTTTCTACAGAAGGATGATCACTCACATAATTCAATACGGTAAACCAATGTCCAGGAGGTGTTTCAGAATCTGGACCATCTGCCCAAAACTCTGCTAATACTCTAGCATAATCTGAACGTTTTACCATATTCGTTTCATACGCCATACCAGTTGTAGGGTTTAAACTGTGACCCAAACCAGCATCTCCACCATTGGTGAAGTCGTAAAATGTTTTGTATTCCTCGAAAGTTTCTGGATAGTTTACTATATCAAAATTACCGATAGCACCTGGAGAAATATCAATCATGGTCGTATCATTCGGGTCTAGATGAGAAGACCAAGACGCGACTAAAGCAAAATGCCATTTAAATGGATCGTCAATACCATCTTCATTTGAGTTCTGAATGTAAACAGGAGGACCTGGATCATTATATACATAACTATCAAAGCCATTATTTAGAATTTGTAAATCATCGATAGACAGAGAGAAAGGCGTTACTGCTCCCCATTCCGGACTTAAAAAAGCAGGTGTATCTCCAGGAAATTCATTTCCGCTTTGATCTACAAAAACATCAAACGCCAAAGGTTGCCAGCGATCAGGATTAATATCATTAGTGTCATAATAATTTTCTAAAATGAGTGGGGGATTTGCAGGTATATAAAATGCGTTAGCATAATCAAACTGCTCGTTAGAGCCATCTTGTAAACCAAATGTAATTATCTCACTAGCCAAATAATTCCCAAGTGCTGCATACGAACCAGAACTGTAATCGGTAGAAGTAATGGTATTATCATAACCAAGCAGTGTGAATAGGGCTTCTATTTCTATCGCAATTTCAGTAGATCCAGGAGATTGCTCAAACCTGTGATTAAGTAACCTGTACATGGCATAACTTATGATTTCATGACGTGCAGCATCAACATCTGTTGGATTTGCAATACCATTAAATTGACAATCATAACCTCCAAAGTTTTCTCCTAAGAAAACAGGCTCGGCCTGTGAATCGAAAATAGCCCAAGCATCATACATAACCACCGAACAGTGAAACAAATTTCTGGAATGTACTGTTGGTCTTGCAAAATCAGATCGGATTGCATCTAATAAAACTTCGTTCCATTGACGTGCCACAGATTGCTGAGCAAATGAAGTCGTAAAACATAGAAATGCAATAAATAATAGCGTGAATTTTTTCATTGGTAATCAGTAGGTTAACGGTTATACTTCTCAAAATTAAAACAATTTTCTGATTGTCAAAAATAAAACACTCTATATATCGATAAAGAGAGCAATTATGAAGTTATTTGGCGTTGTTAGATAAGAAAAGAGGCTATTGCATTTTGTAATAGCCTCTTTTGATTAATCAATCACACTTTGATACATGTCAAGTATTTATTTATTAGATGACATCATAGCAAAGAATTTATCAATATTTGGCAAAATCACGATACGTGTTCTACGATTTGTAGCTCTGTGCTCTTTAGTGTCATTATCTGCTAATGGTTGATAAAAACTACGTCCTGCAGCAATCAATTGTTCTGGTGCAACGTTATAATCGTTTTGTAATTTTTTCACAACAGCAGTGGCACGAAGTACACTTAAATCCCAGTTATCTTTAACTGCAGCGTTACTTTTCATTTGCTTATTGTCTGTATGGCCTTCAACCATAACATCAAGGCTTTCCTCAGAGTTTATCACATTTGCAATCTTTTGTAAAATATCATTTGCTTTGTTGCTTATTCTATAGCTTCCTGAATTAAATAACATTTTATCTGAAATAGAAATCATTACAACCGTTTCTTCTATATTAATCACAATATCTTCATCTTCTTCAATGTTTTCCATTGATGATTTCAAGTTGAATTTCATGGCTAGGTTCATAGAATCTTTTAAGGTCTTTGCAGTAGCCATATATGCTGGTGGAACGTTTTTAAGCGACTCACGTAAAGCTTCTTTTTGGTTTTCTGAAATGACCACACCATCTACAGATACAAGCTTGGCATTGTTATCTTCAGTAAGTTCATTTATTTTAGAATTATAGTTATCAACGCGATCTTGAATTTTCGCGAATCTGGTTTCTAAATCTTCTTTTTCAACTTTAGTCTTAGTTAATTCACTTTTTAATTCACCATTGTCTTGTTCTAAAGCGAGGTATTTCTTTTTTGAGACACAAGCAGTTAAAAATAATGCCGATAATACAATTACTGAAATTCGTTTCATAATGTTTGATTAGTTGTTTTGGGTTTATGTGTATATCTACGAGGAAAAATTGATTACGGACTTTCAGCCTTTTAATATTTTATGACCTTCATTGATAAGTGCTGAAATTGGAAGTCCTTAAAATTTTGTGAAATACATGACATTTTGAAGTGCAATGATTAATTTTAAACCAAAATCACACTAAACTATCCAACTATGAAAAAACTATTGCTATTAGCTTTGACATTGCTCATTTGTGCAATGCCAATGTCTCTCCAAGCACAATCCACAAAGAATAAAAGAAAAAAGAAAAAAGACCAAAAAGAAGAAGTTGTTCAGCAAACACCTAAAAAGGATCAAGGAAAAATAAAACCTTATGATAAGGTCATTACCAAAGATGCTGTTACAGATGACGGACTCTTTAAAGTCCACAAAGTAGGAGAGAAGTATTATTTTGAGATTCCTAATGTGCATTTAGGAAAAGATATGCTCTTGGTGAGTAGAATAGCCAAACTGCCTGCAAATATGGGAGGCGGTTATATTAATGCTGGATCTAAAACTGCTGAGCGATTGGTGGCTTGGGAACGTTTTAACGAAAAAGTATTAATTAAAGAACGATCGTATAATTCGGTTGCAGATGAAGAATTACCGATTAGTATTTCAGTAAAGTCAAACAACTACGAACCAACGTTATTTGCTTTTGATATCGCAGCTTTTAGTAAAGATTCTTCAGCAGTTGTTGTTGATGTCACAAAGTTTTATAGCTCAGATGTTAAAGCTATCAGTGGCTTATCAGGAGGTTTGAGAACCACCTATAAGGTTCGTAATTTGGATGCCTCTCGTAGTTTTATTAATAATATGAAGAGTTTTCCGCAGAACATAGAAGTGATTCAGGATATGACTTATAATGCCTCAAAACCACCTTCGGCACAATCGGCAGAAACCATTAGTCTGCAAATGAATCAGTCGATGATTCTATTACCAGAAGAACCTATGCAACCGCGTTTTGCAGATGAACGTGTAGGATGGTTTACCTATAGTCAGGTGGACTACGGAAGTGAAAAATTAAAAGCTGATATGAAAACTTATATCCGCAGATGGCGACTAGAACCAAAAGATCCTGAGGCTTATGCTAGAGGAGAATTGGTTGAGCCGGTTAAGCCTATCATCTATTACCTGGATCCTGCGACACCTGAAAGTTTACGGAAGTATATCAAAGAAGGTATCGAATTATGGCAAGGTCCTTTTGAAAAGGCTGGTTTCAAGAATGCTATTATAGCAAAATATCCACCAACAAAAGAAGAAGATCCCGATTTTAGTCCGGAAGATGTGCGTTATTCCGTAGTACGCTATGTCGCTAGCGAGACACGAAACGCAATGGGACCAAGTGTCTCAGATCCAAGAAGTGGTGAAATAATAGAAAGTGATATCATTTGGTACCATAACCATTTGCGTTCGTACAGAAATCGTTATTTGTTAGAAACTGGAGCTGCTAATCCTTCAGCGAGAACATTAGATACGCCTGATGAAGAAATAGGAGAGATGATGAAGATGGTGATTGCTCACGAGGTTGGTCACGCTCTTGGATTGCCTCATAATATGAGTGCAAGTAAAGCTTATGATGTTGAGAGTTATAGAAATGGAGCTTTTACTCAGGAATTTGGAATCGCATCGACTATCATGGATTACGCGCGTTACAATTATATCGCACAGCCAGGAGATCAAAATATCAGGTTTATTCGTCAGATAGGGCCTTATGATACCTATGCTATAAATTGGGGATATCGTATGATTCCAGGAGCAAGTTCTGCTGATGCCGAGTTGACTACCTTAGATAAATGGATTTTGGAAAAAGCAGGTGATCCCAAATATGTCTTCGGAAAACAAAGTAGCCGATTTGATCCTACTTCACAAACGGAAGATATTGGTAACGATGCCATTAAAGCCTCGAATTATGCGTTGAAGAACTTAAAGTTTGTAGCGCAAAATTTACCAAAATGGACAAGTGATCAAACGAATGATTACAACGATTTAGAAGAATTGTATGGCGAATTATTAGGCTGTTACAACCGTTATATTGGTCATGTATTAGGAAATATTGGAGGTGTAGAAGAAAACTTAACAACGCCAAGTCAAGGTGGCATTCCATACAAGGCAGTACCAAAACTAAAGCAACAAGAATCTATGCAATGGTTGCATGATAATGCGTTTGCTACACCACTATGGTTGGTAGATAAAACCATCCTTCAAAATATAGATTATGCTGGATATACAGAGCGTTTAAGACGTTTACAAAGCAGGTATCTCAATGGCATATTGAGTTTTGATCGTCTAGGACGATTAATTGACCATAATACGATTGATGCTACTAATTACAGTGCTTTAACTATGCTACAAGATTTGCGAAAAGGCATTTGGAGTGAAGTAAATGTGACCAGAAATGTAGATGTATATCGCAGGAATTTACAACGTGCATATATTGATCGAATGGCCTTTTTAATGACAGAAGATATGAATCGACTTCGTACAAATCAATACTTTAATGTCTCACAATCAGATATTAGAGCTTTGGTTCGTGGGGAATTGAATAGGTTAAAGCGTCAGGTGGCTGCAGCGGGAAACAGAACTGTAAACACCGTAACCAAGTATCATTATAAAGATATCGTAAAACGTATTGAAACTATTTTAGACCCGAAATAAACTCATATCAAACTGAGCACTTTTCAGTAATCATATCAAACACCTTTTTGAGTAACTTCAGAAAGGTGTTTTTTTATGCTCATCACATTGAGTTATATTTATGAAAACACGTCTTTTCATGAATTATTATGAGTATTTTTAATAAGAACCTAATATGATTACAATCAAAAAATCAACTAACCATGAAAACACCATCACGACTCATTATATTTTTTATGCTTGTTATAAGCATGCTATCTCATGCCCAAAGTACTATCTCTTCAGAGGAATGGCATGAAGATTTAAGGTATTTACAAACTACTGTTCACGAACATTATCCCTTTTTATTTAAAAAAGTATCTGCAGCAGATTTTGATGCAGCAGTAGAAAAACTGTACACGGAAATTCCGGCGTTAGAATACCATGAAATTCCTGTGAAACTGGCAAGTATTGTCTCATTATTTGAATATGGACATACACAAATCACCTTTAGTACAGTCGCAAAAAATGGTGCGTTACCAGTAAATCTATATCATTTTAATGATGGCATTTATATTGAAGGTGTTCAAAAAGCACATGAAAAGACTTTAGGCGCTAAAGTGCTAAAAGTAGGAGGTATGCCAGTTGAAGATGCATTGAAACTTATACGACCAGTAGTACCAGCGGAGAACGATCAATATTTTAAAGCTTACGGATTGCGATTTTTAACCGTTCCAGATGTATTGCATGCGCAACGCGTAATTCCGAAGGCTTCAAATGAAGTGACATTAACATTAGAAAAAGACGGAAAAGTGTTTGACTATACATTTCCAAAGGTTGAATTAAAGGACATATCTACAAGTTATGGGTTCTCAGTACCTAACGATTTGTGGCTGAGTTCTAGAAGAGATATGAGTAAAATACCGTTATACTTAAGGCATTTAAATGATAAATATTATTTTTTCGAATTCTTATCAGAAAGTAAAGTTTTATATGTGCGTCAGAGTTCTGTATTTAATGATGAATCGGAAACATTAAAAGATTTTTATGATCGACTATTTGCATTTATTGATGCTAACGATGTTGAAAAATTGATTTATGATGTCCGTCTCAATGGCGGCGGAAATAACTACAATAATATTCATCTTATCAAAGGCTTGATGGCGAGGCCACAAATTAATAAAAAGGGAAGTTTCTTCTTTATTATAGGCAGAAATACGTTTTCTGCATGTCAAAATTTGACCAACGACATCGGCACTTTTACTGAAGCCATCATGGTAGGAGAACCTACCGCAGAAAATGTAAACTTCTATGGAGACGCTAGGCGAGAGGTGTTACCAAATTCAAGTATTTCAGTAAATCTATCTTATGCGTGGTGGCAAGACAAACCAGCCTGGGAAAATAAGGACTGGACCATACCACATATCGCTGTAGATGCAAGTTTTAAAGACTATATAACGAATCAAGATCCTGTTTTGGAAGCTGCATTAGCGTTTAATAGTGTCGACGGATTTATTTTAGATCCGATGCAACATTTGACACAACTATTTATTGCTGGTAAAATTGAAGAACTTAAAAACGACGCTGCAAAATTTGCTCACAATCCGGAGTATAGCTATTATAATTTTGAAGAAGAATTTAGTATAGTTGGAAATCGATTAATTCAAAATGGAAATTTAGAACCTGGACATTTTATTTTGGAACTGGTGTCAGAATTATTTCCAGAATCTATAAGCGTATTATACAGCTTAGCAAATGCTCAAGAACTATTAAAGTTGAATGCTAAGGCTATAGCATCGTATAAAAGGATTATTGCCTTAGATCCTGATGGTTCATTAGCGACTGTTTCCCAAAATAGAATAAAGAAGTTAAAAGAAGATTAATACAAAAGCGACGGTGCTTTTAAAGCATCGTCGCATAATTAAAGTCATTAATTAATAAAAGGGTCTTTTATTTAGGACAGATAGTTCCTTTGCAAACGCCTTTTATATATCGAAAACCACAGGTTATATGGTGTGCATTCGCAATCTGTTCGGCTCCAGGTTTCCCTTTAGTCAATTCTTCTAAAATTTTACCAAAACGTAAGAGCGGATTAGATTCAGGAAAAGAATTATCAACGATACCATGTTTATTTACGAACTGCACATTGTTGCTTCCCACAGGTTCATAGTCTAAGTTAGCAGCTTCATGTAATAATTTTTTAATTACATCTGGCAAGAATGGGATATTGGCTATAAGATCAATAAATACTTTACCAGGAGGTAAGAAAGGCACAATATCCAAATAGTTTTCATAATTCGTATAGTGTGGAAACGCAAGATTAAATACATCTCTAAACTCACCATTGCCAGGTTTTGGTCCAGCAAAGGTTAACACTTCAGTTGCTTGAAAAATATTCATTTCTTTAAAATACATGGCAGCAATAGGAGCAACCGCACCACCTTTACTATGACCTGTAATATATATAGGCTTTGTATAGTTTGGATTCAACACGTTTAAAGCGTTGATAATTCCATCTTTAAGAAGCATAAACGCATCAAGGAAACCTTCATGAACTTCACCAGGTTTGCCTATGATGTATGGCTTGGTATCGACATAAAAAATATTTTCAATCCAATCGGCAATAGAATCGACTGTTACAGGCACAGGAGGTAATGTCCCTCTAAAAGAAATAATTATACCTTCGGCAGTTTCACCAACAAGACAAGCTTCAATTTTGATATATTTATCATACTTTGGAATAGGTGAGGCTACTATAACGAAAGGGTCTCCAATAAAGTTTACGGAATTATATTGCTTTCTCATGTTATCTGTGACATCAAAATTCATATCACAAGGATTGTATCTACCGTTATTTGCAGATGTTGAAATACAGTATGCCGATTCTGAAGCGCATAATAGTTTACAAGGATCTATAGTTGCCATAATTTTAAATGTTTTGGTTTACTCAAAATTAAAGGGTCTATGGCGATTATAGTAGCGTATATCTACGTGATTTAAAAATCCCGAAGTGTTGTATTTACAGTAATAAAAGCACAATTGTAATTTGTGGCATCATCTTTGAATTGTATTTAGTATTATTAAACAATACATTATATTACAATGAGTAAAGGAACAGTAAAATTCTTCAACGATGCCAAAGGTTTTGGCTTTATAACTGAAGAAGGTTCAGACAAAGACCACTTTGTACACATTTCTGGATTAATCGATGAAGTTCGCGAAAACGATGAAGTTGAATTCGATCTTACAGAAGGAAAAAAAGGATTAAACGCAATAAACGTAAAAGTTATTTAAATATACGATTAGCCTAAATTTGAAAGCCCATCACAATGTGATGGGCTTTTTTTGTGCTCTGTAATGTATAAATTAATAGATCGTCGCAGGTAAGTTTTACAATACATTACATATCAGCAGACTATAAATAGTGATGAAATAACTAAGATAATGAAAGACAAATTTGGGTGTAAAACATAAAAAAGACCTTTTAAAGTCGCTTTTTATGTTTTCTGGTATTATCTTTGAAAAATATTAAGTAATTATTAAACATTAAATTATAATACGATGAGTAAAGGAACAGTTAAATTTTTCAACGACGCCAAAGGTTTTGGTTTCATAAATGAAGAAGGATCAGACAAAGACCATTTTGTACACATTTCAGGATTAGTAGACGAAATTCGCGAAGGTGATGCCGTTGAATTCGATCTTGAAGAAGGTAAAAAAGGATTAAACGCAGTAAACGTAAAAGTTATTTAAATATACGATTAACCTTATTTTTGAAAGTCTGTCACAATGTGATGGACTTTTTTTGTGCTTTATAGTAGCAGTTTCGTTTCACTATAAATCACAAATATGATGCTATATCAGTAATTATCCAATTTACAGCTATGGCACATATGATATAAAATGTACTCTATAATGGACTTGGGTTATTGCTTGCCCCGAATTTGATTCGGAATACCTTGAGCTTTATTCATGAGCAACTATTTATTAAAATAGTGTGCGCGAGTAAACTTTTTATGCGACGTAGGAGGGAAGCATAAACCGAACTTGTGAGATTCACGATTTCTTAAAACCATAGAAGTGCATGAGTAATTTGTGTGGAATGAAATATAATTTTTATAAATAACACTTAAACCTTATATCTTACGTTCCTGTACTTTTTCTTTCACTATTTAAAAGTATTTCGTTGCTTTGTCTAATAATGGACAGCAATAGAAAAACATATAGCAGTAAAAATACAATTTCTCTTTATTGGAAATGTCAAATAATAGGATGGAGTTTAGTTTCTCTTTATTGGGCTTATACCGTATATAATAGAGATAATTATGGAGTGTTTTATACGTTTTTAAATTATGTGTTAGATATATCTCTCGGAGTTTTCCTGACCCATATGTATAGAGCGTTTGCTTTAAAGACTAATTGGAGTCGATTACCTATCAAAAAGTTATTAATTCGTGTAATTCCCAGCATACTTTTGTTAGCTGTTTTGTATGCGTTATTAGGTAATTTAAAATGGTATGCTTTCAGGACATTTTTTGTAATTAAGGATGCTGATTTTTTGGAATCACTTATTTACTGGGATCCTATATTAATAACTGGACTACGATTAATGTCTATTTGGATACTGGCTTATCATTTATATCATTATTATCAGAAGAAAATTGTAACTGCAAAAGAAAATGCTAAACTTTCTTTGATAGCAAAACAAGCACAATTGGATAATTTGTCATCGCAATTGAATCCACATTTTTTGTTCAATTCTTTAAATTCGATAAAGTCTTTAGTTGTAGAGAACCCTAAAAATGCAAGAAGAGCCATTGATTTATTGTCAGATTTATTACGTTCATCTTTATATGAGAAAGACAAAGACTTAATTACGATAAATGAAGAGTTGTCTTTGGTGAAAGATTATATTGAATTAGAGAAAATGCGTTTTGAAGCACGTTTGCAATTAGAAACAATGATTGATAAAACGTTGATGAATTTCAAAATTCCGACATTAAGTATTCAGCTTTTAGTAGAAAATGCAATCAAACACGGAATTGACTCAATTGTAGAAGGAGGAATAATTCATCTTAAAATTGAAAAACAAAATGATACAGTTCAAATTATTGTTGAAAATCCAGGAACTATAAATAGGAGTAAAAAATCATCTGGCTTAGGCTTGAAAAATTTACAAGAACGATTAGAAATACAATACAAAGGAAAAGCGACTTTCAATTTAAAAGAAATAGATAACAATTCTGTGTTAGCAATAATAACACTTCCAATTATAACCGATGAAAACATTTAAAACCATTATTATTGATGATGAACGCTTGGCTAGAGAAGAAGTGAAGCGTGCACTAAAAAGTTATCCTGAATTTGAAATAATTGGAGAAGCAAGTCATGTTGATGAAGCTAGGATCTTAATTGAAGAATCTAAACCAGACATTATATTTTTAGACATTCATATGCCTGGTAAATCGGGATTTGATTTATTAGAAGAATTAACAACCGTTCCAGAAGTAGTGTTCACCACTGCTTATGATCAGTATGCTGTTAAAGCTTTCGAATTGAATGCCTTAGACTATTTAGTAAAACCATTGCGGGACGAACGTTTTTCTCAAACGATAGAAAAAGTAAAAGCTGAGTTAGCGAAAAAAGAAGAAATTAAAGCAGATATTTTACCAATGCATCGAAAAATATTTATCAAGGAAGGAGAGAAATGCCATTTTATTCCCTTGTCTGAAATACATTTCATAGAATCTTTAGATAATTATGCGCGTTTGTATTTTGGTGACCAAAAGGCGATGATTAAAAGGTCGTTAAATCAATTGGAAGAAAAGTTAGATTCTACCGTATTCTTTAGAATCAACAGAAGTCAAATTATTAATACCCAGTACATCAAAGAAATTCATCCATACTTTAATAATAAGCTGCAAATTAAATTGACAACTGGTGAAACCTTAGAGGTTTCTAGCCGACAATCCGCTAAGTTTAAAAATTGGAATAGCTTATAAATACACAAATAATGATAACAAAACACAACATAACAAAAGTGCTTATTGCATTTTTGTTGTTCTTGCAGTGGAATGCAATTGGACAAAATTCAACGCCTTATTCTATAGGGAAAACCTATAAAATTTATTCGAATATTTTAAAAGAGGATAGAAGCTATATACTAGAGCTCCCGAGTTCATATGAAACAAGTAAAAAAAACTATCCTATTTTAGTTTTGTTAGACGGAGAAGTTAGTTATCACTCACATTCTGGAATTCTAAATCATATGACACAAGGAGGTCAAATTCCTGAAATGATTATTGTTGCCATTACAAACGTAGATAGAAATCGAGATTATACACCCACAAAATACTTGACCAATTTAAATGGGTCAAGTGCTGTAGAAAATCACAAAACAACAGGAGGTAGTGCGAAATTCCTGCAATTTATTGAGCAAGAGTTATTACCAAAAATTGAACAAAAATATAGAACCAATGCTTTTAAAACCTTGGTCGGAATTTCTCATGGAGGTTTGCTCGTTGGCTCAGCGTTTCTATCCAAAGAAACTTCTTTTAATGGCTTTGTTTCAATGGATCCGAGTTTTTGGTGGGACAATCAATACGTTGTAAAGCAATTAGAAAAAACGGATTTAAATCAAATTAAGGATAAAAGGATTTATGTGTCTACAGCAGATAAATTTGAGAATTTTGATAGAATTCCACATGTATTTACAGCAAACATCAACAGTCATGAGCTTTTTAATGCAACTCTAAAAAATAAAGGATTTTCTCCTGGAAAAGTCGAATTAGAATATTTTAAAGAAGAGAATCATTGGACGGTTGCTTTGATGAGTTTGTATAACGGAATGCAGTTCATTTACAAAGATTTAAAAATGAAAAATAGTAGTAACAGTTCTGTTCAGGATATTGTTGCCTATTACAAAGCAAATTATAATGGGGGATTTTTACCTCCAGAGCAAGATGTCAACAACCTTGGGTATGCATACTTAAGTAATGACGCAAAGAAAGCATTGTCTTATTTTAAGTTAAATGTGAAAAATTATCCAACATCATCGAATGCTTTTGATAGTTTGGGAGAAGTATATATGCTTTTGGGAGATAAAAAGAATGCTCTTAAATATTACAAAAAATCATTTGAATTAAATGCTAATAATAAAAATGCTATTAAAATGATTAAAGTGCTAAATGGAAACTAGCAGAAATAAGTAACATATTGTTTATGAAATTAATGCAGCATCAAATATATTATATCGATGCTGTTTTTCATTTGATGTTATTAAGAAAAATACAAAGTATTATTTACGTTTATAAACTTATTTTAACGCTCCTGTACTTTCTGTTTTTATTTTTTTTTAAAAGCCTTTAATTTGTAGTATGAACAATTAAAAACTCGCATTTATGAACTATTTTAAATATAATTATCACATAACAACAGTTTTAACTGTAGTTGTAACTTTACTATTGAATTCTTGTAGTAACCCTAATTCAATAGAGACAAAGCAACCAACTTTATCTGATTATACAGTTGGAGAAAAATGGGTTTGGAAATATAAAGGGGTAACAACGGAAGGTGTAGTACGTTCGGATGGAGAAGACGCAAGAGAAATAGTTAGCGTAGACGGTGTTTTAGGCATGGTAATCGGGACTGATACTATTCAGGTTAAAGACATTGTGAAACCAGAAGAAAGCGAAACGCCTAAGTATGACTGGCCTCTAGAAGTGGGTAAAAAATGGAAATATGAGAAAAATTGGACAAGTCAAGATGGTACAAAAGGAACGCAAAGTCAAGATGTTGAGATTTTATCTTTTAAAGAAATAACGGTAGAAGCTGGAACATTTATGGCTTACAAAATTCAATACAAAGGTAAAATCACGAATTCGAGAGGATATAGTGCTGACGCGGATGATGTCTGGTGGTATGCACCTGCTTTAAAAAATTTCATAAAATTTACTCAAACTCAAGATGACTTTTTATACGAAGAGGAATTAATCAGGTATACAAGCCCAAGTAAGAACTAAAATAGTTATTGTTAAATCTACTTTATAATATAGGAACATGAAAAAGTCACTAATACTATTATTTCTAATCGCGATCAATCTAATTTCTTTTGGACAAGAATTAACGTTTAATAAAGTAGCGGTATCAGATTCAATAGCTCTTGCAAACCAAATGCAACTGTTGGCAGAATCATGTGTCGAACAAAAATTATCAGAACTCGATTTATTTAAAGTTCAAATAATAAGCCGTAATTATAAACAAGCATTCGCTACTATTGAAATAAAAAACAAGAAAACTCCCAAAGAGGAAAGCTTGTATTTAGATTTATATCAGCAGTTTGCGAAAGCAAAACTTTCCTCGAACTTTAAAGTAGCATTTAGGCAATTATATAAAAGCTATATAATAAACTCTGATGATATACATGTACTTAACTTAGACAACACATTGATTTCTAGAGATGGAACCGATTATTTTGTTTCTGATTTTAAGAATTCGTATGAAAATATGACCTCTGATAAAATTTCAATAGAAACGGCACAGAACTTAATCAAAAAATATTTTTTAAAAACAGTATATGAATCAACCAGAAATCTTTTTTTTGAAGAAATAAGGCAAGATCATAAACGTAGGTACACTATAAATGATACTATTTTAATTCCGATGAAGGACGGTGCAGAGATTTCTGTTGTATTGGTTCAACGGAAAGGGTCTCCGACAACTAAAAATTCTGCAATATTGATTTCTTCTATTTATGCGGGAACTAATGAACCAGGTGCAATGCTATCAGCGTCTAAGGGTTATATTGGAGTCGTAGCCAATACAAGAGGAAAAAGATTTAGTAAAGGAGAAGCAAAACCTTTGGACTATGAAAACACCGATGTATATGAAGTAATTGATTGGATTAGCAAACAGCCTTGGTCCAATCAAAAAGTAGGAATGTGTGGTGGGAGTTATAATGGTTTTTCGCAATGGGCTTCAATGAAACACAAAGTGCATCCAGCGTTAAAAACAATCATTCCAATGGTAGCCATTGCTCCTGGAATTGATTATCCTATGGAAAATAATGTATTGCACAATTATTCATATTCTTGGAATTTTTATGTAACCAATAACAAATATTTAGATAACGATGTTGCCAATGATAGAAATCGTTGGAATAACTTAAAAAATAAGTGGTTTACATCGGGTGTTGCGTTTAATAAATTAGATAGCCTTGATGGTGCCGTAAATAAGTTGTGGAATAAGTATATGCAACATCCTAGTTACGATGATCATTGGAAAAAAATGATTCCTTATAAAGAGGAGTTTGCTAAAATTGACATTCCAATTTTAACGATTACTGGATATTATGACGACTCACAAAGAGGAGCGATGTATTACTATAATCAGCATCATAAATATGTAAAAAACCCAAATCATTATTTGTTGGTTGGCCCTTACGATCATTGGACTGCGCAAACTAAGCCGTCAGAATATTTGAGAGATTATAAATTAGACAATACTGCTTTAATAAACATTCAACACGATGTTGTGTATCAATGGTTTGATTATATCTTAAAAGGAAAGGAAAAACCAAGTATTCTAAAAGATAAAGTAAACTTTCAGGTAATGGATACAGATACTTGGATGCATAAACCAAGTTTGAATGCCATGACAAATGATACGTTGAAGTTTTATTTAAGTGCAACCAAATCTGATCAATTTTATGCTTTAAAAGTGAAGCCTAATGATTCTGAAATTGACATGACCATTGATTTTAAGGATAGAGAAAGCATGAATAATACGGAATATTATCCATGGCCTTTAGAACGAGAAAAAATCAACCTAAAAGATGGTTTGGTGTTTAAATCTGAAGCGTTAAAAGAAGATGTGATTATGAATGGTTCATTTTTAGGAAATCTTGAATTCTCAATAAATAAGAAAGATGTAGATTATTCTGTTATTGTATATGAACTAACTCCAGAAAATAAATATTTCCATTTAAGTTATTACATTGGTAGAGCGAGTTTTGCAGAGGATAGAGAAAAAAGGAATCTGTTGGTTCCAAATCAAAAAACTCAAGTTTCATTCAATAATTCTAAATTGATTAGTAAAAAATTACAAAAAGGAAGTCGCATTGTAATTGTTGTAAATGTGAATAAAAACAACAATGCACAAATCAATTACGGAACAGGAAAAGATGTGAATAAAGAGAATATTAGAGATGCTAAAACGCCTCTTAAAATAACGTTCACAGGACAAAGTAATATTTCTTTGCCAATTTGGAACTCTATAAAATAAGATTTAAGCGAGTAAATACTTTTTATGCGACGACCTAGGAGGGAAGCGCAAACCGGGCTTGTCAGATTCACGATGTCGCAAAACAATAGAAGTGCATGAGTAATGTGTGTGGAATGGATAAAAAATACGCTAGTTAAAATCTTCCTAATTTATTAGAAACCACCTCATAAATTGAGATATTTATTGTCTATTTAAATCTTAAATGCTCAATTAGGAACCGAAAAGGATAAAAACTAAAAAGAATGAAAAAAGCGAATTTTATTTTCATACTTGTATTCGCGCTATTTTTAAATGCTTGCAATACTAAAAATCAGAAAGCAAACGACAATGATTCAACGACTATACAAGCCGCTTATCTCGGACAAAAACCACCGGGTTTAATTCCAAAAATTTTTGCGCCTGGAGTTATTTCAATCAATGGAAGATCTGAGCATGGAATCTCGTTTTCTCCTAATTTAAATGAAGTATATTTTTCAGCGAATAATAAAGACGAAGACCCAAGCATCTATTTTTCAAAACTGGAAGGAAAAAAATGGACAACTCCCCAAAAAGCAAATTTCACAAAAGGGGAAAAAGTTGGAGAAATGCATCCGTTTGTGAATCCTACTGGTGATAAAATTTATTTTACAGCCCATGACGAATTTACATTGCCTCACCATAAAGAATCAATTAAAACTTGGTATGTAAACCGTCTTGAGAATTCCTGGAGTAATGCAATACAACTTGATTCTCCTGTAAATGAAGATTTCGTTTTTTATTCGAACCAAGCGAAAAACGGAGACCTTTTTTATACAAATGTGTCAAAACGAAAAATGTACTATGCACCTAATAAAAATGGCAAATTCCCCGAAGTTAAAGAACTTGGAATTGAATTTGGTTTTCACGGTTTTATCTCTCCATCTCAAGATTATTTAGTTGTAAATGCTCGAAACAAAGAAGATGCTCAAAGAAAAAGCGATATATATGTCTATTTTAAGAAGAAAGACGACACATGGTCAAAACCAATTAACCTTGGAAAAGAAGTAAATTCTAATTTCGGTGAAACATGTCCTAGTATCACTCCTGATGGTAAATATTTATTCTTTAGTAGATATAACGAAGAAGGAGGAATTCCAAACTTTTATTGGGCAAGCACTGAAATTATCAGTAAGTTAAAAACAACCTATTTTAAGAAGTCTGAATAATGAAAAAAGCATATTTAATATTAATACTTGTAGGGATCCTTTCTTTACAAGGGTGTACTTCTAAAAAACAGAAAACAAAAGAGTTAGTTGCAACAAGTACAGTAGATACCTATCTCGGACAAAAGCCACCAGGTTTACTCCCTGAATTGTTTGCACCTGATATTATCAATACTGAATTTAGAGAGGCAGGTTGTGCCTTTTCACCAGACTTAAAGGAATTCTATTTTCGTAGAAGAGGAGGGGACTATAAAAGCAACACCTTGGTTGTTGTTAAATATATAGATAACAAATGGACTGAATCACTGGTAGAAACCAAAGCTGGAGAACCTTTTATTTCACTTGATGGTAAGACGATGCACTTGGGGAAAAAATATCGAGAACGAACTACTACAGGTTGGTCTGAAAAGAAAAGCCTTGGAGATCCTTTTAATAGCTTCCGTATTATGCGACTTACCGCTTCATCTAATGGCACGTATTATTTCGATGAGGCAAGTGAAACTGGTCCACTTCGTTATTCCCGATTAATAAATGGCGTATATGAACAACCGAAAACCTTAAACGTTGATGTTGGAAATTGGAATGCACACCCTTATATTGCTCCTGATGAATCCTATATAATCTGGGATGATCAAAGAGAAAGTGGATCTGGAGGCGCTGACTTGTACATTTCTTTTCGTGAGAAAGATGGTTCCTGGGGACCTTCAATTAATTTAGGAGATAAAATAAACTCAGAATTTGAAGATGCATATGGGAGTATAACTCCAGATGGTAAATACTTCTTCTTTAATAGGTCTTACGGAAATAATAAAGCTGATATATTTTGGGTAGATGCTCAAATTATTGAGAACCTCAGGCCTAAATAGGGCAGAGCGTTTAATAAAGGTCTTGTAGACCTTTTTAGAGAATGAGCCAGCTGGCGGGTTGGCATTATAAATTGACAACACAAATAAGTAAACAATGAAAAAAGCATATACTATATTAATACTTGTAGGGATCCTTTCTTTACAAGCATGTAATTCTAAAAATCAGACAAAAGGGAATGATGTCCCAACTATAGAAAACCCATATCTAGGGCAGAAGCCACCAGGAATGACGCCTATTCCATTTGCACCTGGACTTGTTTCTACAGAGCGCTATGAATATGGAGGTGTCTTCACACCCGACATGAAAGAGTTTTATTTTATCAAAGGCGATGAGGATAATAAAAAACAAGAATTTGTTGTTATTCAAAATAAAAATAATCGATGGCACGATTCAGTTATATCGCCCAGAGTGGGACAACCCTTTATCTCTCCTGATGGTAAGACCATGCATTTGGGTAGGCGGTATAAGGAACGCACCGAGGCTGGCTGGTCAGATAGAAAAAACCTTGGCTTACCTTTCAAAGACATCCTCATCATGCGACTTACGGCTTCTGCTAATGGCACCTATTATTTTGATACTTACGATGAAAATAAAGAAGACTTTCCTATTCGTTATTCACGATTGATAGATGGAAAATATGAAACGTCAAAATTATTAAGCAAGGAAATTAATACAGGAACTCAACTAAACCATCCCTTTATTGCTCCCGATGAATCCTATTTGATATGGGATGCTAAAAGAGAAGGTGGATATGGTGATTCTGATATCTATATTAGTTTTCGAGCGACCGATGGTTCATGGGGTGACGCTATTAACCTGGGCGACAAAATAAACACAGATGCCTGGGACGCTGCAGCGAGCGTGACACCAGACGGAAAATTTATTTTCTTTAATAGAATTATAAGTCCCGGAAATGAGGACACACTTCCGGATGTGGATATATTCTGGGTGGATGCGCAGATTATTGAGAATCTCAGGCCTAAATAGGGCGGAACGTATTTAAAAGGTCTCGTAGACCTTTTTAGTGAACGAGCCAACTGGCGGGTTAGAATTATAAATTGCACACACAAATAAGTAAACAATGAAACAGACATATTTTATTTTGACACTTGTATTGACTCTATTTTTAAATGCCTGTAATACTAAAAAACAGAACTCAAAAGATAGCGATTCACCAATTATAGAAAACCCATATCTTGGGCAAAAGCCACCTGGTTTAACATCTGAGTTGTTTGCACCTGACATTGTTTCAACAGAAAACTTGGAAATTGAAGGTGTTTTTGCGCCAGGAATGAAAGAATTCTATTTTACCAGACAGGTAAAAGGTGAAGTGCCTAAAACGCATGTCATTCAATATAAAAATGGTATTTGGCATGAATCATCCGCGGAGCCTCGCTCTGGTGAAGTCTTTATATCCACAGATGGCAATACGATGCACCTCGGGAACGAATATAGAGAGCTAACAGCTTTAGGATGGTCAGAAAACAAAAGTTTAGGACCACTATTCGATAAATTTCCAATTATGCGCCTTACAGCTTCAGCGGCTGGCACCTATGTTTTTGATGAACGAGACGAAATCGGCACCATTCGGTATTCCAAGGTAGTTGATGGTATGCGTGAAGAACCGATAGAATTCGGCGAAGAAATCAACACAGGGAAATGGACAAGTCATCCCTTCATTGCACCAGATGAAAGTTACATTATTTGGGATAGTGAACGAGAGGGTGGATATGGCGCTTCGGATTTATATATCAGTTTTCATTATGAAGATGGTTCGTGGGGACCCGCTATTAATATGGGGGAAGGAATAAACACTGAACGTGAGGATGCATTTGGTAGTGTCACCTCTGACGGGAAATATTTCTTCTTTCACACAATAGATTTGGAAGAAGGAGAAGGAATAGCTAACATTTTTTGGGTGGATGCGCAGATTATTGAGAATCTCAAACCTAAATAGGACAGAACGTATAGAGGACAGAATGAGAAAGGTAATGATTTACCTTTTAAATGATGGGCCAGATGATGCAGCTGGGAGTAGACCTTTTTAGTGAAATCGAAGATTAGACGTAGTCAATGGGCCAGCTGGCGCTTTGGCATACCACAGTTTCTTGAAAAAATTTATTTTCAAAAGTTTATTTACTAAAGTTAATGAATCCGACGAAGGAGGTTCATGAGCTCCTCTAAAACAATAAAAACCTAGCGAATAAATCGGAGAATGAGATTGGGTGATAGCCAAACTCATACAAGATTCACGAGCTCCTATTTGTCAAGTAAGGGAGGTGCGTGTAAATACTCTTTGCCCGAAGTGGTAATGTTTGTGGATATCAGGTATGGCTGATTAGTAATAATCCTATCAATTTATTAGGCAAAATTGTAGCACACCTTTATTTTTTCAAAAAAAACTAGATTTTTATTTGGAATAATCATTCTGTTATTCGTATGTTTGCATTCGGAACGAACGTTCCAATATTTTTTAATAAATAAAAAAACAAAACAAATGAATAAATTAAATGGAAAAATTGCGGTGGTTACTGGTGGTAATAGCGGCATTGGTTATGCAACTGCCAAAGAATTAAAAAGTCAAGGTGCAACTGTTGTCATCACAGGAAGAAATTCAGACAGAGTTCAATTAGCAGCTCAAGAACTTGATGTTAAAGGAATTGTTGCAGATGTTGAGAGCATTTCAGCAATAGAAGATTTGGTTGAACAAGTAAAAACAGATTTTGGCAACGTTGACATCTTATTCGTAAATGCAGGAATTTTTCAAGCTGCTCCGATCGGACAAATAAGTGAAGACATGTTTGATCATCAAATAGGAATTAATTTTAAAGGTGCCTTTTTCACAACTGAAAAGTTTCTCCCAATATTAAATGATGGTGCATCAATTATAAACTTATCGTCTATAAATGCTTATACAGGAATGCCTAATACAGCAGTTTATGCTGCATCTAAAGCGGCTTTAAATTCCTATACTCGAACTGCTGCAACAGAATTGGCTCCGAGAAAAATTCGTGTCAATTCTGTAAATCCAGGTCCAGTTTCAACACCAATTTATGGTAAAACAGGAATGGAAGAAGAACAACTAAACGGATTTGCAGAAGCTTTGCAAAACCGTATTCCACTAAAAAGATTTGGTCAACCAGAAGATATAGCAAAACTTGTTTCGTTTTTAGCCTCTGATGATGCTTCATTCATTACGGGTAGTGAGTACAATATAGATGGTGGAATTAACATTAATCCATTATTAGGATAAAAACAATAATAAATAAAAATCATAAACATGAAAATAGCACTAATTATAGCAAGAGTATTATTAGGATTACCTTTCCTTATTTTTGGATTAAATCATTTCTTTCCAGTTATTCCGCATCCTCCAATGGATGGAGTAGCGTTAGATTATATGATGGGTCTTACTAAGGTTGGTTATTTTTGGCCATTATTAAGAGGACTTGAAGTACTCATTGGAATTGCGTTAATAAGTGGAAGGTTTGTGCCTTTAGCATTAGCGATTTTAGCACCAATTTCACTGCATATATTCTTGTTTCATGCATTTGTATTGTTAGCTAATTTACCTTTAGCAATCCTTATTTTAGTATTGCATATTTTTCTAATAGTTAAATATTGGAATTATTATAAGCAAATATTCACTATGGATTCAGTAACAAATTAAGTCAATCAAAAATTAATAATGCTTTATACAGCTATATGTATGAAGCATTATTTTTCAATCAAAATAGAATATAATGAAAAACATAATAGTAATTTCAGGACATCCTGATATAGCTAATTCAACAGCCAATAAAACGATTGTTGATGTTTTAGAGAAAGAAAATAACATCAAAATAAGTAAACTAATGAGTACTTATTCAGACTATAGAATTGATGCAAATAAAGAGATTAATAATCTATTAGATGCAGATGTGATTGTTCTGCAATTTCCGTTTCATTGGTATGGCGTTCCTGCGATTTTAAAAATGTGGATTGATAGTATTACTACACCATTAGTTTATGGTCCAAATAAAGGTGGATTGAAAGAGAAAACTTTTTTATTATCTACAACTACAGGTGGGCCGTCTGATTCTTATCAATCAAATGGATATAACAAATTTACAATGGAAGAATTGTTATTGCCTTTATTGAAACTTGGAGATTCTTTAGAAATGGACGTGTTAAAACCATTGGTACTACATAGTGCAATGTTTCAAGATGATGAAGGTGAAAACGTGTTAAAACGCAATGCAAAACATCAGGCTTTAAAATTAATTGAACTTGTAAATAAATAAAAATTGATCTTCGATCTAGGTAGGAAACTAAAGGATATTGGAACATTTGTTCTGAATGTGTTATCTTTGTATTATAATGTTTAATTATGCCAAGAGTAAAATTATTTGATGAAAATGAAGTCTTGACCAAAGCAATGAATTTGTTTTGGAAACAAGGCTATTCAGCTACTTCTGTTCAAGATTTGGTTAATCATTTGGGGATCAATAGAGCAAGTCTTTATGATACTTTTGGTGGTAAAGACCAACTTTATAAAAAGTCTTTTGAACTTTATCGTAAGACAAATCTGGAAGGAGTAATCCTTTTTTTTGAAAATCGACCAAATGTAAAGATTGGATTTACAGAACTTTTTGATACTGCTATTCAAGAAGATGTGCTTGATAAA
Source organism: Psychroserpens sp. (assembly GCF_036960315.1). Taxonomy (NCBI): domain Bacteria; kingdom Pseudomonadati; phylum Bacteroidota; class Flavobacteriia; order Flavobacteriales; family Flavobacteriaceae; genus Psychroserpens; species Psychroserpens sp. The sequence goes on along the minus strand of NZ_JBALVR010000010.1, from coordinate 75,325 downwards.
GATAACAAAGGTTGTTTTGTTGTAAATACGACAACAGAACTTATTCCAAATGATGAAAGTCTTTTAAAAATTTTAGAAAAAAATAAACGAGATTTTGAGAAGGTGTTCTATAATTATCTTAAAAAAGGTCAAGAAAATGGTCAATTAAATACTACGCAAGATTTAAAGTCCCTTGCTACTCTTTTTTATACATTATATAGTGGTATTCGAGTAGTTTCCAAAACTCGTCCCAATAAAAAAGAAACATCTGATTCTATTAATCTTGCTATGTCTTTGTTAGGTTGACGAAATGTCTGCTTACAGTTTGTGTAGGGTTAGTTGCGTTTGTTACCCAAATAAATAAGCAAAAGGAAAATGACCCATAATAAAATCCGCATGGTTTTACCGAGTACGCACGAAACTAGTATTTAACCATACACGTTGTTCTACAACCTTCTTAATAATCAAATTTGGTGTTATTCTTTAGAAGTTTATTTCTTAACTAAAGTCAATGAAATTACTTAATATAAATATTAAGTACGTGTCATAAATTAAACAAAACATGAAAAAATTACAACAATCATTATCAATAATAAAAACTCTCAATTCCATGGGCAACATATTTAAAACAATCATTGGTTTATCTGTCATTGCACTTATAATAGTGGGGTGTGCATCCCCAAGGGCTGCATTACCACTAGCCGTAGATTCTCCAATAATGACATCATTAGATTTAACAAAGGTTGTTGACGATAAAATGCCAGTTGTAATAAACCCAGGCAGAATTACTACAGAAACAGTAACTTATAGGTTGCCAAGAATTGTGCAAGGCACCTATTCTGTGAGTGACTTTGGGCGTTATGTGGAAGATTTTAAGGCATTCGATTATGAAGGTAAAGAAATGCAGGTGTCAAAACTGGATATTAATTCTTGGGCGATCAGCAATGCAAAGAACTTAGATCGTATTACATATTTGGTAAATGACACCTACGATATAGAAAACACAAGTGATTTTGATGTGCCGCTATCCCCATCTGGCACGAACATCGAGCTAGAAAATTATGTACTAAACCTACATGGCTTTATAGGGTATTTTGATACGCTAAAAACCAACGAATATCACTTAAGTATAACAGCTCCAAGTAATTTCAAGCATTCCTCTGCTCTTGAGATGGTTGACTCAAAATTAAGCGATAATGGTACAGAAATAGTGAATAGTTATGTTGCCAAGCGTTATTTTGATATTACAGATAACCCGATGATGTATGGCAATCTGGATATTGAAGAATTTGAGGTAGACGGGATTAAAATTGTTTTAAGCGTTTATTCCCAAAGTAAGAAATATACGGTCAAAGATATTAAAGAGACGATGGTTAAAATGATGCAAGCCCAAATGACTTATCTCGGTGATTTTAATACTACTGACAGATACGATATCTACCTATACTTATCCAACAACCAAGAAACCTCTCCTAGAGGTTATGGGGCTTTAGAACACCACACATCAACCATGGTAGTAATGCCTGAAACTTGGACTAAAGAAAAACTAGATAGAGTCATGTTTGATATGGTCGCCCATGAGTTTTTCCATATTGTAACACCTCTTAATGTACACTCACAAGATGTACATTATTTCGATTACGATCAGCCCACATTTTCTAAACACTTGTGGATGTATGAAGGGGTCACCGAATACTTTGCCAGATTATTTCAAGTAGATCGAAACCTTATAAGTTCAGAAGCATTTTATAGTATTCTTTTGGAAAAAGTCAAAGATTCAAAAGGCTATGACGACCAAATGAGTTTTACAGTAATGAGTGAAAAAATACTTGATAAGCCTTATAGTACAAACTATCCAAACGTATACCAAAAAGGGGCTTTAGTAGCTATGTGCATTGATATTTTGATGCGGGAAGAAAGTGATGGTCAAAGAAGTATGCTGTCATTAATGAAAGAACTTTCAGAAAAATATGGCAAAGACAATCCTTTTCAAGATGATTTATTAATTGATGAAATTACTTCAATGACGTACCCATCGGTTGGTGCTTTTTTAAAAACACATATCGAAGGAACGCTTCCAATATCTTACCAAGAATACTTTGACAAAGTGGGACTTATTTTGGAAGAAAACGCTTTAAAATCAGTTGAAGAACCAAGCACGTCACAGCAAAGTTTAAGAAACTCATGGCTAAATATAAAAAATGCAAATGTGACTATTATTGAGAATGTCAATGTTATTCCAATGCACGAAGAGATTGTACTAAAAAATCAACGTGTAGTGGTTATGGATGGTAAGATTGTTAGCATCTCACCTCAATCTAAAGAGACTCCATATAAGGCAACTTTAACTGTTGATGGTTCCGGTAAATATTTAATCCCTGGATTATCAGAAATGCACTATCATTATCGTAATGAGGAACGTGCTATAGAATCCGAATTTAAATTATTGATAGCCAATGGCATTACTACCGCCCGAAATATGGCAGCATATCGTTGGCATAAAATTGATCACGTTGCTGTAAAAAACAAAATTGCTTCAGGTGAAATTATGGGTCCAAATTATTATACTACTGGACCTTACATGAAGTTAGATGATCTTCAAACCATTGAAAAGGTTATTGAGGCTGTTGCACTACATAAAGAAAAAGGATATGATTATTTAAAAATTGCGGATAATCTACCGAAAGATATTTATTTAAAATTATTAGAAGAAGCCCAAATAAATGGCATTGACATAATTGGTCATGCCCAGCGGAAACTACCATTAGAATATTCATTACGAATGAAATCTATTGAACACGTTGAAGAATTTATTTATATCAATAATGGAGATGAAAATTATTCGTATTTGAATAATGATATAGCTGAGCTAAATAGGGCAGCAGAGCAAGTTAAAATAAGTGGTATTTATATAGCTCCAACCTTGGTTACCTTTGACTATGTCAATCAAGTTTTGAATGACGAAAAATTTGCATCTCAACAAAAGAGTCCGTTGGTAAAGTATCTTACACCTGCAGAAAGACCTGAGTGGTTGACAGAAAAAAATCCATATAGAAAATTAAGACAGCGTGAATTTGATGGGGTTCTGGCTCCGGTACTTTTTGGAGATTACTTAACCTGGATGAACAAGTTTACCCGAATTTTATCAGACCATGGAGTTCCATTTCTGACCGGAAGTGACACATTTGGGATGGTGATTGTTGGATTTTCACTTCACGAAGAACTACGGTTATTGACCGAAACAGGCTTAACGCCATATGAAGCTTTAAGAGCTAGCACGGTTTCTGCTGCAAGATACTTAAACACAATGGCTATAGAAGGTACTATTTCGGAAGGTAAAAATGCCAATATGGTATTACTTAATAAAAATCCTCTAGAGGACATAAGTAATACTAAGACTATAGAAGGGGTAATGCTAAAGGGTAAATGGTTTGATAGAAACGCATTGGATAAAATGCTTCTGGATGTAGCTCAATAAAATGATTAAAATATGGAAAATCGGTAGACATAATTCGCGAAGGCGATAATGTAGAATTTGATTTTATAGAAGGCGAAAAAGGATTAAACGTAAAAGTTATCTAAATATATCGCCTAATCTAAGTTATAAAAGCGCATCACATTGTGATTGGCTTTTTTCTATTTACTATAATATGCTTTTGCGATTAAAGCGGCCAACTTAGCATTATTATATACCAATTCTATATTAGCATCTAAGCTAAGACCATCTGTAAGTTCTTTAACTTTTTGTAATAAAAACGGTGTACTGTTTTTACCTTTAATACCTAATGTTTTTTCTTCCTGCAATGCTATAGAGATGGCATCATTCATAATTTCAAAATCCAACTCCTTGTCTTTAGGAATAGGATTAGCAATAATAACACCACCTTTAATATTAAGATCCCATTTTGATTTTAAAAGTTGAGCAATCTCCTGAGGTGTATCTAACTTATAATTAACATTAAAACCACTTTTCCTTGAATAAAAGGCTGGCAATTCTTCTGTTTTATATCCCAAAACAGGAACACCAAAAGTTTCAAGGTATTCTAAAGTTAATTCTAAATCTAGAATGGCTTTTATCCCAGCACAGACTACAGCCACATTGGTATTTGAGAGTTCTTGTAAATCTGCAGAAATATCGAAAGACTCTGATGCTCCACGATGCACACCACCAATTCCTCCAGTTGCAAATACTTTTATTCCTGCAAGGTTTGCAGCAATCATAGTAGAAGCAACAGTTGTAGCTCCATCAATTTTTTGAGATAACAAATAAGGAATATCTCTTCGGCTTGCTTTAACAATATTAGTCCCAGATTTGGCTAAATAGTCTATTTCATTAGTTGTTAAACCAACTTTTAGTTTCCCATTAATTATAGCAATAGTAGCAGGAATAGCACCTTGATTTCTAACGATCTTTTCTACTTGTAAAGCGGTTTCCTTATTTTGAGGGTACGGCATTCCGTGCGAAATAATGGTAGATTCTAAAGCGACTACTGGTAAATTATTATTTAATGCATATTTAACTTCTGGAAGTATGTCTAAGTGTTTACTAATCATGCTATGGTTTTTAGTACCATTTCTTCACAAATTTCGGGATGCACTGCATTTTTATGTTGAATTGTAATTTGCGCACAACCAGAACCAAATTTTACCATATCATATAAATCGAAGCCTTTTGCTTCAGCATATAATAAACCAGCCATAAAAGCATCTCCAGCGCCATTAGTATTTACAGGTGTAATAATCTTGTTTTTAGATATAAAAACCTCGTTTTCATCACCATAAGCAACACCATCTTTTCCTAAGGTTATAAATACTTTTTTAACACCTAATTTTAAAAAATGCTCAATTAGTTTTTCATAATCATTTTCGTATTCTACTTTAATACCGCTGAGTAATTCTGCTTCAATAGAATTACATTTTAATATATATAACCTATCTAAAATAGATTTAGCTTTTAGTGCTTTTTTTGCGGAAACAGCTTCTAAAGCAAAACGAACATTTGGAAGTTTTTCGGTTACTAATTCTAAAATTGAAACAGGTAAATTAGTTTCTAAAATGCAATAGTCATTCTGTGCAATAAGATCTAGATTATCTGTTATAAATGAATCTGGAATTTCATTATAAATATCCATTGCAGAAAGCCCTAGTGCTAAATCATTATAACGATCCATAATAGCTATAAATAATGATGTTTTGCTGCCTTTAATTGTTAAACTATAATCGGTTGAAATCCCTAATTGAGCACAGGAATTTTTAATGGTTTTTGAAAACTCGTCATCGGCAAAAACGGTGAGCAGTTCAACATCAAAGTCTAGGCGTTTTAAGTTTTCTGCAATGTTTCTACCAACTCCTCCAATGATAGTTTCTAATGATCCTATATTAGAATCTTGATAGATTAGTTTATCTTTAGAAAAACCAATTAAATCTATATTAGAAGCGCCTATAACTGTAATTTTTGGGTTATCAGACATCTTAATTATGGATTAAATGAATTCCTTTTAAAGTTAAGTAATTTTATAACATCAAGCAAAGCGTATGGATAAATTTAAATCAATATTTAAACAAGATAAGTCTATTATAGGAATGATTCATCTTAAAGCATTACCAGGAACCCCTATGTATACTTTTAATAGTTCTTATATTATAGAAGAGGCTCTTAAGGAAGCAAAAATCTATAAAAAAGCAGGAATTGATGCTATTATGATAGAAAACATGCACGATGTTCCATATTTAAAAGTAGGAGTAGGACATGAGGTTAGTACATTAATGACCTTAATTGCGTATTTAATAAAACAAGATACCAATCTGCCAGTTGGAATTCAAATCCTTGCTGGCGCAAATAAAGAGGCATTGGCTGTTGCAAAATCCTCTAGTATAGATTTTATTAGAGCAGAAGGTTTTGTGTTTGCTCATACAGCGGACGAAGGTATTATAGAAGCACAAGCAGGTGAATTACTACGTTATAGAAAGCAGATTGATGCAGATAGCATTGCTATATTTACAGATATTAAAAAGAAGCATAGTTCTCATGCAATTACTCACGATATTTCTGTATTAGATACTGCTAAGGCTGCTCAATTTTTTTTAAGTGATGGCGTAATCATTACTGGAAATCATACTGGAATGGCAGCATCAATTGACGAGTTAAAAGTATTAAAAGACCAGATAGAAATTCCTGTATTGGTAGGATCTGGTATTACTATAGATAATGTTAAGGATTATTTCCCACTATGTAGTGCTATGATTGTAGGTTCTCATTTTAAAGAACAAGGGTTTTGGAAAAATGAGTTGAGTTATGAAAGGGTTTCTAGGTTTATGAATGTTTTAAAAGGTTGATGTAAGTGTCGTATGTTCATCCTGAATAATTCTATTTTACATACTTTTTAAATAAGAAGATCCTGAGGATGTTTTTATTTACTCATGTCATATTTATTAATTAATATGGAATTCATGAACCTTTGGTTTAAAAATAAATTGATAGGGACTAACTGAAAACGGATAAAATTATGTCAAATAATAAAAAGAAAGGAAGCAGATTAAACTGGTTTATCGGTATTTTCATTTCAATATTAGCTGCTGGTGGTGGAATAGTTGCTCTTTTGGAGTATAATGATTCTGTTAAAACGAAAGAGAATAAAAACCACCAAAAACAATTGACTGATTGGGAGAATTTTTCACCAGAATCTCTATCTCTAGGAGTTCAAAACGTTACTCTTTTAGGTAGTGCTCCATTTGATCTGGAAAGTGGACATACAACAACTGGGTTTTCAAATAAAACTACAGATATCTTTTTTGGGTGCTGGCCCCAAGGTAATGAATCCTTACGAGCCTCAAAGGGCGTATCATGGTCAGATCAAGGTGTCATAAATTTTGAAAACATTAAGTATAGAAAAATTCGAGATGCAAAATTCGTTTCTAAAAAGCACAAAAAATCGAAAAATTTTGATCTGTATTATGACCACAAAAGTAACGTCCCTAGAAAAGGTCACGTATTCTTTATTAAAACAGTCGAAGGTAATGTAGCGAAAATTCAAATTATCGATTACATATCTGATGCTAATCCGCAAGTTTGTCGAAGTATGAAACTTAAGTACGAAGTATTTCCTGTTGTTAAAGATCCTCCAAAACCAAAAAAGTAAATTTTATAAAAATGTATAGTTTAAAATAATGGATACAAATTATTAAAGGATTAAATATAACAAGTGTATAGAAATTTATTTTTACTCTCATATTTTATTATTTGCAAAAACTTTAAAGGAGTTCGTGAATCTCCTAAAAACTCGATTTCATAAAATTTATACTCTTGTGGCAATCCACGAGACATGCGCAGCATTCACGAACTCTTAAAACAATAATTATCATTGCCATAAAGGGGTTGAAAATGAGTTGATTAGATTTATATTTTTTTTGCTATATTTAATAATCCAAACTATTAGATTATTATACGTTTTATTAAAACTAATGATATTTAATTGGATAATAACTAACGATTATAAGATATGGCCTTAATAGACTGCCCTGAATGCAGTACGAAAATTTCCGACAAAGCGAAGCAATGTGTAAATTGCGGGTTCAATCTTCAATTAATTGTTCCGCAAGCTACTCCAGTAGGAGTTTCTAATAAATCAAATTTTCAAAAATTTAAATGGCCTGCTATAATATTTTCAGTTATCTTATTATTAATATTCATTTTTAGTTCAGACCCAAGTAAAAATGATCCTGAATATATTAAAAATATTGTTGGAGAATGGAAATCAAACGAGATGTTTAATATAAATGAGGAAGATTTTTCTGCGACTTTTATTGATTTGACATCTTACCAGAGTAATAAAAGTTATGAATCTAGGGGTGAATTTAGATTTTCAAGCCCAGATATTAAAGTAAATATTTCTTTTATTGAATCAGGAATATGGAAAATAATTAATGGAGAACTTATAATAACACCACAAAGCATTTCTACTAATCCAATTGATTCTAATTCTCAAGCAATCATCGAGGAATATGAAGACACTGAATTAGGTGATATCCTGACTGGAAAGGTTCTTGAAATAGACACAATAAAAATAAAAGAACTAACTAAAAACACGTTTGTATATTCTATTAAAATGGATGGAGAAACTCTTATTGTTAATGGTAAAAAAACAATTGAGCATCCAATGGATAAATATGAAGGAGAACTTTATTTACATTCTAAAAAACGTGGTTATTTTAAATATACTGGTGAAATTACTAATAATACAGCAAATGGTGTAGGAGCAGGAATACACTCCGATGGAGAGGAATATGTTGGTGATTACAAAGATGGTAAACGCCATGGAAAAGGTACAGGAGGTGTAGGTTTAGACAAGTATGTTGGTGATTTTCGGTTTGATGTTGGACATGGGAGGGGAATAATGTATTATGCAGATGGTAAAAAAATAGAAGGGGTTCTAGAAAATGGTGAATTTGTTTCTGGAAAAATAAATTATATAGGTAATAGTATTGGTAGTACTTATGAAGGTGATTTAGTTAACTTTAAAAGAGATGGATTTGGAATATATACATGGGAAAGTGGAGATTATTTTGTTGGTAATTGGAAGAATGGACTTCAACATGGTAAAGGCAAACAGTTTAATAAATATAAGCAGTTAACAAAAGAAGGTATTTGGATAAATGGAAAATTTTCAGAATTAAATTTCTGAAATTCTAATATTTCATGAAGTATTTAAATGATTATTGTTACATGGTGTATTTAGTTTACAAATGTTGCTTTAACCCTTTCAGAGACAAGGATATACCAAATAATTAGACTCATGCCTATAAGAAAATAAATATGCTGAGAAGCATCTATTGTTTTTTCGGGTATAATTGTAATAACAGCCAACTCATCAACAAAGTTAAATACTAATCTAAAGAGTAGAATACCTATAAACCATTTTGGAAATGTTTTTTTCTTTAAAAAAAACTGATATACAACTAATATACAAGCGAATAATAAACCAATATTTATCAATATTTCAATATAAATTAGAGGCCCCCAAAGCGGGTTATATGATTTAAAACCTGGCGTAGTAATTGCGTCCCATGTTCCATCAGTAAACATACTAAAATACGTAGGAAGTGCTTTAAAAATAAGAACCAACGGAAAGACTACAACAATAAAACCAATAAAATAAAGCCATCCTTCTATCCCTTCAAGATTATCTTCTTTTGTTGTTATTGGATTATTATCCTCATTTATAAATTCTTTAAGTTCTTCAGTAATATATCGGTTATCTGTTTTAATCGAAACAGTCATTAATGGAAAACCACATTGTAAACAAGTTTCTGCATCTAATAAAATTTCAACTTCACACTCGGGACATTTATTTATGGCTTCTTGAATAGGAAACCCACAATGCAAGCAGCTAGAAGCTTTGGAAGAAACTTCTTTTTTGCAATCAGGACAGTTAATTAAGGCCATAATTCATGAAATGTTTATTATAAATTAATAAAAACAGACTAGGAAATACTTCTTAAATTCTATTTACAATTAAATCCTTCAATTTTATATTTTACACCTTATAAAGCCTACTATTCCACGTATAAAATACCAAAGACCTAAAAATAAAAGGACACTTGGAATAAATGGGCTTGCACTAGTTTCACCGTCTTCTATTGCAACAAAAATAAGGGATCCAATTAAAGCCATAATGAAACCGATAATAATTCTGTTTCTATATTTGACAGATAATATTTTTCTTCCTTTAGTTGTAGTTTTAAGATGTTCAATCATTTTTAAAGTATCAACATCAGTAAAACCTTTCTTATTAAGATTTTTTATTATTTTTCTTTTACTATTTCCGTTTGCAATAGATGATGCAACATCCTTTAATGTTTCATCATTCACCTTGTATTCCTTATTAATAATTTCATTTGAAAAGGGGTTCCCACATTTTATGCAAGAATCAGATTGATCAGATACTTCTGATCCACATTCTGAACAGTTTATTAATGCCATAATATTTAATTTTAATGCATAGTAAAAATTTAACTTATTTACTGAAAAAATAAAACAGCAAACTAATAACTATACCTATTACAACTATATAAAGTATAAATTTAATAGCTAATCTCATCAAAGTTAACAAAATTCGAAAAGGGTTTTTAAGAAGCCAAACAACTACATATGAAATTACAATACTTACTCCAAAATACCAGTACCATTCTAAACTAATTTCGGGATTAGAAAACCACGCATAAGTAATAATTCCTAGAATCCCAAAGAATATAATATTGGCAATAAAGTCTTCTTGACCAAAATGTGTATCCTCTTTGGTTCGTGTGGTATAGGAAGAACTATTATTAACGCTATTAGTATTAACAGTAGTTGTTCTTATCTTTGGGAAATTTGTCTTAATTGGAGGGTTAGTATCCTTCATGGTTTCTCGCTTCATATCACCATATAAAGTTCCTTCTCTACCTGTAAGCCAATTTTCCCAATCTTTATCTTTCATAAATCCCTATATGAATCTAAACCATTAAGTTACAAAAAATATGCAACTCATGTTTGACCTCATAAAATTTTGGTAAAGCAATAGGCTATTCAAGATCAAATTATCCAGTGGATGATTTGGCTTGGATACAACTTCAAAAACTTAATAGCCGTAATATCTTTAAACATAATTATTAACGATATAGAACACTGGCGTGTTGTTATATCTATGATTATGTCAAATACCGCTCAAAAGCGCTATTTCGCTAATTGTTATAAAATGTACTATAATGTCATTGCGTTATTGCCTGTCCCGAACATGGGTCGGGATAACTTGAGCTTTGCTAAAAGCGAAAGTTGTTACTACAGATTCTTCAAGAAATTTATTCTCAAAAGTTTCTTCTACAATGTTAATGGAACACTTTTTATGCGACGACGTAGGAGGGAAGCGTAATGTGTGTGGAATGGTTATAAATTAATTAATTTTCAAATATTTGCGGTTTTTCCTCAAATATATTCCTACAAAATTTACTATATTTAAACTCTCCCTTTTATAATTATTAATTATTTGCAAAAATCTGTTGTGATTAATGGTGTATTGCTACGCCATTACTTTGCATTATTATTATATTTGGTTCAATAATATTTTATGCCTGAACAAACAATTATAAATAAAAACCCAATAATAAAAGATGTCAAGCCATTCTTAAGATGGGCTGGTGGTAAAAAATGGCTATTAAAGGATTTGGATAAGTTTTTACCCAAAAAAGGGTTTAATAACTATCATGAACCATTTTTAGGAGGAGGAGCTATTTTTTTTAATTTGAATCCTCAAAAAAAATCCTATTTAAACGATTTAAATAGTGAATTAATTGATACATATCAATCCATTAAAGATGATGTTGAAAGTGTGATTCAAGAGTTGAAAAAATTCAATAATACTGAATCTTGTTATTATGATGTTCGTTCTAAAAAATACAGAAAGGAATCAAGGAAAGCTGCTCGCTTTATTTTCTTAAATCAAACTTCTTTTAACGGAATTTATCGAGTTAATTTGAAAGGAGAATATAATGTGCCTTTTGGATACAGAAAAAAAGACTTTTTTGAGCCAGACAATTTACGTTTAGTTAGTAAATGTCTTGCTAATACTGATATGTCTAAAGATGATTTTTCAAAAACTATTAATAATGTGAAAGAAGAGGATCTTGTGTTTTTAGATCCTCCATATACGATTACACATAATCACAACGGTTTTTTTAAATACAACCAAAAACTTTTTTCAGAGAAAAATCAATACGAACTGTCAGAAATGATAGATCAAATAAAAGATAAAGGTGCGTATTATATTCTTACAAATGCAGCGCATTTTAAAGTGAAAGAAATATTTGATAAAGGAGATAAAATTTCAAAGCTTAAGAGGGCAAGCTTGATAGGTGGAATAAACGCTAAAAGAGGAAAATATTCAGAGTATATATTTACAAATTGTAATAAATAGTATGGAAGAAGAAGTTAAAAAAAAGAAATGGTATCAGAAGAAATGGGTTAAAATAAAAGATTTTCAAAAGCTATCGTTTTTAAATACGGCCTTTAGTCTCTTTTTTAATCTATTACCATTTTGGATTGGGTTATTATATATTATTTCCATTGGAAAGTGGACAGATTGGAGTAGGTTTTATTCAAATGGAGAGTTTTATTTGTACAGCGTTTCGCTAATATCATCTTCTTATTTAATATATCATAACAATAAATTGAAAGCAACAGATTTAAGTTCGTTTTTTAGTATTTTCTCACTTTTTTTAATTGTAATAGTCTCAATTTTATATGCCTTATTAAGCGCTTCACCTCAAGTGAATGGATTTATAAAATGGGCATCTATTTTAGCAATACTGCTTGCAATACCAATTTTCTTTCACTCACAGTTGATATCGAATAGAAAATCACCAGATGTAGTAGAAGCCAGAGGCGAAGAACAAGAAACAATAATGAAAGGATTAAAATAATGGAAGTAATAAATATGCCACCAATAGAGTTCAAGTGCCTTGAAGCTCAACAACCAATAGGTACTGTATATATAGGAGTAATGGATCATGAAGACTTATATTTTATCTCTTATGCTGATGTTAGAAGACTTGAATTAGGTCAGGACAATAGAGAAGTTGAAGATTACATAGGAATTCAACGTCAGCTTAACACTAAAAGGGAAAAAGATATTGGTAAATATGTCAACCTTGTTGATGCAACATTCCCAAATAGTATTATTCTTTCTGTTTCATCTAAAGATGCCGAATATGATGAAGAAAAACAAATGATGACAATAAAGTACAAAGATGATGTAGCAAAAGTGCTTGATGGACAACACAGAATTGCTGGATTGAAGCATTATAAGAAAGATGATGAAAAATTTCAAGTCATTGTTTCTATATATATTGATATGGATATTGAAGATCAAGCTATTGTTTTCGCTACCATTAATAAAGAACAAAAAAACGTAAGTAATTCGCATGTACAGGATCTATTTGCCTTTGCAAAAGATAGAAGTCCTCAAAAGACTGTACATAATATAGCACGCGCCTTAAGTCAGAAGGAGGAAAGCCCATTTTTTAGAAAAATTAAAATTCTTGGTACTGCAAACAGAAAAGAAACAGAGACTATTACTCAAGATACATTTGCAAAAAATTTATTAAAATATATATCTTCTGACCCTCAATCCGATAGGGATTTTTATAAAAGAAATAAAGATAATCCTTCGAATAAATTGGATTTAGTTGAAGGTAAAGAATTACAAAAATTATTTTTGAGAAATATATTTATTAATGATGTAAAAGATATTGAAATAGCACAAATCATATATAATTATTTTTATGTAGTTGATGAGAAATGGCCAAATGCTTGGAGAGTCATACAAGCTAATATGATTTTGAATAAATCTACGGGATTCATTGCATTAATGAGGTTTTTTAAAAATGCATATTTAAGTTTTGATAGAATTGGAGATGTTATAACAAAAGAAGAGTTTAAAACAATTTTTGATAAAATCACGTTGGAAGAAAGTGATTTCAATAAAGAGAAGTATGTTCCAGGATCTACAGGTATAGGAGATTTATATAAAGATTTATTAGGGCAGAGCGGATTGGATTAGAATATATTATGTAAAATAGAATTTCGATGATAAACTTGGCCTCATAAAATTTTGGTTAAAACAATAGGAGAAATGAGCGTGTATATTTTAGGCTATACAAATGCAATTATCCTGTGGATGATTGTAATTGGATACAACACTTTACTAAATGATTGTTTCAAATAGTATTTAGCTAAAAATGTACACTGTACATTTTCTTAACGCGAAATAGTCTAAAATATAGCATAACGAACCGTAATTGTTTCCAAAATTATATACTATTGAGATATTGATTGAGTATCAATATTGATAATACCTAACTTGTTTTTTTTGTTTCTTTTTTTAACAAGAAAAAAAGATAAGAAAATATTAAAAATGTATCTTGTAATCTATGAATGCTGTCAATGAAAACACATTGAATTTTATGAATTCAGAGCTTAATAAAGCTCAAATAGAACTATCAGAAAAGGAAAGTAGGCAATATTAAAACTGATTCGAATGAAAACTATATGTGATACTAATATTTGGAGAGGTTTAATGGAAAAAGAAATTGAAGAAACTGAATTATCATCTTTAAATTCACCTTTAACATTATCATTCATTAATATAGATGAAATAGCAAAATCTAACTTAATATTAAGTCATATCGGCAAATCAAGAATCGTTATCCAACGAATGATGCAAATGTCTGCTATGAAAATATATGACCCACCAATTATATATTTAAAGAAAATGGATATAGATGGATTTGAATATAATTTTCTAGAAAAACATATAGATATATTACATTTAACGAAGGCTATTGCAAACGGACTTGAAATAAACGAAACTAATTTTAAATTTTATAAGAATAGCCGTGAAAAAGTTTTTATTGATTTATGTAATTTGATTAATGAAGAATCGGAAAAAATCAGAAAAAATACTAATAAAAGCTCTGATAAGTTAGATACTAAAACCATTAATAGAGATTTTATTTCTTTCTTAGTAAAATCTCAAACAGGAATGTACCTTTCAGATAATTTTGATTGGTCACAAATAGAATTGTTTGAAGGTGTTTTAAATCTGTTCTTTAAAGAATTAGAAATTACCAAAACGAAAATTAAGCCTAATGATATATATGATTTGTTTATTCTAATTTACGTTCAGCCTAATGATAAATTTTGGTCGGTAGACATTAAAAAAGGACCTTTGAAACATGTAGAAAAAATTGCTAACGGAAAATACTTGTATAAAAATACATTTCCTATATAATGTTTAACTGAACGTTCAAAATATAATAAGTGCTTAGAATTTTACTTTACTCACGTGTTTAATTATTTCATAAAACTTTAATGGAGTTCGTGAATCTCCTAAAGTCGATTTGTTAAAATTTAAGCTCTTATGGCAAATTGACGAGAATCGCGTAGAAAAAAATATGATGCACAATTATTCAAATACGTAAAATTTTCAATAACAGTAAAAAGGTTAGCTTTTATTTTGGCGTTCGTTGGCAAGCGATGGATATCTCGATTTTTCATCGGGACGAGTTCTTGGCAGCGGCAACTACAAATCTATGATTTGTAATCACGAACACATCTTTATTGAAATATAAACGCTGTGAGTAATTTTACATAACGTCAAATTATAGCTACATACTAACTAAGCCACAATTAGCTTGACATAATTACTATCGATATAAGTCTAAAGCCATTATATCTGCAATTATGTCAAATACCGCTCAAAAGCGCTATTTCGCTAATTGTTATAAAATGTACTATAATTTATATTATGTAAAATAGAATTATTTGGCATCTCCTCTAGTTATCCTGTATTCATAAGATCTCATAATTTCAATATACTGTACAATCGTCCATAAATTATGAAATACGCGATTCTAATCAATTGAATACAATCAGATTATTTATCAAAACTCCAAAAACCTAATCACTGACAACAGAATATTTAGTATAACTCTTAAGGAATATCCGTTTAAGAGCTCTTTGAGTTATTTCACATTCTATAACATTGCTTTGTAACGATTTATAAGCAGATTACAGAGTACTTTATATTTCAATATACATACAGTCATTATATAATAAAAAGAATAGTTATATTCACTCACTAGTATTTTCTTCAAAAGATGAAATTTTATTAATGCCACAAAAAAAGAAATTTGGAACCTTCGCTGGTGTCTTTACGCCTTCTATTTTAACCATTCTTGGGGTTATAATGTATATGCGTTTAGGTTGGGTTGTTGGTAATGCTGGCTTAATTGGAGCTATTGTTATTATCATTATTGCGCATGGTATTGCGGTTACTACAGGTTTAAGTGTATCGTCTGTTGCCACAGACAAGAAAATTGGTGCTGGTGGCATTTATTATGTATTATCCAGAAGTATGGGGATTCCTATTGGAGGTTCCATTGGTATTGCCTTATTTATAGGAACAGCGTTTTCAATCGCCTTATATTTAATTGGTTTTGCCGAAAGTTTTAATGCCTATTTTGGATTTGGAACCACAATCAATGATTTAAGACTCACAGGAACTATTGCACTTTTCGCACTTACCACTTTGGCCCTTATAAGTACTTCGGTGGCGCTTAAAACTGAGTTTATTATTCTAGCAGCAATTGTTGTTTCATTGATTTCTATATTTTTAGGTTCTTCAGAATCTGTTCCAACAACAGTCAATTTATTTAAAGCTGAAAATGGGGTGCCTTTAGAAATTGTATTTGCCGTATTTTTCCCTGCTGTTACCGGATTTACTGCCGGAATTGCCATGAGTGGTGATTTGGAAGATCCAAAAAAATCTATTCCTAGTGGTACTTTATACGCTATTGGAGTTGGTCTTGTAGTCTATCTTGCACTTGCTGTTTTTATGGCGTATACCATTGATTCTGAAGTACTAAAAACAGATTATAATATCTTAATGAAAATCGCACTCTTTGCTCCTGCTGTTGTGGCTGGGATTTGGGGAGCAACATTATCTTCAGCTTTAGGTGGTATTCTTGGAGGTCCTAGAATTTTGCAAGCCATGTCTATGGATAAAGTAACACCAACATTTTTTAGCAAAGGAAAAGGCGCAAATAACGAACCTGTCAATGCTTTATTTCTTGCTTTTATTATTGCTGAAGTTGGTATTCTCATAGGGGAATTAGACATTATTGCTCGTGTGGTTTCTATGTTTTATTTAACAGCTTACGGTTTTATAAATATTTCGTTTTTCCTTGAAAGTTGGGCGAATCCTGACTTTCAGCCTAAATTTAAAGTAAAACGATGGATTGGTTTACTTGGATTTATTGCCTGTTTTGTTGTTATGTTTAAATTAGATATGATGGCAATGATAGCTGCTTTGGCTGTTATTAGTGCGATGTATTTTGGGCTACAACGCAAAGAAGTAAAATTGCAGTCTAACGATGTTTGGAAAAGTGTTTGGGAAAACGTCGTTAATAAAGGACTGAAAAAAATTGATGCTCAAGTAGACGAAAACTCGAATTGGAATCCTAATATTATTCTGTTTAGTGGTAAAAGTGATCATCAAACGTATTTATTAGAGTTGTGTAAAACGATTTCTGGTCGTACAGGAATTGTCACCAATTTCAAGCTTATTTTAGATAAAGAAAATAACAAGCCACCATTAAAAAAAATTGATCAGGTCGTTAGAGATGACATGTTTCAAGAACTCGGAATCTTTGCTAGGCAAATAAAAGTAGATAATATTTATAGTGGTATTACAAATATTGCATCAACCTTTGGTTTTTCTGGTGTTGAACCGAATACGATTATGATGGGATGGCCAAAAGGTTTAGAGAATTCTAAAGAATATTCTAACATGACACAAACCTTGTTACATCTAGATTATAATTTATTGTATCTGGATTTTGATAGAGTATCAAAATTTGGAAATTATAGTTCTGTTGACTTTTGGTGGCGAGAAACAGATAGTAAAAATGCTGAAATGATGCTTAATATTGCACGTTTCATCATTGCTTCTCCAAGATGGCATGACACAACTATTAGAGTGCTTTTTGTAAATAATAATAATGTAGATGTCTCTATTATTGAATCTAAAATTTCAAAACTTGTTGAAGATTTACGCGTCAATGTGGACATAAAAATTATCAATAATGCTGTGGAACAAAAAACGTTCTATAATATCATTGAAGAAGAATCAAAAGCAACAAACCTTACCATTGTTGGTATTCCAGACTACAACACTGAAAAACAAGCCGAATTTGTTCTAAAAACAAATAACTTATTCGAATCTATTGGGTCTACCCTTTTAGTTAAGGCAGCACATAATTTTAATGAGCTTGATTTAGATTTGCTAAATAAGCACTAAAATTTAATCGTGTTTAATCCAAATGAAAATGAGTATGAAATTCATTCCACACTCATTTCTCCTCTACTTCTATTGTTTTATGACATCGTGAACTTCATATGAGCTTGGCTGTCGCCTAACCTCAAATTTTCGGTTTACACTACGCTCCTATCGTCGTTTATTCATTGTCCTCTATTTTGTATAGAATAGTTAAAATGTGTTAATTTCTTACATTGTTATGCATAGTACTGTAACAATTGTAATGTATCGGCGTCTATCTATTAGAATCAATAAAAAACAACATAAATATTTAATTATCAAAAACAAAAATTATGAGAACTTTAAATAATTCAAAAAGCCTTAATTGGAACAGTAAAAGACGTTACAGATAGATAACGTTTATTAAATCAAATCATCAATCAATTAAATCATTCATCAATTAAATCAAAAACAATGAACACAATCAAAACATTAGTATTAGTAGCTTTAATTACATTTAGCAGTCAAGTCACAGCATTTACAGGAACTCCTGGAGATGAGTTAAGACCAATATCTCAACAGATCCAAACGTTTCTTAATTATTCGGAAATGGTAATTCATGATGATATCATTGTGACGGTAAAATTCAAATTAAATGAAAATAATGAAATTATTGTAATTTCGAATGATTCAGAAAATATTCAACTTACAAAATTCATTAAAAAAAGATTGAATCAAAAAGAACTTTCTATAGATAAAAAAAGCAACAAGAGTTCTTACTCTGTTCCAATACGGTTTTTATCAACAGTAAATTAGCAGAAACTTTATTCACAGCTAATAGGAATCAATAAAAATTAAAGGCGTTACTTCTCAGTAACGCCTTTGTTATATAATAAATATTAAATCTATAACTATGTTATCCATTCCACACACATTTCACTTCCCTTCTATGTCGTCACATAAAAAGTGCTTGGCCGTCGCCTAACCTCATAAATAAAACTCAAGCTATCCTAAATTAAATTCGGGACTGGCGATAACTATTGCCTTTTCTCATTCTAAAAAAAACGTACCTTTCCAGTAGCTAGTTGTGCATCGTAAACGACACTAAAACGTAAAGAAAAATGACCAAGTATAAACATATTTTTGAACCCTTAGATTTAGGATTTACAACCCTTAAAAACCGAATTTTAATGGGTTCAATGCATACAGGCTTAGAAGAGGAAAAAAATGGCTTAGAAAAAATAGCAACCTATTATGCAGAACGTGCAAAAGGTGGTGTTGGCTTAATTGTTTCTGGAGGAATTGCACCTAACATACAAGGTTGGACAGGACCCTTTTCGGCACGAATGAGCACAAAAAAACATGCTAAGCACCATAAAGTAATTACAGATGCAGTGCATAAAGAAGGTGGTAAAATATGTATGCAAATTTTACACGCAGGACGTTACGGATATCATCCGTTTGCGGTTGCACCTTCGGCAATAAAATCACCAATTACGCCCTTCAAACCTTTTAAACTAAAACAATCTGGCATCAAGCGTACGATTCGGGATTTTGTGAATTCTGCTAAACTAGCAAAATTAGCAGGCTATGATGGCGTAGAAATCATGGGCTCTGAAGGCTATTTAATCAATCAATTTATTTCAGAAAGAACAAATAAGCGCACTGATAATTATGGCGGAAGCTATGAAAATCGAATGCGTTTACCCATTGAATTAGTAAAGCAAACGCGTGAAGCCGTTGGAAAGGCGTTTATCATAATCTATCGTTTATCCATGTTAGATTTAGTCGAAAAAGGAAGCACTTGGCAAGAAGTCGTAGCCTTAGGTAAAGCAATTGAAAAAGCGGGTGCCACTATTATAAATACAGGAATTGGATGGCACGAAGCACGAATACCAACCATTGCAACTTCAGTACCAAGAGCTGCTTTTACTTGGGTTACTAAAAAAATGAAAGAAGAACTTTCGATTCCGTTAGTGACTTCAAATAGAATAAATATGCCAGAAACTGCTGAAAAGATATTGGCAGAAGGTCATGCAGATATGATTTCGATGGCACGACCATTTTTGGCGGATTCAGAATGGGTAAATAAAGCAGAAGCGAATAAATCGGACGAAATAAATACTTGTATTGGTTGTAATCAAGCCTGTTTAGACCACGTTTTTGCACAAAAAGTAGCCAGTTGTTTGGTCAACCCAAGAGCGTGTCATGAAACGGAGCTCAATTATCTCCCGACGCAAAAAAAGAAAAAAATTGCTGTTGTAGGGGCAGGTCCTGCAGGTTTAGCTGCGTCATCTATTGCGGCGCAACGCGGACATGACGTCACACTTTTTGAAGCCGATAAAGAAATAGGTGGGCAATTCAACTTGGCGAAGCAAATTCCGGGTAAAGAAGAATTTCACGAAACCATTCGTTATTTTAATAGACAAATAGAATTACATCATGTGACTGTAAAATTAAATACGCGAGTCACAATTGAAGATTTAGAAAACGGAAATTTTGACGAGGTCATAATAGCGACAGGAATAAAACCAAGAGCTCTAAAAATTGAAGGTATTGATCATCCTATGGTCTTAAGCTATATTGATGTTTTAAAGTTAAAAAAGCCAGTTGGTAAGCGTGTTGCTGTTATCGGAGCAGGTGGAATTGGTTTCGATGTGTCTGAATATTTGGCACACGAAGGTGAAAGCACTTCATTAGATATTGACGCTTGGTTAAAAGAATGGGGAATTGATAAAACAATGGAGGCTCGAAGTGGAATTGAAGGTGTAACCGCAGAAATTCATCCATCACCAAGAGAAATTTTCATGTTCAAGCGTAGCAAGGGTAAATTTGGTGGTAAATTAGGTAAAACGACCGGTTGGATTCATCGTTCTACATTGAAAAAGAAAAAAGTACAGTTTATTAACGAGGTGCAATACACAAAAATCGATGATGAAGGCTTGCATTATGTTCAAAATGAAGAACAAAAAGTGTTGGCCGTAGATACTATTGTAATTTGTGCAGGTCAAGTACCATTCGCAGCATTATTAGCGCCATTAGAAGCAAAAGGTATAAAAGTGCATGTCATTGGAGGTGCCGCTGTTGCTGCCGAATTGGATGCAAAACGCGCCATAAATCAAGCCTGTAGATTAGCGGCTAAAATTTAACGATGCTAATAAAAGGAACTATAAATCCTATTAATTCGCATGCCACTGTGCTCCTATCGTTGCTTATTCATTATCTCTTATTGTATTGCATAGGAATTGATTAATCTCGTGACTAGATTTTAACTTTTTACTACGCTAAACCAACAGTTTTTAGAAACGTATTAGAAAATAGATCTTGCATTTCTGGTGATAATAACTTTTTTCGTTGTGCTATCCATTTTGTTGCATTAGCATCATACATATCATTGAGTAGTCCTGGGAATGCCCAATCGCTATTTTTTCCCCAATGAATAGTAAAAGGAATGTTGTTTGCTTTTAGCACTTCTATCATCCGTTTTGCATACTCTTCCAAACTCATTATCTTTCTTGTTTTCTTCCAAAGAACGCCATCAATTTCAATCATACAAGTAATCGGAAATTTAGTAAAACCTAGAGTCGCTTTCGTTTTTTTTACAAAACGTAAGGCAAATATGCCCGGAATTGGTCCTTCATCGCGTGTTAATTTACCGAGAAGAGTCATTACTTTTTCAGAATGTTTATGATGAATCCCAAATGAACAAGCAAAGGCTGGACCTTGATATGGTGCATCCCAGAAAATCTCTTTGAGCATTCCTGTAGTTTCTTCATTTACCATAGGCAAAATGGTTTTTCGCAATCGCTTAACCAACCAGGGAATACTCTTTGGGAAATTTTCGGCGAGCTTTACAAAGAGATGGATTAAATCTCGATATAGTGATTCTTTAATTACAGGAAATGGATCTGGATAGTTTTCTTTATAAGGTTTCTTATACATCACTTCTACAACACAATTAGGTTCATCACTATATTGATTGATAAATACTTTGTAATGATATGGTCGTTTACCGTTACCCTGTGTAGTTGTTTCTCCTGGGATTGTAAATGCCGAATTTTTGAAATCCATGGTATTGGCGAGCTCAAAAGCCAAATGCTTACTTACTTTTTTCACATAACGTTTTAATAGAAATACGGGCTCTGCCTCTATCACCACGCCATGTATAAATCCGAAACCACCCAATCCAACTAAAGCGGCATAAAATAAATCATCATCTCTAATAACTCTAGCGTTAAAAGAATGTACAAAGGCATCCTTTAAAGCGGGTTTAGATTTAGGTTCGAGATATACAATATCCTCTTGGTTAGGGCCAATAATAAGGTTGAGACCAACAACATAGTCTTGTACAGCTCCAGAATCAAGTCCAGAACCATGTACACCAGTCGAGATGCAACCTGCGATTGTTTGTCCGTTACTCGCACCACTTGTTTTAAGTGATTTACCGTTTTCTGCTAAGGTTTCAGATACTTCTTTGATCGTATTTCCGCATTCAAATAAAAATAAGTTTGTAGGGTCGTAAACATTATTTGGATGACAATCGCTAGCATGAATTGGCATCGAAATATTCATAAATCCATTATAATGCATTCTATCTTTATGGCTTGCAATATTACTCATTGACCAAGCAGATCCATAGGCACGGAAACCTTCACCAGCTTGATGTGCTTCATTTATTAATTTCTGAATTTCAAGAGCTACATCGTTATAACGGTCAATTTTTTTAGGCATTAATCTTTCACCTTCTAATTTTGTTTGATATAACAATTTTAATGGAAAAGGACCATTATTATGTAAGGTATCCCATTCGTTTAATAGTTTAGATTTTGTGGTTGCCATAATAATTTAGTTTAAAGTTTTTCACACACATATTTGATTTTCACTTTTCTCCTCTTCCCAAAAGTTATAGCACTAAGTAATACACCTCCAAATGTATTGCGATACTCTACGATATTTAATTTACCTGATTCACAAGCTTCTTTTTCTTTAATTAGATAAGTAAAGTCTTTTGATGATAGTTTAGTTTTGATAATCGTATCAAGTTCAACAACAGCCATTCCACGATAATAGTCATTTCTATCGGAAAAAGGATCTGGTTGTGGAGCTCCATTTACGTTTCTCAATCTCACAGAATAACAAGATGTCAGAATACAAATACTAATTATAAGTAAGAAAAATTTAAGCTGTTTCATAATATATTTTTTAGGATTAGATAATCAATTTGATATACTAAACTATGGTAAGAGATTAGTCAATACTAAAACATACCAATTAGAGGGTACTATTAATTCCTTAAAAGTTCTATTATAATTCTTAATTAGGGAGAGTTTAATCACTAATAATAAAGTGATTAGCTTAAAGATACAAAAAAATATTTTAACCCAATTCCACATACATTACTCTTCAGTCATATATTTTATTAAATAGAAACTCGTGTAGCTCTATTGATATTAAGTGGTTTCGCCATGCTCAACTTAATCTCGCAAACTCGATGGCATTAGCATTCGTAAACTATAATTAATTACACATCTATTATTTTAAATGAATGAGTTCGTGAATGCCTTGTGTTTTTCCACCTAAAGTATTTATCTTGCCATAACTATATGTATTCTTGTTTTCAAGTGATAAAACGCCCTTATACGATAGAAAAATAGCAAAGACATGATTATACCTAAACTACACTACATATCACAAGGAAGCTCTCCAAAAGAGCATCTAGAAAACATCCAAAAAGCGTGTTCATCTGGTACAGAATTAGTGCAATTGCGGTTGAAAATCAGTTCAGAAAAAAAAATATTGAAGTTTGCCAAAGAAGCTAGAGAAATCACATCTCATTTTCAAACCCGGTTAATTATTAACGATCATTATAAAATAGCAAAAGAAGTTAAAGCAGATGGTGTGCATTTAGGACCAACAGATACCTGTCCTACTATAGCTAGAACCCATTTATATAGTTGGCAAATGATTGGCGGAACAGCAAATACCTTACAGGATTGTGAAAAATTATTAGATAAAGAAATCGATTATATTAGTTTAGGTCCTTTTAGAGAAACAACTACGAAAGATAATTTACCTCCGGTTTTAGGTTTGAAAGGTTATAGGGCGATTACAGATGTCTTAAAAACCCCAATCCCAATTATTGGTGTTGGAGGTATTACCACTGAAGATGTTGCAGCCATATTAGAGACGGGTATTTCTGGAATTGCTGTATCTGGAGAAATTACCCGCGATTTTAATATCGTAAGAACTTTTAATCAATTACTAAACGCATCTTCAACAGCAGAGCAACGACATACATTTAAATAGATTATTTGGCGTTAAGAAAATGTTCAGTGTCCATTTTTTGACTAAATACTATTTGATGGAATTAATTATGATAAAAGAAAACATCATAATTATAGTATATAGTCGCATTCCACACACATTACTCAACCATAATTTTTGTTTAAATCTGAAATTGTGAACCTGACATTTTCAGTTCGCACTACGCTCCTATCACCGTTTATTCATTATCCCTTATTTATTAAATGGGTTTATCCTGTTAGTGACCCTATTTATAACACAGATGGTACGTTAGAGAACTGTAGATTAATAATTCGCCATTTTAAAATACCAAGAATAGTTTTCGGAATGAAAAAGAAAGATAATAATATATAAATAGTAAAGGAGCTAATTCGTTTCATATACAAACGGCTTAGCTCCTAATTATGCTTTAGAAATAAATATAATCTAGATTAGTTTGTTTCGAGCTTTTCTTGAATACGTTTTAACTGTCTTGAAAAATAATCCGTATCAGGAGAGGCTTGTTTTTTAGATAAACTTACTGCTGTTTGATGCGCTTCCAGAGCACTTTTATTATCATTATTAGCTTCATAAGCATCGCCTAAAGCCTTGTGAGCAATAGCAGACTGAGGATTATTTTTTACGTTTTCTTGGAATAAATTGATTGCCATATCAGTTTTACCATTATCGAGTAATACGTAAGCAACACGCCTTAATGTTCTATTAGGAATTTCTTTAGAAATTTGATACTTGTCAGCTCTGTTAGAATAATAGGTTTTAAGAGCATTCATTCCGCCACGATTTTTGTAATCCTCATAGCTACTGAATCTTAGAGAACGATAATCGGCAAACACTTTAGATAAACCTTCATACATCGTAAGATATGGTGTGGTCATATGTATTTGGTCTTCTATAAAATTATATTTCCAATCTAATGTTTTTGGCGCTTCATTTTTTAAAATCTCTACAAACGTATTAAGTGCATCTGTTGCGCGCTCACCTTCAGCTACCTTATCTGTTAATGTAAAATAAAGTGATTTATTTAGTGCCTTTTCTGCCTTAAACAATTCATTAAACTTACCAAGTAATTCAGAATCAAAAATTTGAATTACAGGACTTGCTGCAATATAATTATCAAATAATGAAGATTCTGTTGCCAAATAATTTAAGACAAATGCACCAGCCATAGAATGGCCAAAAATGGTTTTATGATTTGTAGTGCGATAGTTGTTTTCAACAAACGGTATCACTTCATCTTTAATATACTGTTTAAATTTATCTCTAGCTCTGCCTAAATCTCTTCCTCTTGTCCCTTGATTATTAGGAATAGCAACAATAATTAATTCTGGAATTATTTCATTTTCAGACAAAAGTGTAACCGCATTCGTTGCATGTTGAAAGTGATTGTCACCGTCTAATACATAAATTACAGAATATTTCTTTTCTGAGCTTTCATAATTGCTTGGGAGATGAATTAATAAACTACGTTCTTCATTTAAAATTGAAGATTGCATTTTATAACGATTTCCTATTTCTAAAGAGATAGGTTCTGCAACTGTTTTTTGCTGCCCCTGTATCGAAACACAAAGCAACATTAGTGCTAAAATTGTAATTTTTGTTTTCATTTTTGTTGATTAGTTTTCATCAAATATATTCAACTAAATAAGCATTTATTACAGGTAAACTACAATTATCATTTCTTTAACATCAAATAATAAATCTATGTTAAATCTGTTTTTATTTTGAGATAGATTGATAACCTAAATTCTAAAACATCTAGACCTCTGAGCTTTATGTTCAGACTATTTGTTATTTACTAAAAACTCATTTCGCAAACAATACGCATTCTAGCCTATTGTTTAAATCTGAAATCGTGAACCTCAGGCGTTCAGTTCGCACTGCGCTCCTATCGCCGTTTATTCAATATCCCTTATTTTATTAAATAGTAATTCATGAATCTTGTATGATCTAACAATACATAAAGATGTGAGTAAAAATAAAGCACTACACATGTGGTATATGTAGTATTCAAATTGAAGTTTTCTTTTTTGATTTTTATCAATTGTATCTCAAAAATTGATACTCAATCAATTCTTTAAACTAGCAAATTATTTTATGTGAATTGCCCTAAAACATCTTTTCGCATGCGTACACTTATTGGGATTTTATGATTTCCGATTACGATTAGATTTCCCACAATTTTATCCACTTGACTTTTAGAGATAATAAACGATTTATGGGTTTGAATAAAGTTTGATGAAGGCAGATTATCTTTTAATTCTTTAAGCGTTGTATGTGCCACTATTGTATCATTTGTGGTAATGATTTTCATATAATTTTGCATGGCTTCAATATATAAAATATCATTAATTAGTACTTTTTTCAATACATTATTACTTTTCACAAAAAACAAATCGTAATTATCAATATTGTTAGAGAATCTAAGGACTTTATTAACGGCTTGCAAAAAACGTTCGAAGGATATGGGTTTTACCAAATAGTCCAAAACTTCAAAAGAAAAACTTTCTAAGGCATACTCTGTATACGCTGTGGTCATAACTACAAGCGGCGATTTGTCAAGTGTTTTTAACCAATCTATACCAGATATTATGGGCATGTTTATATCCAAAAAAATGAGATCTATGTCATTATTATGTAAATGCTCATTAGCTTGTAATGCATTTTTGCATAAAGCAACAATGTTTAGAAATGAAAGGTTATCACAGTAGGTTTTTAAACCTTCTCTGGCTAGTGGTTCGTCATCTATGATTAAACAATTTAGCTGTTTCATTCTATTATAAATGTAGTTCTAAATGTACTGAAAATAGTCCATTTTGAGTTGTAATATCTAACTGATGATGGCTGGGATATAGCAAAGCCAATCTTCGTTTTACATTTTTTAGACCTAAGCCACCAGCAACTTCATTAGTTGGTTTAATATCGTAAGAGTTATTAACTTTTAAGATTAACATGTTTTCATCTTCCTCTATGCTGATATCAATGACGTTGTCAGAACTTTTTGAATGATTACTACAATGTTTAAAGGCGTTTTCAATGAACGGAATTAATAATAATGGTACAATTTGTTTTTGAGAATTATCGTAATTGATTGCATAGGATAGGCTGATGTCCTCCCCTTTTCTTACCCCTTCTATTTTTATGTACTGCTTAAGATTTTCTAGTTCTTTTATAACAGAAATATATTTTGTATTACTCTCGTATAATTGATATCGCAACAAATCTGAAAATTGTAATAAGGTCTTTTTAGCCTTTGGGTCGTCTTTACCGATCAAATGATAGACGCTATTAATGGCATTAAACAAAAAATGTGGATTCAATTGCGCACGTAAATATTTTAATTCAGCTTCACGAGTTTCTAATAATAAGTTGCTTTTTGATTTTTCAGATTTAAAATATTCAAATTGAAACCGATATAAAAAACCAACCAAGCTATAAAATAGGTGAGCAAGTGTATTAAGAAAGAGGAATATGAAGAATAAGTCTTCTGGATGTTCTTTTTTTATTGAATCGAGTTCTAAAGTGTCTGCCAATTGCAGATCAAATAGTGTTTCAATAATAGTTACAACAGCTAAAAGCAGTATCGTGTTTACCCAGAACCGTTTATTTTTGTGCTGTATAAAATACTTTGGAACCAACCAAAACACTTGGATGTAAAATATACATGCATTAAAAAACAAACCATAGCCATAGGCTATTGGTAATCCACCATTAACGTTATCAAAGCCGCTCCAAGAGATTTCACTTTGTGTAATGAATATATAGCTGAGTATCCAAAACAACAGATGAGCAGAAATGAGAAAAGGAATCTTTAATTTAGACATGTATCAAAAAAATTAAATATGGTAATTTAGTATAACTGCTGCTGAATACTTTTTGTTATTTCGGTGTCAACAGTTCCGGTATGTGCAGTTGTTTTTTGCTCAATCAACATAATTTTACATTCCTTTTGTGAGGAAACCCTATGACTAATTCCTTTTTTTACTATGAATAAATCGCCGGGATTCATTGTAAAGCTCTCCTCATTTTCAATTTCAAATAAGAGACTTCCTTCAACAATATAAAATAATTCGTCCTCCTTTTCATGAGTATGCCAAGGTACTTTATCTCCTTTTATCGAGACTGCTTTCACATACACATCGTTTACTTCTCCAATAACCTTTGGTGAAAAATAGGTATTAATATCCTTAAATTTTTCTTTTAAATTCATAACATTATGACAGTTTAATAGTACTAGATAAATCTATTTTTTCTTGAACACTTTTAAGGCTGATTTTACGTATAATAAATAAGCCAACAACAAATAAAGGTAAAACTATCAACATAGTGCCAATTGCCTGCCCAATGTCTTGTTGTTCAATTTGTCCCGACATTGCGTTATCGTCCAATAAGGTATTAATACTAAAGACTATATTGATAAGACCATGTAATATAGCTAAAGGGATTAACTTATTGGTTTTTAATAAAATAGCTCCAAAAGAAACCCCTATAAAAAAGGCGTATACTGCTTGTGAAATTGAAGCAGCTATATTGGACATATCTAAATTTACTAAATGTAATCCTCCAAAAAGTGCTGCAGGAAGAAAGATACCTATTAAAATGCCATATTTTCTATGGCCATATTTCTTTAAAAAGACCGATTGAAGAATACCTCTAAAAATAAACTCTTCAACAAATCCAACCGAAAGCATTGAAACTGATAACAAAATCACATCAATAGCCGAAATGCTTGATAAATCCGTGTCCAAAAGAGAGAATACACCTATGACTACTAAGTACATAGGAATTAAAATTAAATACTTCTTTTGAAATTTTATATTCTTGCTCAATCCAGAGAGTGCAACAAGCTTTAGTTTTTTAATGGCGAATAGAACCAGAATAAGAATAATCGAATTTTTTATTATTCTTATAATATTATCGGCTTGTTGGCTAGATAAATCAAAGTTATCAAGCACTGAAATCAAAGGGAATTTTAGGATTCCTAAAAATAGAATTAAAGTGATAGCTGCTATGACAAATGGATTGTTTTTTGATATTTTCATTTCGATATTAGATTAAAAATTTAAACTCCTTTTTCTATTCCTGAATTATTGATTTAAAACAAAAAGATCGGCTGCTACAAATGGACATTTTTCAAGCTGCTCCATGTTCATAGACCATGTGACACTTGTTAGTTTCCATGAATCGTTAACTAAAATCAAAGACCAATATTCAACTCCCCAATTTTGTATCACGGATTTAGAATTGAAAGAATAATCAAAAGAGATGGTTGCAAAGTCTCCCCTTACATCAATGTTGACATTATAAAATTTTTCTTCATCGCCATCGTTTAAATTTTTATAAAAACTCTTGGGGTCACTAGATTGAAATGTAAAATCAGGTCTTTGTTTTAGAACATGAGTCTTTGTCTTCCCCGTAACAATTGCTCCCCAAGTAATAGAATCGTTCAAAAATAAATTGTCAAACTTTTCTTCGTCATTATGGTTGATTATTGTAGTTCTGAAATCTTCTACAATTTGTTTTAATACCTGATTATGTTGTTTTGAAACCTGTGATTGCGCCATGGATGACAGCAATACGGCTATAAATACTATTTTTACTTTCTTCATTTTAATATTAAGTTTGATGTGTATTACATTTGTTGATAATACAAAGAAAGAGTATAACTTAACCGAAGACTATTTTTTTTGACCACCGTAACTATTTTGTTGATAAGTGTAAAGGAACGTTATACAATCTAAAAAAATACATGAGAATAATTGCATAACAAATAGGTCAACCCATTCATTACATAGTACTCCTCACGCTTTTAATTTATTAAATAGGAAGTCGTGAACGCGATGTCATTAACAGTGCTGGCGACACTATCAAGATAAAATTCTATAGGCCGTTTATAAATTTATTTATCGCTTTAGACCTACTTGTTTTTCAATACCTAGACGTTTCATTTTGGCAAAAAGAGTTTTGTCTTTCATATTAAGTATGGTAGCAGCTCCTTTATTTCCACTAACGCGCCAATTAGTGTAGTTAAGTGTTTTTATAATATAATCGCGTTGCATAGCTTCAAAAGACTTAAAATCATCTGCAGAAACTAACACATCTGTATTTGGTATCCATTGCCCTGGGTTTAAAGTTGTGCCACTTTCAACAATGACAGCACGTTCAATTAAATTTTCTAATTCTCTAATATTTCCTGGAAAACTGTAGGCCATTAAGGCAGTAATCGTTTTTTTTGATAGCCGCTTAAATGCCTTTCCAGCCTTAGCGGAATATTTCTCTAAAAAATATTGAGCTAACAAAGGAATGTCTTCTTTTCGAGCGCGTAAGGGTATATTGTATATAGGGAAAACATTCAAGCGATAATACAAATCTTCTCTAAAAGCCCCTTCTTTTATCATTTCCTCAAGATTTCTATTAGTAGCAGCTATGACCCTAACATCTACCTTTATCGTTTTAGTGCCACCCAATTCATCAAACTCTCCTTCTTGTAATACACGCAAAAGTTTTGATTGTAAATCTATTGGCATCTCACCTATTTCATCTAAGAATATGGTTCCGCCATCTGCTAAAGAAAATTTCCCAACCTTATCTGCTATCGCACCAGTAAATGCTCCTTTTTTATGTCCGAATAACTCGCTTTCTATAAGTTCTTTTGGTAAGGTAGCACAATTGATTTTTATTAGAGGTCTGTCTTTTCTTAAACTATTCGTATGCAATGCACTTGCTAATAATTCTTTACCGGTTCCAGATTCACCTGTTATTAAAACGGTGGTTTCGGTTGGGGCTACTTGATTAACTTGTTCTAAAACCTTTTCATAAGCATCACTACGGCATATTATATTATCAGCATTAATCTTACTACTTATTTCCTCTTGTAAATATTCGTTTTCGTTTTCAAGACGTTCTTTCAACGATTTAATTTCCTCTAAGGCTTCATAGAGCTTTAAATCACGTATTTTTCTTTCGGTGACATCTCTAACAACTGCACAATTATAATCTTCATTGTTATAGCGCAAATGGTTTGCAGTAATATCTACAGGGAACTTTGTGCCATCTTTACGTATAACTAACCATTCAAACCGCAAAGATCCTTTGGTTACAATTTCATCAAAATGGGAAGCCCACCACTCTGGCGTTACACCTGGATCTAAATCGTATATGTTATAGGTGTCTAAATGTTTATTACTAAACCCTAACTGTTTTATCAAGGAATTGCTATAGTGTATGATATCACCATTTCTGTTGTATACATAAATCATGTCCTCAGCATTGTCAATTATTTCCTTGTACAGTTGCAAAGCGTTTTCTTTAGTCTTTTGCTGAGTAACATCCTGATATACCCCAACTATTTTATAAACCTTATCTCCTTTTAGTACTGGCTTAGCTGAAGCTCTAATATAGCGAGGTGGATTTTCTTTAGTCTCTAAAATTTCATCGTATGAAGATGCTTTTCTCATAACACCTCTAAACAGGTTCTTTACTTTTTCGGAATCTTTAAAATAATGTAAGATTTTAGCAGGTGTTAAATCATCTGTGTCTTCAGTATTAAATATTTTTAAAGCCTCAGTTGTGGCTAGTAGTGAACCATCTTGTAGGTTCAATTTCCAACCACCTACATGAGCAATGGTTTGCGTATGATCCATTAAGTTTTTATAAAAACTGGACTGACTAATGTCATTTACTATTGCACAGACTAGTTTTTTTCCATTATTTGAGAAAAATTGGGCAATAACTTCAACTTCATAAAATTTTCCAGTCTTGTTTTTATGCGTTCCTTTAAAACTATGAACCTTATTTTTCTTTACGATTTCCCAATGACTTTTCCAACTTTCTGATGTCACAGTAGAATTAATATCGAATACTGAAAGCTTTACAACCTCTGACTTCTTGTAGCCTAAACGGTCACAAAACTTGGTGTTAGCATATACAATGTTTCCGTCTTCATTCATCCACATGACTTCATATGGTAAGGCTTCAACCAGCCATTCTTTTACTAACGATTCTTGCTTGTCTTGATTCATGTTTCTTAAAGTTAAAGTGTAAAAATAACTAAAAAATTCTCATATAATAGAAAATTCTAATTTATGAGAAGGATATTTTTTGGCACAACCTATTTAAGTTGTTATGATTCAGCGAGTTAGATGATTGGCACGAGATTAGCCTATAGTATGCCAAACGAGATTATAATTAATAAACAATCAATTATAAATCAAAACAAGTATAACCGTCAATAATGACACAAATTAAATTAAAGCTAAAAACAATGAAAACCACACAAAACATTTTAAGATTCTTTTTTGGGATATTTCTACTAACCTTCGGCCTAAATGGATTTTTACACTTCATGCCTATACCTGAAATGACCCCAGAAGGCGGTGAATTCATAGGAGCACTTATTAAAGCGGGTTACATTATGCCTATCGTTGCCATATTGCAAATTGTTATTGGCCTATTGCTAATAGTCAATAAATATGTACCACTCGCATTGGTTGTTATTTTTCCAATACTATTGAATGCATTTCTACTCCATTTAGTTTTAGACATTGGTGGTATTAGTGGCGCTTTAATCGCAATCACTTTAAATGTATTCCTATGCATATCATATAAAGAAAACTATATGACACTACTTAAAAGCAAATCCAGAGTAGAAATATAAAAATACAGAAAAACATTTTTTTTGACACCTACTATTTAAGCACTTGTTTTTCATCCAGTGCTATGTTGGACAAAAGGTTCAGCCCATAATAGACCAAACGAAACTACAATGAAACGTAAAGAATTTTTAAAAAAAACAATCGCAGGTAGTTCGCTATCAATTTTAGGCGTAGCAGGTTTAGCCAACATTAGTAAGGCTGAAGCAAAAACTAAAAATGAACAACTCGGTTATAATCATTTACCTAATAAAGAATATAAAACTATGAATACAGTACTTCACAAAGCAGACACAAGAGGTGATGCTAACCACGGATGGTTGCAATCTAAACACAGCTTCAGTTTTGCTAATTACCACAATCCAGAAAGAATGAACTTTGGTGTTTTGCGTGTATTAAACGATGATATTGTTGCACCAGGTATGGGCTTCGGTACGCATGCACACCAAAATATGGAAATTATCTCAATCCCTATGGAAGGTGATTTAGAACATAAAGATAGTATGGACAATGTTGCCGTTATAAAATCGGGTGACATTCAAGTATTAAGTTCAGGAACTGGAATCACACATTCCGAATACAATATAGATAAAGAAAAGCAGGTGAAATTTCTTCAAATATGGGTGTTCCCTAATACGCAGAATGTAACACCTCGTTACGATCAAATTTCTTTGAATGTGGCTGATCGCAATAATAAGTTTCAGCAGGTCGTATCACCTAACCCTGAAGATTCGGGTGTTTGGATTCATCAAAATGCTTGGTTTAATATGACCAACCTTTCTGAAGGAAAAAAACTGACTTATCAATTAAACAATCCAGAAAAAAACGGCGTGTATGTCTTTGTACTTAATGGCAATGCAACAATCAATAATCAACCCTTAAATAAAAGAGATGGTTTTGGTGTATGGGATATCGAAGAATTAGACATCAAAGCTGATAGTGATACAGAACTCCTTTTAATGGAAATTCCAATGAATAACAATAATTAATAAAAAATAGTAACCGTCAATATTGACACAAATTAAATTAAACATTAAAATTATGAACACAGTAAAATTAACATTCGCATTTATTCTAGCATTAACAATGAACGTTTTTGCTCAAAACCCAAACAATGATCCAAGTTTAGCAGCCAAATCCCTTTTGGATGCAGATGATCACGTACTTATAATGATTGATCACGAAGGTCAAATGGCTTTATCTGTACAATCAATAGACATTCAAACCTTACGTAACAATGTAGGTTTGGTAGCAGGTACCTCTAAACTATTCGAAGTCTCAACAATTATAACTACAGTAGCAGAACGGTCTTTTAGTGGGCCTGTATTCCCTGAAATTAGAGAGTACTATAGTGATGAAACTAAGTATATAGATAGAACAACTATGAATTCTTGGGAAGACAAAAGAATTGTAGAAGCCGTTAAGAAAACAGGCAAAAAACGTATCGTACTTGCAGGTCTTTGGACAGAGATTTGTGTGACACTTCCAGCATTATCAGCTTTAGAAGATGGCTATGAAGTCTATGTTATTACAGATGCTAGTGGCGGCGTGTCTAAAGAAGCTCACGATATGGCTGTAGCTCGTATGATTCAAGTTGGTATTGTACCAATTACGTCTATGCAGTACTTATTAGAGTTACATAGAGACTGGGCTAGAGCAGGTAAATATGTAGAGGTTACCAATTTAGCTAAAAGATATGGTGGTGCTTATGGATTAGGTATCGATTACATCTCAACCATGAGAGAATGGGATAAAGAAGGTGGAGATAAAAAACACTAATTAATTAATAGGAAAGCGCTCTACTTCTAATGAAGTGGAGCGTTTTTAAAAAACAGATACCATGAAACAATTTATACTACTTTTTATTTTTGCCTTAGCATTAGTGTCTTGTAAGCAAGAAACTAAAAGCAATTTAGAGACAGCAGACCTAATTGTTGCCAATGCAAAGGTGGCAGTTATGGATACTGACAAAACAATTACAGAAGCTATCGCTGTAAAGAATGGCAAAGTAATAGCTACTGGATCAACCCAAGAGATTCTAAAGCTAAAAAATGAAAACACAAAAATCATTGATGCAAAAGGAAGAACACTAATACCTGGTTTAAATGATTCTCATTTACATTTAACCAGAGGCGGTCGCTTCTTTAATGCTGAATTACGCTGGGATGGTGTAAAATCATTGAGAACAGCATTACAAATGCTAAAAGAGCAAGCTGCAAGAACACCTAAAGGACAATGGGTAAGGGTCATTGGAGGATGGAGTCCATTTCAATTTGAAGAAAAACGCTTTCCTACACCACAAGAAATTAACGAAGCTACTGGAGATGTTCCAACCTATATCTTGTATTTATATAGTAGAGCTTGGTTAAATCAGGCAGGATTAGATGTTTTAGGTATCGATGAAAATACGAAAGCACCTAAAGGAAGCACCTTCGAAAAGGGAGCGAACGGAAAATTAACAGGTGTCTTATTGGCCGAACCTAATCCAAGTATTTTATATGCTCGCATTGGTGCGTTACCAGCTTTGTCTGAAGATGAGATGGTAAACTCTACAAAACAGTTTTATAGAGAGTTAAATAGTCTAGGAATCACCAGCGGAATTGACGCAGGTGGTGGTGGACATAAATTTCCTAAAAATTACACAGGCACTAAATTATTAGCAGATGCAGGCGAAATGCCAATACGTCTCTCCTATTATTTATTTCCACAAAACAAAGGGGCAGAATATGCGGAGTTCCAAGACTGGATGGCTAATAATAAAGTAGGTCACAATGGAGAAATTCATTTAGATCACGGTTATGAGTTAGAAGGTGGTGGTGAATTTTTAGCCTGGAGCGCAGGAGATTTTGAAAACTTTCTCGCACCACAACCACTATTGGAAGACAGGCCTACTTGGAGAGATGATTTTAAGAAAATCATTCGCCTTCACGTAGATAACGGTTGGCCATTTAGAATACACGCTACTTATGGCGAAACCATTGCCAATATGTTGGATGTTATTGAAGAAATAAACAAAGAGACGAATGGCAAGTTAGCTTCAGAACGTTGGATGTTTGACCATGCTGAAACAGTTACAGAAAACGAATTAAAACGTATTAAAGCACTTAATGGTGGTATTGCAATTCAAGCTCGTATGGCATATGCAGGTGAATTTTTTGTAGAACGATATGGTGCAGATAAGGCCAAACAAGCACCACCAGTTAAAAAAATAATGGAAATGGGGATTCCTCTTGGAGCTGGTACAGATGGTACACGTGTAGCAAGTTATAATCCTTGGCCAGCATTGTATTGGTTAATCTCTGGTAAAACAGTAGGCGGTTTACAATTGAGCGAAGCATCAAACCTTTTATCTCGTGAAGAAGCACTTTATCTATACACAAAAGGAAGTGCCTGGGTATCAAAAGAAGAAGATGTAAAAGGAACTCTAGAAAAAGGGATGTATGCGGATTTCACCATTCTTTCTGAAGATTATTTCACCATACCTGAAAAACAAATTAACAATTTAAAAGCAGTGCTTACAGTCGTTGGCGGTACGGTTGTGTATGGAGACGAAGAATATCAATTTATGAATCCGCAACTACCAGAAGTTATCCCTAACTGGTCACCAGTTAAATATTATGGCGGTTATCAACATAAATAAATCTAAAATAAAACAAAATGAATATATTAAAAATTAACTCGAGCAGCAATCGCAAGACTTCAACTAGTCGAAAATACGTAGATGAAATTATCGCGAAAATTCAATCCCAAGGCTCTGATTTAGAAGTAACAGAAAGAGACGTTGCCTATTCAGAATTACCTTTTATTGATGAAAGTTTTCTAAATGCGCTTTTCGTAAAAGGAGAGAGAACTCCAGAACAACAAGACGCTTTGTGTCTTTCTGATACCTTGGTTGATGAGTTAGTCAAAGCTGATTACATTGTAATAGGTTCACCCATTTATAACTTTTCAATACCGGCTTCTCTAAAAGCATATTTTGATTTGGTTGCTAGGGCTGGGCGTACATTTCAGTATACAGAAAATGGTCCAGTAGGATTGTTAAAAGACAAGAAAGTGTTTGTCGTAATCTCTAGTGGTGGAACTGCTATTGGAAGTGCTATAGATTTCTCTTCAAAATACATTATTCACTTTCTATCCTTCTTAGGAATTACGGATGTAGAAATCATATCCTTAGATCAATTGATGATTAAACAAGAGGAAACAATTAAACAGGTAGAACACAAAATAGAACAAATAGAAATATAGCCCTTAATAATTTTGGCTATAGAAATAAGTAAATCAAATAATAATTTTTAAATAATAAACAAAATGGAAACAATAGTAAAAACAAAATGGAACATTGACCCAACGCACTCAGAAATCGGTTTTAAAGTAAAACATATGATGATTTCTACGGTAACAGGTCACTTTGAAAATTTCAATGCAACAGTTGAAACTGAAAATGAAAACTTCAATGCTGCTGAAATCAGCTTTACAGCACAAACAAATTCTATCAATACAAAAAATAGTGATAGAGATGCCCACTTAAAATCAGACGATTTCTTCAATGCAGAATCATATCCAGAATTGAACTTTAAGTCTAAGTCATTCGATGGCAGTACGCTAATTGGAGATTTAACTATTAGAGACATTACTAAAGAGGTTTCTTTAGATGTTGATTTTAATGGTATCGCAGTAGATCCTTATGGTCAGACCAAAGCAGGTTTTGAAGTCACAGGCAGTATTAATAGAAAAGACTTCAATCTTACTTGGAATGCAATAACAGAAGCTGGTAGTATCGTAGTAAGTGATACTATCAAATTAATTGTTGACCTACAATTTATTAAAGAATAGTTTGGTTGATTAGTAGTGTTAATTAGGGCTGATGAGGTTTTTCATTAGCCCTATTTTCTAAACATAAAATCTTGTAAAATGAACTAATAATTATGAAAAATATTTTAATAATAAACGGATGGCATAATTTCGCAAATTCAAAAGGGGAATTCAATAAATCTTTATTTGATATGAGCGTAGATTTTTTTAATGAATCAAATAATTATGCTCTTAAAGTGACGGAAATAAATAAAGATTACCAAGTTGAGGAAGAAGTTCTAAAATTTACTTGGGCAGATGTTATTATTTATCACACACCAATTTGGTGGTTTTCTATACCTTTTAAATTCAAAAAATATTTTGATGAAGTTTTAACTTCAGGATATAGAAATGGACTTTGGAATAGTGATGGAAGGAGTTCTGAAAACCCTGAAGTCAATTATGGAACTGACGGACAATTGAGAGGTAAGAAATATGTGTTAACAACAAGTTGGAATGCGCCTAAAGGTGCATTTACAGGCTCAAATGAATTTTTTAATGGGCTTAATCCTGATGAAGGAGTTTTGTCTGGGTTTCATGGAATGAATAGATATTTAGGTCTGAATTTAATTCAATCATTGCAATTCTTTGATATTGAAAAAAATGCTGATGTTAATCAAGAGTTTGAAAAGTATAAATTATTTCTTGACCGTGGTTTTTAATGCAGACTTATATCCAGAAATGATTTTTAATTCAACATCTTTTGATGGTAGCTCATTAGTTGGAGATTTAAGAATTAGAGATATCACAAAAGAAATTTCTTTAGATGTAGACTTTAATGGTGTTGCGGTAGACCCTTATGGTCAAACCAAAGCAGGATTTGAAATAACTGGAGGCATTAATAGAAAAGACTTCAATCTTACTTGGAATGCAGTAACAGAGGCTGGTAGCATAGTCGTAAGTGATACCATCAAATTAATTGTTGACTTGCAATTTATAAAAGCATAGTTTTTGGTTGGTTGATAGTGTTAATTGGAGCTGATGATACTTTTCATTGGCCCAATTTTAAAAATATAAAATTCACAAAAATGAAAACTAAAATAATTTTAGCATTACTAGGTTTAGTGAGTAGTATTGGGGTATCCCAAAACACACCTATCACATTTAGCCTTTTAAGACAATATGATAAGGTAGATACTTTAAAGAATAATAAATCAAAAAATACATACCAAAATTTTAAAAATATCCCTATATCAGAACACACAAACTTATCATTTGGTGGTAGTTGGCGTTTTCAATATGAATCTTTTAGTAATGAACAATTTCAAAATATTCCAGATCAGAACAATCTTTGGTATCTAAATAGAGTAATGCTACACGCACATCTAAAAGTTAAGGATAAAT
The DNA here is from genome assembly GCF_036960315.1 of Psychroserpens sp. Classification (NCBI taxonomy): domain Bacteria; kingdom Pseudomonadati; phylum Bacteroidota; class Flavobacteriia; order Flavobacteriales; family Flavobacteriaceae; genus Psychroserpens; species Psychroserpens sp. The sequence continues at coordinate 36,351 of NZ_JBALVR010000010.1, read as the reverse complement.
TTCAATTATTTACAGAGGTTAGCAGCAGTTCTATTGGGGGTAAAGACAATCAAAGCCCTGTAGATAAAGACGAATTAGCAATTAATCAATTGTTTATTAAATATAAGTTTAATGACCATTGGAGCATTGGTGTTGGAAGAGAAAATTTAATATTAGGGAGTAACCGTTTAGTCGATTTGAGAGAAGGTCCTAATGTTAGGCGCGCATTTGATTTGACACAAGTCAATTACCATAGCAACAACTTTTCAGCAAAAGCCTTTTTTGCGATACCGGTAAAACCAAATCCCTATGTTTTCGATAACGACTTTTTAGAATTTGATGAAACACTTTCCGCATTATATACAACCATATCTTTTAACAAATCTAATTATTTAGATGCCTATGTATTTTATCAAAAAGATGATAATGTAAACTATAATAATGCTCAAGGTAATGAAAGACGAACCTCTTTAGGCTTTCGTTATTTTGGCAACTATAAATCCTTAAGATTCAATAATGAGGCAGTATATCAGTTTGGCGATATTGAAAATCAAAGTATCCAGGCTTGGACATTATCTGTGCAATTAGAAAATAGTACAAAACTGGGAAATCATCTTTATAATATAGGTGTGAAATCTGAAATGATTAGCGGAGACAAAAACCAAAATGACAATAGGCTTAACACTTTTGATGCTTTATATCCAAGTGGTGCTTATTTTGGCAGGGTAGCACGTTTTGGACCATCTAATCTAATAGATCTACATCCCTACATTAACACCAAATTCAAAAAACTTTTTATTGAATTTGACTATGATGTATTTTGGAGATATTCGCTAAACGATGGTGTTTATAACGCTGCTTTACTGTTAGAATATCCAAATACAAACAATCAAAGGTTTATTGGGCAGCAAATCGGTACTATTGTAGGCTATAAACTAAACAAACATATAAACCTCGAATTTGAAAGTAACATTATTTTTCCAGGGGCGTTTTTAAAACAATCCAATCAAGGCGATACCTTATATCACTTTGTATTTACAACAGAAATAAAATTTTAAAACACACATAAATATGCTTTTGACCTTTAGAGAGTTAAACATAAATTCTATGCCAATTAAAGGTGTCATCAGAAGAATATGATAAGCTTTTAAATCCAAAGGAAAAAGAGCACACGGCCACAGTTATAAAGAGTTTTGGGTATCGCGCTAGTGGTTCAAAAGATTGTCTATAACCCGACCTCTCATTTGTTCTCTCCTTTTCTTCCGAATTTCAAAAATGGAAACAACATTGGTACACGTTTTTGGTAACTCACATAAGCATCACCCAATTCATTTCTAAGATCACGCTCTTCATAGTATTTAACCGCTACAATAATGTATAAAGTAGTCATTGCTGCAAAAAGTAAATGGCCTTGAGTCATTTCAGGAGTTGCCCAAAAAGCTATGATAAATCCAGTCATAATAGGATGTCTGACGAACTTGTAAAAAAAGTGTTCTTTAAACTTTAAGCCTGTTGGAGGCTTGCTTTTCAATTTATTATACACCTGATCTAATCCGAATAAATGAAAATGATTGATCATAAATGTTGATAGTAAAACAATACCCCATCCTATCCAAAATATGATATTGATAATAAGGGCGTAAGTTTCGCCTTCAATATTCCAGACTTGAGTAGTCATTGGTTGCCATTTCCAAAAAATAAGGAATAACAACAGGCTTGTCAGTAATACAAACGTACTTCGTTCCATAGCCTCAGGAATAACCTTAATCCATTTTTTCTTAAAGCCTGGCCGTGCCATAATACTATGCTGAATAGCAAATAAGCTTAATAATACCAGATTTATGGCAATGGAAATAGTCATTCCAGACGCTTCGCCTGAATCAATTGATTTTGGTACAATAAAATTACCTACAAATCCAATGGCATACAAAAATGAGGCTAGGAATACAACATACGCAAGTATTCCATAAAGAAAAATTAGTGCTTTATTCATTTGTTTATTAGTTAGTTAGTTCTTATCAAGATACATAATAAAAATAATATTAAATTATCAAGGCCATATTTGTAGTTAGTTATTGTCCAAACATTATCTACAATATTTTTCTAGGGTATTCTCCGTTTTTGATGATTTCTATTATGTCTATGACACCAAATTCTTGTGAAACTTGATAGTTCTTTTGCAGAACGCATCCCTATTTCAAGATCTAAACATACCAAAACACCAAGGCTTTTAGTAGAATAGCAACATTAAAAAACTCTATTCACCACAAAAGGCCCATACACCACATTTAATAATTTATTTCCATCAAATCATCCCATTGTCTACATAATTATATGCGGTCTCCATGGCTAATATATATTTGACGAAATAGAAAAAGGAAAGATCATGACAACATATAAATTATTTAAAGCGAATAAATTATTTTTTATTTTTCTATTGGTCATACCAAACACAATAATAAATGCACAAGACGAAATATCATTTAGAACAAATAAGGGCATACCAATTCTAAAATTAGAATTAAATGGTAAACATGCCTATTTCGTTTTAGATACTGGAGCTAGTTCATCATTAATCGATAATTCAGTGAAGAAACATTATGGGTTTACTACTAGAAATGTTAATAATGCTTTTTCCAATGACACTGTGTTAGGTATTGGAGGAATCAAAGAGCTGGAGCAAGCATATAATGTTTTACTAACCATAAAAGGAAAAAAAATAAAACCCATAGATTTTAAATCTACTAACTTGTCCATATTAAGAGGGTCTTTAAATGTTGTGGGAATTATTGGGAGTGACTTTTTAATTGAACATGGCTATTCAATTGACTTTGAAAGAAATGTACTTGTAAGAATTATTCCGCAATTAGATGAGGATAAGCTAAAAACATGCATGTAGTTTTTTATTACCAAAAAATTGATTTTATAAAAAGGAGGTGAGTGATGCTAAGTTATCCCGAACCCAATTCGGGACAGACTATTACGCAAGTACATTATAATACGGATCCAAATTATTTTGATAATAGCGTTTATTAGAGGTCTCTAACTTCATATGGAGGTAGGTTGGCTTGGTTTTAATAGAAAAAAAGACTCATAATACTACTGATTTCTTTTTGGTTTTACAACCAACAAGTAACCTGTCCAATACGAGCAAAATTCAACCCGAGATTGTCTACGAACTCCTTTATTACGATCTGAAACTACAACAGCATTATTGTCCCATTTGTGCAGTACAACAAAATGATTTAGAGGTTCCCCAACAGTTGCCATATGTGCAATGGCGGGTAAAGGAATGCTACCAATAGCATCATAAGACCCTTTCATGCCTTTTGCGGAGAAACCGATACTTTCGGCTGCGTTCAAAAGGGATAGGAGATTTATTCCAAGTTTATCGATAAATACGAGACCTTTTATCTCTTTGTATGTAGTTGAGAAACCGTAGTATTTAGCCATCGACTCCAGCGCTAATATCCCACAGTTGTTTCGATCTTCTCGCCTTAAGAAGTTAGGTAAGCGGAACATATCGTTTATTTAATTTATATAAGAAAAACTTGTCATAATAATTATTTTCAACCACTTCCAACATCGTGTTTACCTTTAACAGAAACTGATTTTTTGGTGACTCTTACATGTTTTACAACCCATTTTGCAGCTTTCTTAAACCAACTCTTAAGTCCGCCACCAAATACTGTCCGTAGTTCATTTTGGTCAACAATTTCCATATGATCTAATTCTTGTTTCATCATAATTAAGTTTTATATACTATTAAATAATAATGCGATGGCTACATAAAAGCCATAAAAGAGCTATTAGATAAAGGGAAGTACAACAATATACAAAAAGAATAAATAAAATAAGTGCTTTTGAGTTGATATTTTTACGATTTTATACTGGTTAACATCACGAAGTGAGGGTGTTAGCCAATTAAAAATAATAGTCATGAGGCATTGTGACAAAGCCAGCCAAATCATAGTTTTAGTCCTCTGTACAATCTTCTATTATGATTTTCCTATCAATCAATTGATTCAATAAGGTGTATAATTAATCTGGCATTTTAATTCTTTAGAATATCGCAAAATATTATAAGCCTTATTGACATCTAAACCGTTAGATAATTTAAATTCAGGGACGCTAAACGATAGATTTCCTGAGATATTCATGCCTGGTTCTATCCATTGACTTGGTAGCCTTTTTGTTTGAAATTCGAGTCCTTTACTAGTTGGACGAAAATTTTCTTCTCCTGATGTATTCTGATTTGAAGAAAGATACAAATGAAATTTTCGAGCATCAATGTAAATAGGTTCCATGCAATCATTTTGAATATGTATTACGACATGATGCCAAAGAAAACGATCTTTGACTGATGGTTTAGAAGCCCACACACCTCCAGGATTTGGACCGAGGATTAAAGAGCGACTTATTAAGTGTGATTCTATTTTAATTATAGGCTCACTCGTTATAAGTTCTTCCTTATGAACAGGTTGGTCTTTTTTATTAAAGAGTATTCCCTGTAGACCACCTAGTAATAAACCGCCTAATACTAAGGTCGTAATTCCAATTCCTAATGCGCGTATCGTACTATTTTTGCTTTTTTCTTTCATCAATAATGTAAATTTCAATAATTACTAAACATAAAATTTGTTTTTCAAATAAAACACTATTTTGGAATTGCAAAATTTTGTAAGACACTATGAAATTCAGTGCCACCAGAATCTACAACGTGCTCATCAATACTTTCAATAAATGTTGTGGTATTAGATGGATTTATAGGATCTATTATTTTAGGTGCATTTACTGGAACATCCTTAGATAACAATGGACCTAAATGATTAGCTTGCTTTACTCGTTCTCCATATTCATCTGGAATAATTCCATTATTAAATTTGGCTAAAATTGTTTTAATTATTGAAGTATGGTCAAAAATAATGTTAGATGGAGTTGCTTCTCCCCAAGGTGAAATTACAAAGGCAGGAACTCGTGGACCATAAAATCCTGGACCATCTTTATGAATTTTTGGAATACTATTCTCTACTTCTGCAGAAGCTTTTGTTCCTGGAGGAGCAACATGATCGTAAAATCCTCCATGTTCATCGTAAGTAATAATAAACATAGTTTTTTCCCATTGTGGAGAGCTTGCCAATGCATTATACACATCTCTTATAAAGTCTTGACCTTTTTCAACATTTGCTGGTGGATGGTCATCATTTGCTGATTTTTGTGGAGGTAAATCAACAAAATTTGGATCTAAGAAAGTTACTTGTGGCAAATTTCCATTTTCGGCAAGTGAGAAAAACACCTCATTGGATGCATATTCATTTCTAGCATCATTTTCCTTATAAAGAGGAAGAATATTTTTATCATCAAGACGATACTTGTCAAACATTCGCAGTGCAGTGATATCTTGTTCAAAGAAAGCCCAAGAAATATTATTGGCTGTTAAGGTATCAAAGATTGTGGTATCCTTTAGGTAACCTAATCGAGGATCACTCCCATCAAAATTGTCTAATTCTGGAATTTTCCCAGTATATGTACAAATACGATTAGGAAAAGTAGGACCTGGATGCGAACAAAACCATTTATTACATACAGTATATTCTTTTGCTAGAAAATCGTAAACCTTTAATTTTTCTTCATTATAATAACCCATTCCAAATAATGGGTTTATTTCAGGGAATCTCCCCATAAAATCAGTTAAGAACCCTTGCATTGTGCCATCTGCCATCTGATCCAACACATGTTGATGCTCATGATGTGGACTAAAACGAAAGGTTTTATCTTTTAAAGGTTGTTGTTTAACTGGATTTTGAGTAATTGGATTTATATTACTTTCATTCCCTGTTATTCCATCAATAGCAGCATTACCATTTACTGTAAGAAATCCTAACATATGATCAAATGATCTATTTTCCATCATTAGAACCACAATATGATCAATCTTATCTAAATTATTTAAACTTGAAGTGCCGTCAATAGGGTCTGTAGCACCAGTTGGATTTACTGGATTTGTTCCGACAGCAGTAGCTACTGTGGCTCCAGTAAATGTGATTTTTGGTTTAATAAATCCACCAGAAATTCCATTTCCATTTCCTCCAGGTTGTCCACCAGTTCCGCCAACTGTATCAACAAAAACGCCAGCATTTTCATCTAAAAAAATATCTACTCCAGGAATGTTGAATTTGGGTTTTTTAAAATGTTTAACTATATAATCTTTGTCATCTGCTGTAATACCCCAGAAGATATCACCTCTCTGCGCTAACTCCATAAACCCTTTAGTGAGGTATTTGGAAATCTCTCTTTTAACACTTAAAGGGTGTAATGACAAAAATATTTCACTTCGTATTTTGGTTTCAATATCCTTGAGCTCAAAAAACGGGATGGACTCTTCTCCTTTTACTTTCACATCAATAGAAATCAATGGACTTACCACATTCCCATCTCCTTCATTAGAAGAGCTTTGCATAACATTTAAAATAAAACCTAATTTTATATTAATATTGCTGATGTTAGCATTAAATAATGGAATTCCAATCTCAATATCACTGTCAAAATTAAATTCAATTTCTATTTTTGGCCGAACTGGTAATTCAGGATGATTAGGAGGAATTTGATTTGCTAAAATTATAAATTCATTTAATTTGAATTTTTCTACACTAAATATAGCCGAGTCAGGAAATTTAATTTCTTTTGAAATCGAGCCATTTACAAGGTGTTCAAAATCTTTATCTACAAAAAGATTTCCAGTTCCCTTTCTAGCAAATACTTGTAGTCCCAGAGAAAGAAGTAACGTATTAAATGTTCTATTTAATAATCGACGAGGTATACGTGTTTCCTTAATTTCAACTTTATTAAATGGAAAACGAAGTTGCGCTTTACATTTAGAATTTTCTTGAGTAACATTAGTAAAAGTACATTTCCATTTTCGTTTCTCAAGTGATTTTGAAATTGGAAACTCAAGGAAATTTTTTGGAATTTCATTAAAAATTGGGTTTGAACTCACAAAAAAATCTTCAGTTGTCTTAGTGAATGTAGTATTAGAAATTGGTTCAATTATATCTATTCTAATTCCTCCCAAAACCTTTGTTGTTGGACCATCTGTTGGTCCATTATTACCTAAAGGATCAAAAACCAAGAATTCTTCAAATGTTGGTTTTTGGGTATTAAATGGCGTGTTGTTTTTAAAAATAATTTCAATGTTAATTGTCCTATCCGCACGAACTCTACAAACTCCTTCTAATGGTTTAAATTCAATAAAAAAACTTTCATTAGGAGCTAGAAATGGAGACTTACTTTCAATTTGGTGTAGTGTTTTAACTTCTGCCATGACCTATATTATTTTATGGATTGCTTAATAGGATTAGAAATAACATTTTTCTAATCATTCTTATTTGCTATTAATACAAGGCAGGGATTGTGTTGATTTACAACATGTTATAAAGATAGTGAAATTTATATTAATCTTTTGAACTAAATAAAGAAATAAGTTAGCTTATCCCATTCTATACACATTCTTACTTCGATTACACACGATATAGGCTAACATAAAAGTGTCTTACTCCTCTTTTACCATTGAGAGTTTATGAAGCCTTGTAAATTATGTCTCAACTTATACATTGATACTTTCTACGAGCGATACTTGCTTTAATAGTAGGCTCGTACATATATATTTGAATTTAACTTTTAATTACTAAAACAAGGATTCAAATGAAAACAAACAAATTAACACTACTTCTCATTGCAGTAATAATGCTTAACAATATTATTAGTGCACAACCAAGTTCAATGAAAACAAATGATGCAACCGATAAAATATATTTCACACTCCGTGAAAAAGATGATCAGAATGCACGCATCGTATATTATGATGGAAAGAACCTCAAGGATTTTAAGGTAAAAGAAGGCAAAAGTTCACGTGGTGAAAATCAACCTGCATTATCAAAAGACGGTAAAAATATTGCATTCAATACCTATCATTTTAGCGGATGGAAAACAGCATTTTCAAAGACCGATGGAACTAATATTAAGCAAATAGATAATTCTAAAAATTATGCCTTCACGCCTAGTTTTTCTAACGATGGTAAATGGATTGTTTATACAGCACATTCTGATGGTAGATTTGGCAAAAGAGAAATTTATAAAATAGCAACTAAAGGCGGAGAAACAAAACGGTTAACAAGTAAAGCTAGAAACAATTACTCGCCTTCTTTTTCTCCTGATGGTAAAAAAATCGCTTTTATTTCTACACGCAATGCCGGGATTTATGAAATTTTTTTAATGAATAGTGATGGCTCTAATCAAGTCAACTTCACTAATTATCCTAATAATCATGATTCCTGTCCGTCATGGTCACCAGATGGTAAAAAAATAGCTTTTTTATCACTCAGAGGAAATTTTTTAAATTTATATGTCATGAATGCTGATGGAAGCGGATTAAAAAATCTCACCGATAATCAACTCAAAAGCACCAAAGCAGAGTTCGTTCAGACTTTAGGTACTGTGGATCAATTTTCATACATGTATGGTACGAGTTGGTCACCTGACGGGAAATCAATAGTTTTCGTTCAGAAGGACAATGACATACAGAAACTTTACACTATTAATAGTGATGGCTCAGGTCTTAAAAAACTGGTAGAAACAAAAGGGAATCAATACAATCCACATTGGGCGAAGTAGCTCTTTATTCTGAACTATCATATGATAAAGAAAAGAGGCAAATGGACCTATTGCTTTTTCTAATCGACAAGGGAGATTCGCGAACACCTATATAAAAAATATAAGCCAGGTGATTAAAGCAAAGTTATCCCGAACCCAATTCGGGACAGACTATTACGCAAGTACATTATAATACAAATGTTATCATTTGGTTTATTTGAGAGGAAGCCATTTAATAGTTCTAATTCTATATACAAGTAAAATAGATTTATGTGTTGGATTCTATGTATAGTACTATTCTATTTACTTGTATATGTATTTATAGAGTTGAGATCAATTCTAAGATTATTTAATAATTATCTTAGTGATTGTTTTATTGTTTATTTTAAAAAGATATAATCCAGAATTAATATTTTTAAGATCTAATTCTACTTCATTTAAATTATTATAGTCAACATCCAATAATTTTTCACCTAGAATAGAGTAGAGCTTTATATTATTAATTTGACGCCCTTTAATCATCAAATTTCTAGAAGGATTTAACGGATTTGGAAAAATCCTAAATTTGTTTAAAGTCTCCGTATCTACAGATAAAGAAGTTCCTAAGTTTTCAGATAAAGCAATGACTAATGTTGTTCCTAAATTAAAGTCAATTTCATTACCTGCGGCATCCATCTGATTAGCATTGTTGGTTGGATTTGGATGTTGAATAGACATAAATAAATATTTGTAATCTGGAGTAAACGTAATACCAGTGGGTTCAGAATCTAAGGGGACAATTCCAAAAATTTCAACATCTGGACTGGCTTGCGTATGTCCGTTTTTTACAACCCAGATAAAACTATTTCCGCTGTCTTGAAATACCCACAAGTTCCCATCGCCATCAAAAGCCAAATTATCATTGCCATTGGACCATGCAACAGCTGTTGTACTTGTTCCATCGTTTATATTATAACTATCACCTCCCCCTACAAAAGTCTCCATAGTTACAGTCGAAGGTGTGGTTTCTAATACATCAGAATCAGAAAATCGATATACAGTACCTTCTCCTTTTACAGCAAAATAAACATATCCATCGGGTCCAATTTCAACGTCTTCAATACCATCAAATACAGTAGCATTAACTCCCGCTGCTCCACTTTGAATTAAAGTACTATTCTGTTCAGCTTGATTTGAGTTATTTAAAGAAATCCAGGCTCCAGTTCCATTTTTAAGACCATTAAAAACATAAAGGCTCCCACTACTTAAATCTTCAGGGCTACCTGCTACAAATTTATATAAATAGCCTGGATTTGAGTCGGCACCTTGATAGACTGTACGATTATTGGAGTGTATAGTTACATTCTCATGAGCAAAGTTGCCCATTTCATAATGTTTACCCAGTACTGTTTTCGTAGCAGGGTCAATTTCTATATTCCACCCAAGATCATTATAGCCGTTAAATGGAGGAAATGTATCAGGAATACTAACTTCTTCACATGTTATAACGGTTCCCCATGATGTTACAGTACCAGAACAATTAGCTGCTGTACCTCCAACAGCAGAAAAATCAAGATCTTCAGAACTCGTTGTTTCCCATAGTCCAGATGTACTATTATAATTAATATCAAAAACCATAACGCCTCCGCCTCCATCTGTAAGAGAGCTTCCTTCGGAATTAATACTTAAATAACCATTGATGCTACTGTTAGCAATGGGCACATAACCTGTGAAATCTGGCTTAGGTTTAAATATTCCTCCTTGTGTTAATGGATCGCCAACTTTAGCTATCGTCTGAAAAGTATGACTAGACGCCATTATAAATTGATCGCTCTGTGTGTTTGGGGTTACCGAAGTGAAGTTACCAATATTTTGAGATTGGACAGAAACGAAAAAGGTTAAGATACAGGGCAGTATAGTAATTTTTAATAGTTTCATAATTTCTATTTTTAAAATTAATATTAAAAAGTGTATCCATTAAAAATGGTATTATTATAAAAATACTAAATTTATTTCAAAAAAAAGCATTTAACTTTTTGATTTTTAGACATTTGAAAACAATAAGTCATCTATTTATATAATTCCAAATACTTTTCCTACATCGTCTTAAGTTTCAGTTGCAATGCCTTCAATTAGAGCATTATTTAGATTATCACTGCACCAATCAATTTTAATTCGTACTTCAATTTATTGTTGAAATAGGATTTTGCTGTTATTTCACACACATAAGTCATAACTCATACACTTAACCTCATTCTTCAGTTTGCACTGGGTTACTATCTAGGACAAATGGCAATAAGAAGTAATTACCATGATTGATTTATGCGTATCATGAAAGGCTCTTTCTATAGGCTGATGGCGTGGTGCCTTCAAATTTCTTGAAAGCACTATTAAAAGAGGATAAACTACTAAAACCTGTATCAAAAGCAATTGAAGAAATCGTAAAGTGTTTAGAATTTGTATCTAACAACAGTTTTTTTGCCTCTTGAATGCGATAATAATTTATAAAATCATTAAAGTTTCGTTTGGCATATTGGTTGATGACCTCGGATGTCGTTTGCGTGGTTTTCCCTATTAATTTACTCACGCTAGAGAGCGATACATCAGCTTCAAGATATAATTTTTCGTTGATAACTAATTTAGATATTTGATTAAAAAGCGCTGTTTTATCGTTCAATTTAAAGACATCTCCATCAATATCTGTGACTTTAAGCTGAAACGCTTTATAGCTTAAAAAATAAATAGCAATAGAATATACAATTGGTCCAATAATATAAGGCACAGTCTCTTCAATAATATTAAAAAAATAGGTGATCCAAATAATAATAAAGCCAATAATAACAGCATGCAACCAATCAAATATGGCTTTTTGAGATTTCGTTTGTACGACGTCTTTGAACATTTTCTTTACCTTAAGTAATGTTCTGCCTGAACTAAAAATATAAAATGCAAGGTGTAAATAAATAAAGATAAGAACACTTCCGAAGAGAATGATGGCTTGTTTATTATTTGTGTCAAACCAATTTTTACTAATAAAAAAGCTCATTATAAAGACTACCAAAAAAGGGACTAACTCTAAGTAGTAACTGTTTTTCAACTTGAAATTAGGACGCGTCATTGCTAGAACATACCATCGTAATAACGGTCCTATGACTAATAAAAATGCCAAACCGGCAAAAATAAATATAGGCTCTAAATCATCACCAAAATTTAGCATCACCGATTTACCAATCCTAAAGGCCATAAAAACAAGAATTAACCCAAGTACATAATTGGCTAATGCTTTTTTCTTTTTGAAAAAACATAAATAGAGTGCAAATACAATCCCATGGAAAAGTCCGGCACTACTTACAATAATGAGAAGTATATCTAAAAAACTCAATTGACAATTTTCCTCAAATTTAGTTATAATTTTTTAGTATTGGATTCACAGGTCTTTGCAAATGACACCAAACCAATCATATCGAAAAAGCGTCCTATATCTCCTTGCATAGCAGCTATTATACTATGCGACGCGATGAATTCTCTAGCCATTGGCTTATTCTCTTGAGATACCATCGTTTCAATTAATGTCTTAGCTTTCTCTGATCCGTGATTTGCATAAACTTCCAATATTTTTACAGCATTTTCTTCTGCAGTAATTTGTCTATGCTTTGGCGTATATCCTAATTGGGTAATCATGGTTTCTGCTAATAGCCATGTAGACCAAGGATTTTGTCCGGTTACCAAGTTTTTATCATGGCTAACTTTCTCCAGATACATTGTGCCTTCATTAAATTGTGCGCCTTGAGCCGCCAATTTATCCTGTAAAAGAAAAGGAAATATTGATTCTGCATCAGAGATTAAAAGCAATTCTTCTTTATTTGTAAACCCACTTACTTTTTTGTTTTCAATAAGCGGACGTCCATTATCTAAAGTTACATTTACCAATGCCGCTGGTCCATGGCAAACTGCTCCGATAACTTTACCAGATTGGTAATAGTTACGAACTATTGATTGGATTGCTTTATTGTCTGGAAAATCGAACATGGCACCTTTTCCTCCAACAAAAAATACAGCTTGATAATCTTCTGCAACCACATCATTCATAGCAATTGTATGGCTTGTTTTATATTGTGCAATGGAATCGTTTAAAAACGCGTAATCGAATTTCCCCATGTCGTCGTCATCAATAACAACTGGCGGTTTACCTCCTAATGGGCTTGCAATATCTACATCAAAACCATTTGCCTTAAAAACATAATAGGCCCTTGATAATTCTGTTAATTCATATCCAGTACTTTTGCCACTGCTTCCCATAGTATTGCTACTGGTAACAACGGCTAATATTTTACCGCGGTTTGGGATAACATCCTCAAATAAATACGGAATATTCTCAATTGAACTTGTTTCTATTGATTTTAACCTTTCTTTCATTTCGTCTATGGGAAGTAAACTCACAAACCATAGTCCAAAAGAAATGAGCACCACAATTAAACTTACTAATGAAATTAATGTCCATTTAATAATAGGATATTTTTTAAGCATAACATTTGATATTTTGATTATTGGGCTAAATACGATCAAAATGCTGATATAAGCTGTCGGAATGATAATTTCGTCAGAGTAAAAATTATTTTGGTAGATTAACTTAAAAAGGGACAATGGTTTTTAAACTTTGTCCCTTAGAAAAAATAGTTCAGTGATATTACATCTTCCTTTTAAAGATTCACCACTCCTCCATCAGCAACAATTTCCTCACCTAGTAAAAAAGATGAATCATCTGATGCTAGAAATACGGCCACTCTTCCCATATCTTTAGGCTGTCCCAAACGCTTAACAGGAATTAAATCTGCGAATTGCTCTTTTGCTTGATCTGCTACTTCATCTGGCAATCCAAGTTTACCAAATAATGGCGTCTCAATCGTACCTGGACTTAATACATTTACACGAATATTTCTGTCTAATAAATCACGTGAGAATGTACGAGCAAACGACCTAACTCCTGCTTTGGCGGCACTATAAACAGTTAATCCATCAAAAGCCTTTTGTGTCGCTATTGATGCAATTAAAACAATAGAAGACCCATCCTTTAAATAAGGAAGTGCTTTTTGAACCGTAAAAAACACACTCTTTAAATTTAAATCTACCATTCTGGTATAATCCTCTTCAGAAGTATTAACAACAGAACCTAAAGTACCATTTCCAATTGCTCCACCTGCGTTTACAACAAGTATATCTAACTTTCCAAACTCGTTTTCTGTTCTTTTAAATATGTTTTCTAACGCTTCCGTTTTGGTTACGTCTGTTTGAATTCCAATAAAATTTGGACTTAATAACTCCGAAGAACTGTCCAAAGTTTTTTGGTTTCTACCTACAATAGTACCAACTGCGCCTTCTTTTTTAAATTCTTGGGCGATTCCCAATCCTATTCCGCTATTACCACCTGTAATAACAGCTACTTTGTTTTTTAATCTCATTTTTTATGAATTTTATAAATTATTGAATTGCAAATTTAATTTCATTATCTTCACCCTACAAAAAGTTATGTACATACAATAAAGTTCGTGTTATGATAAAAGCAAATTCTACAAATTTTGAAAATCAACAAATTTTGGAAATGTCGTGTGGTTTAAGTTATGCTGTGGAATTGCTTAAAGGACGATGGAAAGTTAATATTATTTGGAATTTATTACATGAGGTAAACAGATACGGCTTAATAAAAAGAAGCATTCCTGGTATTTCAGAGAAAATGCTAACACAACGATTAAAAGATTTAGAACAAGATGGATTAATAATAAGAAAGGACTTTAAAACGATTCCTCCACACGTTGAATACTATTTGAGCGAATCCGGTAAGGCGCTCGTTCCTGTTTTACATAAACTTTGTGAATGGGGAACAGCTGTAAGACCAAAAACCAGTTTGGTTGTTCGGTAAACATATTCCACACACATTACTCATGCACTTCTATTGTTTTGCGACATCGTGAATCTCACAAGTTCGGTTTACGCTTCCCTCCTTTTTACTGAGTGCTTGTTAATCTTTTATAAATTACTTTGATGGCGCTAAGTATGTTCTAAGTATGTTGCTGGAGATATTTGGAGGGACGAACCCCGTATGTTTTCAAAAAGCATCTAGAAAAGTAAGTTGGGCTGCTAAAGCCTGTTTTATCCGCTATTTGTGAAATACTACCACTTTGATTATGCAATAAAACCAAGGCTTTATGGAGTCTGAATTCTTTAATGAAGTTGTTGGGTGATTTTCCGGTCAAATTCATTAGTCTCCCATACAGTTGTGAATAACTATATCCCAATGCTTTACTGAAAGAAGTAACATTGAAGTCAGGCTTGACCCAACTTGATTCTACACAATCCATGACATCAGACAGGAATTTTTCTTCTTCAAGAGTTAAGGCCCGAATCAGTTGGTCGTCGATCTCAGCCTTCTCGTTCGCCTTTTCATACAAGCTTTTAACTTCGTCCGAAATAACCAACTGGTCTTTGACGATTTCACACATTCTGGTAGCTAATGTAATACCGACTTTGTTCAAATCTTTTGAAGCACTCAGGCCAATTTTCAAACGACGGCTAAAGGATTTATGTTTAGGAGTTACATATTTGAACTTATATTGAATCTTCAAAGCGCATTGGATGGCATCGCTAACCGATAGGTAGGACACCAGATAGTTATTATTGTCTTTCTTTTTAATATGCCCATTGAACTTCTTCAGCGTCTTTGAAACACTTGAATGAAACTTTTGAGTGAAGATGCTATATTGAGAAGCTTCCACCCTTGAAAGGAAATCACTAATCTCGATAACCATAATAACCATACCGCGCTATTTAATAACAAGTTAGTGATTTATTAGCAGTTTCTCGATCTGCCTTCCTGAAAATCAAGGCAGACAGACATTTACTTCTTACTCCTTAGTAGTATTAAACAGAAAGTAGTGAAGCTTCGCTTTTAACTCCCAATTTGTATATTTAACTTCATTTCAATTGAAATGTACTTATTTAGAGAAGAACCCGAAAGCGGCTAACTATATGTATTCAGAAATACAACAACTTAAAGATTTCTATACGACACATGGTGTTAACATCGTTCTTCTGAAGGAGCCTCACATTGGTTTTGGTTTGAAACCAGTACAGTTCACATTTAGAGGGAACCCTATCGTTATTCATATTAAAGATGATTACGAAGATTTAAAAGATCAAAATCCCTTATTAAATCTATTCCTTGTGCTTAATGAACTCTCATTTATTGATGAATCAACCGACTTTCTAAATTGGTGTTCTGAAAATGAAGTCAATGCCAGTTTAGAACCACTGAGACAATATTACAATGACCTATTAGTTTTCATCACAACCTTTAAAACCTATTTTGCAGATGACAGAATAGATTGTTTTATATCAGATTTAGATTTTCAACTTAATGCGGGAGCAGCTCAATATTTAAGATCTATTTAAGGCACTTTCAGCGAGCCTTTATCGACTAATGGCGCAATGCTTCAATTTTGCTTTTTAATTCGGGTTGATTTGAATCAATATCCATAGACTTCTCGTAAGCGATCAAAGCCTTTTTCGGTTGGTTTATTTCAACATAAACATCTCCTAAACCTTCATACAAAAGTTTGGAATTAGAGAATTTACTTATTCCATAATCGTAGAGAGATTTAGACTTCTCTGTATTTTTATGTTTTAAATAATATTTGGCATATCTATTTAACCAGAAATCTCTAGAAATAGTGCTTATATAGTCGTCAAACTCTTCCATGTAGAAATTAAAGCGCTCATAATTATCTTCAGTCATAGCATTAACAATTAAAAAATGCCTAGTCTCTTTATGAATCGCTATTGGAAGATTATATCGTTCGCCCCTTTTTTTATAATAGGCTCGCAATGCTTCTAATCCTCCATAATCGTCATAAGCTTTAAGACTTCTCAATCGGATTGGTTTATAATCGTCAAAATAATCGCTTAAGCCTTCATGAATGGTTTTTAGAGGTGTTGTATAATGATCTTCTCTATCAAAAACTTTAAACCGCCATGGCTTCTTCCCTTTTGCTTTGTTCTCAATTATAGATAAAAATAGAGTGTCTTTAGTAATCCAACCTTCTTCAGGTGCTGCTGAAACTAAAAGGAATTTATTAGACTTTATAGCATCACTTTTCAATTTTTTTAATGCATCCATCCTTTTATCTGTGGCATGTGATGGGCTTGCTAAAATGAAACCGCTAAAAAGATTATTTCTTTCAGTTAGGATTTCAAATCCTAATCCTCCGCCCATTTCCCAGCCAAAATACAAGCGTTCTTTTTCTTTTTTCGTCCTATAAACAGTATCAATATATGGTATTAACTCCGTTTCTAGAAAACTGATAAACTTATCAGATTCATCGAGAAATAATACTCTTCTCGTTCTTCTGTCTGTCTTAATACCTACAATAATAAATTCGGGTGACTTATCTCGGAAACGCAACATATTTTGATAGGCTATGCCATGCAGAAAATATTCTTGACCGTCTAAAACATAAAGTACCGGATATTCTTTTTCTGATGCTGCATAACTATCTGGAACATAAATTTGAATCCCTCTATCTTGATTTAAAATTGAAGATTTAATGGTATGATTAACACCTACTTTAATATCTGAATTCTCTACTTGTGCGACACATGTTATACTTATAAAACAATACAAGATAAAATTGATTAATTGCTTCATCTGTTTAGTTGATTAAATTGAATGCTAAAGTTCAAATGTAAAACCTTGAAACGCCAACGTATTACATTTGAACTTTTTTACCATTTTTTTAACTATAACTGAACATTATAGACTTAGTAAGTTATCTGTAAAATTCTCATCAGATCGTGTACCAAATGGATCTATAGCAATGTATTGAGGCAACTCATTTACAATAAATTTAAGTTCTGCTTCGTCTTTATTGAATTGATTATCTGTATAATACAATATTGAACTTTCATCTTTTACTTCCCTCCTACGCATCGACACGCTCAGTGTCCACATCAAGACAGAAGAAAAGCTTACTATAACATTAGCCCATAATCATTAAATCTATTTTATATTTTAGTAAAACATTATTAAAGTGATATTGATACTCATTTTAATGGTGCTTTTTCGAATACACTATTTTTTTGTATCTTATTGGTACTATTTATTAGAGTTCAAAACCAATAACACTATGAAAAACATTTCGATTTTAATATCCGTTATTATGATTTTGTTTTGTGTTGGTATGTCCTTCGCTCAAAGTGGTTTTCTGAAAATTGGTGATATCAAAGGCGAATCTACTGAAAGAGCTCATAAAGATTGGATTACAATAGAGCGTTTTAGTCAAGGAATCGCCCCACAACGGGCAACGACTGGTACATCAAGACGGCGAGGTATCGCTGTTTTTGAAGATTTGATTATTACTAAAAAATTAGATAAATCTACACCGAAATTAATGATAATGTGCGCTAAAGGAGAAGTTGTTCCTAAACTGGAATTGGATATGCTTGCTAGTGATGGTAGCTTGTATTACAAAGTGATTCTGAACAATGTCAAAATTAGTAGTATTAGTACAAGTTCAATATGTGACCCTGAATGTAAATTAGTCGATGAAATTTCTATTAGTTATTCTAAGATTACATGGGAATATTGGGATAGTGATGGTAATAAAACGGTTGCAACATACAACGTACAAGCAGGAAATTAGTAACAACAGTAGGCATTCGCATAAAAAAAGCCCAATTTAGCATTGGGCATTAATCATTTAATCTATTTTAGGTTTTAGTCTAGCTTAAAATCACCTTTCTTAAAACCATTATTAAAGGTAATGTCACTAAACGTATAAACACCAATAGGAACATATTCTCCTTTTTCATTAGGCATAAAACCTTGTCGAACCGTAGAAACTACAATGCCTTCTACTTCTACATAAGTTAAAATCATTTTTAGTATCGGTTTGTCAATTCCCCAATCTGGTAATGAAAAGTAGAATTGATCTACTAAATGTGTTTTAGGGTTGAAATACAAAATGTATTCATCATTTTTTTCCTTTTTAGTAATATTGGCATCATAAATTAAACTGACCTTATCATACGTAATATCACCTACTTTTTCCGAACCTAGATATTTGTAATTTGTACCTGGATCTTTTAATTTGTACATCATAGTAAACCAATAGAAATTTACTTTGCGTAAAAATATAGTTCCACCAAGAGCTTTTTCATCTGTTATTGCTTTTCCGTCTAAAGTTAACGCAGGTTTGCTATCTACATAGGATTGTAAAGCAATGCCTTTTACCCCAGGCATGACGTTTAAATCATGTTGTTCATAAGAGGCCCAAGAATGCTCACCATTAAAAATATGACGTTCTGTTGAAACATCTTTTCCTTTGTCAAAATTATCATATACATAATGAAATTGAACATCTTTTTTAGCTGCCAATGTTTTGTAACCACCAGTTACTGATTCCAAAGCCTCTAATAATTCTGCCGATTTAGCATCTGTGTTTTGAGCATCAGTTGAATGCACAAAGAACAGTGCAACTAACATACTGGCAAGAGTACTTTTAATTTGTGTTTTCACGTTTATTGGTTTTTAGGTTAATACTTATAATACTGATTAGTGAACAAGTCGCTATAAATTTACGAACTTACAGTAGACTATCATAAAATACTACACGCGTATATACTCATTTCAACGTTTGTTGTTAACAACAATGCAGCAGAACTTAGGAAAGTGAGGAATCGAACCTATTATCACTAATATATTGTTACTCCTCGTTATTATTAGTTGTATTGTTACTCCGTTCAATTTTTTTATCTAATTTTTTGAGTAACACATTCTGAAGTTCCTCTACAACTTTATGGGTATTAACATTTGATTGGTTAGCCAATACTGTTATTACATATTGATGTTTTGGAGAATACATGGTAATAGATTTAAAACCAGGAATAAATCCTGAATGACCCCAAAGTTCTTGATTACCGATATCCCATCTACTAACTCCTAGACCATATCCCGTATTTTTAGGAATATTAGGATCATTAACAGTGTTGAAATCAGTCATCATATTCCTAATATGAAGATTAAGAGTAAGACTGCATATAGAGCATATTTAAATGCACTTTTTACTAATTTCAGTACCTTTTTAAATATGTTCATTCCTTTTAATTTCGATTTATTAAATGTGGA
The DNA here is from genome assembly GCF_036960315.1 of Psychroserpens sp. Classification (NCBI taxonomy): domain Bacteria; kingdom Pseudomonadati; phylum Bacteroidota; class Flavobacteriia; order Flavobacteriales; family Flavobacteriaceae; genus Psychroserpens; species Psychroserpens sp. The sequence continues at coordinate 16,568 of NZ_JBALVR010000010.1, read as the reverse complement.
GTACCTATCATAATATGATCATATCTTTACCATTGAAACATTCTATAATTGTATCAAATTATCAACAAAATTCTCATCAGATCGCGTTCCGAAAGGGTCAATAGAAATATAATTTGGTCGTTCCTTGACAATCAACGTAATCTCTGTCATTTCTTTATTGATTCGAGTCGATTCATAATACAGCATTGAACTATCATCTTTTACTGCTGATGGATGCGTTGTAAAGACTCCTATTTTAATAGGTTCATCAATTGAAATTTGTTTGATGTCTCCGCTGATTAAAGTTTCAAATCGTTTTGCTTTTACTTTTACTGTAACTTCAAATGTACCATTTGCCAATTCTTTGTAAGCACTCTCTTCTATTCCTAAATCATACGTGATTACTTTTTTAAACCAATCATCAATTAATGTATGATGCTCAATTGGAGTCGCATTATAAATTTCTTCCAATAATTCTATAGAATTTGCTTCTAACTTATTAATATTACGATGTCTGTCTGTAATCGTTTTTAATACTTGATTTACTTGTTTTTCACCAATTAAATCTCTTAAAGCCAACATAACGGTTAATGCTTTACCATAAGAAATATAGCCTTGTCCAAACACTTTATAAACAGGAGGTTCAATTTCTGCCGCAAAAGATCTGCCTGAATAATATCTCCTTCTAGCATTATCACTCAATTCATAAATAGCTCTTTTCCCATACATATTCTCCATGATTACAGCTTCCGTATATTTTGCAAAACCCTCTACAAACATAGAGCCACCTGCAACTGGTTTGGCAGACAATGTGTGTCCCCAATATTGATGAGCAACTTCATGTATGGTTCTTTTGGCTACTAAATTGAAGGTTGTTTCTTTACTAACATCTGCTAAATACAATCGGTCTTCGACCATACTAATTGTTCCAGGATGTGCAAATCCACCAAACGGCCAATGTGATGGAAGTTCTGCAATTCTAACATGGTCAAAAGCATAGGCTCCAAAGTTTTCTTGGCAGTAATCTAGCGTTTGTTTAGTACTGTTTTCAACCTCTGCTATATTAAAAGAGTGATTTGCATCATAATATTGCTCTATTGAAATCCCTTTATAGTCTACCTTTTTTGACTTGTATTCAGCTGAAAAATAAGCAATCATTGGTATTATTCTACCCTTAGTTTTATAATGATAAAAATTTCTATTATTCTCTGACCATTTTTTCACCAAGTTCCCTGAACTTAATGCTGTTTGATCCTTATCTGTAGAAACAATCGTTTCAAATCTTATTTTTTCGTTTTTAAAATCGTCCAATTCGATATGTGAGTCTGAACTAATCTCTTCTTCTCTTTTAGGTAAATTTCTTTTTTCACGCTCTGTTCTGCTAGTAATTTCTACTCCAGAATTATATCCCAAAATTGGCTCAAAATTTCTATGTGTAATATAAGTTCCGTTGTTTACAATAGCATTGTCTTCTTTATAGCCTTTCAATTCTTTTATCAATTCATAATTATAACTAACAGAATCATTTGGCTGTAAAGGTTTTTTAAATTGAAACAAATACGTTCCATAAAATACATCATACTTAATTAAACTCGCATGCTCTATTGTAATAGATTTTAATGGAATTCTTTCTGTGATAAACAGTTCTGACAAGGCTTGATCACTACTGTTTTTCAATACATAATTTGCCTTTATTGTATAACGTCTTTCCTGAGGAAAAATAGCGACTTCAGTTTTTCTTGATGCAGTTGATGGTCGTTCTAAACTTTCATGTGTTTTGAATTTTTTCTCATAATGTTCTCTAAAATCCATTTGATCATTCACGGTTTCATAATCAGAAACGATATTCACATTGTAAAATATCAAACTTCCAAAACCTATGAATAATACGGTTAAAAGTGTTGTCGTTAATTTCTGAATATTTGTCCAATTATAGATGAGTTGTTTTAGTTTCACTGAAAAACTCGCAACGGCTCCTCTATTCCATATTTTAAATGATAATACCGTTAATAACAGCCCAAAAGCCAACCAATACATTGCCAAATGATCATATAGTTTTGAACCACCGTAAAAACCATTCATATTTGTGTAGGACACTCTTGGCATAAAACCTAGGCTAGTTAAAGGATGTACTAATCCTAACACATCAGATTTCACGCATAACAGAGCAATCAATCCGAAAATTCCCATTCCCATATATTTATTTTTCGCCAAACTGTTTACAAATAGGGCTATCATAGAATATATAGCTAATTGTAATCCGTAATAATAGAACAAAGAGGCATACAGACTAAATTCGAAATTGGTGTAATTTAGACTTACCTGAAATAGCATACATAATAGAATTCCGGAAGTAATCAAAATCATTGGTAATGATAACAATGCCGCAAATTTGGAAACGAAGAATACCCAGTTTTTTACTGGAGTTGCATCTACAATTGTATTAAAATTCAAACTGCGTTCTCTCCAAACAATCTCTGAACTATAGAAAACGATTAATATCAAACTGAAGATGCTTAACGGATCAACTATTAAATCAATCAATTGATTCGTAAAAGGATATACGCTTACACCATATTCTCCACCACTTACAACCGTTGAATATAATTCTGAGAATACAATAAACAACCACATTAACAACACAGCAATAAAGGGTAAGCTTTTAAAAACACTTTTCAATTCTAGTTTTAAAAGAGAAAAGAATGCCATTTGTTGGGCTTTAAAATTGTGTAACGCCTTAATGGGTTGATATGCCAATGTTTGGATATCTTTCGTGATCTTTTTTGGTTCTTTCTTAACTCTTTTAGTGATTTTTCTAAAAGAGAACAATCTGTACGTCCCAAATAACATGCCGACAGAAACTAACACCCAAATAAGTCTGTTCAATAAAAACAACCCAGAAAAAGATAGTAATTGTGAATTCTTTTGAAAAGGCGTCCAATATTGTGTTTGCTCAAAAAACGCTGCAATTCCAAAAGGGTCTGCAAGGGCTGCAATGGCCATACTTTCTGGTGAAGCTGGAACCGCTTGTGCCAATAATGGTGAATTTAAAAATATGGAACTCACAAAATATAACATGTAAATAAATACGGCACTAACATACGTTGAAGTACTGTTTTTAGTAAGTGTACTTACAGAAAACACAATGGTTGCACAGACAAAAATATTTGGTAATACAATATATAGCCAGGGCTGTAAATAGGTTAGCAATTGGAAACCACTTATACGTTCTGGATCCAAATTTGAAAAATGGATTCCAAAAATATATCCAATTACAAAAGGTGAGAATGCCAAAACACTAAATATGAATGTGCCTAAAAAACGACTCCAGAAATAATGTGCTTTTTTTATGGAAGAGCTAAAAATCATGCCTTCCATATTATGTTGTTTATCCCTTAGCATTGCACTAATGGCAAAAAACATAATAATAAATACACTTCCTAAAGTAAAAAGACTTGTATAGAAGTAAACTTGATACACAGAGTTAAAATTAACGCCCTGAGGTGCAAACCCTTGTCTTCCAACAAATACGCCTAATGCTAAAAACAATATGGCAAATATTGGAAATGCACGTTGTTTTAGTTGATAAAAAATTTCAAAATTTAATAATTGCTTAAACATAGCTTAAGAGTTTTTAGATTGATTATTAAAAAGTGTAGCGAAATAAAAATCTTCTAAATTGGGTATGATTAATTCGAAAGCTTCTTCTGGTTTTTTTTCTGATAATACTCTAATTTGAGTTTTTCCAGACACCAATTTTATAGAGATAACATCAAAAGCTTTTTTATAAATTTCAATGTCTTTTTTAGGAATGATTTTAGTCCAAATCTTACCATCGATTGTTGCCACTAATTCTGTTGGATTTCCTTCCGAAATTATTTGTCCGTTAGAAAGTATAGCCATTTTAGGACATAAGTTTCTTACGTCTTCAACAATGTGTGTCGATAAGATGACAATGACATTCTCTCCTATTTCACTTAATAAGTTTAAAAAGCGATTGCTTTCTTCTGGATCCAAACCTGCTGTTGGCTCATCGACAATAATTATTTGTGGATTAGCCAATAGCGCTTGGGCTATTCCAAACCGTTGACGCATTCCGCCAGAAAACGTAAAGACAGATTTTTTTCTATGTTGATATAAATTGACTTGCTGTAACAATGCTGTTACTTGTTCCTTTCTATCTTTTTTATTTAATATTCCTTTTAAAACCGCCAAATGATTCAGTAATTTTTCCGCGGAAATCTTTGGGTATACACCAAACTCTTGAGGCAGGTATCCTAATTGTTTTCTAATATCATGTGGTTGATTGACCACATCTGTACCATTAAATGAAATGCTACCTGTTGAAGGCGCTTGTAAAGAAGCAATGGTTCTCATTAACGACGATTTCCCAGCACCATTTGCGCCTAATAAACCAAACATACCATTAGTGATTTCTAAATTGATGTCGTCTAATGCTTTTACGCCATTAGGATAAGTTTTACTTAGATTATTGATTTGTAATGTATTCATACCTGTTTGTTTTTTGATTGATGTATTTGTAGCGGCAATTTTTATCTAAAACGTCTTTTAGCGTTCCATTTAAAACTATTGGTATTGTTTAATTGACTTGTGATTTGATTGTTGCCTAATGTTCTCATGATTGTGATTTTAATATTAATTTGAGACAAACATAAAGTGAATGAACAGTGCTTTCTAATTAATATGATATATGGTGTTTTTCTACAGTCATACTTAGTAAAAAACAGTATCAATCGCGTTGGTCCAGAAAATGGTAGTGTTGGTACTAATTATGATGGAGTCTATCAAATTTCTTGTCTAGACAAGTAAAACCAGTGAATTTTGAAGTATAATCCAATGTTTTAAATTGTGGGTTTAGAACAATTATAAAAAACAAAAGCCCATTAGAAAAGGGCTTTTGGATGATTATATATCTTTTTTTAAAGGCTTGAGCAACGACTACCTTAGTTGATAGTAGTACTTCATCGTTTTACAAATTTTAAGTTTTTAACTCTAACCATTGACAATCTAAACATATCTCTAGTTTCATTAAACTCAAAGGTCATCCTTGAATTCCGGCTTAACAGATCCTTCATAACTTGTTTAACTGAACCAACAAAATTTCCATTAATATAAAGCATAATGCCTTTTTCTTCAGCTTTAAGGGTATAAACAACATCTAATTCAGCGCAATAGTAATCCCCTGAATAGGTGTCTAAATCTGATGCGCTATACGAGGTTAAAGGTGTATATGCAACGAACGTAGAAAGAGGCTCGTTTGGTAATTTCAAAGAAAACTCTTTAGGGTTTACTGTAGAATTAACCACTAATACAATTGGAACTTTAGGACCAATCATTTGAAATTTGTCATTAGATATCGGGAACATTTGTGTAGCTCTACCATTATCTCTTACATAATTGAGCGTGTCATTGAGCACTTCGAGTTTACGGCTTATTTTCTTATTCGAACTCCAATACTCCCCCTCAAAACCTTGAAGTTCTTCTTTGGTTAATGAAATTGGTTTTAAACTTACCTCTTCAGAATCGGAATTTATTGTTTCGGTGCTTTTCTCTTTTTTATATTCGTTTTCAAGAAAAAGATTTGCAACCTGATACGCCATCCGTGTAGGGTTTGCGCCTGCTCTATTCGCTAAAATGATGACTGAAAATTGAACTTCAGGGAACCGAATCATCTCTGCTGTAAATCCAACCATAGAACCGCTATGTTTAATGATTTTAAGCCCCTTATAAGTGGTTACATCCAAGCCAGAAGCGTAAGTTATTTTCTTTCCATTATTCAAAGTTCCGACTCGCGTCATTTTTCCCCAAAAGTTATTATTTAAAATTTCAGAACCATAAAACGAAGCATCCCATTTTGCAAGATCTTCTACGGTAGTAAATATACCACCATCACCAATCATATCTAATGTGGTCATACTTATAGAATATCCACCTTGTCTGTTTGGTCTGTATCCAGATGCCCGATTTTTCACAATTTGTTTATGATCGTTGTGGAAATGCGTATCATTCATTTCTAGTGGAATGAAAATATTTTCCTCAGCATATTCTGCCATTGTAACACCACTTACACTTTTAACAATTTCACTAAGAAGCCAATATCCCGAATTGCTATACAAATATTCATCTCCAGGATTAAAATTTAATTCTTCTTGGTTCGTTAACCATTTTTTCACTATTTGGTCAGTATAAAAATCTTCACTTCCTAAACCAGAAAGTCGTGCTAGTATAGGATAATCTCTAATTCCACTAGTATGGTTTAATAAGTGTTGGATGGTAATATCATTCGCATAAGCTGGGAAGTCGGGAAAGAACTTTATCAGTTTATCTTCTAGCGATAACTTTCCTTGTTGAGATAAAAGGATAACACAAGCAGCAGTAAATTGTTTAGATGTCGATCCAATTCTATAAACGGTTTGAGATTCATTAGGGATGTTATAATCCAAGTTTGCCGATCCATACCCTTTAGCAAAAATCAATTTTCCTTCTTTTATTATTCCCACGGTTCCTCCTGGAGAATCTGGAGAATCCCATCTAGAAAATATAGCATCAATACTTGCTTGTTGTGGAATTGACTTCTGAGCTTTAACAGAGAAAATGTTAATTGCAATCATTAGAATTACTAATATCTGTTTCATCTTGTTTATTATTAAATAGTTTATTAATGTTACTTATTATTTCGAATAGCATTATTGCCAACGTTTTTATATAACGAAAGTGGCGGCTATGGCTAGCGTTGAATAGATTAAATTTACCCAGCAAATGCTGGCAGCGTAGCTTACGAATCAGCAGTCTCGACAATGCCGTTTTTTGATTGATGAATTTCTTAGCAGTAGTTTTTTATCTAAAACGTCTTTTTGAGTTCCATTTAAAACTATTGGTATTGTTTAATTTACTTGTGATTTGATTGTTGCTTAATGTTCTCATGATTGTGATTTTAATATTAATTTGAGACAAACATAAAGTGGATGAACAGTGATTTCTAATTAATATGATATATGGTGTTTTTCTAAAGTCATACTTAGTAAAAAACAGTATCAATCACGTTGGTCCAGATAATGGTAGTGTTGGGACTAATTATGATAGAGTCTATCAACTTTCTAGTCTAGACAAGTAAAATCAGTGAATTTTGAAGTATAATCCAATGTTTGAAAACAAAAAAAAGGACGTAACCATTTCATTTTTGGAAATGTTACGTCCTTAAGTTCTTATTTTGGGAGGAGGCAAACGTGCGGGAGATTCGCAAGGATTACCAGAGAATTTATTAAGCGACTGCGCAATGAACTATGTGCATTATTGGCATTAGTTGTTTTTCTAGTTCTTAATTAATTCTGTTAGTTTTTTCTGTGAATCTTTATAGCCTAATTCAATTGCTTTTTGATAACTCTTTATGGCGTCCTCTTTTAGATTATTTACCTTATATCCATCACCTAAAGAGTCCCAAAGATTACCATCTTTAGGGTACATTTCAACATTAAGTTTAAATAATTCTAAAGCCCAATCCAAATTTTCATTTAACCTTCCTATTAAGAGATTCCCCATTGAATTTAAAAGCCTAGAGTCTGTTATGTCATCAGCATAATTTTCTTGAAGCAATGTAAGGAGTGCATTCGATTTATCTGTTGAATGTTGTTTTATGTAATCCATTGCAAAGGAGTATACATTGTTTATAATTGGTTCTGGAACATAGCTTTCGTCCAAAATTATTTTTGCAACAACATAAGCAATACCTTCTACCTTGGCGCTATTTGCATTTGTAGCATATGTAATATAGATATCTTCTTTTGGGTACCAAATTAAAGTATGCATATATGTCCCATTAGAACCATTATGTGAAATCCTTTTAACATTGTTTTCAATTATTTTAACTCCCCAGCCATAGCCATAACTAGACGTGCTTTTAGGAGACGAAGTATAGGGATAGGGCGTGCTTAATTTTTTAAATGATTCTGGTGTCAATATTATATTTGTTTTTAAAGCTTTGTACCAAAGCAACATATCATTTTGAGTCGAGTTAATTCCACCATTACCTTTTAAGTGCCAATTGATATCACCATCTTCTTGATAACGTGTAATTGTTGACTCGGTTTCTATTATATTTCTGTTGTAACCATGAGACATCTGTTTTGCATTCCATTTTGGCAAAAGATATCCTGTTTGAAACATCCCTGCTGGAGTAAAAAGATGTTCGTTAACGAAAGCTTCATACGATTGACCAGAGGTTAATTCTATGATTCGTCCTAATGTGCTATATCCCGTATTAGAATACGAATATTTTTCTCCGGGCATAGATAGTAATGTACTCGCGAAAAGTTGTTCAAAAAAATCCTTTTGTGAGATTTCTGTAAAGTCACGTCCTATAGAATCTAAAAAACCAGCAGTATGTGTTAATAATTGATGTATAGTGATGCTTTGTTTGTCTAGTGGTAGGTTTTTGAAAAAGGTACTTAATGGATCATTTAGTTTTAGTTTTCCTAATTCAACTAGTTTTAAAATAGCTGTTGCTGTAAACTGTTTGGTGTTAGAACCAATATCAAAAATAGTGTTTGGGTTATTAAGAGTTCTAGTATCCTTATTGGCCTCTCCATAACCTTTATTAATAATGATTTCTCCATTTTTCACAACAGAGATGGCTCCAGAAAAGCCATTTTTAGAACCAGCGGTTAAGTAAGTGTCTATTTTAGAAAAAAGAGCTGTTGACTGTTTTTTTTCTTGAGCACTTAAATTGAATGTTCCTAATTGTATTATTGTAATTACTGAAAATAAAAAGATTGTTTTCTTCATGATTGATTTATGATTTTGTGTTTAGACGAATAGAAATCAATATGGGTTACACTGTTTTCAAAATTATAGTAATTATTGACATTCGTTATTCACTTTAAAATTGATGCGTTTAATTTCCCAAAAATTTTAAGCCTTTATTGGCTATAGCTTTGCTTGATCTATTGGGCTTGTTTTTAAAGGTACTCTAGTAAAAAGAATAGGATCCAATCTTCGTTCTATGGCTACTTCTAAGCCAGTAATCGTGCCTTCGAAATCCGTAATAAATTTGATGCTATTGTCTTTATCTTTTGTTTCGACTTTATTCTCAACAACATAATAAGATTCAAATACGCTAGGATGAACAGGATTTAGCCACAGCGTTTTTAAAGGGAATTCAGCAAACAAAGAATCGTTTTTCACAATCACTTTAAATGTTCCATAACCTTTATGTGTGTAGTTTCCTGTATATTGGTCTATAGCATGAACGGGCTTAATAGATTCGATAGTTTTGGCTTCTTGTACTTTTGTTTGCTGCTCAACAAGCTTTTCTAATCGTGCCATCCAGTCTTCTGTTTCAGGAGCATCTAATAATATATCTGAAACCATATTTCTGACAGTTTGAGGGAGTCCCGATTGGTTTTGATTTGTTAATATCACAATTCCCAAATCGTCAGTAGGAAACAATGCAATCTCAGCCGTAAAGCCATCAATACCACCACCATGAGCTGCACGATAATGTCCTTTATAAGACTTTACAAACCATCCGTAGCCATAATTATTCATAAACGTACTTGGATCGGTATCTCTAGGAAATTTCCCCGTAATAATCATTTGTGAACTCATAGCCGCTTTAACATATGCGTTTGGTAATACTTGATTTCCATTGTATTGTCCGTTATTCAACCAAGCCATCATCCATTTAGATATATCAGTAATTGAACTGTTTATACTTCCTGCCGCCTCCATAGCAGCGATGTCATAGTAATCGACCTTTGCATTTATACCATCATCAAAATAATAGCCAATCGCCGATTGTGGATTCTTCTTTAATGCATCGAGATTTGTATTTGAATTTGTCATTTCTAGTGGCTTAAAGAACTTCTGTTCAATATTTTGCCTCCAACATTGTTCGGTTAAACGTTCAACAATAACGCCTTGAACAAAATACATAAAGTTATTGTAGACCCATTTGTTTCTTACAGGTGCTATAGGTTCTTGAAATGCTATTCGAGTCAATAATTCTTCCTTTGAATCGTGTCCAAAGCTTCTCCATGAACCATCATGACGTGGCAATCCTGTACGGTGTGTCATTAAATCTTTAATAGTTATTTGTTCATCCATTTCCGAATTAAAAAATTGTAATTCAGGAATGTATAATCTTGGAGATTCGTCTAAATCTATTTTTCCTTCGTCTTCCAAAATTCCAATTAGCGAAGCTGTAAACGCTTTGGTAGTAGAACCAATAGCAAATAACGTATTTGGAGTAACTGGCAACTTATTTTCAAGGTCCCTATAACCGAATCCCTTAGCATATATAATGTCGTTACCTTTTACAATGGCAATAGCAAATCCAGCTGCTTTACTTTTTTCTATAACAGTATTAAGCTCTTTATCTATCGCTTCTATTTTTTCTAGAATTGAAGTATTCTTGTTTTGTGCTGTTACGTTAACTAAGCATAACATTAGTAGCGTGATCATACTAATTTTTCTCATGACCATATTTATATTAATTCCCCCTAATACCTTTACGCCGTTAGGATGAGCTTTACTTAGATTGTTGATTTTCAAAGTATTCATACTTGTTTGTTTTTGATTGATGTCTTTCTAGGGGCGATTTTTTATCTAAAACGTCTTTTAGCATTCCATTTAAAACTATTGGTATTGTTTAATTTACTCGTGATTTGATTATTGCTTAAAGTTCTCATGATTTTGATTTTAGTATTAATTTGAGACAAACATAAAGTGATTGAATAGTGCTTTCAAATTAATATGATATAAGGTATTTTTATAAAGTCATACTTAGTAAAAAACAGTATCAATCGCGTTGGTCCAGAAAATGGTTGTGTTGGTACTAATTATGTTAGCGTGTATCAATTTTCTTGTTAAGACAGTTTAACATACTTACTTTTGAGCTATGATTAAGTTATTAAAGAAATACAAAGCCTTTATAATTGGGTTCATTATTATTATACCAATATTCTATTTGCTAGATTATTTTGGTTTTATTATTCTGCCAAAAGAAAGGTCATTAGAGATCATTATTTACGCCATCTTTTGGGGAATTGTAATTGCATTGCCAGTTCATCATTTTAAAAAGAACAAGAAAACAGTAATTAAAGTACTTAGTTTATTTGTTCTCTTTTTTATTGCTTTTATTATCGATGGTTACATGAAAATGCCCGACAACCCTATTACATTCATTCTTTTAATGGGGTTTTGGGTTGGTTTTGCTTATGTATTAGTTCCCACATTTATCAAAAAATACTGGAAATTAATTACATTCATTTATGTGCCATTATTTCTTTACTTCATCTATTTAAGACTCTTTTCAGGTGATTTGGAAGCCTATCTAAAGATTAAAGAAGATTTACCTTTTTTCATATTCTTAATACCCATTCCAATCTTGTTTCTTGTTTGGATTTTTGAGCAATGGAAATGGGTTCAAAATTTAAAAGCTGAAAAAGCTAAAACTGAATTATCTTTACTGAGAGCACAAATAAATCCTCATTTTTTCTTTAATACGTTAAATAACTTATATGCCTTAACAATTAAAAACTCTGAACAAGCGCCAGATGTGATTTTAAAATTATCAGACATGATGCGTTATACCATTTACGAAGGAGAAAAAGAAACGGTTAAGCTTATCGATGAAATTGACTATTTAAACAACTATATAGAATTACACAAAATTCGGTACAAAAAATCTGTAGAGATTACTTTCAATCATACGATTGATGCTAATACAACTATAGCGCCTTTATTATTTATCATTCTATTAGAGAATGCTTTTAAACATGGTATAGAAACGCTTACCGAAAACGCTTTTATTCATATCAATTTATATGAGGATGCAGATTATATCCATTTTGATATTGAGAATAACTTTGATCCTAATGAGGTAAATGAATCAAAAGGAATTGGATTGCAAAATCTTAAAAGAAGACTATCTTTATTGTACAATCAAAAACATGAGTTAATTGTTGACAAAATGAGTAACATCTATAAAACAACTTTAAAAATTTCAAAACATGCTTAAGTACATAATTATTGATGACGAACCATTAGCACATGACATTATAGAAGAATTTTGTAGTATGTTACCACATGTACAATTGGAAAAAAATTGTTACAATGCCATGGAAGCCATGCAGTATTTAAATGAAAATACTATAGATTTTATGTTCCTAGACATAAACATGCCCAAATTAAGAGGATTAGACTTTTTAAAAACCTTAACTAAACCACCTAAAACTATTATTACAACAGCTTATAAAGAACATGCTCTAGAAGGGTTTGAATTGAATGTTATAGATTATATTTTAAAACCTTTTAGTTTTGACCGCTTGGTAAAAGCTGTAAATAAAGTATCCGATACACAAGCACCAAAAACCATTATTAAAGAAGTTTCTAATGCTAACGAGCCACCTACTCGATTCTTTGTTAAAGGTGATAAAAAACACCACCAAATTGATTTAAATGACTTGTTATATATTGAAGCTTACGGAAACTACACTAAACTTTTTTTGAATGACGAAATGCTTGTCAGTCATGAAAAAATATCTCATTATGAAGACATGTTAAGTCCTTCTAATTTTATAAGAATTCACAAATCATTCATTGTCGCTATAGACAAAATAAAATTCATAGAAGGCAATCGTGTTTTAATCAACGAGCATAAAATCCCTATTGGTCAAACCTACAAAAATAGCGTTAATAAGCTATATAACAGTTAATTGTTGTTTTACACACAACACTTCCTTCTTACACTACCTCTGGTTCAGTGACTCCATCGTCACATAATTAGTCCTCTTTATTACTATTAAGGTCCTTTATTAAGTTATAGGTAAAATACGAAATTATAAGCGCCGCAAAACCAATGCAGCACCACATAAACCAAGGTTGTTGCCAAAAAGACGTTGCGTTTTTTGCTGTTTTTACATCTTTCACATAAGTTACAGAACTTATTTTAGCAATAGGTAAGGCCGTTTTTAAAGGTTTTGTGACCTCGGAAATATCATAGTCAGGAAAGCTTAATTCTTCATTACCTGCTGTAACTTTATAGGATTCTTGTCCTTTTAAAGATGCTACCAAATAAACAGGCTCCTGCAAAAAATGAATCCCCTTAATTTGCAATTTGGGATTGTCCTTATTGTCAATTTCTAAATACACCTCTTTTTCTATACAGGTCGGTATATCAAAAACCAGATCTTTATCTGAACGTATAGAAAACGTCGTTAACACCTGTCGATAAGATTCCATCGTGCGTTTCACTTCTCGTTCTCGTATGGCATACAATGTGGCCTTCCGACTATAAAGATCAGGACCAGTAATATCTATTCGAATCTGATTGCTGACTTCCTGTCTTTCAAAACTAACATGGATTTGTGTGATCTGATCCTTTTCAAGAAATTCGATAGCGCTTACTGGAATTTTTTCCATAGGTATAGGTACTATGGTGACGGTTTCTGCAGTAGCTTCACCTACTTTTAAGAGGTTTAGAGGCAATGAATTGCGGTCATCAAAAACAACTTTAAGGTATTGGTAAGCACATAATGGAAAATTAATCACCTTATAAACACTGGTTTGTTTAGGATGACTTAATTGATGTAGTTGTCCCCTATTGACAATACCAAACCATTGCTTTTGATCATTACTCCCTTCCAATCGATAGCTTTTGCTCCCTTGATAATTAGCAATTAATAGCACTGCTTGTTCAATGGTCTCATTAGGGTTTTTAAATATATAGGTGGCACTTGTATCTGCTATTCTTGTATTTGAAATAACGGGGAATTCCGTAAAATCAGAAACTTTAGTTCTTTTATATACAGTGGCAGGCTGAAGGAAATAAGGTACTTGATTCCCTTTAGTATCCCAAATTCTTAAGTCACGTAAATCTGTTGTTGCGTAAGAACGTAGGCTATGCGAAATAGGAATACGATACAAACCATCTTCTTCCACAGAATGTATCTCGCCTTCGACGGCATGATCTTGGCCAAAAGCCATAGCTGCACAAAGCATTATGAATAACTTAATCGATTTTTTCATTCTTGGTCTTTTTGTCTTCGTCAATTACTAATACTTTTATTTTTTGGTATATAAACGAAATAATTAAAATGAGGATACCTAAAAGAATAAACGCAATAATTTTTCCTGTTTCGGAAACATTACTAATGTCGTACACAAATAGTTTAAGAATCGTAAGCCCCAACAAGGACAGTGCAATGATTCGCAATTGTTTTATTTGTTTTTTTATACCCCAAAGTAACAATACAAAGGCTAAGATTCCCCATAAAACTGGAAGTCCGGTTTTTATTATTTTATATCTCGCTGAGGAGATCATCTCATATTTGTTGCTTAACTGCAATTGATCTAACGAAAAATTCATCATATGAAGCCCTTGTAATATCACTTCGGTACTCGCTAAGACGACCAATACAAAAACAGCACTCCATAGCGCTAGTTTATCGTTAAAGACTGAAAACACCTTTTGTCTTTTATTGCTATTATACACCAAATACCAGAAATATAAAATAATGACTAAGGACAGCATATGCAGATAATAAGCGATTTGGTTATTCGTAGCATTTACTATATTTTCTTGAAATTCTGAAAAAGGAATTCTGGTAAAAATAAATGCAAATACCACAATGTTTATAATAGCCAGGACAGTCATTATTTTATCATTACCTGCAGTTTTGTTTCTATATAATATGAAACATAAGACCGCTGTAAAGAGTAAATGATATTGCACTGAGATGGCCAAGAACCCATTAAATTCAAAATAGTGGTGTGATTGATACAGCACTTCAAAAAGTCCCACAAAATAACCTGTAATTATGGCAAGGACACGTGTTAGGTTTCTATAGTGTATTGGATTGAACTGTAAACCGAATTTAGACAATTTTTCAGAATCGCGGCGCAATAGATAGTTAACGCCAACAAGTGAGGCGACTACTAAAATTCCTGCAATAAAAATAGGATTGATTACTATTGATAAGTCTGTGTTCGTAAAATAGACAAGCCAATCAAGCAGTAAACTTCCAAGCATCAAAAATTGCACAACAACGGCTGCAAAGCGATAACTTTTTAT
This sequence comes from Psychroserpens sp., assembly GCF_036960315.1. Classification (NCBI taxonomy): domain Bacteria; kingdom Pseudomonadati; phylum Bacteroidota; class Flavobacteriia; order Flavobacteriales; family Flavobacteriaceae; genus Psychroserpens; species Psychroserpens sp. Next base: position 1,498 of record NZ_JBALVR010000010.1, on the reverse strand, counting down.
TTGTGATTTTTGTGCTAACCACATCAACATGACCGCTTCTATTGCCCAGAAAATAGTAATGTTATTTCCTGAAAACTGAACAGGAATAGCCAATGTAATAAAAGTTAAGCTTAAACCAATTAATACATAAATACCTCTTTTATCCAAACCAAATTTCTTGTATAATAGCAGAGAATACCCCATATTTAGTATTGCTAAAAAGGTTGTAAAAAGTCCGATGAATTCAGGTTTAAAATCAGATAAAACTAGCATGCCAATTCCATAAAACACAAAGTTGTTGATCGTAAGCATTGCGAGCTGTATTTTCGAGAAGTTGCCTTTGGAACGTAGATTGTTTATGATATTAGTAATTATAAAAATTAAGTAAAATACAAACGCAAAGATTAAGGCTCCCAAGTAATGAGGCGTACCACTATTCATATCACTAATCACCCAAGTCCCAAACAATAAGATGGTAAATACAAAAGCGAGAATATGTAGCAATTGCCATTTTTTAAAATAGGCCAGCACCAATATACCGATATCTAAAATCGCGATATAAGTAAACAGTACAACATAGTTTCCACTGCCAGTACTTACCATAAATGGCACTAAAAATCCACCAATGAGCGATAGTATGGCGAGTTCCATACGATTATAGGATATGGAAATCAAACAGCTGAAAGCAGTTATCACCACCATGATGGCAAATGCTACTTCCTGTCCAAATAGTTTGTACTCGTGAAAAGCGATGGCAATAGTGAAATAATAAATAGCAATAGCTCCAGCAACAAGAACGGAACTGAATGGTGCATATTTTTGGCGCAATTTATGAGCTATAAATAGTACTAAGCTACCTGCTAAAATACCAATACCTACACGAGCAGGTTCATTGATCCAGTTTTTATCTATTGCAAATTTTACAAAATAACTAATCCCCAAAACCAAAATGAGAATACCAATTTTGTTGATTAGGTTTTCCCCAATAAATTTTTCGAGATCAGGGTTTCGTTGTTTAAATCGTTCCCAAATTGAAGGCGTTGGTTGATGCACCACCTTTTTTGTGGGTGCTGCTGTCATAACAGTTTTTGTAGAAGCAGCAGCTTTAACCGTTTCAACTAGTTTTTCTTCTTTAGTATCTAGTACAATTGGTGGAGTTACAATTAATTGTTTTTTTTGTTGGTAATAATTGTAATCCTTTAATATGGTACTTATAAATTCTAAATTTGATTTTTCTTTGACTTCATTTACCTCTAATACCTCAATCATTTTATCACGAAGTTTTATCAAAGTGTTGTAATCGTTGGAGGTTTTAGCAGTTCTTAATATCTTTTTAATGATACTTACATCTTTATCAGACAATTTAATGGCGTTAGAATAGGTTGGTGTATAATCTTCTTCCAACTCTTCCCGAATAATAGATGGTGCCTGTATAGGGACTTCTGAAAGAGGCTCAACTGTTTTTATAATAACATCCTTAACACTTTCCTTTTCAACAGTTCTGGCAGCCGTTCTTTGT